>NZ_CP025704.1:1270103-1905154 GCF_002872415.1 Bacteriovorax stolpii | reverse complement strand
AATGCTTCATTTTCCGCAAGGCTTGCGCTCAAAGAGGCCCTTAAGGGATTTGAAAGCGATACTGAATGCTTAAGAAGTGCGACGGATGTTTTCCGCGGGCTTCGTTATGTGGAAGATTACCTCATTGAAATGCGCATGGAAAAAGCGGCCAATGCCCCTTCTGAATATGTCAGTATGAAAGGAGAGTTTCCCTATTTTCTGATTAATCCAAAGTTTGCGGGTGAATTTAAATCTTATGAAGACCTGCAATCTGGAGACGTGATTTTATCGCGCGGGAATGCTTTTTCTTCTGCGGCCATTGCCCGCATTGGGGTAAATGATTACCAGTTTTCGCACTTAAGTTTTGTCTATAAAGACCCGGAGACAAAAGAGCTCTCTACGACTGAAGCTCACATTGAAATTGGAAGTGTGGTTGAGCCTTTAATTGAGCACGTCAGTGCCAAGAATGCGCGTTCAGTTGTTTTTAGGTATAATGATGCGCAGATTTCTGAGCAAGCTTCAAAAAACATCCACGACCGCGTCTTAAAAAATCAGTTGGCCAAAAAGAACGTAGAATACGATTTCTCAATGGATTTCAGAGATAACGAAAGACTTTTTTGCTCTGAGATCATCAGCTCTGGTTTTAAGGCAGCGATGCCAAATGAAGACTTTATCCCGAAGTTTAAATCGAAATTCTCTCCAGGAATCATTCCCTTTTTAAATACGATTGGTGTTCCGGCCAACAAAGACAACATTGCCAATATGGAAGTCTTCGCTCCAGGAGACATTCAGTTTGACCCGCGTTTTGATTTGGTTGCTGAGTGGAGAAACCCAAGAAAAATGGAAGAGTCGCGCTTAAAGGATTTTATTTTGACAAAGATTTTCGAGCGTATGGACCAAGCTGGTTACAAGTTTGATCCTAGCTTTAAAATGGATGCCGAGGCCCGCACGTTCTGGCTTTTAAGAAGGCTTCCGGTTGTCCGTAAATTCCTTCAAAACAAGTTCCCGCTTAATATGAATCCTGGGCAATTGGAATTATTTATGGCCCTGGATAAAGTTGGTGAGGCGATTTATAAAGAAGTTGAAAAAGCTTCACTAGAATACGATCGCCCAATGACTCCAAAAGAAATTTATGCGGTGTTGGATGGGTTTTTTAAAGAAGACTTTGAGCTCTATAAGCGTTATAAGAAGGGTCAGGATGTGGTGAAGCCGGTGTTTCACACGTATTTCCATCCGTAAAAAGGACCTCCTGTGAACGATTCTCTCGCTCGTGCTCTACATGAATTAAAAAGCGGACGCTTTATTTTGGTGTGTGATTCTGAGTCCAGAGAAGATGAGGCCGATCTTATTATGGCCGCGCAGTTTGCGGAAACTTCCCACGTCAATTTCATGATCAACAACTGCCGAGGCCTTATTTGTGTGCCGATGGCGGCTTCAGTTGCTAAAAAACTAGACCTACCATTAATGATTCGTGAGCATGCGGGAACGTTTGAGACGGCCTTCACTGTGTCTGTCGATGTAAAAAAAGGAACGCACACCGGGATTTCATCTCACGATCGTGCGCTTACTATCCGCGCTTTAAGCGATCCAAAAGCTGCCCCTCAAGACTTTGCCCGCCCAGGACATATCTTTCCTTTAATCGCATGGGAAGAAGGCGTCTTAGTGCGCCCTGGACACACGGAAGCTTCAGTGGATTTAATGAAACTTGCAGGCCTTTTACCGGTCGCCGTTTTATGTGAAACACTCGATGAAAACGGTGTCGCCTTAAAAGGCGCGCTTCTAAGAGAATTTGCAGCAAAGTTCAACATTCCCATCATTACGATAGAAGATTTGATCGCTTACAAAAAACAAAACTAATTAAGGTTTATTAAAGCTGTTTAAATAGGCATGAAGGGCCGGGATATCATCCTTTAACTGAGGAAAGTCCGGCATAACTTCTGTGTCTCTTTTTGGTTTGTACCCAGGAGGATAGCTGCGAGTAAGGACTCTGGCCGTGACTAACTCTAAGCTTGATCCGGCAATCGCAGGCCCAATACTTCCATCAATTGTTGGATTAGGGTTATGGCAAGCGATACAGTTTGACATGAATGTGGCCTTTCCACGCGCTTCAAGAGTTGAAAGCGGTTTTTGCGGCTCACCTTTTTGGCATGAAAGAAGTGAGAGGAGCATTGCCCCTCCCACCATAATAGAAAATGTTCTTTTCATTGATCTCTGCATTGATTTCAATATTACTTTGTTAGAAGTTCAATCGCCACGTAAAGGATCGCTGTTAGGAAGATCCCCATGTGAACAACACCTTTGATAGATGTGATCTTGATTGTATCTGTTTTCCCTTTTAGTGCGTTTAATTCAAGTAGACCAACGATAAGGATGATCACTAGAGCAAGAATTTTCCCGTTATAGTCTGGGTTAACGTTTGCTGGAAGGTGAGAAGCAGCTCCCATGAAAAATAGCATTGGAAGAGAAAATAGAGTGTTGTGTCTTGAAGCTAGACCTGCTTTTGCTCCTGCTGCTGCCGCTTCTGGAAGAGCTTGTCCACCAGCTGCTACTTGTTTTGCTGAAGCGATAACGATCTTTTGGTTAGGCCAGATAACAAGCCATACGTTTAAGAACATGATTGTCCCTAAAAGAGCTCCGGTAGCGATGAATGCCCACCAAGAAGTCTGGAACATTGCTGATCCAAATCCGTGTCCTTTAAGTCCTAATAGAGTTACCCCTGAAAGGAATGTGAAAAGAGCTCCGTAACGGAACCATGCAAGTGCGCGTGGAACTAGTGTTCTAACAGCTACACCACGAGATGATTTGATTTTTTCGTCAGCGTCTAGTTCTTTGAACCATTCACCTTGGATAAAGTTAAAGTAATAAAGAACGCCAATCCAGATTACACCCGCAAAGTAGTGAATGTAGCGAAGGAATAGCTCAGCTCCTGGTGCTGTGAATAGTGAGAATGTCAAAGGTTACCCCCAAGTTAACAGTTAGAATTTATAAAGATTGTGTAAGTCCTATTCAAAGGGAATAGCTGACTAAAGTCAATGAATAATCATCACTAGGTAGATCGTAGATTCCTAAGCATTTTTTAAAAACTAAAAATAAGACTTGAGCTTGATAAAAAAGTCATTCGGGCGGAAAGGTTTAGTCACAAAATCATTCATCCCAATTGATTGAAGACTAGAAACACTCTCGGTCATAACGTCGGCCGAAAGACCAATGATAGGGGTTTCTTTGTTGAACTCGCGGATCTTTTTAGTGGCCTCAAAACCATCCATTAAAGGCATGTGAAGATCCATCAGGATCAGGTCATATTTAATCGCACGAACATGGTTCACAGCTTCAAGGCCATTGATGGCAACATCAACTTTAAGGCCCCATTTCTCTAAGAATTTCTTAGTTACAATAATGTTAACCTGGTTGTCTTCAACTAAGAGCACGCGCTGGCCCTGGAAGCTTTCCTGGATTTTTTGAGGAGAATTCGAACTTACACTCATAGGCTGTTCCGATTTAATCGCGAAATGGATCGTAAAAACGAAAGTCGTTCCGGACTTAGGTCCGCTGGTGACATCGATTTTACCGTTTTGGATCTCTACCAGGCGTTTTGTAATCGCTAATCCTAGACCTGTTCCGCCATATTTTCTAGTATGATCGCTCTCGGCCTGGGTAAAATCTTTAAAAATCTCGCGCTGTTTTTCTTTATCGATACCAATTCCGGTATCTGACACTTTAAATTCAATGATACACGAATCTTCTTTTTTTTGTTTTAAACGTACATAGAGATTAACTTCGCCTTCGTTGGTGAATTTTAGCGAGTTACTTAGAAGATTATTAAGAATCTGTGTATTGCGGTATTCATCACCAATCACCAGGTCTGGCACCTTGTGATCAATCTCCATAGAAAGCTTCAGGTTTTTTTCCATGGCCTTCGGACGATGAATCTTTAAAACGTTCTCACAAAGTGACCTAAGGCTAAAAACTTTTTTCTCTAAAACGATTTTTCCCGATTCGATTTTTGTGTAATCGAGAACTTCATTGACGATATGAAGTAAGTTGTCGGCCGAGTACTTAATTGTCTCCAGGTCTTCACGGATCTCTGATTTCGGATTTTCTTCCAAAATAATATTAATCATCCCGATGACGCCGTTTAATGGAGTCCTGATTTCATGAGACATCGTCGAAAGAAAATTAGATTTCGCTCTGGCCGCATCTTCAGCAAGCTCTTTTGATTTGGTTAAATTCTGCTCGATTTTCTTTCGTTCAGAAATATCGCGTACAACTGCTTGATAGATGAATTTATCGTTCACTTCAATGTAATGAAGGTGCATTTCTGCAAAGAAGGGGAGTGCCCCACGCAGGCAAAAACACTCAAATTTTACCATTTTTTTATACTTTACTTCGCGGACCTTATTTCTAAAGAGCTCTTTATCTTCTGTTGAATCCAGGTCGCGGATGGCGAAAAAATCATAAAGGGGAGAATTGAGCAGGTCTTTCTTCGAGCGTTTTCCAAAGAGAACCAAACTCTCCGGGTTACAGTCAATAATCTCATTATTATTGAATAAAATAACGGCATCGCTTGAGTTTTCAAAAAGCGATTTAAAACGTTCTTCGGATTCTCTGAGTTCCAGCGTTTTACTGCCGGCAATTTTATTGGCCTTCTCACTGATGAGTTTTAAATTCAAAATAAAGCCGGTGATTAAAAGACTAAAAAGAGAACCGACTAAAATCAGCATCGAGTTTTGCGATCCATGCCCGGTGATAAAACGGAGAGTTTCATTCCAATCAATAGTGAACGTGCGATCGGCCAGATTTAAAGTCGAAAACTTAGGATTGCTATTATCAGAGCTTCTCAAACGTTTATCGACAATTTTTGTATAAACTTTTCTTTCAATAAAGCTGTTGTCGCCATCATAAATATCAATATCAATCTGTTGATAGCGAGATTCGGCCAGTGATTTGAAAAAAGACTCCATTTCGACGGCGGCCACCACCCAGCCGATAAAACGGTCGCGTTTTTTTATAGTCGTAATAAGAAATGAGGTGAAGACCTTTTTCCCGCCGAAAAGATCAATTTGAATGGCCGGCGTCAGTACAGGACTATTGCGGTAGATAGATTGTTCAAAAAGTTCGCGCAATTCCGGGTGATAAATGATTTTTTCAAAATTTCCCGTGGCATTTAAGTGATCCGGATAAATCAAAGCAGGGCGATTACTCGTTAATTTCGGATAAATAACCCCTATACCTTTTATACCGTTAATTTGATCAACAATAGAGATCGACTTAGCATATGCATCCCATTCATCAGACTCTACTTTTTCTGAACCCGATACAAAACCAGATGCACCTTTGATGGCATTTTCGTAAAAAACCATTTTTTCAACTAAACGGTTTTCAAAATCATCAATTACATTGGTAATAATTCGCGCATTATCTACTTCTTTTTGCGTGTAATAGTAGTAATAAACCGAGCCGGTTAAAACCCAGAAGGCCAAAAGGGGAACAATCGCACTCTTAATGAGCCTTGTTTTTTTAAATCCTTCCAATGCCAGGGCACTAATTCCCAGAGCAAATAAGAAGAACTGAATAGAAGTCATGTTTTCCTGGTAATTTCCCACTGCAAATGGGCCGTCATGCTCAATTAAAAACCAATTCAGCACCAATGAGACTGTGACAAGCGCGTAATAAATTCCCTGAATTGTGCCTAATAAACACGGCAATAAAATCGCCAGGAAAATGAAAAAAAGATATGGGCCAAGGGTATGGAACTTAAAAATATACGTAATTGCAAAGGCTGCAAAAGGCGCTATGAAATCAAAGAATCGATGTTTGGTGTCTTTAAAACTTAAAAATGCCGGCAGAATAATCAAGATGCTTAAAACATCGCCCGTATACCAAGTGGCAAAATGAGAAAAATACATATCTTCGGCAATGACACCCAGGTAATACAAATTTGTCACGCCAATTAAGGCCGAAAAAATCGGCGCAAATAAGGCCACGATGGAAACGCTTATCAAGCTCGACTGATATTCAAAATGTTCTTCAATAATGTCTTTAAACGCCTGATACAGATACAGCCCGATATAGGCTTCAGAAACGCTGGCCAAACAACTAATAAGGTTTTGGTAAAGGCCTCGGTCATTAAGCAGGCCCAGGATAAATTTTGCGATAAAAATGACCGGTAGATACCGGGCGCCAAAAAACACCAGGATTCCCACGGCCAGTCCAGACGGGATAAAAAACGCCGATGATTGTCCGGGAGTTTTGGTGATAATTAGTGAAAACTGGGCCACGTAATAATAAATCACGGTCAAAACAAACGAGATGACGGCGTATGAAGAAATGTCGCGAATATGAGGGCCTGATTTCATCCCAACATTGTTAACTTATTTTCTCAGAAATGTTAGCTTTTTTTGTTTATGAAGGGTTTTAAAGGTCACTAAAAGGGGTAAAATCTGCCGGAAACCGTCTACCCGATAATGGAAGTTATCGGGTAGAGCCCCAAAGGCTATGTGACCAGAAGCACAAACATCTGTCCATGGCACATCTCTTAGCCTCGCTTTAGATGCTTATCTAAGGCATATGTAATCTTATCTTCAAATTCGTTAAAATCAAACGGTTTGATAATGTGGTCTTTTACACCATATCGAAGCAACGTCATAATATCGTCCACATCATCGCGGCCGGTGATAACCACGGTTAAAGCAGATTTAGTGCGCGGGCTAATGGCGCTGGTTTTGATGAATTCGATCAAGTCGATACAAGTTCCATCATCCAGGTTCCAATCCAATAAAAGCATATCGTAGTCTTTATCGACCAGGTTGATTTTGGCCTCTTGAATGCCTTTACACAGGTCATATTTAGCGTGATCAAGTTCGCCTAAATGCATGGAAATCAGCTCTAAAATCTCAGGGCTGTTATCCAGGACCATAACGTTAAAATCTTTGGGAATAACCGGCGTTAGTTTTTTATAAATGGCCTTTTTTAAATGACAGCTGACTTCGTCAAAACTTGTCATCAGGTCAAAAATATAATCGACACCAAGTTCAAGAAATTTACTATTAACTTTTTTAAGGTTTGATGTGCACACAGACACAACGGCCTTTTTATAGCGCTGACTTTTTTTCAATTTATCGACTAAATCTACAGCTGAACATTCTTTAAAAGTTTCTTCGATAACAAAACAATCAATTTTAGGCAGGCGAGCGATCGACTTCAAAAAATCATCGAAGTTTTTACCAATAACAAAGTTAACATTAGGGGAGATCTCCCCTAGCCTTTGGCTAAAATTCATCGCTTCCATGGGGTCACTAAAGCAAAGAGCGATGTTAATTTCCTGAGTATGTGGCATGACTCTCTCCTACTGACAATTTTGCCTATTTTAAAATTTCTTTATAAACATATCGACTAGAATATAATTAAGTTAACTATGAACGTTCCAGCGAAAAAAAATAATGGTTCTCTTAAGCTTTACCAAAGTGAATCTTCATTCAACTTTGAATTGGAGTATGAATTCTTCAACAATTTTGAATCGCCTCACACCCGCAAATCTTACCGTCTGGATATCACTCAATTTTTCGAATTTTTAAGAGACAATTTTAAAGATGTTAACGGTTATAACGACATCAAGCGTGTTCATGTCGTGGCCTTCAGAAATTGGTTAACTGACAATAATTTGGCACCCAAAACGATTAATCGTAAGATAGCAGCGAACTCAAGTTTTTTCGACTTCCTGATTGAAAAGAACATGATTCAATTTAACCCGTGCTCTTCAATCAAGCGTCCGCGCCAGGAAGTGATCCAGCCAACCAACGATTTGAGCGATGAAGAAATCGGAACTCTCCTATCACTGCTTGATGACTTAAAAGGGCCGGGGCTTTTACACAAGGCCGTGATCTACACGCTTTTTACGACTGGGATTCGTAAAGCGGAATTGATCAATTTAAGACGCAAAAATTTTTATACTAAAGACTCCCATTACATTATCGAAGTCCGCGCCAAGGGTGGAAAACAACTCACTAAAGTCGTGCACCCAAAATGTGCTGAAATAATCCTGGAATACATCTCTTATCTGGAGAGTTCTGGCGAAGCTGTTCATCCGGAAGATTGGATTTTTAGACCTTCTAAAAACCCATTAGAGCCAGAACATATCATCAAGCCACTCAATCCAAAGTCTGTGGATTACATCATTAAAACATGGTGTAAAAAGGCGGGAATCAACCACCGCATTTCCCCTCACTCGGCCAGAGCAAGCTACATTGGATCGGCGCTGGATGCAGGAGTTGACCTGTATAAAGTTTCAAAAGACGTGGGCCATGCCTCTGTCAGAACGACTGAAGAATATAATAAAAGACGCCAAAAACTCTCTGAGAGTCCAGTCTTTGGGCTGGGATTTATGAAAGGTAAAAAAGAATCTTAGAAAGTGCCATCATTAATGGGCAGCTCTCAGTGAATTTCCCCCTAAAAATACAGTTTTTACAAGAATAGCCGATAGGTTTGGTACAATAACCCCATGGGGACTATGAAAGTATCAATTCTTCTGGCATTCACTCTCCTGAGCTCATTTGCCTTCGCCGCAGAGAAAGAAAAGACTGTGCAAAAATCCGGCGTTCAAGGCGATATTGTGGTGAATGACTCTCTTCAAAAGCTCCTTGATGTCCCGGGTGTAAAACCAATCTACGAAGAATGCAAAAAAAACAACCAGGCCTATTCAGAAAATATCCCGACGTGTATTTGGGATAACGTCAAAAATAAACCTGAGTTAAAAAAGATGGTCATGCAGACCTATGCCGACACCAATAAAAGCGCACCAACTGAGGGACGTTCTCCGGCCAGCAGTAAAACGAATATGGTGACGAGCGCGCAAGTCGCTTCAATTGACTATAGCAGCGACCCAAGTGTTCAGGCCTTGAGTGAATTTTACGGGAAAAAACTCGATGAAATCCTCGACCCTGACAAGGCGCTTAGTGCGGCCGAAAAAGATAAAAACGTTATTGTAACTGTCGATCACAGAAAATTCATCGACCTTTATAAATCTGAGCTCGGTAAAACCATCATCAATGCTTTTACTTCTTACTGCCTGGATACAGACCCAAAAAGCTGTGACAAAGGTTTATGTCTTCTAAGAGAGAAAATGGACGAAGTCAAAGAAGACCGAGACACCAATCTTAAATCTATTAAGAGCACAACCTTTGACCTTGCTTCCGGCACGGCCAGTTCGAGAAAATGGACGAGCTGTATTTTTAATGTGGCCCAAGTCTGTGAAGGAAATGCGGGTGACTCTGGCCAGACAATCAATTCACGCTCTAAACAGCGCGCTTGTTTAATCACTGACTATGTAAAGACAGCGAGAAAAAACATCCAGATCGCCGACAAACAAAAAGAGTTCTACACTTCTTTGGAAAAAGAAGGAACCACTCAGATCGCCAGCAATATGAAAATCGTCACAGATGGTGAAAAAGCATCGTCTGACTCTATTTTAAAGATCACTAAAAAAGAAGTTGAAGACTCTTTAAAAAAACCGGATGAGGCCAACCTCGCTGAAATTGATCAGTGTATGGACGTGGATACTAAGACCATTAAAAACGTCGAAGTTTGTAAGAAGTTTTTAAGCACCAACAAAACAGCTAATGAAGTGGCCTTTGCCGAATTGGGGATGCGCCAGCTTGCCCAGGAAGAAATGCTCACCGAAGAACTAAAAGATGATGAAAAGGTCCGCGAGTACCTGAAGGAAGAAGGATTTAAAGACGAAGAAATCCAGAAGCTGACGGCCAGTGCGGAGTCCATTGAAGAGATCAGGTCTAAGATTTTAGCGCGCTTTAAGAATGAAAAAGAGGCCATCATTGAAGAAATGAGAAAGAAAATCGAAACGAAAACATCAAGTAGTGATGGGAAAATCGACAATCAGGATATCAGTAAACTGGAAAAGATTAGAAATGACCTGGCTTCGCGAACATCTGATCTTTCAAATTTAATGCAGTTTAACAACATCGTGTCTTCTTATCTGGAAACAAACGACAAAAAGAGCGGCACAAACGAAAGAAACACGGCTTCCCTATTTGCTGAAGCAAAAACAATGGATGGCGCCGAAGGCAAGGCCTTACAAGAGCAAATCAAAAAAGCTGATTTAAAAGAAAATAAAGGCAACAGTACCATTGACCTGAACGTTAATGAGATCAACAACAGCTTCATCAAATACAACAGCAAGTTGCAAGAGCAGCAGCAAAAAAAGAATTAATTACTTCTTAAAACCAGTGAAATACTGAAAGAGCTCGGCCGCTTTATCGGTGCCTGAACAGGCCTCGTAGCCGGCGTAGACTTCATCCATTCCCAAGATTTGCCCTGGCTGAATGTTAAACTGGGTCCTGACTTTAAAAGTCTCTGCGCCCACTTGTGCCATCTTACCTTTATCCAGAGAAAAGTACTTGATCGTGTACCCATCCATCGTGTCTTTAAAGAAGTTGATCTGAACCTGATCGGTTCCTTCTGTCGCGGTATTGCTGATAGATTGATTGTTTTGAATTTTAGTGCAAAGACGGGCCAGGAATCCTGAATTGTTGGTTTGGATATTTGGTTCAAAGACCTGAGTCGTTGATGACTTATAAATTAACCCTGAACCACTATCTTGCAAAATGCCACTGACGGCATAAGTCTTTCTGGTCTGTGAACAGTCTTTATAGTCCACACTAAAATTAAAAGTCCCACCTGAATAAAGAGACGAGCGGAAATTAGCACTTTTGGATTGATAGGCATAACAGATTCTTGTTGCGATTGCCCTCTGATCTGTGGTCAAATCGGCGACACTAACCATTTCTGCCGACGATGAAAACGTCGAAGCCGGGGTTCTTCCCGCTTGCCCGCCACCACATCCAGACAGGATAAGTGCGAGCGTAGAAAATAAGTAAAGCTGTCGATTGATCATAGACTTCCTCATAAGATATCTATCGACATTTTTGACAATTAATTAATGGATGCTCATGGACTTTAAGGGAAAATTAGGAAACTACAAAATCATTGAGACTGAGGATAATACTCTGACAGTTTACTCTGAATATTTCGATGAGGCTTGCCACAATCTTTCAGGTGCCTACAACGAAACTCTCTACAATTATATTTCTGGATGTTTCATACCTGAGCAAATAGCTCAAAACAAAAACGTTCACGTCCTCGATGTCGGTTTCGGAATTGGGCTGGGTTTAAAAGCGCTGATTGCCACGGCCAAAGAAATCCCCTCAATAAATCTTAAGGACTTTTCTTACACGTCGATGGAACTTGATGAAGACCTTTTTCTCTGGTCGGCCCAAACAAACTTTCCAGAACTCAACTTTACTAAGTATGAAAACACTTACCAGACCCGCGTCTCCATTGCGCCTGAGCTCTATTTATCAGTAACCGTCTATATTGGTGATGGCCGAAAAACTCTTCCCCATGCCTATAAAATGGGCAAACTCCCTATGATGACGGCGATCTTTCAGGATGCTTTTTCCCCTAAGAAAAACCCAACTCTCTGGACCGTAGAATGGTTTGAGGACCTAAAGAAAATGTCACACCCGGAAGTCTACCTTTCCACTTATAGCTCTTCCGTCAGTATCAGAAAGACCCTCCTGGCCACTGGCTGGCAAATTGAGAATGCAAAGGGCTTCGGTCAAAAAAAGACCATGACCAAGGCGCGCCTCATTGGCACGACTGACCCGCTCCTCTCGGCAGAACTCTCCCGGTCCAAAGCACTTGAATTAAGAGACATCTAAGTTAAAATAAAAGAGAGAACTCAGTTATTTTTTTAAGGATGTTTATGGCCCAGGTTATTTTAATCGAAAGCAACAAAACGATGAACGATCTTCTTTCAGTCAACCTGACAACGTATCTGGGTGTGGATCTCATTCATCGAAAGAATGCTCAGGAGACTTTAAGCCTTCTGGCCATCCTGCCAAGTATTGACCTGATCATCACCAACTCACAAATTGAAGGTGAAGACACGGCCAATATCATCAACGACTACCTTATCGAAAACAATTTAGAAATCGGACTTATGACTTTAGGTGGAGCAGTAAAAAAAAGCACCGACCACACTATTGCCATTGCCAGCGATAAAGACTGGGAAAAAGTCATCCAGACTTCGGCCAAGGTTTTGGGAATCAGTGAAGAAGTCCTGGCCAAAAAAGTTGTTCCTGATTACGTTGCTGTTCCGGTTCGTTACTTTTTAAACCTGGACACAGTCAACTGTGACGTTTTTATCCGCATTAAAAAATCGCCGACGGAATTCCAGTACGTCAAAAGAATCCATAATGGCGACTCGTTTTCTAAAGACTCTATTCAACGTTACTTGGAGCAAGGACTGGAGTTCTTCCACGTTCCTAAAGAGCACCATAAAAACTTCGCTATTTTTCTCTCTAACCGCCTGGTAGACAAGATTGATTCCCCTCATCTGGATGAGACTCAAAAGATTCAGATCATGGGAGAGTCTTATGATATTGCCACTAAAGAAATTATGAAACTGGGCTTTAATAGCGAGACCATTCAGCTGACTGACACCATTATTGAAAACATGGTGAAGAACTTTGAGAAGTCGCCAGAGATGTCTAACCTGCTTCATAAAGTTATCAACTCTAAAACAGGGCTCCTTTACCAAAGAAGCCACATGACTTCTGTTGTGGCCTGTGAAGTGATTAAGAACCTAAAACTCAACGACAACAACTCAAACGAGAAGATCGCTTTTGCCTCTTTCTTCCATGACATTATGCTGACCGACCGCGATGACCTGGCCAATATTAATTCATTTGAGGAACTGGAAAAGGCCCATTTGAATGAATCTGACTGGGACCTGGTCTTTAACCACGCCAACGAAGCGGCCCAATTGATTAAAAATCACCCGGAAGCACCCGTTGGGGCCGATGAGATCATCCGTCACCACCATGGGGCCTTCAATGGAAAAGGCTTCTCTAACGCCATTGAGAAGCTCCCTGACCTCTCAAAAGTATTTATTGTTGCCCACCATTTCGTTTTGGAGCTGATGCGCTTTAAGGAAAACGGCGGGGAACCTAAACCAATCACGGAAGAGTTATTCAGGCGTTACCCAAGCCCCGATGTGGCCATTATCATTAAGGCCCTTGAGCGCACCTTAAAAAAGAAGAAATAATTACAAAAGTCTTTCCTAAACTGATTCACAAAGGAATAATAACCCTGGGCAATCACGCCCAAAACGGGACGATTCCTTATGAAGAAATTTACGGCCTATGGACAGTCTATTCATTACGTTGAAAAAAATGAATCGCAGGAGCGAACTCTTCTTTTTATCCACGGGAACTCGCACAGTCTCAGATCCTTTTCTAACCAAATGGATTCGGACGAACTGAAGAATTTTCGTCTTATCTTTGTAGACCTTCCAGGTCATGGAGAGTCGTCAAAAGAAGGAACCTACAGTTTAAGACAGTTCGGAATAATCATCTCAGAATTTATCCAGGCCCTAAGACTAAACAATATTATACTTATAGGGCACTCCTTAGGCGGCCACGTAGCAATTAACGTATTAAAAAATTTTAACCCTGACGGACTTTTTCTTTTTGGTACGCCTCCACTGAAAAAACCTTTTGATGTTAGTGCTTTTACAGGCAATACTAATGGTGTTGCCCTCACTCTTGAGAACCCAACTGCAGCGGAAATCGAACTTTTAATGACGGAATTGAACTATACCGGCGCTCAAAAAACTTTGGCGACAGAAGATTTTTTAAAGAGTGATCCACGTTTTCGCACTGGTATTTTGGCTGACGTCATATCTAACATCCACGAAGACGAAATAAACTTGATCAATTCTTTTTATGGCGATGTCATGTTTTTAGTGGCAAGTAAAGAAAGCCTGATTAATAATGATTATATCCGACGCGAGTTTTCTAGTGAGTTAACAAACACTCAGATAAAAGAAATCGATGCGGGCCATTCACCTCAGATTGAAAGAGGTGTAGTGTTTAATAAAATGCTTTCGGATTTTGCTAAAAACGTTTTTGAGAAGAAATATATTTTAAATAATGTGAACACTAAACAACACGAGAGTCAGTTATGGTAAGTAAAGAATCAAACTACAGCATCGCAGCCCTTTTTAAATCAACAAGAAAATTCCACCGTCTTCAGCAGACAGAATTTTCAGCTATCCTAGGCGTTACCCAAGGAACGATTTCTAAAATTGAAGCCGCAGCTATGAGCCCGGAGCTTGGCCTTTGGTTTAGATTCCTAAGAGCATTCAACATCCAGGACCCATACTGCTTCACATACAGTGGTGTGGAATTCGATGAGGCCGCTTTCCAAAAGCTAAAAACTGAAGGTTCATCACTGGCCCCAGGTTTTGACTTCTCAAAAAATAACTACATCTTCAATGTGAGAAAGATTCGCCCTCTTTATGACTTCCTGATGAAAAACCACAGCAAATCATTTGAGTCGTTTTTAAAAGACAACAAAATCTCAAAAGAGATCTTCTTCATTTTAAACCACCCGCTGACAACTGAGTTTGCTGATACCTTCTTCTCTTTCCTTGAAGAAAATAAAATCAACGCTAAGTCAGTAGCTCTTCTAGACCTGAACTTTGAGCACGCGCTTGGAAGACAAATGAAGGATCTTATGGCACTGGATTCATCTGATGGCATCTTCTCTATTATCAATAATGACAACGATAACATCCTTGAATACGAATTCGGAAACAAGGGTGAGTACTTCATCAACCTTAAAAAGAAAAACCTTCCATTCGTCAAATCGCTTGAAAAGTCAGACCTGGTAATGAACTACAACTTCCTGTACCCGTACCACATTATGAAAGCGACAAAAAACGTAAAAGTTTCAGCTCCGCAAATCACGGAAGTGAAAAAAGATCAGAGATGGCAAGTCCTCTATGCTTAATGAAGCCCAGATTTTCTGGAGCAATCTGGAAAAAATCAAAGACAGTCTCCTTCTTACAGATCAGGAGTTTGCTGAAACTTTGGGGTTATCCTATGAGGATTATTTAAAACACAGAAAAGGGGCCTTTTTCCTTCCCTTAAATTGTGTTTTCGAGTTCTCTGAGCGCATGAACTTTCACTTTGAAGACCTGCTAAAACAAGAATTCAAAATCAAAATCGAATCAAGCACCGGGCAGACTATGCTGCCCGAGCGCTATACTTATGCCACTTACAGCGAGCTTCAGCCGGTTAAAAACATCATCAGCTACCTGGAGATGGTCAGAGGTTTTCGCGCCAAGGTTAACCTAATCCGTAAATTTAACCTCACTGATGAGATCTTTAATGGATCTGAGCAAAAGGTGAATGTAAACCTCATCTCAGACATTGTAGGTTACCTAAATAACACTTATAAGTTTTCAGACAAAGAGTACAAGGCCATGGGACAACAAACTCCCCATGTCGTCAGTGGCGATTTCCTAAAGAATAAACTGACAACTCCAAAAACAATTGAAGATGTCGTGAGTACTTTTTTTGAAGAATGCACTCATCTCTTTGATAAAAATTATCATTACAAAATCGACAGCATTATTGGCAATCACGTCATCATTGATGCCATTCCAAGAAAGCATGTTCTGGAAGAAATGAAAATCAACTCTACGGAATTCGGAAACCGCGAGGTCTGCTTGACCAGAATGGGAGTCATCTCCAGCATGACTTATTACAAGTATGGGCTCAACTCTCCCATCACTCAGATTGCCTCTCTTCAAAATGGAGACAATACAAACCGCTACCTAATGGACATGACCCCATTTAAATCCCTAGGCCGCGCCTCTCGCTCTAAGCTCTCTGACTCTAAGACCATCTATCAGTAATTTATTTCTCCACAATCCAGCATGCTTAAAGGCCATTTGATTAGCAATCAATGAAAACTTATTGTTGTAAAAAATAACGGCTTCAGACCCTTTTAAGTTTTTCTGATAAAAATGGGCCTTATCATTAAGTTTGTTTAAACCAATTTTTAAAAAGAACTGATCCGTTTTAACTTTCACCACACCACAAGTGATCATGTGAGGGATATTGAATTCTTCGTGGTGCTTTACAATCACCATCATCATAACCTCTTTAAGCCATTCCTTGAGTTCCGGATCCTGCCTGTAATCCAAATTTTGTGCCCATGACGAATCAAAAGAAATAAGCTCAGGAGCATTAACCTCTGCAATAATGCGGTTAATCTCCTCAACACAACTCGGGTCACCATCTGATTTCATCAAAGAGAGCCCCGGAAATTCAAAATAATTATCCAGACACCTGTTAAGAGGTGTCGCTTTATAAGCAAAGATAGGGATTAATTCATTTGGTGTTTCTTCACAGAAAATAATATGAGTTCCAAAAAAATCGGCCTTATCGAGCGGCAAGATGTTATTGCCATAGGCCGCTTCATATCCATCGAACTTCATCTTCAAGGCCTTGCCTAAAAGATTTGAACAAAATGGATCATCCAAGGTGAAAATAGGATAATCTATCACTACTACCTTGAATTTTTTTTTATCGTGGAACAATATTACCTCCTGACAAAAAATTCCAATTAGCATACAATATAGGCTATTGGGTTTGAATATTATAACGGGAAAAAAAATAATGAAAAATTACCTTATTGAACATACAGATGAAAACATGAGGTTAGACTTTCAAAATAAAATAGATGTCTACGATTTAGACAAAGAACTTGCCCATTTTCAGTGGAACCCTGAAGCCCTTATTCTCGATGCTGGCTGTGGAAACGGAAATGTTATTGAGAAACTCCTTTCTCTAGGAATGAAATCTATTCACGGAGTAGATTTTTCAGAAGAAAGAATTAAGCAGGCGCAAGCAAGGTTTAATTCACAAAAAGAAGTTCACCTTTTTAAGCGCTCACTTGAAAATACAGATTTTGCAAGTAATACATACGATATTATTATCTGCCGCTACATTTACGAACACATACCAAACCCGGTTAACATCATCAAAGAATTAAACCGCATCCTTAAACCCGGTGGCCTGATTTATATCATTAACTTCGATGACATCTTCTTTAACTTCTACACTAAAGACGATTCCCTAAACCAAGATCTCAAAAAACTAAAATCCAAACTCCCTCAGGATTTTGAGATTGCCCGCAAGATCCCTCAATTCCTAAAACAAAATGGCTTTCAAGACATTGCCTGGGATGCTGAAACTTTCTTCTTTAAAGGTGAACGCCTGAAATTAGAAATGGAAAATAACCGCATGAGACTTGAACAAGGAAAAGGGCATCTCTCTAAATATTTTCCCGACGAAAATAAATACCTAGACTTTAGCAGGGCATACTTGAATGAAATGCAAGACGATTGCAATGTGATGGCAGCTACTAAGTATTTAATTAAGGCCCGTAAAACAGGCTAAATAGTTTTTGAACTAGGCAAGGACTCTCCTCTCTTGACTCATTCCTGGAGGAATACTAGGGTAATATAATAGAACCCCGGAGAATGCAAAGCACATGCTGACTTATCTACACGATATAAGAAATAAATTGACCTTAATTTCAGGTCACACTGCGCTTTTATCCAAGAAGTATGGCGAAGAGGAGTTCTACCCAATCAGAACTAACCTTGTGAGAATTTCTGAACTCATCAACGATGCCTACAGAGAGCTCCAACAGACAAATGAGTATCCTCCTATTATGTACACTCCCCAGGAGCTCATCCGACAGATGGATCTCCTCACAGAAACTGCCCAGCTTCTTTTTCCTGTGCAAATTAAAAACGAAACCCGCGACTACAAACCACAAAACCTCTTCCATATTGAACTCAACATCCAGCAAGTATTTCAGGTCATCGAAAACGCTCTTGATAATTCAGTAAAAGCACAATCAACCAAGGCCATCATCAGGCTCTTGGATAATGGCACTCACTGCATTTATGAGATCGTTGACAATGGTACTGGCAAGCAGCAACAAGATGAGTACACATCTGTTAATGACGTCTCTATTATCCCGCACGGAATCGGCAAAGAGATCATGATGCAAAACATGAAGAACCTTCACGGCAAGGTTGAATGGGCGCGCCGCTTGGATCAGTCGGGAATGATCGTCAGATTGTATTTTCCTAAAAAAGTTTAATCAGTTACTCTAGAACTATGAAAAATAGAATCACTGACCTCTTTGGTATTCAATATCCTATTATCCAGGGCGGAATGGTCTGGGTCTCAGGCGCAAAGCTCGCAGCAAGCGTCTCAAACGCCGGAGGATTAGGTTTAATTGGCGCGGGCTCTATGAAGCCTGATCTTCTTAAAGAGCACATTTTAAAGGTCCAGGGACTCACTCAAAAACCTTTTGGCGTCAACGTCCCCTTGTTGTATGAAAAAGCTCAGGAACAAATCGACTGCGCTTTGGATTTAGGGGTCAAAATCTTTTTTACTTCTGCCGGCTCCCCAAAGAAGTTCACTTCTTATTTAAAACAAAAAGGCGCCATCGTTGTTCACGTGACCAGTTCTCCTGAGCTCGCTCTCAAATGCGCTGAGGCCGGAGTTGATGGCATTGTTGCTGAAGGCTTTGAGGCCGGAGGCCATAACGGGCGCGAAGAAATCACTACAATGACTCTTATTCCACAAGTCAGAGAAAAGATCTCTCTGCCTCTAATGGCCGCTGGAGGAATCGCTTCTGGAAGCTCTATCGCCGCTGCTATGGCCTTAGGAGCTGACGGGGTTCAGATGGGCACGCGCTTTCTTATGACCCGCGAATCAAGTGCTCATGAGAACTTTAAAAAACTCGCTCTCGAAGCTCTCCCCCATTCTACGCAAATCATGATGAGAAAGACTGTTCCCGTCAGGCTTTTACAAAACCAATTCTCTCTGGAAATTAAAACGATTGAGGAGACCTTCACCGGTGAAGAGTTAAAAAATAAACTCAACGAACACCTGGGTAAGTACCGTGCGAAAATGGGAATGCTCGATGGTGACTTAGCGGCCGGAGAGTTAGAGATTGGTCAGATTGTTAGTTTAATTAAAGACGTTCCGAGTGTGGAAGAAGTCATGAAAGAGCTTATCAGCGATTACCAAAAAACTCTCTCACGACTTCCGTTAAAACTAGATTAAACAGATCCTCTTCTTAAAGCTTCAATTCTCACTTCTAATGGAGGGTGAGTTGAAAATAGTGCCATCACACCGGCCTTGCTTGAAATCTGCATAGACCTGAAGTTCGGGTCAGCTTTCCCGTCGCCGTTATTTCCTTCCGCTGCAAGCTGAGGGTACGCTCTTTGAAGAGACTCAAGAGCAGCAATCATTTTTTCACGTCCAGCTAAATCAGCTCCACCTTTATCGGCACGGAACTCTCTATAGCGAGAAAACCACGCCACGATTGGCATTGCTAAAAGACCGAAGATGATATCAAAAACAAAAACCAGCGCCATATTCACGAATGGGTTTGGAGCTGAGTCGCGTTCATCGTCACTATTTCCTCTTAGGGCCTGAGAAATAGCGAAGGCCGCAATTCTTGAGAAGAACATAACGAAGGCGTTCACTACACCTTGAACCAGAGTCATCGTCACCATGTCGCCGTTAGCAATGTGGGCAACCTCGTGAGCAAGAACACCTTCAACTTCAGCATCATTCATTCTGCTTAGAAGTCCGGTTGAAACTGCCACCAGAGATGAGTTTCTCGATCTACCAGTAGCAAAGGCGTTTACTTCCATTGATTGATAAATACCTACTTCCGGCATTTCTGTTAAACCTGCACGGCGAGAAAGGCGGTGAACTTTCTCAACAATCCCTCTGTGAGGACCATCAAGTGTGACGATTTGAACACCCATAGTCCACTTCGCCATTTGTTTTGAAAGTAAAAGAGCGATAAAAGAACCACCCATACCCCAAAGAAGACAGAACGCCATAAGAGAGCCGTACTGAATTCCCCCTTGAGAGATGTAATGACCAATACCCAGGGCAGACATGATCACGCTAATTGTGATTGAGATCGCTAAAGATACGGCCGCAAAGATGAGCCAACGTTTCATAAATTATTTTCTCCAATAAGTTTTAATGTTTATATTTTGGGAGCAATCTCTCTACTGTCAAGATTACCAAGTCAAAAATAGTAAACAATTCTTCACCTTAAAATGTAACAGGACTACCGGGAAAATCTATTAAATAAACCCGAAGGAATACTTCACTTAAATCGTACTGAAATTATGGAATCTTCGCTAATTCCGATAAAAGCCATTGGGGGTCGTCCAGGGGAAGGTCGTGACCGGCGTCCGGATGCACAGCTTTTTTGGCGCCCAAAAGCCTAATGAGCTCTTCCGAACAACTTGAATCCACCAAGCGATCGCCTTTTGAATAAATCACCGTTACGGGCACCTTCGGGCGTTGGGTAATTCTAAAAGTGCTGGCAGCATAAAGTTGGTTGAGGCTTGAGACAACAGAAACCGGCCTCTCACTTTGAATGCGAACAAAGATCTTTTGGATCTCCGCTTTTTTCTGGGCGTCTAATTTGTTGGTGGTGAGATTAAGAATCAGGCCTTCTTTTTTTTCTACTGTTTTAGTAAGTAGAATCTCTAAAAGAACTCTCCATTCTTTTAAATTAAAACGCTTCAATGGTCCCGAGAGATTTTTTGCCGATGAATTGATAGTAAAAACCATGCAGACTTCATCAGGGTACAATAAAGACCAGCGAAGAGCGATCATTCCCCCCATTGAAATCCCAATTAAAATGAGCGGGTCTCCCTTGCCGACTTTTTGACGAAGAAACTCCACATAAGAATCTAAATCGCGAGGAGAAGTCATTTCATGAAACATTCCGGCCCCGGGAAGATCCAGAGAAAGAACCGGGATTTTCGTTTTTTCAAAAAACAGTTCTGGAAGGCCGTTCCAGTGGGCGATTT
Organism: Bacteriovorax stolpii; assembly: GCF_002872415.1. GTDB lineage: Bacteria > Bdellovibrionota > Bacteriovoracia > Bacteriovoracales > Bacteriovoracaceae > Bacteriovorax > Bacteriovorax stolpii. The sequence goes on along the minus strand of NZ_CP025704.1, from coordinate 1,884,378 downwards.
CGCGAGTGAGTCCTCTTAAAAAAAGAGCGCGCATCTTATGCCTCCTCTTTTTTAATCACCCAGGCATCCGTGTTTTGCATTAGTCTGGTGATAAATTCAATCAGGATGTAGTGGCGTCTCATAGTTCTTTGAAAACGGTGTTCAACCACCGGATTGAAAAAACCTTGTTTAGAAAAAAGCTGAATAGGATTTTTTTTAAGCCAGCTCCACGACCCCATTTCCAGTGTCCATGGAATAAAAATATTTTCCGGATGAGATTTTCTCGATTCAAAAAATAGGTAATCCCACAAATCTCCGTGAGTTGTATAGGAATCGGATTGCTGCTCAATTTTATAGATGTGATGAGGATGAGTGTTCTCATATAAGTCCACCGCGCGATCGACGATATCCCTAAACATAAAAGGCTCAGAGCTTTTGGCGTAAGGAAACCATAGACGGTCTTTTAGTCCAAACCCCGAGTGAAAATCGAGCCCCATGGAAATCTTGGCTGGGAACATTTCTCTTTTTACAAACTCAGAGACCGCATAATTTTCGGCCTCAAGTTGCCCGGCAACTCCTCTGTACCATGGGTACTTAGGCCCATAACGGTGACCGCGGTACATTTTATACCAAGGCCCTTTATCGGCCTCGACCGGAGAGTTTCTCATTAAGTCGACACCGTTGCCGTTTGAGCGGCGAAGCAGTTTCATCCCGACGGGATTAATAATGGGAATAGAAACAATCCTGAAATTTTTAAGAGACTCTCTTAAAGAAGTATCCCACTGGCATTGAGTGAAAAAACTTTTTAAAAATCCCAAAAGCACATGCGTGCCTACGCGCTCTAGTCCATGAACACCGGCAAAGAGCCCTAGTGTTGGTGCTGTTTTATCCTCTGATCCGATAACAAAAGCGTGGATGGGAAATGATTCGTTTTGATAAGTGATGGTGGTGAGAACTTCTGTCCTAACCAAATCCTGACAATCAGGAAGGCATTGCTCAACCTGTTGGATGAGCTTTGCGACTTCCTGAAGTTCTTTAAACATAAATTAGAATCCGGCCTTCTTTTTAGCGTCAGCAATCATTTGCTCTCTCATTTTTGGATCGGCCCAGCGAGCTTGAGCTTCTGGTGAGAGCTTTCTGATTGGATCGAAATAGAAAAAGACTTCGCCTGGTTTTACGTTTGGTGCTGTCCAAACTGAAATCCCGTTTTCCTGGTCATAATACTCGTAAGAAGCAATATGGCGTTTACCACCACCACCAGGAGCATCACACACGAATGTTGGTGTGTTAAATCCTGCAGTCGTTCCACGCATTGCTTTTTCCAGAGCGACAGCTTCAGCAATTGTTGTCCTAAAGTGCTCGCATCCTGGAACCATATCGTGGATATAAACGTAGTATGGCTGAACGTTCATGTATTCCATCTGACGGATCAGAAGAACCATGTCGTTGATGTTATCGTTAACACCTTCTTGAAGAACCGCTTGGTTTCTTACGATGATGCCGGCCTGGAATAATCTATCCATCGCCATTTTTGAGTAGATCGTGATTTCTTTTGGAGAAGAAAAGTGAGTGTGAACAAACACCGCTTTCCCCATCGCTTGACCTTTTTTATGAACAGCGGCCAGCGCCTCAAACCATTCATGATCAGATGTGATTTTCTGAGGGAAAATCGCAATCCCTTTTGTGGCAAAACGAATACGTCTGATGTGTGGGATATCTAAAAGTGATTCACCAATCAGTGTGATTTGTTTTGCAGTTAACATGAAAGCGTCACCACCAGAGATAACCACGTCTTCAACACGTGGAGTGTTTCTGATGTATTCAAAAGCAGCTTCCATTCTCGCGGCATTGACCCCGTATGTTTCCTTTTCAACTGTCTCAGTCGATCCACCAATTAAGCGTGAACGCGTACAGTATGAACAGTAAACCGGGCAAATGGTCGTCGGAAGGAAAAGAACTTTATCATAGTATCTATGAGTCAGACCCGGAACCGGAGCGTCTACATCTTCGTGAAGAGAGTCTGCTTCGTAGTACGGGTGATCTTCTAAGAATTGAGAACCAATCGGAAGGAATTGTTTTCTAAGCGGATCATTAACCGGGTCTTTCCAGTCAATCAGCGCGAATACATAAGGAGTGATCCTGATGTTCATTGGTGTCTTATGTTGTCCAAGAAGCATGTCTTGGTAAAACTCTTCTGAACATAATTCACCTAAAACAGTTTTTACCTGCTCTACTTTTTTAATTGAGTTTTTCAGCTGCCACATATGATCGCCGAACTCTTCCTTAGAGACATCTTTCCATGCCGGAATCACTCTCCAGAAATCATCTGAACGGAATTCGCGATGGACACCATCCTTTAGGGTTAGTCGTAAGTCAGGTTTAAGTGCGTTTGGGCTCTTCATCAAATCCCCTTGATTTAACAGTTCTACACAATAAATATTTTATGATTCTATTATCGCTTATTCTTGAAGAATTTTAAGAAAAATGGCGAAATAAGCAAAAAAATCAACAAAATGACAAAGTAATGGAAGTACTTTGTGATGTCAAAGTCGACTGTTTTACCAAGGTAATGAGCTCCCCCAACAATTCCCACTACCCAGATGACAGCTCCTGCCACCTCGTAAAGAGTGAATTTAAGGTAGTTCATTTTGCTGGTCCCCGCGATGAATGGGGCGAAGGTACGGACAAAGGCGATAAATTTACAGAAGAGAATGGTCTTCCCGCCATGCTTCAAATAGAACTGGTGGGCCATCTCTAGGTGCTTTTCCTCCAGGAGAATTTTATTCATGTTTCTTCTGGTCCAATCGGCGAATTTGCGGCCCAAGAAGTAGCTGAAATGATCCCCTAAGATAGTGGCCACTAGAAGCGATGGAATCAGGACATTGATATCGATATCCCCTTTGGCCGAGATCAGACCAAGGGTCAAAAGTAGTGAATCTCCAGGTAGGAAAAATCCAAAAAGGCCTACCTCCGCAAATAAAATTGCGGCCAGTCCCCAGTAGCCGAAGAACTGGAAAAATGCTAAAGGATCGGTGGCGATCGCTAGAAGTGGGTCTAATAAACTCATGACTTCAAAGATTTTAGCAAAAGACGCTCGCACCACATAGTAAAAAATACATACTCCTCCCTCAAACGTGGCACACAGCGCCACAAAGAGTTAGTATGCCCTATACACTCGAAGGAAAACTTTATGAAACAGCTTAAATTAGCTCTATTTTTAGCGTCGATTCTTACTGTCACTTTCGCCCAAACGGCCAATGCCGGACTTGGCGATTACCTTGAAAAGAAGGACATTCCCGGAAAAATCCGCGAAGAAGTTGCTGATCTCGATATCAACTTCAGCGCTGACCTCGGTGATTTTGACCTTGTTCAAGGTGTAAACATCGCCGGTAAATACCGCTATGAAGTTGAAGCTTCTTATCAGGATCAATACTATACAAGAATTGATAAGTGGGATCTAAAAGCAAACATTAACGTCGGCGATATCGTCGAGAATTTTGTTGAACTTCCTTTTTCGTTCTCAGTTAACCGTCAAAACAGCTTTTTCTTCGTAAGACAATTCAAAGAAAAAAAGGCCGCTCTAAAGGCCTTACCATACAGTCCAAAAAGACTTCCACTCTCAGCTGATTTAGCTCTTAAAAATCTAGAACCTGGTGATTTCGTTTCTATGCCAGCGTCATTGAACATCGCTGTTCAAGCGGGTGTTTCAACTTCAACTGTAACTCCAGTTGTAGTGAGTGCAAATGCAGGTGTGTACTGGATTCTAAGTGGAGAGTTTATCGTTCAGGTCTTTAAAGTTGATGAGACTCACGTTCGTTTAAAAATGATTTCTCGTCGTGGATACGACCGCGGAACAACTGCTGGAGCGGGTGTTTCATTTAAATTCTTTGGAGTGAGAGTGCTTGACCGTCAAATCGACCGTCTCTTTGACCGCGACCTGGTACAAATGGGATATTCAGTTAACCCTGGAGCGCAGTTTATCGTAGACTACGTTTTCGATTTAAAAAATGCAGAAGCAAAAGAAGCTTACGACCAAATCCTAAAGACGACTCTAAAGTTTAAAGACGTTGTTGTTATCAACAAGCTTGATGCTTCTGAACTAAAAGACAAACTTGTGTCTTCATTTGAAAAAGCGGAAAAAGTTTTTGAAGCAGACAAAAAACTAGACCCAAAAGATCGTCGTATCACCAGAATCTTCAAAGGATTCACTGACTACCAAGGGCACACAAACAAGTTAAAGATGGCCCTTTTATTCATGAGCTACAAAAAAGATAAGGCCTACACAGAAAGCAAGGTGACGTTCATCGATAAGAATGAAAACAACCTGGAGTTCTTCTACCCTACATACTCAAAGTATATGGAGCAGAAGTTTGGAAAGTGGATCTTTGACCTTAAAGACCAAAGCTTCCAAAACAACTTCGCCCTTATCCCGCGCCTGAATGCTGAAAACACAAAAGCAAAAAACCCGGACTACGGTGTAACTTTTGAGCGCAAAGATAAATTCTTAAGCTCAAAGGAGCAAAGAATTGTTCAAAAGTTCATGATCGGACAAGTTCCAACGATGTTTGGTGACAAGATCGACCTTGATGCCTGGAAATCTGGTGTAGATAAAAAAGATGCCCGCATCTATATGCAACTGGTTCTTAAGGCCCAGGGCTTTAACTACCTTAAGAGTTATAGTCTTGCTGAAATCGATAAACGTTTAATCGCCTACACAGTTCAGAAGAAAAAAGAGCACATCTTAGATGACAGTGAAGAAAACACGGCATGGGAGCGTTTAAAAGACTTCCTGTTCATCGGTCGCTTCATTAAACAAGAACGTCTTCACAACCTGGCTTCCGACATCTACACGATCCTTCAGAACAAAGAAGACGATTCTGAGATTATGACTAAGAAGCTGGTTAAACTTAACGAGCACGGAATCTTCGACAAAATCGGAGTTGGGTTCCTGATTTCTCTACTCCCACAAGAGCAATTAGAAGAACTGATCTATTTAAAAGTCGAAATGACGGCAAAAGATATCAAAGCTGTTGATTACGAATATGGGAAGCTAAACTACCGCGCTCTTTATAATGAACTAACTCGCGTTCAATCGAGAATTTCCGATCGCTCATACGACCTGCGCGTGACAGATGCTGATCACGACATGGAAAATGCAGAAAATACTGAGGCGACTAAGGATTCACGCGACTCAGACACAGTGTTGGACGATATTTTGGGCTTAAATTAGCCATTACAGAAAAAATCAACAATATCTTTGACTTAAATACCAAAAGCTACATATAATATAAATTATATGTAGCTTTTTTAGCTTCTGGACGATCATTTTTAAAAGGATTTAAAAAGATTGGAACTGACGACGACCGCTCAAAATAAAGATACTATCCCTAAAAATCCATCGCATCTTCTGATGGAAGAATACCTGCAAAATCTTCGTCGATTAAACAAATCGGAACACACGATCAAAAACTATAGAGCAGATTTGCTTAAATTTTTTCAGTGGCTGGAGCACGATCAGAAGCTCAAAATTGAAAAAGTTAATGGCGAAATCATCGGGAAATATAAAGAGTTTTTAGGAAATGGGGGCCAAATCCACCAGGAAATCGTCAGAAATCCTGACGGATCAACGGAAAAAAACGGCGGGTTTTTAAATTGGTTTAAAAATCTAATCGGAAAGGCCGTCTTTAAAAAAAGAACCGAAAGATATCTCCTCTTTTTTCAGGACGCCATGAGTGTCTCATCCAGAAGACGCCATTTATCGAGCTTAAAAAACTTTTTTGAGTATTTGAAAGAAACACACGAAGACTCTTCCAATAAATTTTTAAAAAACCCCGTTAAAAGCAAAATCCACGCAATTACTCTTAAGGAAGTCGACGTCACTCCGACGACGATGATCACTAAAGAAGATTTCAAAAAAATTGAAGAGCAAACATTTAGGACAAACGAGCGCCTGATTTTATATCTTTTATACTATGGCGGAATCCGCTTAAGTGAGCTTTGCAGTTTAAAAATTTCAAATTTCGATAAAACATCGCGGACAATCACCTTCGATCGCAAAGGTGGATACGTGCACACATTAGTGATTCAAAAAGATGAATTGATTTTTAAAAATCTCAATTTTTATCTGGAAAACACAAACTTAGTCGGAGATTTTTTATTCCAAACCAAAGAGGGGAGGCCTTACTCTTCCAAAGCGATGTACAACAAGATTATAAAAATCATTGAGCGCGCTATCCCCGACAACCAAACAACGACCAAAATCACACCCCATAGTTTCAGAAAGGCCTGCGCCACTGAGCTCTATATGAAGTCCAAAGATTTATTGTTTGTTCGCGATTATTTAAATCACAAAGACGCAAAAATCACCCAGACTTATATTGATAAGCGCACACTCTCCCTGAAAACGCGTCGTTATCACTAGGGATTTGACCAGATCTCCCCTTTAATTCGCGTGTTTTTTATGCAAAAATGCCCCCTATGTTAAAAATTATTCGACTTACACTTTTTGCCATTTGGGTGGTTATTGCGGCCACACTTGGAACACTTCGCGCTCTTTTTAAACCTTTTGACACAAAAAGTTTGATGCTGACAGCGAACCTGATCAAACACGGGGATAAAATTCTAGGTCTAAATATCATCGTAAGAAACCGCGAGATTTTATTAAGAGAGCGCCCATGTGTATTTATCAGTAATCACCAGGACAACCTGGATATTATTTTAGGCTCTAAAATGATCGCTGAGCGAATTGTGACGATTGGAAAGAGATCGATTCTTTTTATTCCGTTTTTTGGAATTTTCTACTGGCTCTCAGGAAACATCCTGATCAACCGTGGGAACAAAAGAAGCGCCTTCGGGACAATGGATACTGCTTCAAGAAGCATCAAAGAAAAAAATCTTTCAATCTGGATTATGCCAGAAGGAACACGTTCAAGAGGACGTGGACTTCTACCATTTAAAAAAGGTCCTTTTGTTACTGCTATTAAAGCTCAAGTTCCCATCGTTCCAGTTGCCTGGAGTAATTACATTCAGACAATGGATTTAAATAAGTGGCGTGCAGGTGTGGTTATTGAAGAAGTTCTTGAACCGATACAAACTGCAGGCATGACTTTAGATGATGTTGATCGTTTAAAAGATCACTGTTACCAGGTTCTAAAAACGGCCATCGAGCGCATCGATGCTGAAGCTAAAGTTCTTTATGAACAAGCGTAGATCCACACAAGGCAAGCGCTGCTTACGCTGTAAAATTCACAAGTCATTATGTTTTTGCGACATCATCCGCGAGGTGCCAACTAAGACACGCGTATCGATCATCATGCATCACCGTGAAAGACATCTGACTTCCAACACTGCAAATCTCGCTCAACTTGTTTTACCTAATTGCCAGATCTCTTTGCGTGGTTTTCCCAATGAACCTTTTTCAATAGATTCATTAAAACTAAACGCAGAGGAATCCCCGATCTATCTTTTTCCCCATGAAGATGCGATTGAATTAAACGCTCATTTTATGGAGGCCAATAAAGATAAAAAATTTCATCTGATTGTTCCTGACGGGACATGGTCTCAGGCGGTCAAAACTTACCGTCGTGAACCAGGGCTTGCAGGCATTCAGTGTGTGAAACTTCCACCTGGAGAGCCTGGTCGCTACAAGCTTCGCAAATCAAGTGATGAAAACAGATTATCTACATACGAAGCGATTACACGCGCTCTTCATATTCTGGAAAACCAAGAAGGACTAAAAACCGATATGGAATTGGTCTTTGATACAATGGTTGAAAGAGTTGTCAGAGGAAGAACGGCCTTCGAAAATTAATTTTTCAAAGGCCCGGAAAGTATTATCTAAAAGTGTCTACAGTTTTGCAGTTTGAACGGTAAGAGAAGTTATCAATTGTCGAAATTCTCGAAGCGATTTTCTCTTCAAAATCTAAAAGTAAGTTAAGATTTTTTAAGTACGGCTCGTTTGTTTTTAAAACTAATTGATCAAACGGCTCTTTTGAAACTTCACCGCCATTAAAGTGACGAATGTATCCTTCAACTCGAACTTCTTCGAAACTTTGGATTGATTGAGTTGCACCTGCTTTTTCAGTCACAATGTTGGCGATTCCTTCAACTCTGTTGAAGTCGTCAACAGTCACAACACCAGAAGCATCAAATTTATGAACGCCCTGAATGTCAGCAGATTTACAACGGAAGCTGATAGTGTTGGCAAAAACAGTCATTGGCATTGCCACTAAAAGAACAAGTAGTGTGTGTTTCATTCTTATAACCCCGGTTTTGTTTCTACAGGATTAACTCCATTGCCTGGAGCCTCTGTAAATTCTGTATTTGTTGGTGACTCGGTTGTGAGAGCACGAAGGTCTGGCCCGTTTCCAGATCTTTTGTATCTTCTAGCTTTTCCAAGACGAGCTTTTTTCTTTTTATTTTTCTTTTTCGAGTTCTTATTCTTTGACTGAGAAACACTTGTTTCTGATTTTTTCTTTTTAGTTGCAGCCTCTGCATCAAGGCTAAAGGCATTCCCAAAAAATAAGACGAGGCCAAGTAGTGCCGTCACACAAGTCTTTAGCATAATCATCCTATGAACATTGTTTATAAAGCCTCGGTATTTTTATGGACTCTATCTGATGTGGCAAGTTTTAAAAGCACTCTCCTACTGATTTTCGGAAGTTATAAAAGATAAAGCATGAGTAATCTGCGACATTAGTAGACATAGGGCATTACCCCTTTTAAACTGGGCCTCTATGAATGACGCTCTTTATATAGCCTTCTACAAACCCTATGGGATCTTAAGTCAGTTCACCTCTGATGACCCTAAAGAGACATTAGGTAACTTTAATCTGCCTAAAGGGGTCTATCCCGCGGGTCGATTGGATAAGGACTCTGAGGGACTTTTAATCCTCAGTAACGACGGGGCCTTTATCGACCAGCTTTTAAATCCTAAATTTGATAAAGAAAAAATTTATTGGGTGCAGGTTGAAAATATTCCGAGTGAAGACTCTTTGAATATTTTGAGAAAAGGCGGCATTCAGATTCAAGATTACAAAACCAAACCGGCCAAAGTTCATATAATTGAGCCGCAACCAGTGATGCCAGAGCGCGATCCTCCAGTGAGATTTAGAAAATCTATTCCGACGTGTTGGTTAGAAATTAAAATCAGTGAAGGAAAAAACCGTCAGGTGCGCCGAATGACAGCGAGTATCAATCACCCGACTCTGCGCCTGCTTCGCCAGCAAGTGGGAAAATATAAGCTCGGAGAACTAAATCCAGGTCAATGGGTGGCCATTAAGAAGAGCGATATTCTCTAACCTTACTTTCATTTTATTCATTTTAAGTGAAACTTTTCGAAATTTATCTCGTACAATTTTGTAGTAAATTTACACAGGATCACAAATGAACCTTATCGACCTTTCCATTAAACGTCCCGTCTTTGCGTGGGTATTAATGTTCTCACTCATCGTGTTTGGAGCTATCTGTGTTAACCGCATGGGTATTTCACAGCTTCCCGATGTCGACTTCCCGATCATTAACGTTTCGATCACCTATGAAGGCGCCGCTCCTGAGGTTGTAGAAAGTGAACTTATCGATCCAATCGAGCAAAGACTTCTCAACATCGAAGGGATCAAGGAAATGAGATCGAGCGCCCGTCAAGGTGCCGGATCAGTTACCCTTGAATTCGATATCAACAGAAACGTCGACGTTGCTCTTCAAGAAGTCCAGTCGGCCCTTTCGCAGTTAAGACTACCGCAAGGAATTGACCCGGCCGTTATTAGAAAACAAAACCCGGAAGAAGATCCGATTCTTATTATCTCGGTTTTCAGTGATGCGAATTTAAAAGATATGCTCGCTTGGGCCGATAACTACCTGCTTGACCAGATCCGCTTCCTACCAGGAGTTGGAGAGGTTTCAGTTGGTGGAGCTTCTGAGAGAAACCTTCGCGTTTGGATTGATACAAAAAAACTAGAGCGTTTTGAGCTCACCATTGATGATGTTATCGCTGCCTTAAACTCTCAGCACGTTGAAAGTGCTGCCGGCCAGTTCACCGAAGGAAAAAGAGAACTTCGCGTAAGATGGTTAGGTGAAGCTGCCGCTTTAAGTGAAGTGGAAAATATCCGCATTCTTCGCCGTGGTGGAGAGAGAATCTTTAACCGCAATATCTATATTAAAGATGTCGCCACTGTAGAAGACGGTCTTTCAGACATCCGCCGCCTTGCCCGCGTAAACGGACAAGAGGCCATCGGTATCCAGGTCAGAAAGCAGCGTGGAACAAACGAAGTTCAAGTTGCTGATGAAGTTATTAAAAAGTTTGAAGAGATTAAAGGCAATTTTCCTAAAGGATATAACTACCGAGTAAACATTAACTTTACGAAATCAACTGAAGCGACTGTAGGACTTACGATTGAAAAACTTTGGGTAGCTGCCCTTATCACCATCGTGATCTGTTTCCTTTTCTTAGGAAGCTTCCAGGCCGCCCTTAACATTCTCTTCTCAATTCCAACCTCGATTGTAGGGACGTTTACCATCCTCTACTTTTCTGGATTTACTTTAAACCTCTTTACTCTCTTGGCGCTGACACTTTCGATTTCTATCGTCGTCGATGATGCCATCATGTTACTTGAAAACATTGTCCGCCACTACCGCTTAGGAAAAGATTCAAAGACGGCTGCCTCAGAAGGAGCAAAAGAAGTTCTTCCTGCTGCTGTCGCTGCCACTTTAGCAGTTGTTGCCGTATTCCTTCCGGTGGTTTTCATGGACGGGATCATTGGTAAGTTCTTCTTCCAGTTCGGGGTTACAATGTGTGCCTGCGTTCTGATTTCACTTCTTGAGGCCGTAACAATTACGCCAATGCGTGCAGCTGCACTACTGAGCACAGAGCCTGAAGTGTCTAAATTCGAAAGATACCTGGATGAAGTCTTCCATAAGTTTGGAGACAAATATAAAGCTGTTCTGGCAAAGACACTTGAGTGGAAATGGGCCGTTGTTTTAGGCTCTGTTGTCTTCTTCGTTGTCTCGCTGGTTCTCGTCAGTAAAGTCCGCCAGGAATTTGTTCCTTTACAAGACCAGGACATCATCATCATGCAAGGGATGACTCCTCCGGGGACTTCACTTGAAACAACCAGTGCGAAAGCTCAAGAGCTTGAAGCGATCTTAAAGAAAAATGAAAACATCGAAGGATACTTTACCTCGGTGGGTGGTTTCGGTGCCGGATCAAACACGAGTATGGTTTTCATGCCGATCTCTCTGAAACTTAGATCAGAAAGAAAGATGGGTCACATCCAGATTATGGAACAACTCCGCGAAGAGTTTAAGGCCGTAAAAGGTATTCGTGTGACGTTAAGAGATAACTCTGCCAGAAACCTTTCTTCTGGTCGTCAGAACCCGATTGCCATCAACTTGCGTGGACCTGATTTAAAAGTACTGGAAGCAAAATCAGCAGAATTCATGAAGCGCATTGAAGATGAGAAAATCGGTGTGGACATGGACACGGATTACCGCTCAGGGATTCCTGAACTTATCTTAAAACCAAACAGAAAAGCGATGAGTGACCGTGGAGTTTCAGTTGAAACTGTAGGTGCGATTCTCGCTGCCGGTGTTGGTGGAGTGAGACAAGGTAAATACACATTCGATGGAAAGCGCTACGACATCCGCTTTAAAATTAAAGATGAACAAGTGCGCACTCCTGAAGACTTCAAACACTTATACGTAAGAAACCAGGCCGGAAACTTAATTCCTTTCTATGAACTGGTGACGATTGAAGAAGGAAATGCGATCCAAAGTATTTCCCGTGTAAACCGTCAAAGAGCGATCTCTGTCTACGGAAACTTAGCTCCAGGCCAATCGCAGGCAAAAGTTCTTGATCGTGCAAAACAAATTGCGCAGGAAATTCTTCCTCCGTCATATTCATTTGCTCTTGAAGGGGCCTCAGCGGGATTTGCTTCGTCATTTTCAAGTTTATACTACGCCCTGATGATCGGTATCTTAGTTGCCTACCTGATCTTAGCTGTGCAGTTTGACTCTTTCATTCACCCTGTCTCTGTTCTTGTCGCCCTTCCTTTCTCGGTGACAGGGGCCTTGATTGCGCTGTGGATGTTTAACATTTCCCTTAACCTCTTCTCATTTATCGGTCTGATCGTTTTAATGGGGATTGCAAAAAAGAACTCGATCATGCTGGTGGAATTCACTAACCAGGTGAGAAACGGCCACATGGACAACCGCCATGAGACGCCATTAAATGCCCTTCTCCTAGCTTGTCCGATCCGTCTTCGCCCGATTATCATGACGTCGGTTGCGACAGTGGCAGCGGCCACTCCACTTGTTTTAGGTTCAGGAATTGGGGTTGAAACCCGCATTCCGATGGGTCTATCGATTATCGGGGGAACGATTATTTCGACACTTCTAACCCTGTTCGTTGTTCCGGCCCTTTACCTGATTTTAACTCCGCTTGAGCGTTCAGAGACTTACGTAAAGAAAGTCCCAGCTGAAGGCGCTCCAGCGAAAAATGTCCCGTCAAACGGGCATGAAGCGCTTTAAAAAATAGTATAATTTCTACAACACCCCCCAAAAGACTCTCCAGTGCTGGTATAAAAACCGGCACTGGAGAATCCTTATGAAAACCGCGCTCACTTATGTAAGCTTTCTGGCCCTCCTTATGACATTTGCCCAGGCCCGCGAACTTAGTCCGGTAGGCTATGGCCTGCAATGCTCTGGAACATCAAGCACCGACTTAAAAAACTGTCTCAACCGTGAATCAGATAAAATTGATGAGGCCAATCTTCCTAATGAAATTATTATTTCAACAGAGGCCAGTGGAAAAGAATCACTATTAAAAATGGTGACGACTGTCTCGGCAGAGCGCACAGATAACTACGCCCTTAGTTTGGCCGCAAAAATCCCAATGATTGAAAAGGCCATCGCGACAGCTCTGATCATTCAATACGAAGATGAACCGCAATTGTATTATTATATCGTTGATCAAAATGGCAGATTGGAAGTGATTTTTGACGGACTCAACAGCGTTGATGTCTCTGAGAATATGGCCGAGATTTTCCTGAATGACCCGGAAGTTTTCTCTCTTAAATCAGATAACGTTTCAGCACAATTTAAAAAGTGGATGAAGTATTTAAAAGGGCAGGAGTAAAAACCTAGCCCTTCTTTCTGTCTTTGTATTCAGCTTCGCGATGAGACCCATCAGAAAGACCGTATTTTTCTAAAACTCCGATGTGGCCGATGATTTCTTTTGTCAGTTCCACATTCTGATTCGTCAAAAGATTAGCGTAGCCCAGAATTTTCTTTGAAAGCTCTTCGCCTCTTTCATACAAGGCCTCAAATCTAAACTCGCTTACACCCTTTTCTAAAAGCTCCGGGATAAGTTTCGCAGCAGACTGAGGAACGGCATTAAACATGGTATTGCGACACTCCTGGTCTGCTTTAATCTGGTGGTGATTTCCGAACTGATCTTTTAATTCCAGCCTGTGCTCTTCGCAAGGCTTTCCACAGTCTCTAAAACTCTTTCCATCACTTAAAAAAGCGGCAAACACACAATGCTCCATATGAAATGAAGGCATATACTGATGAGTGGTGACTTCGATTCCATCAGTGTTTTTAACCATGTCAAAAAGCTGTTGAGAATTTAAGTCGTAAGAAGCGCATACTGAAGAGAGCTTTTTGCCCAGGAAATACTCGGCCGTCACAGAGTTTGTCACGTTAAGGCTAAAGTCCCCTTTGAGCACAAAATTCTTATCCTGGAAGTAATAAACGGCCCCTAAATTGCGACACAAAATCACATCAGGGTTAGCGCGTTCGATAATTTTAAAATTGTAGTATTCATTTGGCTTAAGGATTCTCGTTGTCGCAATCCCGACCTTGATTCCTTTTGCTTTTAAAAGCGCCACACTCTCAGCGTAGCCTTTACCGAATTCGTAATCCAGGTAAACAACACCTAATGAATCAATGACTTTTTCATAAAAAACCAAGAGGTCATGGACTTGAGAGATCTCTCGTAAAAGGACGTTGAGTTTCGGCGTTTTTTTCTCTGATTTTTTAGATGAATGAAGATCAACCTCGCGCATCTCAAGTGGAGCTCTCTCTATGCGTTTTTGCATTAAGAGTTCCGTAAACTGTCGGCGGATTTGCTTTAATTCTTTTTGGTGAATAAAAAAGTCTTTATCTTTTGAAAGAGTCAATCCATCGAGGATAAAACACGAATTCCCCAGTGCTCCAAGCTCTGCTTCTAAATCCGCACGCCCGACTGGTTTTGAAGAAGCTTCTTCCAAAGCGCCTTCAGAAAACACAGTTACTGAGCGCTCTCCATCACTTGCTTCAACTTTGAGTGGTTTTCCAATCTCTGCATCCACACTTAAGTGAATCGGGATTCTCTTTTTTAAATTTTTATCGGTATAAGACATCGTGAGCTTCTTCTCAACCACGGCGTCCGAGTTGAAATAAACGATAAAATCCAGAGCGACTTTTTTAAAATCAAAACTCTTATCAAACGAGAGCTCAAAAAGATTTTCTTTTAATTTTTTAACACCGTAGAGTTTTCCCCCTACTTCTGTTTTCTTTCCACGCAGGCTTCCAGCAAGTAAAACGCCGTCACCATTTTTTAAATGCGGGTAAGAGATGTCAACGGTCACTGACTTTGGGTCAATCTTTTTAACTTTTCCAATCGCCAGACCTCTATGCGCTCCATAGGTTCCATCCACCAGGTCCTGGTGATTCACACCATGAAGCCATCCAGAAAAGAATCCACGCGAATATGTGAGACTCATTTCTGTTTTTTTAGTTTCAATTTCTTTTTTCGAAAGCTGTTTTCCATAGGCCTCAACCAAGTCGATGGCCTCACGGTAATTGTGAGCTGCACTCGCTACATACTCGGGCGTCTTTAATCGCCCTTCTACTTTGAAGCTTTCGATTCCTATGCTTACAAGCTCAGGAATCTCGGCAATTCCGCACAGGTCTTTTGGAGAGACCAAGTACTTGTAATCGCCAAGCTCATACTTCTTTCCATCGACGATCATCTCGTATTCTAAGCGACAGCTTTGAGCACACTGGCCTCTGTTAGCGCTTCTTCCCCCGATGCTCTCGCTGGTAAAACACTGCCCAGAGTAGGCCACACATAAAGCTCCGTGAACAAAAACTTCCAGCTCTTTGTCAGTCTTTTCTTTAATCGCACGCATTTCTGGAAGACTGACTTCTCTTCCTAAAACGAAACGTTTGATTTTGAGATCGTCTAATAAACTCATGGCCTCGTGGTTGGTCACCGTCATTTGAGTTGAACCGTGAATCACTTGATCAGGGGCCATATCGCGAACGAGTTTTGCCAGTCCCACGTCTTGAACAATCAAGGCATCTGGCCTTAGTGGCAGCACTTCTTTTAATAATTTTATGACTTCGGGTAATTCGTCTTGAAAGATAACAACGTTGAACGCGAGGTTGACTCTTACACCGTAGAGGTGACACAACTCGATCATTTCTTTGAGTTCACTTACAGAGAAATCGGTAGTTCTTCCGCGGGCATTAAAGTGAGGCATACCGACATAAATCGCGTCCGCGCCATTATGAATGGCGGCCAGGCACATATTCATGTTCCCTACTGGTAGAAGCAGTTCACTTTTCTTATTCTTTGACATAATCTTATTCTAATTCAAAAGAGTTACCCTAGGAGTTACTTATGAAATATTTATCACTATTAGTCATCATGCTTTTTACGGTTTCTTGTGGGATGCAGAGTATCCCAACTGCCTTGAATCAGGTAGACGCTGACTGGGCGGAAGTACAAAACCAATACAAGAGACGCCAAGACCTTATCCCTAACCTGGTAGAGGTGGTTAAAGGGTACGCTAAACACGAAAAAGAAACTCTCGAAGGAGTCGTTTCTGCTCGTGCAAAAGCTACACAAGTTAACTTTACAGCTGATCAGTTAAACGCAGAAAACCTTAAAAAATTCCAGGAAGCTCAAAGTGGATTATCATCTGCTCTATCGCGTTTAATGGTTGTGGTTGAAAAATACCCTGACCTAAAAGCAAACCAAAATTTCCGCGACCTGCAAGCTCAGCTTGAAGGAACAGAAAACAGAATCACTGTTGCCAGAAACCGCTACATTGCAGCTATTCAAAACTTTAACAACCTGGTGACTGTACCTCCGACATCTTGGTACAACTCAATTTTCTTAAAACATGAAAAGAAGCCACAATTTGCGGTGGAAAATATTGAAAGAGCTCAAGAAGCTCCAGCAGTTAAATTCTAATGATTAAAAAAACTCTCACTTCCCTTTTATTATTCTGCCTGTGCACCTTTAGCGCTTTTGCGCTTGAGGTGCCGGCCCTTACGGGGCCAGTGGTAGATGAGGCGCAGTTTCTTTCCCGCGATGCTCATCGTGCGATTGAAAATGCTCTTTTAAATTTCAACCAAACTGAAGGCATCCAGTTTCAAGTTCTCATTATCGATAAACTGGTCGATGAGACAGTGGAGACGTATTCCATAAAAGTTGTCGACGAATGGAAGCTTGGAAAAAAAGGCGATGACCGCGCGGCCCTTTTTTTGATTTCATTAGACGACAGAAAAATGCGTATCGAAGTGGGCCGTGGTCTTGAAGGCACACTCACCGACTTAACCACTCATAGGATTCTTGATGAAGTAAAACCTTTTTTCCAAAAAGGTGATTACGACAACGGAGTCGCTCTGGGTCTTGCCCTTATGGCCCAGGCCGATGGCAAAAAACTAGATTTCCAGGGACAAGTCAGACCCCGTCACCAGAGAAAAGGCAGTGCTCCTTTAGTTCTCATTGCTATTTTCGGCCTTATTTTCTTCCTGCAATTCTTCTTTCCTAACATTCGCGGAGGTGGAGGAAGAGGAGGTCGCGGTGGATACTACGGCGGCTGGGGCGGCGGAGGCGGCCTCGGTGGAGGCGGTGGTGGAAGTTCGTGGTCCGGAGGCGGCGGCGGATTTTCCGGCGGTGGTTCGAGTGGAAGTTGGTAAAAATTAATTAGAGGCATATATGATTTCAGCAAAAGACAAAGAGCAGATTAAAAAACTTATCACTGAGGCAGAGAGAAAATCTCACAGTGAACTAGTCCCGATGATTGTGTCGACGTCAGATAATTACCCCGCGGCCCACTGGCGAGCGGCCATTATCGTTTCGTTTCTTTTTTCGCTGGGGCTCTACTTTTCACCGCTATCGATCATCAACCCCATTTATTTTTTATGGATTCAGGTTCCAGGACTTTTTATCGGTTACTGGATGGGAAATATCCCTTTTGTAACAAGACTCCTTATCACTAAAGAAGAAATCGAGTTTGAGGTCACTCAAAGGGCCATTGAAGCTTTTTACGAGCATAACCTGCATGTGACGGACAAACATAACGGCGTTCTTATTTTCATTTCTCTACTAGAGCGTAAAATTAAAATCATCACAGATGTAGGCGTTAAAGAAAAAGTCGATCAGAAAATCTGGGACGAAATCACTTCTGAGTTCATTGAAAAAGTTAAAGAAGGCAACTTTGTTGAAGCACTTAAAAATACGATCAACGCCACAAGCGATATCCTGGAAAACTATTTTCCAAAAAGCGAAGGGACTAAAAAGAACGAACTTAAAAACGACATCATCATTGAATAAGATTAACCGACCTCTTTAGTCGTGATAGTTTTTTTAAGTAGTCACTCTCCATCCGATTCTTCATTCTTTAAGAATGAAAAAAATACTTTTTACACTCGCTGCACTTTACAGTGTTAATACTTTTGCCGGCACCCTGCCTACGACGAAAAACGAGTTCTGTGCTCGTTTTGAAGACGACAGCATTCTTGCCGCCTATACTGACGAGAGCTCCAACCTTATGGCCTTTAAAAACCAGGGAGGACTCTTTAACGGTGGTGTGTGCTGGTGGCACTCTCGCTTTCAGCGCAACATCTTCTACCTTTCGATTTTTAGACCTGATCTTCCTCGTCCTAAAGCAAGCGAAGTCAAGGCCCTGATTAAAGAAATCAGAAGTGGACAAAAAGTTTTTATAATCCCGGGCTTCTCAAATTTCTCTGACTTCAGTGAAACTTATAAAAAAGAAATCCTAAGTGAGCTTGAAAGCTGGCAACTTTACGACGGAGTTGTTTTAGGAAGTTGGATTGATGGACTTAAAGGCGACACAAAAGTTAGGCCTGATGTTCTAAAAGGTATGATGGATAAAGTTTTTGACTATGTGGCCGTTAACAAAAAAATAGCTTACCAAAAACTGCAAATCAAAGGCATCACCTCTCACGCCTGGCTCATCACTAATATGAAAAAAGTCGATGGTGGCGGATATGAAATCGGGCTTATCGATTCAAACAATCCTCGCCAATGCGAAAATTACTCCTACAAAAATGGCGATGAGAGCTTCTTTGAAAAAGGCTACGGCAACTTCGTGCCTTATTTGGAATTCACGAGAGAAGAAGAGCGCTTAAGTTATGCGGCCAAGACATACTGTGGAGTGAAGGCCTTTGGAAACTCGCACCCAGAAAACTGGGCACGAGATTATGACTTAGATTTAAAAGAAGCAAAAGCTTCCCGCTAAAACTAGCGACAGAATGAGTTTTCGTCTTTTACAACTTCAAACGAAAGCTTTTCTGAGTACTCTCTCCAGTTGTCAAAATCAGCATCAAGGATTTCTACAACAAGATCATTTTGAATCACGTCGTTTCTTACTGATTCGTACTTAAGAGTCACTGTGTAATAAACGTCGATGATTCCTTGGTCTACTCTGTGCTCTCTTGTTTGAACATTTGTTACAGTGAAAACTTCATCAGCGTATCCCAGTGAACATTTAGCTAGTTTTGCATCAAGATACTTTTCGATTTCTACTTCACCAAACTTGTGGTTTGAAATAAGCGTATGAGCTTGGGCCTGTAGAGAAAGAAGCATAACAAGTGATAAGATTACCTTTTTCATAAAATTCCTCCATTTTTAATTTCTTTATTTACATAGACCGTTTCTATCAAAAGAAATTTCTGAAGACAGCTTCTCTTCATAGTCTCTCCAGTTGTCGAAATCGGCGTCTAAGACTTTTACAGTGACATCGTTTGAAATCATGTCTTGCTTAAAAGCATCGTATGAAAGATCAATTGTGTAGTACGTATCAATGATCCCCTGATCAACTCTTACGTTTTCCACCTTGACGCTCTCAACGGTGAAAGATTCATTAGAAATCCCTAAAGCACATGACCTCAGCTTTTTAGAAAGGAACTTTGAAATAATCGACTCTAATTTTCCCTGATCTTTAATCTCAACCATTCCACGCTCGACACCGTGTCCGGCATAAGAATTTGAAACAATTAAAAGTAATAGCCCTAAGATCAACCCGATTTTTTTCATAAATTTCTCCAAAATGTCTAATGAAGCGGTATATATCCGACGATAAAGATACACTCCAATCTTTTATTAGGAGATTTTCTACTTCTGGAAGACTTATGAGCACACTTGGTGAGAGTTTAGTTAAGATCAGGTTAGAATTAGGACATAGAACTGCTAAGTCCTTTTTCAAGTATCTGGAATCAAGAAGTCTTGAGTGCAATTATCAGTATTACGTTAAGATTGAAAAAAATATCGTTTCTCCTTCATCAAACCTGGTCAATCAAATCGCAAAGGCACTCGATACGACGATGGCCGAGGAATTAATCAAGTCTTTTTGCTGTGATCAATTTAAAAGTTTTTCCTACCTCTTTGAATCCGAAACCTCGTCACCAATAAAAGATCAGACAAAAAAAGGCCCAGAAATTCTTCAAGGTCAAAAAAAACTAACAGATAAACAAGTTCATGTTCTTGCTCAAAATAAAGATCACTATCATTTGTTTTTGATGATGACATTGGCACGCAGACCTCAGGAAATCAGTGAACTTGAAAGCTTTAAGAATTTTAAAAAGGCAATTATCGCACTAAAGAATGAAGGCATTCTTATACAGGATGAAAAAGTCATTTCTGCAGCATCAAGTGAGTTCGTTTTCCCTAAGGCCGAGACAGAATCATTAAAAAACCACTACGCTCTTTTTGATCAATGGGATAAGGATTTTGAAGAGAAATTTTCTCTGGAAAACATTCTCAATAAGATGATGATTAGAAGAATTTCTCCTCGATATTTGAACTTAATTCAAAAACAAATTGAAGTCCTTCAAGACGTCGTCCGCATCTCTGACGAGAGTGATATTAGACACAATAATCAAGTGATCCAATTGCAAATTAGATTGAGTAAAGGAAATATCCCGGGCTAATTCTAGATGCGATCTAAAATCTTGAAAGTAAAATCCTTGAATTCTTCTTTTTTTAGAACTTCCCACTCCTTGTAATCTACCGGAGGGAAAAACGCATCGGCTGGCCCTTCATAAGGAACTTCTGAAAGATAAATTTTCTGCGTGTATGGCAGGAAGAAATTAAAGATCTCCCCTCCACCGATCACTACCATTTCGAAGTCATCGACTTCCAGGTCTGACTCAGCTTCAAGGGCAAGGTCAAAGGCCATCATGGGGTCATGAATAACAATGACCCCATCTGGTTTAAAAGTTGTATCGCGGGTAATAACCACATTTGCTCTATCTGGTAATGGACGCCCGATCGACTCGTAAGTCTTTCTTCCCATCACAATCATTTTTCCAACAGTGAGTTTTTTGAAATTCTTCAGGTCTTCCGGGATATGCCACAGAAGTTTATTGCCTAATCCAATCTCACCTTTTGGCCCATGGGCCACTACCATAGAAACATGCATGATTCTTTATCCCTTAAACTGCAATTGGAGCTTTAATTGTTGGATGCGGATCGTATCCTTCAAGTTTAAAGTCCTCAAATTTGAAATCAAAAATATTTTTAATATCAGGATTGATCGTCATCTTCGGCAGCATTCTAAAATCGCGAGAGAGCTGAAGTTTTGCCTGCTCAATGTGATTTGAGTACAAGTGAGCGTCTCCCATTGTGTGAACGAAGTCACCAAGCTGAAGGCCTGTCACCTGAGCAATCATCATCGTTAAAAGTGCGTATGAAGCGATGTTAAAAGGAACACCTAAAAAAATGTCAGCTGATCTTTGGTATAGCTGACAAGATAAGCGTCCATCGGCAACGTAGAATTGAAAGAAGGCATGGCACGGAGGAAGGGCCATCTTTTCAATTTCGGCCACGTTCCAAGCTGAAACGATAAGACGTCTTGAATCCGGATTCTTTTTAATTTGGTTAATCACCGATGTGATTTGGTCTACGGTTTCTCCGTTAGCTCCTTTCCAAGACCTCCACTGAGACCCATAAACAGGCCCCAAGTTTCCATCTTCATCGGCCCATTCATCCCAAATCGTCACACCATTGTCTTTTAGGTACTTAATATTGGTTTCACCTTGAAGAAACCATAATAGCTCGTGAATGATTGATTTTAAGTGCAGCTTTTTTGTTGTGACTAAAGGAAATCCTTCGGCCAGGTTATAACGGCATTGGTATCCGAAAACTGAAAGTGTTCCCGTTCCTGTGCGGTCTTCTTTTTTGTGTCCGTGCTTAAGAACATGCTCCATCAAATCGTGGTACTGTTTCATAAACTTGTCCTTTGTGTGTGTTGTGTTTCGTGAGTGTGTTTCTCTAGAGAAAATAGTATCTTTTTCTCCAGGCGTTTTCAATGATGAGATTCCCGAAGAAGTGACATTAATGCTTTGCAAATTCTTTCATTATCTTACTTAAGCATCCCTCTCGGATATTATCTTGTTTTTTCTTTTATCTTTACAAAAATTCAGCTCCCAACCAGAATTAAAGTATTAAAAATCTAAGCAAAACTGCAAGGAATCTAGGAAGTTTAACATGACAAAAGTTGTGACTGGTCTTGAGCGATTAGTGAATGAAAAATCTCTTCAAGATAGCATCAAAGGAAATATCGGTTATCTCTGCCATAGCGCCTCGATTGACTCTCATTTCAACACAGGGGTTATTCTCCTGCAAAAACTTTTTGGGTCTCGACTGACAAAACTTTTTGGGCCTCAACACGGATTTGTGACTGACGTTCAAGACAACATGATGGAGACAGCTCACTACGTTCACCCGTATTTTAAAATTCCGGTGTACTCACTTTACTCTGAAACAAGAATCCCGACTGACGAAATGTTAAAAGGTCTCGATACATTAATTATCGACCTGCAAGACGTTGGGACGCGCGTTTACACTTACATCTCAACGCTTTCACTTATTATGGAAAAATGCGCTGGACGCGACATCAAGCTTGTCGTTTTAGACCGCCCCAATCCAGTGGGTGGAGAAATGATTGAAGGAACCGTTCTTCAACCAGGATATGAGTCATTCGTAGGACGCTACCCTATTCCTCAACGCCACTCGCTGACGATGGGAGAAGTGGGAATGTTTGGGAAAAATGTTTTAAAGACAGACTGCAATCTGGAAGTCGTCAAGATGACTAATTGGAAAAGAAATATGTATTGGATAGACACAGGTCTGCCATGGGTTCTTCCTTCTCCAAACCTTCCGACAATGGAAGGGGCCATCACTTTTGCCGGAACTGTTCTTTTTGAAGGGACAAACGTTTCTGAAGGAAGAGGAACAACCAGAGCGCTTGAGATCGCCGGATACCCGGGAATTGAAGCCTTTTCATTCTGCGAGCGAGTGATGAAGCGCTTTCATGAAGAAGGGCTAACAGAAGGCTTTAACCTACGCCCTATTATCTTTCTGCCAACATTCCAAAAACATCAAGGCCAAAACTGCGGCGGGATTCATATCCATCCGACAGTGAATGCAAAATTTAAGTCGTGGAGTGTTTCACAAATGCTTTGCCGCGAATTTAAACGCGAGTTGGGAGATAAGTTTGAATTCCACAGCAAGCCGTATGAATATGAGTTTCATAAACTAGCAATCGATCTTATCAATGGTACAGACACAATCAGACACTGGGTCAACAACCTGGGATCTTATTCTGAACTACAAAAGCTTGAGGTGGTCGGGCACGAGAAATTCTTAAATCAAAGAGAAGGAATTCTTCTTTACTAGAAATAAAAAAGGCTCCCTCGGGAGCCTTTTTTTATTTTCTACTTTGCGAACTTAACAACAAATCCACCGTAGTATTCAAAAATATCATTTAGGACTTCACCTGTTGGAAGCTCTACTGAGTTTTTAAATGTAGCGCGGACAAAGGCGCTATCGATGTTTTTATCAATTGTATAAGTTAAAACGACATCGTCTGAATTTAAGTTGATGTCTGATTTACCAAGAAGTTTTTCGTTTTTGTCAGTCAGGAAAAACTTTGCCCAGATAACAGTATTGTTTGTCTGTCCAAGCTCGCCGTTTGGAAGAAGAACATAACTGTGAGTCACTTCAGAAGGAGTTGTCTTTACCAGAGCAAGACCCTTGTCAGTTTCAGCACATTTATACAGGTGGATTCTAAGTGAAAGCTCGCGGTTGTTATCAACCAGTTTTTCTGATTCGATTGTCGCTGTATAAGCGCGTCTGCCTACGTCGCCTTTAATTTGGCAAACAGCATTTTTACCATCGAAAGTTCTCTCGATCGTTGTGTTAGCAAAAGTATTAAATGATAAAGCAAGAGCTAATAGAGTTAGAAATTTCATAATAGTGCCTCCAAAGTATGGTGGAGGCACTATAAGAAATTAATTTTGAAATGTTAAGGAATTAAGCAGCGATTTTAGTGCCATAAGACGCTCTCATGGCGAAGTTGTAGTAATCAGGAACTCTTCTTTCTAAAATATCCCAGATAATGCCCTCTTCAAGGCCGTCGACTCTAGCAGCTTGGATTAAGCTTCTGACTCTGTAGTCCAGCTCATTAAAATCCAGTTGAGACCTGTAAACTGATTCACTCTCAACAATAATCTCCTCAATGACCTCGGAGTACTGTTTAATCAGGGTCTGTTTGAAATCCTCTTTATTCATCATTCGCTACCATCCTCGATTTCGTTAAAAGGCCTTCTCACCTTTTAAAACATAGATTGAGTATATTGCTGGTGAGCATCCCTCCTAATCTTTATCAAAAAACTCAGCCATTTTAATGAGTTACGTTATCTAAATAATTGTCGTGTAAATTTCTTTACAACATGATCCTGTATGTTACCGTATTTATTGTTAAATAATTAATCGACAAAATGCATCTACTTCATTTTACAAAGGAGTGCTTAATGAAAATGAGATCGGGCCCACACAGATTGTTGGCAACATCAATGTTCCTACTGCTTACGACTTCTGCCTTTGCTGCTGACCTTAAAATCGGGGTTGTTTCACCTATGACTGGTGCAACTGCTACTTTCGGCCAGGAAAATGCAAACGGTATTAAACTAGCTTACGAAAAAATGAAAAAAATGGCGGGCGGAAAAAAATTCGACCTGATCATTGAAGACGACAAGTCTGAAGCTATCGAGTCGACAAACGCGACAAGAAAACTTCTTTCTGTTGATAAAGTTTCTGTGATGATCGGAGCTCCAACTTCTTCTCTAGCACTAGCTTCTGCTCCAATCGTTCAAGAAGCAAAAATCCCATACATCACTCCGACAGCGACAAATGCTAAAGTAACGATGGTTGGTGACTATATTACACGCGCTTGTTTCACTGATGATTTCCAAGGTGTCGTTATGGCGAAATTCGCTGTTGAAACTCTGAAGAAAACAAAAGGTCTTGTGCTTGTTGAAAACACATCTGACTACTCTAAAGGTCTAGCGAAATCTTTCACTGAAGCTTTCACTAAGCTTGGTGGAAAAATGGCCTCGACAGAAGAGCTTACTTACGCGGCTAAAGACACAGACTTCCAGTCTCTTCTAAGAAAAGTAAAAAGAGCTAACCCAGACTTCGTATTCGTTCCAGGATACTACGTTGAAGTTGGTCTTCTTCTAAAACAAGCTCGCGCTCAAGGAATCAACGTTCCTTTCCTTGGTGGTGACGGTTGGGATTCACCAAAACTTTTTGAAATCGCTGGTGAAGCAGTTAAGGGATCATACATCTCTAACCACTTTGCTCCAGATGACAAGTCTCCAGTGGTGCAAAACTTCGTAAAAGATTACGAGAAAGCTTATGGTTCAAAACCAGGATCATTCGCTGCTCTTGGATACGACTCACTTGGAATCGTTGCTGATGCTATTAAGAGAGCAAAATCAACAAAACCTGCAGATATCCGCGCGGCCCTTGTAGCAACAAAAGGATATCAGGGAATTACTGGGACAATCACATTTGATAAAGACAGAAACCCGACGAAGTCTGCTGTCGTTCTTGAAGCGACACCTTCTGGTTATGTTTTCCACTCAAGAGTGAACCCATAATAATGAGTCAGAATACAATCTATTTTCTTTGGGATTGTCTTCAATACTTAATCAATGGTATTGCCCAGGGCTCGCTCTATGCGATCGTGGCCCTGGGTTACACCATGGTTTATGGGATCATCCGTTTAGTTAACTTTGCCCACGGCGAGTTTTTAATGCTCGGGGCATTCTGCGGTTACTTCGCTTTAAAGATGAACCTGCCGATGCCTGTAGCGATTATCGCCTCCATGCTTGGAGCGGGAATCGTTGCTCTAATCGTCGAGCGCGCCATTTACAGGCCCATTAGAAATGAAGGAAGAATCCCGGCGCTGATCACTGCGATTGGAGCTTCACTTTTTTTCCAGTACACTGGCCAGCTGGTTTTTGGTGCTGATCCAAAAACAGTTCCTCCGGTTTTTACGGAAGTGATTTACAACTTCGGTGAAATCAGTGTTTCAAACATTCAGATTTTTATTTTTGCTCTCACACTCTCAATCTTAGCTTTCCTATGGTGGCTTACCCACTTCACAAAAATCGGAGTGGCCATGAGAGCGACTTCCTTCAACTTGAAGGCCGCTGAACTCATGGGAATTAACACCAATAGAATTATCGCATTTACTTTCTTTCTGGGAGCAACCCTTGCGGGTCTTGCCGGAATCCTCATGGGCTACACGATGTCTGTAGAGCCTATGATGGGAATGAGTTTAGGTCTTAAGGCCTTCGTTGCTGCCGTTGTCGGCGGGATCGGAGTGATTCCTGGCGCCGCCTTAGGCGGATACATTTTAGGTATCGCTGAAAATATGGTGGCCGGGTTATATAAATCGAGCTTCAGAGATGGAGTGTCGTTTTTTATTCTCATTATCATCCTGATCATTAGACCTGGGGGAATCCTGGGGAAAAACGTGAAGGAAAAGGTTTAGGAAAAACGAATGGATTATTACTTACAGATTTTGACCCTGGTAGGGATTTTCATTACGCTGACATTGAGCCTTAACTTGATCAACGGTTACTGCGGCCAGTTCTCACTGGGACACGCAGGTTTCTGGGGCGTAGGTGCTTATGCCAGTGCTGTCTACGGCGTTTATTTCGCTCTTCCTCTTCACCCTGCTCTTAATATGGTTATCAGCATGGGTGTGGGTTTTTCGGCCGCTGCCCTTTGTGGACTCTTAATTGGAGTGCCATGCCTGCGTTTAAAAGGCGACTACCTCGCTATCGCCACTATTGGTTTTAGTGAAATCCTGCGTATTATTATCATGAACACAGAAAGCATTGGCGGGCCTCGCGGTTTTACCAACATTCCTAAATGGACTAATGGTTTTTGGGTTTGGGGTATCGCAGTTGTCGTCACTATCTTTATGTTGAACTTAAAAAAATCGGCCTTCGGTCGCGCGATTATTTCTATCCGCGAAGATGAGATTGCCGCTGAAACGATGGGGATTAACCTTTTTCGTTTCAAACTTTTCTCTTTCATTATCGGCGCCGGCATTGCGGGGATCGCCGGAAGTTTAGTCGCTCACGATCAACAATTCCTTCACCCAAACAACTTCAACTTTATGTGGAGTGTTTGTATTTTAGTTATGGTGATTTTAGGTGGACAAGGATCAGTGACTGGTTCAATCGTTGGGGCCGTTATCCTGACACTTCTTCCAGAAGTTCTAAAATTCATCGGTTCAGACATCTCGACATGGAGAATGTCGATTTACTCTGCACTAATGATCATCCTGATGCTCACGCGTCCTCAGGGAATCTTTGGGCCACATGAGTTTTCTTTTAAAAGAGGAAAACTAACTAAAGGAGCGGCCTAATGTCTCTTTTGGATGTTAAAAACGTAACGATGAGATTCGGCGGATTGACCGCAGTTAAAGATGTAACCTTTTCTGTTGGAACCAATGACCTTGTTGCTGTCATCGGGCCTAACGGCGCGGGAAAAACCACGCTCTTTAACACTATCACCGGAATCTATACTCCGACTGAAGGCTCAGTGACTTTTGACGGCCAACTGGTCAATGCAAAAAAAGCTTCGGCCATCACTGACTTGGGGATTGCCAGAACTTTTCAAAACATCAGGCTCTTTAATAACCTGACGGTGATCGACAATATCAAGATCGCCCGCCACACCAGAATCAACTACTCGTTCTTTGACGGGATTTTTAAAACGAAAAAATACCGTGAAGAAGAAAAGAAAATTGAAGCGGACTCAATTGAGCTGCTAAAACTTTTTCATCTCGATGATAAAAAAGATTACCTGGCCAAAAATTTACCTTACGGGGCCCAGAGAAAACTGGAAATGGCCCGCGCACTGGCGACTAAACCAAAGCTTCTTTTATTAGATGAGCCCGCGGCCGGAATGAACCCGACAGAGACTAAAGAGCTCTCTAACCTCATCCGCTTTATCCGCGAGCAATTTAACATTTCTGTTATTCTCATTGAGCACGATATGAATCTCGTCATGCAGATTGCTGAAAAAATCCACGTTCTCGATTACGGGAATCTCATTGCCAGTGGAATGCCGGCAGAAATTCAGAACAATAAAAAAGTTATCGAGGCCTACCTGGGTGCAGACCTGGAGGGTGTATGAGCATGTTAGAGCTAAAAAATATCAATACGTATTACGGCAATATCCACGCTGTAAAAAATATTTCTCTTTCTATCAATCAAGGCGAAATCGTCACGATTTTAGGAAGCAATGGTGCGGGGAAAACCACTACTCTGCACACGATTTCTGGACTCCTAAAACCGCAATCGGGCGAGATTATTTTTGACGGACAAAAAATCGACCGCGTCCCTGCTCATCGCATCACGGCTTTGGGGCTTGCTCAATCGCCAGAAGGCCGCCAGATTTTTGCCAATCTTTCCATCAAAGAAAACCTGGATATGGGCGCTTACTTGCGCAAAGACACAGCAGAGATCAAAAAAGATTTAGATTTTGTTTACAACCTCTTTCCTAAGCTTTTGGAGCGCAGAAACCAGCTGGCCCAAACTCTTTCCGGTGGAGAACAGCAAATGCTTGCGATTGCTCGTGCTTACATGAGTAAACCAAAGCTTCTTTTATTAGACGAGCCTTCACTCGGAATTGCGCCTATTCTTGTGGGAACTATTTTTAAGGCCATCACTGAGATTAATCAGCTGGGGATGACCATTTTGTTGGTTGAACAAAATGCCAATTTAGCGCTGAAGATATCTCACCGCGCTTATGTTCTTACCAATGGCGAAATCACTTTGCAGGGTGCTTCGAGTGAATTATTATCTAATCCTGAAATCAAGAAAGCCTACTTAGGAAGCTAAGGGCCGTTAATTTTTAGGATAAATCACATGACAACTATGTCTCTGGATGAAGCGGTAGCGCTTCTTAGAAAGGCCGTTAAGTGGTCTGAAGTTAAAAATCAAAAGCACATCGACCTCTCACTTTGTATCGCGGAAGAGCGTCCAACGTACCAGCGCGCTCTGGTTATCGTGAATACTGAAGTTGAAAAAGGAACTCTCACACAAGACGATCTAAAAGCTCGCCTTGGACTTGATTAAAAAAATTATACAAAGACAAAAAGGACACAGACTATGTCTCAAGCACTAAACGACGCTGTTCACTGGGCAGATCTTACGGCCGATAAACTTATCCGCCAGGAAGACAAAGAAACTTACACACTAGCATCAGGGATCACTCCTTCTGGTGTTGTTCACTTCGGGAACTTCCGCGAAGTAATGACAACTGAGCTTGTGGCCCGTGGATTAAAAAAGCGCGGAAAAAAAGTTCGCTTTATTTTCTCTTGGGATGACTACGATACTTTTAGAAAAGTTCCAGCAAACCTTCCAAAACAAGAGGAGCTGGCAAAATATTTATTCCAACCAATCGTTGATACTCCAGATCCATTCGGCGAGCACAAGTCATATGCTGCTCACCATGAAGCTTCGTTTGAAGCGCAGTTAAAGAAAATGGGAATTGAGCTTGAGCCGATTTACCAAGCGGATCAATACCGTTCTGGAAGATACAAAGACCAAATCAAACTCACACTTGCTAAAAAAGATGTCATCGCTGGCATCCTAAACAAGTGGAGATCAGAGCCGCTTCCAGAGTCATGGATGCCGGTTTCTGTGTACTGTGAAAAATGTAACAGAGATAAGACGACAGCAACAAAATACGACGGTGTAAAAATGCTTTCGTACCGTTGTGATGCTGAAGACTGCAAGCACACTGGAGAGATTGACCTCGACACAACATCGAGAGCAAAACTTCCATGGCGTATGGACTGGCCGATGCGTTGGTCTGTTGAAAAAGTAGACTTCGAGCCAGGTGGAAAAGACCACTCGTCTCAAGGTGGATCATTTACAACTGCTAAAGACATTGTTGCTGACGTTTACGGATGGAAAGCGCCAATGTATCTGCAATACGACTTCGTCTCTATTAAAGGGATGGGCGGAAAGATGTCATCTTCTAAAGGAAACCTGGTCACGGTTAATGACGTCCTTGACGTTTATGAGCCGGAGATGGTTCGCTGGATTTTTGCGTCTTATAAAACAAACATCGACTTCGGTCTATCGTTTGACTTAGACGTTATCAAAAACTACGAAGACTTCGATAGAATGGAGAGAATGGCCTACGATCTTGAGCCAGGTAACGAAAAAAAGGTCGCGATGGCAAAGAGAGTTTATGAACTTTCTCAAATTGGCGAGCGTCCGGCAACAATGCCTTTCCAGCCAGCGTTCCGTCACCTTTGTAACGTGCTTCAAATCAACGACCTTGATGTCAAACGCGCTCGCGGTTTCTACAATAACGAAATCAAAAATGAACGCGATGAAAGACGCTTCCAGGAGCGCGCTCAAAGAGCTGCTTACTGGATCGAAAATTCTGCTCCAGAAGAATTCAAATTCTCACTGAACAAAGAGCCAGTGAAGATGGATTTAACAGATAAAGAAACAGCGTTTTTAAACGACCTAAACGGCTATTTAAAAGCAGAATTCAATAACATCAGTGAAGATAAAGCTCTTCACGAAAAAATGTATGAAATGATCCATGCGCACGAATTAGAGCCAATGGCCGTCTTCACTCTTCTTTATAAGAAACTTATCTCTCTGGAGAAAGGTCCAAAGCTTGCGGGCTTCATCAGAACGATTGGTCTTGAGAGAGTCTCAAGATTACTGGTGCCATAAGGAAACTGATTAGCTAAAAGCGTGAAAAAAATACTTACAAAGGGCCGGGAAACCGGCCCTTTTGCATAATTGTGCTGACTGTCGTTTGTAAAATCCCAAATACTCAGATAAATCCCCCGTAGGAATCTTTATTTAGAGGAGTAAATAAGATGAAAGGGACACTAAAGACTTTAGTGCTTGGGGCACTATCACTAATTTCATTTTCTGCAAGCGCTGATTACTGTACGACAGTGATTCGCGAATATTCTGGAAGCTACACTTATGAGTACGACACTTTCACAAGATCGTCATACTCTACAAACGCAGCTTGTGACGATGCTATGTATGATTGTTCAGTCAGACTCTCTGACTATCAATCAAGGGGCTATTATCGTTATGCTCAATGTGCGGTGAAATCAACATCGACATCATACCCGAGCACACCGAGCTATCCTTCGTATCCGTCATACCCTAGCTATCCTTCTTATCCATCGTATCCAAGTTACCCATCATATCCAACTTACCCAAATCCACCGCGCGATCCTCATTACCCACGTGAGCCACACTATCCGCGCGACCCGAGAGAGCCAAGCTACCCTCGTGATCCACGCGACCCACACTATCCACGTGATCCGAGAGAGCCAAGCTACCCTCGTGACCCACGTGAACCAAGCCGTCCAGTGGACCCAAAACCACCAAGACCGCCACGTTTCCCGAGATAATAAAAGTTAAAAGAGAACGACAACATAACAACAAACAACACAGGAGAAAAAAATGAAAGCACTACTAGGATTATTTCTTCTTTCACTAGCAAGCCTAAGCTTTGCAGGTGAAACTTGTACTTTCGTCATCAAAGACCGTTACGGGTATGAATTCGAGACACACACTCGTTATTCTTCATACTCTAAAGACGCTGCTTGTAGCGACGCTAACTGGGCCTGCAGCAATGCCCTTTCAAACGGAAGAGCTCAAGGCAGATACTATGATGCCAACTGTGAAATGAAATACGATGGACCTGTAAACCCACGTCCTCCATTTCCACCAACATCTGTCATCATGTGTACAACTGACCTGGTAGACTGGTACGGAAACACTGTTAGAAGTTTTTCTGGATCAGGAAACAGCGAGTGGGAAGCTTGCAGACAATCAGAACAATTCTGTCAGTATGAACTTCAAAGAGGTGATGCTAACGGACGCCGTTGTGTCACAAGAGGAATTGGCGGAGGAAATCCATACCCACGTCCACCACGTGAAACAACTGAAACTTGTTCAGCTAACAGATACGACCCGGCAGGATTTTTTATCCAGTCATACAATGCTTCTCACACAGGTCCAATCGGATCAGACGTTAGAGGTGAAGCTTGTAGAAAAGCGCTGAACTACTGTTCACGCGACATCAAAGGTCGTCAGACTTGTAGACTATAAAAACAAAGCACTTATAGCACGAACGAGGCCCGGGAAACCGGGCCTTTTTTATTGTCCGACTCTTTTAATCCTTCCTCTAAACAACCGATAAGCGTCCTATGAGAGCGCTTCTCTTTACTCTTCTATTCACTTTTAAGGCCATGGCCCTCGACTGCACTGATGTGATGGTGGAGACAAAATACATGCCTAAAAACAACAATCAGGGCAATCTCAACTGGTGTTTTGCATGGACGGCCGCTGATCTTCTTTCAACATTTGAAGAGACTCCCCTTTCTGCCTATGATGTGGCCTTGCAGTATCACAATCATCCGGCCATTCGCGATGAAGAGATAAAAAAATACACTGACGTTGGAGGAAACGACGGAGCAGCTCTTATTGTTTCCCTTCAAGGAAAAGGACTGTGCCTCGAATCGCAGACTAATTACACTGGTAGTGACTGGGAAAAACTAAGTGCGATGGTGGAAGAATTATCTGATCCTGACAAAACATTGGTGCAGACTATTTGTGAACACGGGCTTCGGGATCAACAACCTTTTAAAGATCTTTCCAATAAGGTCATTAAAATTTTAAACAAACTCTCTGGCGATAAAAAAATGGCGGCCTTACTTGATGTCACTTGCGGTGAACGCCATCAATTTAAAAACAAATACGGCGTGGGAACAAGGGCGATTGAGAACTTCTCTCAAGCACAGATGATGGATAAACTGGACCAGCTTTTAACTCAGAAATCTCCAGCTGCCGTGGCCTACGATGTGGATCTCATTATGAGTCCTGCGGATTACCAGGGAGTAGAGGCCAACCACTCTTCAACGATTATTGGCAGAAGAAAAAATCCAGACAATGGTCAATGTGAATACTTAATCAAAAATAGCTGGGGCGACAGATGCCCAAGGCGCGCGACGGTGAAATGCACCAGTGGAAACTACTGGGTTCCAAGAGACACTCTAAAAAATAATATGTATGAGATCAATTGGCTGCAAAAGCGCTAACTAGTGCTGTCTTAGCGCCATGAAAGAAATGATTAGCTCAAGACCATTGATTCTTTCTTTTAAGTCAGTCGCATTGTTTTTGTACTCTGCTTTTTCTTTAAGAATCACTTCAAGTTTATCAAGAATATTTTTGGCCTCTGCCAGGTGGGCATGAGCTTCGTGAGAGATTTTTTCAACGTATGGTTTAAAAGCTACGCCATCAACCACATCTTTTAAGTTTTCTCCCGCTTTGAAACGAGCAAACAACTCCGGGTTATTTTCAAGTAACTCATAAACAACGGCGTTGACGATGCCATTTTTTAAATCCAGCTCCTGATCTTTGAGTGAATCTCCTGAGTAATCAAGAGTGTCGTCAATTAATTGGAAGGCTAAACCTAAACGTCTTCCGAACTCGCGGCACAGTTCAACTGTTTCTTTCGAAGCACCACTTAAAACGGCCGGTGCCACTGAACAGTAACTCATAACCGAAGATGTTTTTTTCTCAGCGACTTCGCGGATGACTTCGCGGGTGTAGTTGCGCTCATCGATTAAATCCAGTTGCAGCCACTCACCTTCTGAGAGATCTTTAATCACCAGAGACATTTCGCGCACAAGCTCCAGATTCCCGGCATTCGTCAGGTCAACAATGACTGAAGAAAGGAGGTAATCCCCAGCTAAAACAGCTTTTTTATTGCTCGCAAGAATATTTATTGAAGGGCTTCCTCTTCTCATTGTCGCATTATCAATAACGTCGTCGTGAGAAAGTGATGCGGCGTGAACCAGCTCAGTGGCCCTGGCATATGGGGTAACTGTCTTGAAATCCACTCTAAACAAATGGGCCATAAGGAAAGTTAAAAGCGGGCGAAGTCTTTTTCCGCCTCTGAGAACGGTTTGAGATAGAACAGCGTCAATCGCCCCGTGAGCATTCACTGAGCGAATCTGCAAATCCATGTTTTTTGAACCCTCAAGGGCCTCTTTTGGGAGCGCCTCGAGAAAATCGTTAATCATTACAAACCTTCTAGCTCCCCAGCGAATGGAGAGGTTATATCCTGTGGGCGACAGCCTAACAAATGTCTAAATTAAAGTAAATCCTAAACTTGCTATGTGCATGAAGTTTAAGGTAAAAAGGACACCTAAATAAGGGGAGAGAATGAACACAAAAACGAATCCAGAACTTGGTGCGAGAAAGAAAGAGTCTTACAAAATTTTTGATGAAATTGCCGGGACCTACGACCTCTTAAACCACACCCTATCGATGGGAATTGATATTTACTGGCGCAAAAAGATGCTTAAACATCTGCCAAAAAAAGATTCCATCAATGCTCTGGACCTGGCGACAGGAACGGGAGATGTACCGCTGACTTTAGTGGCCGACCCAAGAGTTAAAAAAATTACAGGTATCGATCTTTCAAAAGGAATGGTCGACATCGGAATTGAAAAAGTTAAAAAGAAAGGCCTGGATAAAAAAATCTTCCTAATGCTTGGAGATGGAGTCAACATTCCTTCAGGTGATGCTGCTTTTGATTTAACAACCATCTCTTTTGGAATCAGAAACTTCTCTGACCCACAAAAATCCCTTCATGACATTCACCGCGTACTAAAAAAAGACGGACGCGTGATGATTATGGAATTTTCAATCCCCACAAACTTCATCGTAAGAAACGTTTACTTCTTCTACTTCAGACACCTGCTTCCGTTTATCGGGAACATCGTTTCTAAACACAAGGACGCCTATACATACTTAAATAAAAGTGTTGAAGACTTTCCTTATGGAGAAGAGTTCTTAAAACTTATGAGAAACGCTGGATTCCAGGATCTGAAAATGATCCCACTAACGTTTGGAATCGCGACTCTTTACATCGGTGATAAGAAGTAATGAGTGCTCATAGTTTCTTAGACAAGGAACTAACAAATATCGACCTGGGAGTGAGTCAGAAAAAAACTCTGTTTTCATTCCCAGAGTTTCCGCTTATCGACCTGTTGCCTTTTGCCGCCACTGAAGAGATTTTTTTCTACGAATCCAAAGAAGAGGACTTCACTTTTCTTGGGTTGGGAAAATCTAAACTTCTTGGGCCTTCAGAGATTGACCATTTTATTGCCACCCATCCTAAAGAACACCTGGTGTATCAGGGACTTTTTGAAGAAGGGCCGGATGCTTTGGTTTATTTGCCGGAGTGGTGTTTTGTAAAAATGAAAGGCATCGTCACTCTTACGGTGTACAACTCGCTTGAGTATCAATCCCCTAGCCCAAGCAACATTATTTTCAACCACAATGTCTGGGAGTCTTTTGTCGGACCCTGGACTTCGTATGAAGAAAAACCAGAGAGCGATGAATGGTCGCAGATGATTTCAGCAGCAGATCGTCTCTTTTTAAAAAAAACACTCGATAAGATCGTGCTCTCAAGAAAAAAAATTTTCACTTACGATGAACCGATTGAAATGCTGGTGATGTTTAAAGAGCTCTATGAGGCCAACAAACAAAGCTCGCACTTTTCTATCTTCCACCAATTCCATTACCACAAAGCTTTTATCTCTTTTACTCCCGAGAGATTATTTACTCTTAAGGGAAAAAACCTGGAGACCATCTCTCTTGCTGGCAGTATTGCCAGAGGAAGGGATGAAGCTCACGATAAAATTCTCGAAGAGGAACTGCGGGGATCAGATAAACTCATCCGCGAACATGGGATTGTGACAGAAGAGATCTCCAGAAGACTCTCTCCTCTGCTGTGGAATCTGGATATCTCGGATCTCTTTACGATGAAGCTGCCTTATATCCAGCACCGTCAGGCGACGATTAAAGGAGTGCTCAAAGACGACACGAGCCCTCTTCACATCATCTCACTTCTACACCCGACTCCAGCAGTCGGCGGGCTTCCCTACAAAGAAGCCCAGGATAAAATTTTAGAAATTGAAAAAGACCCAAGATACTACTACGCCGCTCCTGTCGGCGTTCTTTCACAAGAGTTTTCAGAAATTGCCGTGGGCATTCGTTCTGCCTTGATTGAAGAAAAAACCATTACTGTCTACGGCGGCGCTGGAATTGTTCCGGGCTCAGTGGCCGAAGAAGAATGGATTGAAACAGGAGTGAAGATGCAGCCTTTTATCAAGGTCATCAACAAGAGTGTCATTTAGGAAAGAACATTTATGGAAAAACTACTTTCACAAAACATCAACCGCGTCTGGGCAAGCTTAATCATTGATGAGTTTTTAAAAAACAACATCACCCAGTTCTACCTTTCACCAGGAATGAGAAACGCACCTCTCATTGCGGCGATGACTCACCTTCAAGGTTTCAACAAAGACCTCTCTATCGTCCTTTGTATGGATGAAAGAGCGGCGGCCTTTCGTGCTCTGGGATACTCTAAAGCAACGGGAAAACCTTCTGTCCTGGTTTGTACCTCGGGAACGGCCATGGCCAACTACATGCCGGCCGTTGTTGAAGCAAAAAAATCAAACTTGCCACTGATCGTTTTATCGGCCGACCGCCCGATTGAGCTGACCTTCTGTGATGATAACCAGACAATTGACCAGACAAAATTCTACGGTGATTACGTCCAGGGTGAAATGAACTTCGGAGCACCTTCTGCGGAAATCAGTCCGCTGGCCATGACTTCAAGTCTATCAAACCTGATTAATAAATCTCTTTACCCACAAAAAGGTCCAGTGCATTTTAACTGCGCTTTTAGGGACCCGCTTGAAGATACACAGACAAATATTCCTGCGGAATACATTAAACTTGCCAACATTCAAATCAACCGCGAAGGCCCATCAACTCGCTATGTGAACTTAGAAACGGTTCCGGATAAAAATGCCATTGCAGAAATCTCGGGCATCCTGAAAAAATCCAAAACAGGATTGCTGGTTATCGGAAGTCTTGCTCCTCACGAGTCGACAGAAACAGTCAGAGAGTTTGTCAAAACGCTTAACTGGCCGACCTACTTTGATGTTTCAAGCTCACTGAAGTACGCTTTTAATTTAACAGACGATGCCCTTCCAACATTTGATCACCCGGAAGTGCAAAGTGAACTCGTTAAAAACCCACCTGAGACGGTATTTCATATCGGTGGACGCCTGACTTCAAAACATTACTACTCGTTCCTAAAACAAGTTCCTCAAATCAACCTGGTGACTCTGAACTTGAACCTGGAAAAAGAAGACCCTTCTCATCATACAAAAATCAGAATCAATGCTCATATTAATTCGACACTCACTTCAATCATGAGTTTCTTTGAGGGCAGCAGTCTTCCAAAGAAAGAATTGAACCTAAACTTTGAATCTCTCTCAAAAAATAAAATTAAACTGATCGAAGAAGGGCCACTGGCCTACCCGAGCATCTCAAAAACGATCATCGATCATATGCCGGACAACTCGACTCTCTACATCGGCAACTCGACCGTGGTGCGCACTTTTGATGCTTATTTTTCATATGAAAATAGAAAGAATATCAAAGTCGCCACCAACCGCGGAGTCAGTGGGATTGAAGGCTTTATGGCCTCTGCTGCTGGATTCATTGATGGAACTCAAAAAGAAGTTTACCTGGTGGTGGGCGATGTCGCTTTCATTCACGATTTAAACTCGCTTTATTTCCTAAAAGACTTAAAGACCCCAATGAAGATCATCCTGGTCAATAACGATGGTGGAGGAATCTTCACTCTGCTTCCTATTCACCGTGAAAAATCAGTCCTGGATTACATTACAAGCCCACACGGGCAGAATTTCAAAAAGACCGCTGAAAGCTTTGGCATCGACTACGTCGGTGTTTCCAACCGCGAAGACTTCCTGGCGGCCTTTAAAGACATGCAAAAGAAAACGACACACACGATGATGGAAATCTTCATCGATCACAACACTAACAAATCGGTCTATGACCAATTGAGAACTATCAAACTATGAAAAACTGGATGCTGGCGATTCGCCCGAAAACTCTCTTTGCTTCTCTTGCCCCGGTTGTGCTGGGTCTTGCTGTTGCCTATGTTGAAATTAGGTCTATCAATGTGCTCATTGCCGTTTTGACAGCGCTATGTGCGCTGACTCTACAGATTGCTTCCAATCTTGCTAACGATTATCTGGACGCTTTAAGAGGCGTAGATAACGACACTCGCCTGGGGCCAACTCGTGTAACGAGCTCTGGACTTATCAGCTTAACGAAAATGAAGAACGCTCTGATTTTAACATTGGGTATTGCTTTTCTTCTGGGAATCTACCTGATGTATGTCGGAGGCCCGGTGATTATGGTCATTGGCCTTCTTTCTCTTTATTTTGCTTACGGGTATACCGGTGGACCATTCCCACTTTCTTATAATGGCCTTGGTGAAGTGGCGGCCTTTATTTTCTTTGGAGTGATTGCTGTCAGTGGAACCACTTATTTGCAGACTCATGAGATCTCAAAACTTGCTCTCATCTCAGGGATGGGCCCGGGGTTTATCTCTGCCTGCATCTTGGCGGTAAACAACCTGCGCGACATCATCTCTGACCGCGATACAAATAAGCGCACTCTCGCTGTTCGTTTTGGCGAAAAATTTCAGCGCGCTCTTTGTATGAGCACCATCTTGCTCTCAACATTGGTTTGCCTCTACCTCATGGTGGCCTACCATTTTAAATGGATTTTTCCGGTCTTATTTTTGCCGCTATTCTTCCACAAAACGTGGCTGCAGATTCTTTATCACCCGATTGATTCAAAACTAAATATGGCCTTGGCAAGAACGGCACAATACAACCTGCTTTATTGCCTCCTGGCCGCGCTTGGAATGGTTGTAAGCTTTAACCTATGATGGATGTAAAACTTTCTTTTGAGACACTTTCCTACATAAAACCGGTTCCGGTGAGAGGCAAAGTGATCTCAAAAAACAGGTTTTTAAAAGTCACCATTTTAGAAAGAGATTATTTTATCTCTGTCCTTCCAGGCTTTCATGAAAGTTCACTGGAAGAGCTGTCTTTAAAAATTAATAAATTCTTCACGAACTACCATCTTAATTTTTCGGCAATTGATTTCGAGAAAAGATTTTTTAACCTGGTGGGCCCTGATGCATTTTTAAATTCTCTAAAAGCTGAAGCGCTCTTTAATATCGAAGCGATTCTTCTGGGAATGATCCGCACCACTCACCCACAGCTGTTTTCCCATGAAGAGATTTTAATCAATGACCTCTACCGCCCTGGTGATGACCTGGGAAAATTCAAAGACTCTCAATGCGTAAAAATTAAAATTGATCACAATCTCCTGGCGACAAGAAATCTTCTTATTGAACTTCATCAACTCAACCCTCAATTAAAATTCAGACTTGATGGCAACCGCCAGTTTGAGCTTAATGAAATGATTGAATTCTATCAGATTCTAAAGACACAAATTCCAGAGAGAGCTTTTCACAACATCGATTACATTGAAGAGCCTTTTAAAAATTTCTACGACACTCTAGTTTTTGAAAAACGTGCAGAAATCCCAGTGGCCATCGATGAGTCCTTTGAACAATTTGCAATTAAGCCGCATCTAGCGTGGCCTGCGGTCATCAAACCTTCACTTTTTGGGATTAGTTTTGTTAGTTTTTGGTTAAGAAATCATCCCGAAAACCGCGCCGTCATCAGTTCGAGCTTCGAACACCCAACTATAATGGAAGGTCTTTATTTCCTGGCCCGCAAGCGTTCAATGGAATTTCACGGACTTTCTCAGTTCCTTTAAAAAATTCGTAGAAAAAATTCATTAAAATCATTTTAGACAAATCTTATAAATGTCGACTAGGCAACTATTCTTAGCTTCACCCGTATTAAAAACGGGAGTAAAATAATCAAAAGGAGGATGATATGAAGAAATCTGTCATCACAATGGGCCTAATTCTTACACTTGCTTCAGTACTGGTGTCATGTTCACACCAAACCACGGAAGGGTCTCCAAAACGTTACGTAGCTTCAGACTCTTGCCCGGTTAAAGGTGAGTACCATGCATATTTTGACGAAGTCGAAAGATGTATAGAAAAAGAAAGCAATAGATGATATAGATCCCCCCATCTAATTTATTGATCCGGGGGGATTATGAAAAAGCTTCTTTTCACGCTTATCCTAGCGCCATGTTGTCTAATGCCACTCAAGGCACATTCATTCGACGCTTCCGTACGCGGCTTTATCGCTCTGGATGCATTAAACTTCGAAAAGATTGCAGGCTCTAAGGGTGCTTCAGTTATTGGTATTGGAGTTCTCGACCTAAAAATCTTTGCTGAGCAAGACGACATGTCTGCAGCTATCAAGCTTGACCTTGATGGAAAACTCGACAGAGAAAATAACATCTTCGAAGAAGCCTATGCGACTTACAAAGGGATTCCAAACGTAAGATTAATGCTTGGGAAAGGTGTTGTTCGTTTCCAAAACCTTCACTGGGGTGCTGTTGAAAACACATATCAGGACGGCGGAACAGTTATCCAAGCTGACAACAACTATAGAAAATTAAGTCGTAAAGCTTTTATCGCAGCTTCTTATGGTGGACGCTCTAAAGGCTTCATTAACCAGTTTACACTTTTTGGTGACAGCACTGAAAACTACACAGATCAAAATGGTGATAAACAATATGTGACATCTACTAGAAGAGTTGGAAGCACGACATATTCAACAATCACTGGGTATAAAACTGAAGAAGTCACTGCTTTTAATACTAGTAGAGAATTCGGTCTTGCTAACAAGCTAGAACTTTTTACAACTGACTCTCTTAAATTAACTTTTGGGCAGTTTTACTATAAAAACCGCATGCACAATAAAGCGAACTATGCTCTTGATATCGGTTTAAACTACGAAAGTAGCACTATGGAAATCTGGGTTGATTCTCTTTATGGCTTCTCTTCAAAACTTCCTTATGAACCATATACAACGAAAGCGAAAAATGAATATTTCCTTCAAGTTGGTATGGAATATTTTCTAAACGAAAAATGGTCTCTAGTTGAAAACGTAGAAGGACTACTTATCAAAGACCTTCAACACACATATGCTCAGTTTACTGAAAACGGGACTACATATTACCCAACAACTCAACAAGAAAGAAAGAGTAACGTCACTAACAAGATCAAAACTTATAAGATTGAATCTGCCATCAAGTACAAGATCACAAAATCTGCTCAAATCACATTTGGTGGTTTATACGAGAAGAAAATTGTTGAAAGTAACGGAGTCAAAGGACTTAAGTTCGTTCAAGACGTAAGAAACGCAAACAGAGACGCTTACAAGCTAGCGACGAGTATTTCTTTCTGGTTCTAAGAGCTATCCTAACTATCGAAATTACTTAATAAAAGGCCCGCCTCCAAGCGGGCCTTTTTTATTGGGAAACTTTTACAACCTCCATTGCCTGTCTATATCCCGGGACGTATCTATGTGCCGGGGACATTCTGTGACTTGCCTTGGGGGGCACTTATGAAGAGATCTTTCTTAAGATCACTGGGGATAACATCTCTAGTACTGACAATTTCATCACCACTATTTGCTTTTGACGAAGCTTCACTTCCAGGAACTGACCTGATCTACGGCAATGACGACCGCGTAGAAATCGATCAGTACTCAGAGACTTCATACATCGAAAAAGCTCAATCAATCGCTCTTCGTGTTCCAAAGAGAAGATTAACTGAAGATAGAAACAATCCAGAAAGGATTCTCTTCCCAAATATTCCATTAAAAAGTTCTATGCCGCAAATTTGTGCAGATGAGCGCTTCTCTGAACAAGTTTCACTTGGAAACTGCTCGGGATTTTTAGTCGGCCCAAAAACACTAGTGACGGCCGGCCACTGTATGCTTAACGAGAAAGAATGTGCTGATAATAAGTGGGTCTTTGGATTTAAAGACAACACAACAGAGTTAAAATCATCTCAAGTTTACTCTTGTAAAAAAATCAACACACAAAGATACGTTTACAATGAAAAAGAAGTGAGCGACTACGCGGTGATTGAACTAGACCGCAATGTTGAAGGTTACGTTCCACTTAAGACGAGAAAATTCGGGCGTGTTTTATTAAACACTCCACTTGTCGTTATCGGTCACCCGATGGGTCTTCCGATGAAAGCAACTGATGGTGCAGTGGTAAGCCGCATGAATGATATTGAAAGAGAAACAAAAATCAGGTCATTTTTCCTTCGTTCACATTACTTCACAGCAAACCTTGATTCATATGGTGGAAACTCTGGATCACCGGTTTTCAATAAGAGAAATGGAAAAGTTGAAGGGATCTTAGTCCAAGGGGCGGAAGACTTCGTTTATAATCCGCAAAAAGAATGT
Organism: Bacteriovorax stolpii; assembly: GCF_002872415.1. Taxonomy (GTDB): domain Bacteria; phylum Bdellovibrionota; class Bacteriovoracia; order Bacteriovoracales; family Bacteriovoracaceae; genus Bacteriovorax; species Bacteriovorax stolpii. The sequence goes on along the minus strand of NZ_CP025704.1, from coordinate 1,842,424 downwards.
TTAGAGTCGAGACACTTAACCAACTCTCACCTAAACACTTACGAAAAAGTCATGAGAATTAACAAGGTACCAGGTCTATAAAAAAAGGGGAGCTAAGCTCCCCTTTTTTATTTGTTCAATAATCTAGCTGCATCTTTAGCAAAGTAAGTCAGGATCATGTCACTTCCCGCTCTCTTAAACGACCAAAGCATTTCAATGATGGCCTTTTCTTCATCCATCATGCCCTGAGCGGCCGCGGCCTTAATCATCGCATACTCTCCACTTACATTGTAAGCAGCAATCGGCAGAGTCGTGTTATCTCTTAGCGTTTTAATCACGTCTAAATAGGGCAGTCCCGGTTTTACCATCAGGATGTCTGCGCCTTCTGATTCGTCCAGATAGGCTTCACGAAGCGCTTCTCTGACGTTAGCGTAGTCCATTTGATAAGTTTTTTTATCACCTTTTTTCGGAGCTGATCCCAGGGCATCTCTAAATGGCCCATAAAAAGCTGAAGCGTATTTAGCAGCATACGACATGATCGTGACGTTGATGTGATTTTCTTCATCTAAAGCGTCTCTAATATAACCAATGCGTCCATCCATCATGTCTGAAGGGCCAACAATGTCAGCTCCAGAGTTTGCCTGAACGATGGCCATTTTCGCCAGCACTTCAAGCGTCTGGTCATTTAGGATCTCACCTGTTTTTGGGTCTACTAAACCATCGTGCCCATCGCTTGAATAAGGATCAAGAGCAACGTCAGTCATAATCATTAAATCAGGAAGAGCGTTTTTAACTTCCTTAATCGCGCGCTGATAAATACCGTTTGGATTGTAGGCCTCGCTTGCCTTTGCATCTTTTAATTTATCTTCGATCGCTGGAAATAAAGACACACAAGGAATACCTAGTGAGTAAAGTTCGCGGCATTCTTTAATCAGCTCATCCACTGACAAGCGGTGAACTCCCGGCATCGTTTTAATTTCTTCGCGAAGGTTTGATCCTTCTTTCACAAAAAGCGGTGCGATTAAATCCGCAGGGCCTAAGTGAGTTTCACGCACCAGTCTTCTGATGGCATCGGTTTTTCTGTTTCTTCTTGGACGGCTGATATTTAACATAAATAATCTCTCTCGTTATTTTTGCATTTGCATTTTAGCTTTGTAGGCCATAGCAAAAAAAGAAATCTGTTTCATCATTGAGTTTAATCCATTGGCCCTCGACATCGATAGATGCTCGCGAAGTCCAATATCTTCTAAGAACGTTGGTTTCGTCATCAGGATTTCATCTGGAGTTGAGCCAGAGTAAACACTGACTAAAAGAGCAACGATCCCTTTAACGATAGAAGCATCACTGTCGGCCTGGAAAAAGATCTTTCCATCCACGAGATCGGCGTGTAGCCACACTTGTGACTGACAACCCTTCACTAGATTTGCGGGGATTCTGTTACTTTCATCCATAGGAGACATCTTTTTTCCAATCTCAATAAGATGTTTATAGCGCTCTTCCCAATCGCTAAAGCGTTTAAAATCGGCAATCAACCCTGCAATTCTCTCGTTAATCATTCCTGACTCTTTTGGTTTTATTCTTAAGTGGGCAATACCCCCTTCTTATAGCATGGGGAGGACGGAAAAACTATTCCTACAAACTCAAAAGATTCCTAAATAATCTAGGTATGTTAGAATACTTTTATGAGTCAAAACACTATCAAAAAAGGCCGCATTTTAGTTTACCGCGTTTACGATATCGGAGAGGAAATTGACCTGGAAAAGGCCGAGAAGCTCCTCCAGCAAGAAAACGCTGCCCGCTCCAAATTCAAACTAAAAAAGATCAACCAACAGGCCGTGATTGTATCCAATGACCCTTTAAGTGTCGCACTTGGAAACTATGCCTACGCCGACCACGATATGTCTTTTAACCCGGAAGTCAGCGCTAAGATTTGGGAGTTCGGGGCCCTTTCAATCACTTTTGATTTCCCAATTCCAGAAGGCACAACGATTGATCAATTGCGTGCGATCTCCGATCGCATCCAGAACTACGACCTGCTTGATGTCTACGCTAGAGGCAAGGCCCGCGAACTCTCCCTTCAAATCAAGGACTCAATGGCCAAGACCAATGAGTGGGAAGTCAACGAAGATTATATCCTCTACTACATTGAGAGTTTTGCTAACAATTACCAGGACGCTTCGACCATTCTTGCTGAAGAAGACATTGCGGCCCTCATTATCAATGAAGAAAAAGACCAGCTCGCTCCACAAATTAAAGAACGTATCTACACTTCAAAGCTACAGTACTACAAAAACGACCTGGCCATCATCGACTGGAACTCGGCCTTTATCATTGAGCCAAGCGGCTCGATGGACATCCCGGACGTCATTGAGTTTGCCCTCAACCAGCTTTTAGAAATGCGCTACTACGATGATCTTCTGGATAAAAAATTAAAAGACCTCTACTCAGCAGTAGAACTTAAAGAGATGAGCATCTTCTCGTCACGTTATACGGATTTAGCACTTGAAGCAGGGCAAAGGTATATTGAGATCGCCGAGATCGTTGAGGCCGTAGAAAACTCCCTTAAGGTTATCGGAGATCTTTATCACTCGACCGTCTTTAGAATGGCCTCAAATAAGTTCAGGTTCTCAGACTGGCAGAGTTCAATCGACAATAAGCTCGATAACATGGCCGAACTGTGTAAACTTCTTTTGGACAACATTACATCAAGACGAAGCCATCTTTTAGAGCTCATCATTATCGCGCTAATTTCTATTGAGCTGATCCCTTTTGTGAAACAGCTCATAGATTATATGAATCGCTAAAATGTAATGGATTAGTTAAGAACTGGTCTTACTCTTACCGACATTCCACGGAAAGATACGCGTGAGTCCTGGTTAACTTTCGCGATGATTTCTTTTTTGTAGAACGCACGGGAACCACTCGCCTTGTAGAATTTCATCTCAAGAGCAATTTCATCGGCATTTTTTCCACGGCGTGGGTTGATTTCAACAAGTACGTTCTTGTCGCCGACTTTCTTTTCTAGTTCCGCTGTCTGGTAAAAAGGCATTGTGAGGTCAGAATTGACCGTTTTGTTCTTTGCTTTAAACTGCAGGTTTAGATTAACCATCTGGGCACTCTTCGTCCCTTGAGCATTCATTGCTCTGCCGTCGATAGCGGCACTTGCTCCAAAAGAAGCCAGTAATAGAAGTGATAAGCACATTGTTTGCAAACGTGATCCGACCATTTTTTTCACCCTCATAGTAAAAAAATTTTTGTTATTTTTTTTAGTATAAAGATTTTCGAAACACGCTGGCAATCTAAAATTTTTTAATCTCTAAAATTTCTGGGAGCAAAAATTCACTCGCGCGAGGAGCTTTGGAAAAATCAATTTTGAATGCACGAAGAGCAATTCCTTTTTCAGAAAATTCTTCACTAGACGAGTATAGGACGTCGCCGATGATCGGGTGTCCATGGCGGAAAAGTTCGTAGCGGAGTTGATGAGAGCGCCCGGTGATTGGGTTCATTTCCCAATGGAAAACCCCATTTTCAACACTGGCCAGAAAGGCCGTCGTCAGACTCTCCTTTCCATGAGGAGCTTCATAGGCGCGCTTTTTCCCGCGCAGAAGTTTGCACTTCCAATTGTAGCTTTCGCCAACTTTAAAAGTCTCGCGGGCATCAGGAAGTGGCTTTGTCAGGGCCGCATAAGTCTTATGAACTTCTTTTTTTTCAAACCAGGCGTTTCCAGCTTTATGGGCAGCGGGAGTTTTGGCGTACATAATGAGCCCCTGAACTTCAAAGTCTAGGCGGTGAACCGGATAAATGGTGATCTTTAAATCGCTCTCCAGGATTTTTCCCAGGACCGGACGGCCGTCGTCTTCGCCCATACGGCCGGGGACACTTAAAACCATGGCCTTTTTGTCGACAATAACAAAGTGTTCATTCTCTAAAACGATGTCGTAGAAACTCATTTCCCGCTGGCCCCATAATTTGGAAGAACGCGGGCACTTGGGTCCGTCACTTTACAATTATCCCAGGTCTGATTTGGCATCCAGTAGTCCTTGATCAGGTGAGCGCGACCTGGATAGAACTCTTCAAAAATCTCGCGGTATAAGAGCGATTCTTTAGTAAATGGAGTTTTGTACGGATATTTTTTGTAAGCGTTCTTCACGTCTTCGTCAGTGTATTGTTTTTCGGCATAGGCCTTAAGTTCGTCCACCATACTGTGGCCGACGGCATCTGAAAAGGCAGCTTTATCTCGCCAAAGAATATGATCTGGAAGAAGTTTCTTTTCTCCATCACCCGCTTTGAAGGCCTCTCTCAAAAGAAACTTTCCCATTCCCGTCGTGTTCATTTTTAATTTTGGGTCAATCCCCATAACAAATTGAACGAATTCTTTATCTGAAAAAGGCACGCGGGCCTCAAGTGAATGAGCAGAGATACAGCGGTCAGCGCGAAGAACATCGTAGATGTAAAGCTCGTGGATTCTTTTAGCGGCTTCCTTTTGGAATTCTTCCGGAGTTGGAGCAAAATCGGTGTACTTGTAACCGAAAAGCTCATCACTCACTTCCCCACTTAAGAGAACTTTGATGTTGGTCTTTTCTCCAATGTGTTTACACACCAAATACATTCCAATTGAGGCCCTGACTGTTGTAATGTCCCAGGTCTCGAGATGGTAAACGACATCTCTTAGAGCTCCAAGAACATCGGCCACAGTCATCGTGACATTGGTGTGGTTAGCGCCAATATAGTCGGCCACGTCTTTAGCGTATTTTGAATCGATCGCATCGTCGGTCATTCCGATAGAAAAGGTGCGGATCGGTTTTGAACTCATCTCCTGAGCAATTGCACACACCAGGCTTGAATCCAGACCTCCACTTAAAAGAAATCCGATTTCTGCATCTGACTGTAGCCTCTTTTTAACACCCTCACGCAGGCGCGAGTTGATGCCTTTTAAAACATCTGGAGTTGAAAGAGTGTGATAACTTTCGGCCTTTGAAAGATCCAGGTAGGAAATTAATTTTTCACCGTCATAGTAATGGCCAGGAGGAAAAGGTGTAATTTCAGAACACACATCAACCAGGGCCTTTACTTCAGAAGCAAAAGCGATTTTTCCTTCTTTGGTTTTCCCGTAAAAAAGCGGCCTGATCCCCATAGGATCACGAGCAGCAAGAAGCTTCCCTTTTTTCTCATCCCAAATAACTAAAGCGTATTCGGCGTCCAGGGACTGCACCATTTTTTCTATTCCCCACATTTCATAAAGAGGAAGCAGGACTTCGCAGTCCGAATGAGAAATAAACTGGTAATTAGTGCATTTTGTTTTAAGCTCAGGATAATTATAAATTTCGCCGTTACACACCAGCATATTTCCCGACGAAGTCGAAAAAGGCTGGGCCCCAAGAGGCGAAAGATCCATGATGGCCAGGCGGTGAAAACCGATAACACCTTTTTTAAAGGCCACAACTTTGTGGTCATCAGGACCGCGGTGAGTGAGTTTATTATAAAGATTTTTAAAAGGGCCTAAGACGCTAGAAGACTGAGAAGAATCGAACTCTCCTTCGATTACGATAAAACCGCACATCTACCAAACTCCCTGGATTAATGTCTTTTGTGAACCAAAAAACATCCTTCCATCATAGCATGCTGGCCTAAAATTTTGGAAGAGTGTCTAAATGGAACATATGAGTGGCAGATTTGGCCTTTTCTTCAAAGAGAATTTGACCTTGAGACAAGACAAAAACCCCGCCCAATTGCATGCCGTCACCCTCAAGGCGTCCAACACCATGCCCTTTTAAAATTCCGGCATAAATATAGCGGATCCAAGTCATAGGTCCAAAAAGCTGATAAAGGCTTCCGCGCTTTAAATTTAAACTTTTATATAAGGCACGACCAGGGTCAGAAACGTGATGAACAGGGTGCTGATAATAACGAGCAAAGAACTCATTGCCAAAGTCCAGATCACTCATGTGAACAAAAACTGGAGTCAAATGGCGTTGATTAATCGCCGATTCGATTTTAGACATCTCCGCCACAGTTTCACGGCAAAATGTACACCCAAAATGGCGTACAAAAACCAAAAGGACATTGTGATTGCGCGACAATTCTAAGAGAGAAATGTTTTGGGAAGTGCGAACATACTTAATCAGCTCACTGAACTTCTTAGGCTCACTATCTTCTGCAATCTCGCTGTCATAAGCACAAAGTAAAATATAGTAAAAAGGAAGCAGCCAAATTGCATGACTGAGCAACATAAATAAAGAAAATGGAACAGGAAGAGTATGGGTGATTAAGGCCTTAGCAAAAACAAAAGTCCCTAAAAACGATGAAAGTAGTCCGACCATAACTATCGGCCAATATCTATCCGAATCAAAGCTGGCGATAAAATAACCTACCCCCATGACTGCGGCCCCCATTCCCAAGAGTTGCCAGAATTCAACGCCTGAAATCAGCTCAACTCCAAAAAGACGCAAAAATCCTTGAGGGAACAGCGCTACAACTAGACCCCAGAACAGGCCATAAATGGCACTTGTTCTTAGAATTTTTTGATTAACATCAACAGTAAAGAATTTTTTCATACCAAGATTCTAACCTTACTTTTCTTCCTTGGGAAATAAGACCGCGTTTAGACAGACCTAAATTTTAACAATAGAGAGGTCTCCGCTGGCGCTTTTACCACTTATGAATACTTGATATTCTTCGGTTTCTCCGATCGCATTAAATAATTTTCCTGTGGCACTCTTATAATCAACGCGGATCTTGCAAGTTGATGGCAATGACAGAGTCGTCTTGCCAGTAGCACTCATAAAATCCAGGTCGGCCCTTCCTGAACAAGTTTTATAGGCAAATGACATGGCCCCTGTTGCCGTTTTTGCCGAAATATTTCTTAAAACATCCCCTGAGACACCTACACTCCCAGTCGCTGTTTTAACATCGAGTGCTCCACTAATATCTTTGACAGTTACAGCAGCCGTTCCTGATGAAATATTCATATCAAAATTTTGTGAGACGGGAACTGTCACTGTCACATCATAATTGCAGTCAGCTTTTTCAAAGATAATATTCTCACTCGTGATTTTGACGTTGAGTTGAGTATTTTCCAGGCCAATGGTCTTGATGCATTTGCTGTTTTCTTTGGAGTTTTGTTCCACCACATGAACACTGATGTCTTTTTGTGTCTTCGATGAAACCAGTACAATTTTACCTTTTGGTACCGATACACTTAGCGACTTAATTCCGTTTGAAGGAAAACGAAGTGGATTGGCCACATCAGCAAAAACATTCCCAGAAATAAGTGCGATAAAAAGAGATAAAACTAATGACATAAATCACCCGTTAGTTAAAATGGAGTTGTCCTACAATCCTAGCAGAGAAAGCTTTTAAAATGAACTCTCGAAACATACTTTTATTCTCTATTTGCTCTCTTATCTGGGGGACAACCTGGTTTGTCATAAAGTTCCAAATAGACAGCACTGGTCCAATTGCTAGCGTTTTTTTTCGCTTTCTTTTAGCGGCCATTATGATGTTTGTTATCAACGTTTTTTTTATCAAAAAAACTCTTAAATACCCCCTGGCCAATCACAAGTTCTTTATGCTCCAGGGCCTTTTTAATTTTTGTTTAAACTACATCCTCACCTATGTCTCCGAGCAATATATCAACTCTGGACTTGTGGCCCTAACCTTCACAGTTCTCATCTATTTCAACATGCTGGGAATGAAACTCATTTATAAAAAAGAAATTTATAAAAACGTCATTTATGGCGCTATCATGGGATTTTTTGGAATCATCTTTTTATTCTGGAGAGAGATTTCTAATTTCAGTGCCGACAAAGTGACCATTTTTGGGATCGTGATTGGGATCGTTGCGACATTATTTGCGTCTATTGGAAATATGTTTGCCTATAAAAACCATCAACTCAAAGTTCCAGTCATGACTTTTAATGCCTGGGGGATGTTGTATGGGGCAGCTTTTAGCTTAATCATCGGGCTCATCCATGGCGAGAGCTTTTACTTTCCGACTACTCCATCATTTCTTTTTTCTCTGACTTACTTAAGTCTTTTTGGAACAGTTGTGGCCTTCTGGGCCTACCAGACATTAGTGGGAACAATTGGAGCAGACCGAGCGGCCTATACGAGCATCATTTCCCCGGTCATTGCCATGATTATTTCGTCGGTGTTTGAAAACATCGTCTTCACTCCCCAACTTTTTGTTGGGATTCTACTTTGTTTCTTTGGGAATTTACTGGCGCTTAAAAAGCCTCAAAAAAGTGATGTGGCCCCAAGACCAGCATAAAGAAGGGCCCCGCCTTTTAAACGATCAATGAGGTCCTGGTGATAGCGCATCTCCAGTGCCGGACAACCATAGCTTCTGCCGATTTTTTTCCCAGGCTTCACGTAATCTGCTCCATGAATAACGATGGCGCGGGCGCGGGCATTTGAATTGGTGCTTGAAAGCCCATCAAGTCTAAGCGAATAACCATTTTGCCCATTGTATGTTTCGGCCGTCAGGTAAAAGCCAAGGGAGCTCATCAGCGAGTCTGGTGTATTGGAAAACTTTGTCGCATATCCATCATAATCTGGATCAGAATTTTTCCCATGGGCCGTCAAGTAAGTTTCGACTCTCCCTGATTCCATATCAATGATATAAAAACGTTCCTTAGAATTGTGCTGTTTGAAATCAATCACACCCATTAAGCGCTGGTTTTTAATCTTCTCAAGATGAGAATCAAAATAAGCGATGGCCTCTTTTAATAAATTTTTGGGAACAAGCTGATCGGGATCTAAATGTGAATAGTCTCTAAAACTTTGCGCCTGGGCGATTTGAGTGAACAAAAGAAAAAGGCCTGCAAAGAGTCCGGGATAAAATGAATTTTTCATAAATCCATTTTATCGCCCTCAAATTTTTTCGCGTTTGCTGGGAAAAAAGTGCTTTAAATTAACTCTCTAACCAAGAAATCAATTGATCAAAACACCCGGCAACACCTTTATAAACACGGCTTTCCGGCGACATTGATTTAAGGGCAGAGATAAGTTGATCCCTTTGATAAGGATTGTTTTTCACTTCCAGCCCCGACATAAAAGTCACACCGATAGTAAAAAGTGAAGCATCCACATGAGGAAATCCCCACATCACTTGCCTCTCAATCCTGAAGTAAAAAGGAATGGCAGCGTCTTCGTTAAAACTTCTTCCCTTCCACGCCACCGGGTCAATACCAGGCGGAGGTGTCGGATGGTGATTGAGTCTTTGATCAGTGACAAAACTCCAGATAAAGCGCACGTAAGGCCCTTTATTGATCATGGTCTCGACCAATTTGTCGGCCACGCGGTTAATTTTATCAATTCCGGGAATCGGCACATGAATATCAAAAAAATTCATTCCAATTTTATCTTCCGCTGACCAATGACTTGGACTACACAGGTGAAGTAAACCGAGATGATCTTTTACATTTTCTCCATCAACACTTCGGCACACCATCGCGATATCTTCTTCCACTTGCAGTGAGAGCGCATCGAGAATGTGTTCAACTGGAGGAGAAATTGGATCGATTGAATGAAAGCTTAAAAAATCAAAATTATTATCGACGATTAATCGATCACCGGTGTGCACGCACTCCAGAACCTGGTCTCTAAAAATAAAATATTGTGGGTATTCTTTGACTAATTCTTCGATTAAAAATCGCGCCAGCACATTCACGCGCTCAGCACTTAAGTCCTTAATGCAAAAATACTTTGAAAGCCTTTCAGCACGGCACTCTAGTTTGTTTTGGCGGTATTCTTTAAATTTAGAAGAAATGAGAAAGACCTTCTGATCGAAATCTCCGTTGCCAAAGTCATGGCCCAGCGAGCGCAGTCCGGGAGCGACAACATATTCGCCTTTCTCAATCGGGAAGAATTTGGGGTCATTAGTGCTCATATCCTGATTAAAACATGAAGTTATTAATTTGAAACCAAGTATTCTCAAATTTTTTACTTTATATCTATTGATTTTCTGAATGAAGAGATTGATTTTATCGAATATCACGCTGCCCATAAAGAGACGATACTAAGGTTGTAGAACAAAGGAAAAAAGGAGAATTTTCTATGAAAAATCCTTTAGTAAAAGCGAAAGCGATCAACCTCGATAAAGAGAAAATATTCCTCGCTGGTGTGGCCCTTCTAATTGCCATTATCAGTGCGCTAGTGATTATGCCAATGGCCCACGCTAAAGACTGTGAGCAAGCTAAATTATCTGCCCAAGAAGAAGTTATTTTACCTCCCTTCGAACTAAAATCGCAAAAATTAGGGCACTAACCCTTAAGGCCCAGTGAAAAAAATTCACTGGGCGGCGCTTTTCCTCTGCCCCATCTATACAATTTCCCCCTTTTTCTCTAATCTCCCCCCCATGACTGAATTAAGACCCAACCAATCTGTAAAACTGCTTCAAGAGCTGCATATTCTCACTAGAGACGGCAAGCTTAACCAGGACAGCCGAAGAAAACTCAAGCAGGTGTATCACTTGTTTAATTTTATCGAGCCGATGTTAAAAGAGTTGGCAGAAAAAAAGGACGACTATACGCTGGTTGATCACGGTGCGGGAAAATCATACCTGGGTTTTATCATTTACGATTTGTTTTTTAAAAGTCAGGGGCAAGGGACAATCTATGGGATTGAAACCCGCGATGAGCTGGTTAAAAAATCAATTGAACTTGCACGCGACTGCGAATTTCCGCGCATGAAGTTTCTCAATCTTTCGGTTGAAGCTTCAATGAACGACTCTTCCCTGCCGGGACAAATCGACATGGTCACGGCCCTGCATGCTTGCAATACGGCGACAGACGATGCAATTAAATTTGCTCTTCAGAAAAAAAGCCAGTACCTGGTGCTTGTTCCTTGTTGCCAGGCCGAAGTGGCCTCTATTTTGCGCAAAAATAAAGCGCAGACTAAAACATCATTGAGTGAAATCTGGAGACACCCTCTGCACACCAGAGAGTTTGGAAGTCAGCTGACTAATGTTCTTCGCTGTCTGCAACTTGAGGCCCATGGTTATCAAGTCACTGTGACTGAGCTTGTAGGTTGGGAGCATTCGATGAAAAATGAACTCATCATTGCTAAATTCAACCCGGATACCAACAAGAAAAAAGCGGCCCAGCGTTTAAGTGACATCCTTGGCGAATTAGGACTCACTGAACTTTCTGAGCGCTTCTTCTTACCTCAGCTCTAAGCGGCCCCATTAACCGTTTTAAGCAGGTCTGAAACAACTTTCTCAAGTTCAATTGCATCGTTATTTAAATTGTCAGCTACACTTGAGAGCTCTTGCGATGTATGCGTATTATCCTGGGTGACGACATCCAGCTGTCCCATCGCTTTTGTGATCTCACTGATTCCCTGAGACTGCTCAACGCTGGCATTAGAAATCTCCAGGGCCATATTAGAGGTCACTTTTACGTTTGAAACGATCTCCTCTAAAATCTCTCCACAGTCGCGGGCCACAGAACTTCCGTACTCCACTTTTGTTTTACCTTCAGTCAGAAGTTTATCAACTTTCACTTTCGTATCGTGCACAATACGCTCAACGGTCTGGATACTGTTATCAAGCATACCGCTGATTTCGGTAGCTGCCTCTCCGCTGACTCGGGCAAGGTTTCCAATTTCTTCGGCGACAACCGCAAATCCTTTTCCATTTTCTCCCGCTCGTGCCGCCTCTACAGAAGCGTTGAATGAAAGAAGTTTTGTCTGGAAAACGATATCATTAATCACTTTGGTTTTATTTCCAATATCGTGAATGAGTTTTACTATTTCTGAAAACTCCTGGTTAGAGTGATCAATTTCACTCCTGATATTTTCATTTGAGTGATTGATCTCTTCCATCGAATGAATCATCTTCTCTACGATATCACTCCCTTTTTCTGCTTTTTCTCTAGAGATGGAAGAAGCTTTAGACGTTGACCCAGCATAATCTGAAGTTTTCTTAATCATCGCACCTACTTCTTCCAGCGAAGCGGCCGTCTGTTGCAGGGATGCCGTCTGCTCAACATTAGATTGAGATAAATCTGTTGAGTTTGACTTCATCTGTTGAGAAGTGCTGGCCACATTGGAGCTCACTCCAGAGAGAATTTCTGCAACTTTCTTTAAATTGTCCAGAGACCCTTTAATTAACATAAAGGCCAGAGCAATCGCGACGACAATCGGGACGAGTCCAAATAAGACCGTTTTGAGGTTGTTTTTATCGACTTCGCGAAGAGCTGCAATTTTATTAATATCGGTTTTAATTGCAAAGACACCATGGAGCTTGCCATCGCTCCAATTCTCCATTTTATAACCGAGAATATCTTTTCCATTTCCCCATGGGCTGGTCGCAGGGGCGCCATGACAAGTCATACATCCTTGAGACTCTGAAAGTCTTACCGGCCTATATACAGTGATCGAGTCACCGTCATCATGAACGTATTTTTTGAGTTCTTTGTTTTCTTGAAATTTTTTAAAGATAGAAAGTTCAAAATCAGTGGCCATATTTTCTTTTTTTCTTGGCTCATCCGAAAACACTCTAAACGAATACCCTTCCGCTTCAGCATCCTTGGCCCCAATTTTCATGGCCGCAAAAATAGGAACCTGTTTTAAGACTTCTAATTTGTCATTATCGCTCATTTCTGTATCCGACTTGTATTTGCCCTTCATGCGCTCAACAATCGGTTTTAAACCGCCTTGCAGGGCCACAAACTCAGTGGCGGCTTCAAGTCGCGAGTGAATGGTTGCTGCTTTTTCTTCAATTCCTTTCTTCAGATCTGCATGGGCAAAATACAAGGCCATTCCAATGGATGTCCCTGAACAAATCAGACATGAGATCCCTACGATTAAAAGAATTTTTGTGCTAAACTTGAAGTGCTGGTAGCTCTTCATAAGATGTTCCCCTGCTTTGTTTGACCTCTGTTCGAAGAAGCATTGAACTTTCTCGACATGACAAATATCATGTTTCTATAAATAAGCTTTACTAACTAAGATTCAAATTCAATCAATGTTGGTGCTTAGAGAACAAATATAGGGACAAGCTTTAGTTGAGCCTAGAAAAAATTAAGTCATCAGGTATGCAAAATAAACTAAAAGACTATTTAAAAGAAAAAGGATTCAATATTTGTTTAACGGCAAAGGCCGGCAGTATCTCCTGTCTCAATTCTTTGTTATCCATTGAAGAAAAAGAAAAGACCCTTGTTCTCATTGGCAGCGGAGGAAAAACTCTCTGGGAGAAACTGCCGCAAAAAAAAGGAGAACACCCCATTGACGAGTACACTCTGCAAACGATGCGAGAGCTTGCTCAGTTCTTTAGTTTAGATCACGAAGTGCTCTACCCTGATAACCAAAGAATTCTTCCGCTTCAACAAATTGGAAGGCATTTCAATCTTTCTCATCCATCACCTTTTGGCCCCGATCTCTCTTTTGAATTTGGACCTTGGTTTGGTTTTCGTGGAGTTTTTCTCACTTCATTGGCAATGGCTGAAACAATCCTGACCCCATGGGATTCACCTTGCACTCCATGTCCCAGGCCCTGCTTGCAAGAGAAAGAATTCTACCTTGCGCGTCGCCTATGCCCATTTCGTAGTGAACACCAGTATACAAATGAGCAACAGGAGTATCACTCAAGGGTATTAAAGGCCGAATTATCAAAGTGGCAGAATGCGTAAATCCGATAAAATTCATTGTGATTTAACCCTCTCCAAGGTAGAGTTCACCCGAAGATATTAGTCCAGAGGATCAATCGAAATGACGACCGATAAAAAGACAGTGCTGATTATTGAAGACGACATGGACATCCGTGAGCTAGTTGCTGAAATCTTAACCGATGAAGGATATATCACTAAAACGGCCGAAAATGGTCGCGTTGGACTAGACTACCTTATCGCTTGTCCAAAAGATTCACTTCCAGATTGCGTGATTCTCGATCTCATGATGCCAGTTATGACTGGACTTCAAGTGATGGAATATCTTTTAAGCAACCACGCCAATGACCTGGCGAAACTTCCCATTATTATAACAACGGCCAAAGGAAATCCAAAAGAAGACCTGGTCAATATGCCTGCCAACGTCACTAAGATTAGAAAGCCGATGGACGTTAACGAGCTTATCGATACAGTGGCCAAACACAGCCAAAGATAATTGCCATGACGATTGAAACCAAAGAAGACATTGAAAAATTAAAAGTGATCGGAAAAATTGTGGCCGACGCTCTTAAGCTTATGATGAGTGAAGCTAAAGTGGGAATGACGACAAAAGAGCTTGATGATATCGGAGCGAAGTATTTAGTCGATCACGGAGCAAACTCTGCTCCCCTCATCACTTATAAATTTCCTGGGGCCACCTGCATTTCAGTCAATGAAGAAATTGCTCACGGTATTCCCGGAGAGCGCGCTTTAAAGGACGGCGACATCATCAACATTGATGTCTCTGCCGAAAAAGACGGCTACTTTGCCGATACGGGCGGATCGTTTGTTTTAGGGCAATCAACTGCTGATCAAAAACGCGTGATGAAAGCAACCAGAGAAGCTCTGAATGCGGCCATGGAAGTGGCACGCGCAGGTGCACCTTTAAATCTTATCGGTAAGGCCATTGAGAAAGTGGCCCGCAAACACAAATTAAAAATTATTGAAAACCTTGGCTCACACGGTGTAGGCCGCGCCCTTCACGAAGAACCAGGCTTTATTGCCAGCTATTATGATCCGGATGATCACCGCACTCTTCATGAGGGTCAAGTTATTACGATTGAGCCGTTTTTATCGACGAAATCAAACTGGGTTGAAGAATCTAATGATGGCTGGACACTTTACTGTGAAGAAGGAAACATTGCTGCTCAATACGAGCACACAATGATTATCACGAAACACAGACCTCTGATTGTCACGGCCTGAGTTTTTACCAGCTAAATCCCTGTCCAAAAGCAGAGCTTTCATTCGAAAAGAAAACACGGTTGTAATGTGGAACTGAGTCGATATCTTCAGGTGAAAAAAGTTTTTTTGTCTTGAAGTTCCCAACCATATTAGTTCCCGGAACTCCCTTTCCTTCCTGACGGAAAATATAGGGAAGCGGGTTGTGAGAGAATTTATCAGAATAAATCCCCACTTTGTTTTCTGAAGCGATGAGAGCGGCCTCACTGTATTTAACAAAGATTTTTTTGTCGTATGGATAAATGAAATAAAGAGCGCCCCATCCTGCTTTTAACATTTCCAGGTTCAAATCCACACCATTATAGATGATCTGCCCCAGGTAGCGGTTGTTAGAGTCCATGTTTTTATCAGAGAGTTCAATTTGAATCGTCGAATTAAGCGGCAGCATACTCTTTAAGTAATCGCGGGCCATCTCGGCACTCTCGCCTTGAGTCGCTCCGTTAAAATCAATTTCCGGAGTATCGACACCCATCAGGCGAAGCTTCGCTTTTTTGGTTGGAGTCTCACTTGGCAGAAATGTCAGTGTATCGCCATCGTGAATGCTGATAACTTTTCCGGCGATCGTTTTTGCTTCGATCGCCTGAAAAGATAATAATAGAAATAATGAAAGAACTATTTTCAATGTAATCTCTTAAAAAATGTCTGAGTATTCGTCTTGGATGCGAACTGGGAATTCTGAATCGTACTCACCTGTTCTATTGTGGCCGAATTCATCACTCACTTCATCAGGGTTTCCGCTTACAATCACATCACGAGAGTCGCTCTCGTATGAGTCACCAGCGATTTTCTTTGAACAAGACACTTTGTTGTTTTTTACTTTGCATGATTCATAAGTCGCAACTCTTTCGTAGTCAGTTAACTTACAAACGTTTTTAGTGTTACAAGTATAATAACCAGTGACCACTTCAAAAACCTGAGTTCCCCATTGAGCAACTAGTTTTCCGCGCACAACGTTTGAGTTCTTTACTTTTTTCACGTCTAAACTTTGGAAGATAACTTTGTTTTTCATCACTCCAAGTTCTTTGACTTTTACCAGTCTTACTTCGCCAGCAAAGGCCGTTGTTAGTGTTAATAGTGCTAAAAATCCCATGATCTTTTTCATTATAATCCCCTTCTCTAATTTTCCCCTGTAATATCGTGGTGTTTAGCTCTCGTCAAAGATTATGAATTATTTTCATGGTCCAAAGATTATCTCCAAGTGACCGTGGTAAGTTGGATCCCTAATCTTGGGGGATTAAATGAAGAAAACGGCGATTCTTACACTGCTTTTTACTCAATCTGTCTTTGCTTTAGAAACCGATCAATTCCACGCGGCCTCACATGTGTTGAAAGAATCTTCTGAACACATCAATAAATATATCGACGATAAATTTGAAAAGGCCCTGACCCACGCCAACAATAAAGGTAAAGAAGTCGCCTGCCGCGATCTCGCCGATGACGTCATGACGGGAATCGTAGGAAAGTTTTCAATTAGTAAGATCAGCCAGTTTGCCAAAAACTCTCCGGATATCGAACGCTTCCCAGGAGATGAAATCTCTCAGCTCGAATACATCAATCAATCGATTTATAAAGATGGCGGTTTCCCATTTTATTTTGGGATCATCTCAAGAACTATTAATGTTGGTGGCGTCTACATCGGAACAGACAAACTGGGACACTTTGCTTTAGTTGGAAGAAACTACTACCGCCGCTATTTAGAAAACCTGGATAAAGGCATGAGTCCTGAAGTGGCCAAAAAAGATTCGGTCTTCACAGGTTTTAAACAAGAGATCCACATTCTAGGTTATACACTGGGAGGAGTTCTCTCTTTTGGTGACCTGGAGGCCAACTACCAAGGGATGACTTTTGCCATTTCAATGTGTGATGGAGAAAACCCTTACCTAATAAAAGAAAACGGACAATGGAAGAAAAATCCAAAGCGCGTTTTTGATATCAAGAACTACATCAACCCGAAGATGGACGAGTCTTATAAACCGGCCTTCTGGAAACCAAAGCTTTGGGAAAAAATTAAACCGACTATTAAAGAAGTCTATTGTGAGCTTAAGAAAAACCCACTTTATATTGAGCGCGTGAAGAGCTATCAATCAAAAATCACAGTGAATCAAAATGATGACTTCATCAAAGAATTCTTTAGCTCGCGCCCGAAATTCGACCGCAAGCTCGAAGACATTGATTCTCTTTGCGAGTAAATAACCGAGCACTTTAAATGGTGGGCTTTTGTCACTGACAATTTCCCACCAGCTTAAATTTATTTTTCCCGCTTTAAACTCATCAAAAATTCTTCTATTCTATAATCCTTGATGAACACTCTTTTTTTCAGGAAGAAAAAATGAATCTACTTATGCTTGGTGCCCTCGCTGGTGGCTTCTCTGGTGCTTTTGGCTTTTTCCTTGCGGGAAAATTTCATGGAAACGACAAAGGCGAAAAACTCTACCCGATTTACTCTGCCACATTTTTTGGGCTTATCGTTTTAGCGACAAAGTTCCTGACCTGAGGAAAAGTCAGACCAAACTTGATTTATTTTGGTTCTGATTTATCCTCTTTGTATGACTGAACTTACTAAAAAGAACTGGTATATCCACGGCCATAAAAGCGACATCGCTTTTATTATCCTTTGCCCGCTTATCGCTCTTGTTATCGTCGCGCTGATTTGCGAGCCCCGCGATGGAAACTACATCTATAGCAACATGACTCCTATCTGGTTTACTGTCGCTGCATCAGTTTTAACTCACGCCCATGTTCTTTTGGTTTTTGCCAGAAGCCACTTAAACGTCACCGTCTTTAAACGCTACAAATACCGCTTTACGGTTATTCCTTTACTGCTTCTTATCGCTATGTGGGTCTCTCCCATTGTTTTTGGATTGATGGGGATTATCGGTGTCTACTGGGACGAATGGCATTCACTCATGCAGACATTTGGCTTTGGCCGCATTTATGACGGAAAAAAAGGCAACGATCCACTAGCTGGAAGAAAACTTGATATGGGAATGGCCTTTGTCGTGGGACTTCTTCCCAACATTATTCTTCTGACTTATCTCCCAGACACTCAGGTTAATGGCGCTCTCGTTGAGTATTTAGAAATGCCGATCATGGTGGTTAAACAACATGGATGGCTCATTACGTCGGCCCGCATTCCACTTATTCTCTTAGGTGTGGGATACACTCTATTTTATATCTACTCTTACAATAAGCTTATTAAAAATGGTTACCAGTACTCTAAAGCGAAGTTTGCTCTTTTTGCAGTTACCGGTGTCACGACTATTTTGATCTCTTGTTTTTACACAATCGCCGATGGCGTTTTCTTCGGAAATATCTACCACGCTCTTCAATACATTTATATTGTCTATGCCAGCGAGAAATCTAACCTGACAGAAATCGCTGTCAAAAAAGAAGAGGCCGGCATCCGCCTGGAAAAGAAAGATCACCGCATCGGAATTCTCATTTTCTTCCTTTTGATCATCCCTATGATTTTTATCTTCGCAGGCCTTCGTCAAGTCACCCAGAAAATGGAGTATGTGGCCGCCTTCTGGCTTTTAACCTCTCTTATGCACTTCTGGTTTGACGGGTTTATATGGTCTGTCAGACGCCAGGACATCAAGCTTAACTAAATCCTGACTTAAACAATAATTCATCTTTGGCTATGATTCCTTAATCAATCATTCAAGGAATCAATATGAAAGTTTTCAGCGGAAGCCGCAGGGATTTTTTAAAGTTTACTGGCCGTGGTGCTGCCCTTTTTCTGGCAGCCTCATGTGCTTCTCCTCTAGAGCAACTGGCCAAGACCTCTCCGACTCGCCTCCTAGAGCTTTCTCCAAGTATTGAAGACGATTTAAAACTAGCGCCTGGCTTTTCGTCAAAAGTTTTAATTAGCTGGGGAGATAAAATCAATAAGGACAACGACACCTTTGGTTTTAACAACGACTACATCGCTTACATTCCACTAGAAGGGTTAAAAGATGAAGGCCTAATGTGGGTTAACCATGAGTATGTGCATCCACTTTTTGTCAGCGGTCACATCATTGATGACAGCTATACAAGAAAGACAAAAGATCAGGCCACTGAAGAAATGAAGGCCGTTGGTGGAAGTATCATCCACATCAAAAAACAAAATGACCAATGGGTAGTCAAAACGGACTCTCCTTATAACCGCAGACTAGATGCCTTCACTCCAATTCCTTTTTCGCAGGGGCTGGAAGTTTACGGAAGTAAAACAGCGATCGGTACACTGGCCAACTGTGCCGGAGGAGTCACTCCATGGAATACTTATTTAACGTGTGAAGAAAACTATCAAAACTTTTTTGGTGAAGCCGTTTACGAAAAAAATGATAATAGAATTTTTCAAAATGCCAAATGGCAAATGGGTTGGGATATTCATTACTCTCATCCACCAGAGCACTATGGATGGGTGGTTGAAATTGAACCCAAAACAGGAGTTGCAAAAAAGCTGGTAAGCCTTGGACGCTTTTCTCACGAAGGGGCCTGCACTATCCGCGCCCGTGATGGACGTGTGGTTGTTTACATGGGCGATGACGCTAACGATGAGTGTTTCTACAAATTTATTTCTGACTCTACAGACTCTCTGGATTCAGGAACTCTTTATGTAGCAAACTTAGAAAGTGGAAAATGGATTCCACTCGATATGAGCAATCCGATTCTAAAAAAGAAATTTAAAAATCAAACAGAGCTCTTAATCAGAACAAGAGAGGCGGCTCACTTAGTTGGAGCAACAAAATTAGACAGACCGGAAGATTGCGAGATTGATCCAATCACTGGACATATCTACTTAAACTGCACCAACAATGTCCCTGCCGGAAGGCCTTATGGCTCCATTCACAAGTTCATTGAAAAAAATAACGACTACACTTCTTTAGAATTTGAATCGTCTATCTTCCTATTTGGCGGAGAGAAATCGAAAATCAGCTGCCCGGATAACCTGGCCTTTGATAAAAAAGGAAACCTATGGGTGACCAACGACATTTCTGAAGATGAAATCGGACAAGGTGCTTATAAACCTTTTGGGAACAATGCACTTTTTTATATTCCAATGAGCGGTCAATACCAAGGAGTCGCTTTTAGAGTTGCACAAGCTCCAAACGATGCGGAACTGACAGGGCCATTTTTTAGTGACGATGGACGCACACTCTTTTTAAGTGTTCAACATCCGGGTGCAAAAACAAAAGACTTAAAGAATCTAACCAGCCACTGGCCGAATGGAGGCAATGAAATACCAAGGCCTTCGGTTGTGGCAATTAAGATTCCTGACTTTCTTTAATTCATCATCTTGACGAAGCTCGAATGAAAGAGGTAATCGGTAATTCCTTATAAAACTCTTTATAAGGATCAACCATGAAACCTCTTTTACTCGCTTCGCTTCTTTTAAGTTTTAATCTCCAGGCAAAAGAACCAAATCTAAAGATCACAGACGATTCTGGCGCTGTCATTACACTTGCAAAAGACGAGAGCATGTCGAATCTTATCCTCTACTCTGAAAATGCAGTAGAGAGCTGTTTTAACGGGTCTGCGGACGAGTTAGCTAATGAGATCAATGAGCGTTTCTTTGAAGACGGTGATTGGGGTCTAAGTGATGCCGTGGTACTTGATCAAAACCGTATCGGATTTACGTTTTGGGACTTAGGTGGAATACTTAACTCCTTTATAGTAGAGCGCTGCCAGTAGTCCAGCGCTTGTCGAATTGATCAGGGCCCATCCTCTCGGGTAGAATGAAGATATGAAAAAACTCATACTACTTAGTTCGTTTATCTTCACTTTTTCCCTGCATGCAGAAGTCGCCACTTTTGCGGCCGGATGTTTTTGGGGAACAGAAGAGTTCTTTAGAAAAATCCCAGGAGTTCAAAAAACAGAGGTGGGCTATACAGGTGGAAAAACATCCAACCCAAAGTACGATGAAATGCACGATGGCCACACAGGGCACGCTGAAAGCGTAGAGATTACTTTTGATCCAAAAGTTGTGAGTTATGAATTTCTCTTGGATCAATTTTTTAAAATGCACGACCCGACAACTCTCAATCGTCAGGGCAACGACGAAGGAAACCAATACCGTTCAGCAATCTTTACTCATGGGCCTGAGCAGATGAAAAAAGCACTGGCCTTTAAAAATAAAGTGGATCAATCAAAGGCGTGGAAAAAACCAGTGGTGACCGAGATCACAGAAGCTAAAAAATTCTGGCGGGCAGAGGAATATCACCAGAAGTACCTGGTGAAAAATCCTGGAGGATACGACAACCACTACCTGCGCCAGATTTCCTTTGAGACTAAAAAGAAATAATTACTTTAAAACACTCTCGATAGCGTGAGCGATGGCCGGATCATCTGGAGTGATGTCTGGAGCAAAACGATTTACGACATTTCCTTTTTTATCTAATAAAAACTTCTCGAAGTTCCACATGATATCGCCGGGCTTACCATTAAGCAGTCCGTGCTCACGAAGTTTTGCTTCAAGTGTTCCACCAACTTTCATTGTCGCTACTGGCTTTTCTTCAGTTAAAAGTTCAAACAATGGATGTTGCCCTTCACCTTTCACCACTAGTTTAGCGGCAACCGGAAATTTTACACCGAAAGAGCTCGCACAGAATTTTTGAATTTCTTCGTCTGTCCCCGGTTCTTGTCCGGCAAATTCATTGGCCGGAAAACCGACAACTAAAAAGCCTTTGTCTTTGTATTTTTCATACAGTGTTTCTAATCCTTCATACTGTGGAGTCAGTCCACATTTTGAAGCGACATTCACCACCATGATGGCCTTGGCATCGAAAGCAGAAAGCGTTGTTGTTTTCCCATCGGCCATTTTGAATTCGATTTGAGAGATCTTAGAGTCCATGCTTCTTCCTTGGGTTGAAGTTTAATCCCCTTAAGAGTATCGAAACTCTCCCTTTCCGGGCAATCATTTTCCCTTAGACAAAAACTTATTTTCGCTGACTCAGAGTTTAAAACAAGGTTTTCTATTCTCTTGGACGAACTTCTAAAAGCTCAATATGAAAAATGAGATTCGAATGTGGTTTAATAAAAGCTCCAATCTGTCTTTCGCCGTATGCTAAATGGGCCGGCACATGCAGTGTGCGCTTTCCTCCAACCTTCATGCCGACAAGACCTTGGTCCCAGCCTTTAATCACGCGCCCAACACCAAAGACAAATTGAAAGGGTTTTCCCTTCTCGTGAGAAGAATCAAACTTAGTCCCGTCTTCCAGGAAGCCTTCGTAGTGTGCAAAAACCAATGCGCCCTTACTTGGCTCAAGGCCTTCTCCAATCAAAGTGTCTGTAATAACAAGTTCAGCAACGCTCACTTCTCTCTCCTATCTCTGAGTATAACAGTCAAAAATGTGAAATCTTAATTTGTTTAGATTTACCTAAAATATCCGAAAAGACTTAATGTAGATAGTGTAAACCACTAAGGGAGTCAAAGTGAAATTTTTAATTCTTTCGGCCTTGCTCTTTAGCTGCATCCAACTCATGGCCAGCGAAGAAGTATGCGCAAAAAAATCAGTTGAACTCAATGGCCAGTTTGGAAAAAACGAAGCTCCCCTTTTAAAACTTTGGTCTGAGACTGCCGGAAATTTTACCAAGCTCAATGTGACGAGCAAAGAATCTTTTGCCAAGGCCCAATTCATTTTAAAAGATGAAGAAGGAAAAGAACTTAAGACTCAAACTCTCTCTCTACAAAAAAATACAACGTCTTCATTTGATTTTATGAAAATGATGAATGAGGCCGTTATTCGCCCTAACGTGCTAACCGTCAAAATCATCACAACAAAAGGTGAAACTTTCTGCTCGCAGGATATGGCCGTTGTAGAAAAAGACGGACAAGGTGGAGTGTTAAAGAAGTTATGAGAAAAATACTAATTATTCTTTCTATTGTTGTTTACTCTAATACCGCTTCGGCCGGGATGCTCTCTCACATCTGGGACAGTTTAAGAACGTTCCTCGGTCTCGATATCACTCGCACAGTTAATGAAAGTGTGACTCCTCCAGGAGAAGTTTGCTCTGATACTCAGGGGAATAGACCGACATCTAATTATCCAGAGCAGCCGTCGATGGGTGCCTCACCTGTTTTTGATGAAGTGCCTGAAGAAGGTGAAGAAAAAGAAGTGGGCTTCTCACCCAAAGACGACACTGATGCCGACAATCTTCGCGAAGAGCTTAAAGAAAATTATAAAAAACTCGGAGGGGACCCTGTTGCCCTTCAGCAGGCCCTTTGTTTTTATGATAAAAACCGCGGCATTAATTTTGAGGCTGCCGGCGATCCTTCAAGAAAAAAAGGAATCAAAATTCAAAACCAAAGATACATTACGATCAACGACATGAACAAAAGCTACTTTAAATCGCGCATGTTCATTCTTGATCTAGAAACAGGAAAGGTGAAAACATACTATTCATCTCACGGCGCTGGTGGAAAAAAAGGTGTTCCGGAAAGTGACGCTGGAACAGTTGAAACATCAAACCTTGATGGGTCTAATGCTTCTCCTCGCGGTTTTTTTATCACAGGTTCAAGAATCAACGGCTCATCGGACCCAAAGCAGCGCTGGAAATTTTCAATGAAACTTCACGGTCTGCAAGAAGGTGTTAATGACCGCTCGTACTCAAGAGCTGTCGTCATGCACTCATTTCCAGATGTCACTAACGATGTGGCCTCAAGTGATGATGAAAAGCCAAGTTTAAGAACTGATCCTTATCCATTTTACCTGAGTCAGGGCTGTACGATGGTTGGGCCGAAAGTAGCTGATGAAATTGTCGATACAATCAAGGCCCCTAACAACAGCTCGGGTGGAAGTTTATATTACAACTACTCAAGTGTAGAGAAGTCTCGTGGTGACTCTTACTGTGGTGATGAAAACCTGATGAAGAAATAACGCTAGACTGGACTTGCAGGGAACGTTTCATTTTCTTTTTAATTTTATTCAGATTCTAGGAATGACGAGTGAAATCGAGGAAATGACGACGAAGATGGATGAGAGTAAAAAGAAAATGGTGCGCGGGACTGGACTTGAACCAGCACGCCTCGCGGCGCTACCACCTCAAGGTAGTGCGTCTGCCATTTCGCCACCCGCGCATAAGATGAGCGAATAGAATAAATAGTTAGCGTCTTCTAGGCAAGAACATTTCAATTTCATCAAGGTAAAATTTGATTCTTTGCTTAGCTTCAGCAATGGCCTCCATGCGCTCATTGATCAGCTTCACAAGTTTGTCATCTGGAGTAAGTGTGTCATTAGACTGGTGGCGGTTCATGAAAGCTTCTAAGCTTCCAAACGATGTTTCGTCTTCTAGTTCGTTTTCAAAACGGTCATCTAAATGATTCGGGATATCGGCGTCAGTCATGTGGGAGTATTCATTTAATAGATCGAGCATTGGATCCTGCAGATTCTCTTCCAACGGAAAGTTTTTGGCCGATGGAAAGAGCACTAGATTGTCGGTTTCGGTAGTTAAAGTTGTTGTCTTCATGCGCTTTCGGGTCCTCAAGTAAAAAAGCCTATTTTAAATCCAATACTTATAGTGCACTATGGGTGCCAAATTTCCTAAGTCATTTCAGTATCTTATACCTTATCAGGTGACCAAAGATCAGCCACACCATAAAGGCCTAGACAGTTGCCTGCCTTCTTTCCCCCAAATCGTAGCATGTGCAAAAATGGACTATTAAAAAATCTGGGCCTTATGTAAGATTTATAGTAGGTGTCGATAACCCTGACATATGGAGATTTGTTTTTATGGACGAAAACACCAACCATCGAATCCCCTGTATGCGCTGTAAGCACTACTACTCTACCTTTGACCCTAAGATCCCGCGCGGATGCAAGCTCTATCAATTCCAGTCGGCCACAATGCCTTATATCCTGGTTAAACAATCAACAGGTAAGGACTGCCCTTCCTTTGAAGAGAAAGCTAAAAAGGGCGGTGATGATGAGGGTGGAAAAAAGGATTTTAATGATCCGAAGTACTGGTGACTTCCAGACTCGCTAAGGGCCTTTTCATTTCGTAATAACTAGGGCCGGAAGCTTCAATCATCGCTCCCCCTAAACAAACATCCCCGTCGTAAAACACAACAGACTGCCTTGGCGTAATCGCTCTTTGAGCTTCATCGAATTCAACGTAGATTTTATCGCCTTCAATTTTCGTCACAGTACAGGCCTGGTCTTTCTGACGGTATCTAACCTTCGCTGTACATTTAAACGGCAATGGACGATCCCAAGCGCCGCCTACAAACGACAGGTCAGTCGCTGTTAGAGTGTCTGCGTACATATGCGGATGGTGGTCGCCGCGTTCAACGATCACCACGTTTCTCTTCATGTCTTTTCCAACCACAAACCACGGCTCCCCTTGTCCACCTAGGCCCAGACCTTTTCTCTGTCCTAAAGTGTAATAAGTCGCTCCTGTGTGGCGGCCGACAATCGTGCCGTCTAAAGTTTCAAAATTTCCGTCTTCAAACGTCACATAGTTTGAAAGGAAGTTTTTAAAATTTCTCTCTCCGATAAAACAAATACCAGTCGAGTCTTTTTTCTCTTTAGTGGCCAGGTCGTATTTAGCAGCAATTCTTCTGACCTCAGTCTTTGGAATGTGACCGATAGGGAAAAGAACTTTTTCCAAGATTTCTTTTTTAATTGTGTAGAGGAAATACGACTGATCTTTTAGTGGATCGGCCCCCTTCACCAGGCGCTGTTGACCATCAACCATAAGGCTTTGGCAGTAGTGTCCTGTGGCCAGAAAGTCTGCTCCCAGCTCCATTGCTTTTTCAAAGAAAACTTTGAACTTGATTTCGCGGTTACAAAGAATGTCTGGATTAGGAGTGAAGCCCATTTTGTATTCTTCAACAAAGTGAGAGAACACTTGCTCTTTGTATTCTTTGATGAAGTCTACCGAGTAGTAAGGGATGTCGAGTTTTTCGCACACCTTAACCACATCAGCGTATTCTTTTGATGACTGGCATACACCGTGCTCATCAAACTCTTCCCAGTTTTTCATGAATAGACCCACGACATTGTAGCCTTCTTCTTTAAGAAGGGCAGCGCTCACCGAGGAGTCTACGCCTCCGCTCATGCCGACAATGACCAATGTTTCTGATTTAGGTTTATTCATAACGGGGGGTTTTATAGCACAAGACCCGTTATTTGACTATGTCATAATTCCACGAGAGGACGGCGTAAGTGACGTACTTAAACACATTGGTGTAAGTAGCTATATTCAAGGTCTCCGCAAAGTCATTAGCGGTCATATAGCGGGGATTTAGGTCCGTTTGGCGGTTCTGAGTCAGTGTAATTCCTACAAACCCCGCCCCCCAAAGGCTCTCGGCCGTGGCCGGAAAGCCCAGGGTGCTTGTCCCATCGCTGATTTTTTCTTCCTTAAAAGAAATTGAACTATACTCTCTTTCCCCCAGCTTCGTGATGAGTTTCCCAAATGCCGAATCCCCTTCTGTTCCGCTGGTGTAGAGTTTTAAGTTGTTTAATTTTTTTTCAGTATCAGTTGTTCTGCTGTCGTGACCGAGCATGGTCAGATTAATAAAACCAGCAGGCTTAACTCCTTCATTAAGAGATTTCGCAAACTCTTTTGATCCCTGGGCCCCAAATTCTTCAGCATCTAAAAAAACCAATAAAACTGTTTTTGGAATTTCAAGTTTATTAAAAATTTCCATCATTGATAAAAGCATCGACACCCCAGAGCCATTATTGTCAGCTCCCGGCATCTCGCCTTTTAAAATGACTTTTCCCGTCTTGGGATCTTTTAAAAGTGTATCGTAATTGGCCATGAGGATAATGACTTCTTCTGGTTTTGTTGTACCTTTTTTCTCCCAGATAAAATTCACACCTTTTTCTTTTGAGACACTCGCATCTGAAAGAGTGAACTCCTGGCGTTTGTAAGTGGCATTGGTGCTATTTGCTGCTTTTAATTTTTCTTCGAGATAGTCTTGAACTTTTTTGTGACCAGCGCTCCCAATTAAACGCGAAGGTCTCCCGGCCACTAAAAACGAGCGCAGGTTTTCTTCGATATCTTTTCGAGGCATTTTTTCAACTAAGCTTCGCACTTGATAGGGATTTTTAACTTTTTTTTCGAAGTCCTGGTACTCAAATGACCACGCAGTGACAGATGAAAAAATAAGAGCGCCAAAAAAGAGCTTAGAAGCCCAATTTGACGATGTGACCTTGGTTTGTTTCTTCTTGATCTTCATCAGTTTCCTCTTTTTTCTCTGGAAGTGTGTTGTAATTGAATTCATCAAACATCCCACTATTTTCCACTAAACCCGAACCCACAACTTTTCCTTTGTCGTGTTCGCGGTTGTAGAAAACCAAAAACTGACCTGGCACCAAAAGACCTTCGCGAGGATTATCAAATTCGACTAACGCCTGAGCATTATTTTTAAAAAACAGACGGCATGGAATTTTTTCACCTTTGGGCGACATCTTTACATAACAAGACATCGGCAAAGACATGTCGAGATTGGTGGCCGGAAGAAAACCAGAAACCAGTATCTGTTGATGTTTTAATCTTTTGGGATAATCAATGAAGATGTTTCCTTTAAAAGGCACGATGGAAACAATTTGTTTTAACGGATCAATCTGGATTTCGCTTTTCTTATCAAAAACCAACCCTGATTGCCCGACGTAATAATGATGGATTCCCTGGTGCTCACAAATAGAGGCATCAGAGACGTAATCGTAGATATTTCCCGTGCGTCTTAAATCTTTTGACGAGCGGGCCTCTACAAGTCTTGCCATGCGCGGGTCATGCATGATGTGTTTGTAGTTACTTTTTATTCTTGGAATGAAATCAACCTTGATAAGCTCGCCGATTTTTTCGACTTCTTTTTTTCTGATTTCAGACAGTGGGAGAATCAAATTCTCCAGGTGTTTTTGTTCTAGTCTTGCCAGTGAATACGACTGGTCAAACTCCAGGTCGTTAGCCACCATGAGTTCAAAAGCTCCGGTCTTTTGATTTTTTAAAACTTTCGCATAGTGAGCTGTCGCCACCAGTGTCGTCTGGAATTTTTTTGCTTTTTCTAAAAGCACATCAAGCAGCACTGAGTTTAAAAATACCAGCGGCTCAAAAGTTTGACCGCTTAAAACTCTCCCGACTAAAGGATCTAAAACTTTGTCAGTGAAAATATCGGCGGCATTGACGGCGTAAAAAGGAATGTCGAGATAATTACAAATACCTTTGATCTTATTTAAATCAAGAACAGCGACATCGGCAAAGGGGCCGGATTCTTCGCCGTCGGCAAAAAGTTGAAGCCCGACTCCAATGCAACGGTAACCCTGTTTTTTAAGAAGGTAAGCGGCCACGGTGGATTCAACTCCGCCGGTCATCGCAATAAGAACTGTTTTAGAACTGGTCTTTTCCTTCATAAAAATAGTATATCCGAAAACTTTTATTTTTAGTCATAGTTTTAAACAGTGGAAATAAATGAATCCCGACCTAGTTAATCAGATACTCTTTTTTTCAAGCTCGCCTCTGACTTTTCCGAAAAGACAACGATGACTAAGATCAACTTCGAAGAAAACTTCGAAATTTATTTATTCACTTACCCAAACGAAGAAGCTCAGGGCACCTCTAAGCTCAATGAGTTCCTGTCGTTTTTGAAGTTCCATAAAGTGGCGCTTCCGTATAAATTTTCATTCGTGGCCCGCGAAGCGAGCCTGATTCCGGAAATGACGTTAAACCAAAATATCCTGATTGATTTCACTCCAGACTCATTAACTGAGTCTAAAGAAGTTCAGTTCCAGGATTTTTTAGGAACTCAAGGCAACCGAGCTCTTGAGGCCCTTTATAAAAGCATCGAACTTCCCCATGAACTGCCAGATCAAACTAATACGCAGATGAAAAAGGCCTGCTCATTGATGAAATCCCTGCTTTATGAAGGACAATTCATCTTTTTGGAAGAGCCTGAAGTCGGTTTAGATTCTGAGACCCTGAATCTCTTCATCAACGCCCTTAAAGAGCACGTTAAAGCTCATCAGATTAACGTTTTCATCTTCTCGCGAAACCTTTCACTTTGGATGCCACACGCTCAAAAAATGGTTCAGAGAATGAAAAATTATAGCTTCCTGATCTCGCCGGTCTCTCGCAATTTCCTATGGGACGAAGAGCGCGAGCGCTTCTATGCTCCACCTGAGCTGGAACAATCTTTTGACAGCCTGAAATTCACCATTCCAAGCCGTACAAGAAAAAAGAAAGCGGCTTAATTTTATCTTTGACAAAATCTCTCAGGAATCGAGATAATTGTCATACTATGACAAAAACAACACCTACTTTGAATTTCATCGACCTATTCTCTGGCGCCGGCGGGCTTTCTTGCGGGCTTGAATTAGCGGGAATGAAATGTGTCTTAGGTGTAGACATGGATAAAAATGCGATTGAAACCTTTAAGGCCAATCACCATTATGCCAACGCTCATTGCGGATCAATCGTCGATCTTTCAGCGGCCAAAATCAGAGAGCTAACAAAAGGTCAGGAAATCCACGCAGTAGTCGGTGGACCTCCTTGTCAGGGTTTTTCAACTGTCGGTCTGGGGAACCCGAACGACCAAAGAAATATGCTTTTTAAAGAATTCATCCGCGTGGTGAAGGTCACTAACCCGCTTTACGTTGTTATTGAAAACGTAACGGGCCTTCTGGCAAAGAAAAACGAAAAAACAATCCAATCAATTTTTAGCATCTTCAATAAAATGGGATACACGCTTGATGTGCAAGTGATGTCAGCTGAAAACTACGGCGTTCCAGAAAGAAGAAGACGCACAATCATCATTGGTTCGCGCGTTCACCAACACATCACGTTCCCACAAATGACGAGCAAAGTGATGACAGTTGGAGAGGCCTTTAAAAACCTTAAAGCTCCAAACGGCAAATACCTTAACCACGATATCGAAGCCGCTAAAATCAAGTCGCCTATCGATCTTGAGCGCATTGCCTGCGTTCCTGAAGGAAAAGGCGTTCGATATGAAGCTGATGAAAAGGCCTATTTCAAAAAGAAAAAATTAAAACTGGGTGTGAACTGGAAAGAGCTTCGCGAAAATAGATTCAGACAAACAAAATACCAACGTCTGGATAGAAAAAAGCCAAGCCCGACAATCATGACTCACAGACATAATTATTTTCACCCAACTGAAAACCGCTACCTAACTCAAAGAGAGGCAGCGAGCCTTCAGAGTTTTCCAAACGACTTCACTTTCCATGGACCGCTCTCAGCTCAGTGGAGACAAATTGGAAATGCAGTTCCGCCATTATTAGGAAAAGCAATCGGCTCAGCGATTCTTTCTATGCATGCTGAAAAGTCAGCGGCAAAAAAGAAGACTGCTAAAAAATCTGTTGGAGCTAAAGACTTAGTTCTTAATGTGAGAAAGAAAGCTTTCCTTTATAAAGAAGCCACTATTTCTTAAGTTCAACCACAAATGTTGTGTGAGGAGCGCTATTGTCGATAGTAAGACTTCCACCGTGGGCCTCAAGAATTTTTCGGCACAACGACAACCCCAGTCCTGAACCCACTCCACGGTCTTTGGTCGTGAAAAAGGCATTGAACATCTTCTCCTGAATCTCTTTGGGAATCCCGTTACCAGAATCCATAAAACGCACCTGAATGCGCTCTCCAAGATCCCTGGCGGTAATTTCAATAGATTTTTCCTGAAGGTGGGAAATGGCATCTATCGCGTTGGAGATCAGGTTAACAAACACCTGGAAGATTTGAGTGAAATGACAAGAGACTTCCATTTGATTGATCTTTGGATCAAAAGTCACTGCGACCATATTCTCTTTGAGTTTGTTTTCACAAATCACTAAAGCATCATCGACAATCTTTCCTAAGTTTTCTTTTACATGTGGCTCAGCTGTCCCATCCTGGCGGATGTAAACTTTAATTCCTTGCACGATCTTAGAAATTTTTTGTGAACTCATTTCTACTTTTGTTAAAAGTTCCAAGGCTTCATCATCGTTTATTTTCTTTTTAGCTCGTCTGACATTGCCTTCAATCATCATTAAAGGATTATTGATATCGTGAATGATTCCAGCGAACATCTCCCCTAGATTAGCTAGCTTTTGCGTGAAAGAGACGTGGTCTTTTAGCTTTGAGAGCTCAGTGATATCAACGCCAATGACAACTGCTTTTTCTTTGTCTTCAAGTTTTGTCCCCGTCACCAGGTAGGTGTGATCAACGCCGGAAATGCGGGCCTCCAGCTCGCGGTAAATCGTATCGCTTTTTGATCGGAAAAGTTCTGTGACGAATTCGTAGAAGAAGCGCTCTTTGGTGTAAAAACCAATCGTCTTTCCAATGAAATCATCCGGAGTCACGTTGCATGTGTCTGCTAAAGCGCGGTTGACACCAAAATAAGTCATATCGCTATTGACCCACGAAATGGTATTGGGGATTAAGTCGATAATGACTTTAAGCCTTTCATAATCATTTTTCATGTGGGCCACACTTTCTCTTTCGCGAGTCAGGAGTTCATCCATGGCACGCGCCAGATCGGCAGGCGATAAGTTTTGTTCAACAAGACGTTTGATTTCTGGATTATTAAACTTCATACATTTAGTTTAACAAACGTTTTAAATTTTAAAAGAGGTGATTAATGAACCGACTGAGCATTGTGCAGGCGATAGAAGTAATTCCCTTGAGTGAGAAGCTCGGATAAAGGTCCCTCTTCCACCAATTGCCCCTGATTAAAGACTAAGATACGGTCACACTGCTTAAGTGTTTCCAGGCGGTGAGCAATCATCAGACACGTTCTTCCCTTCATCATTTTCATGACGGCTTCGTGAATGATTTCTTCATAGTGAGGATCGATGTTGGCCGTGGCCTCATCTAAAACCAGAATAGATGGGTTTTTTAAAAGAACGCGGGTTAAACTCACCAACTGTCTTTGTCCGACAGAAAGGTTTGTCCCACCTTCTAAAACTTCCATATCAAGATTAAACCCTTCTTTTGAGAGCGCACGCACCAGCCCTGTGGTCTGTGAGGCCTCAATCAAGTATTGGTCTGTCTGCGTTTCATCGCATGAGAGATTTTCTCTTAATGATCCTTTAAAAATAATCGCATCTTGAGAGACAAAACCAATTTTATCTCTTAGAGCGTGGCGGTCGTAATTTCTAATGGGGATATCATCAATTAAGACTTCCCCTTCCTGGTATTCATATAAACGCGACAGAAGGGCCACCGTAGAGCTCTTTCCACACCCCGTCTTTCCTACCAGTCCGATTTTTTCTCCCGCTTGAATATGGAAGTTCAGATCTTTTAGAACCCATCCACCTTCAAGGTATTTCATAAAGACGTTTTCAAACTTGATGTCACCGTGAAGTGAGTTAGTGATCATCTTGCCGTTATTTTTTAACACTTCGTCTTCATCTTTTTCGTTAAGAAAACTCATAACCCTTTCTGTACTTGTGAAAGCTTGCTGAACCACGTGGATTTCGCGCGATAAAAGCATCATCGGGTTAAAGAATCTCTCATAATAACGAACGAAGGCCACAAAAAGACCTACAGAATAAACACCGGTTAAAACTCCATGGCCTCCGTACCAAACAAGTCCAATGAGTGGAATCGTTGCACAGAAAGACACCAGAGGCATACTCCAGGCAAAAAGAGTGTTCCCTCTTAATTGAGCATAAAGATAATCATCAACCGTGTGAGCGTATTTTTCCATCGACCATTTTTCCAGGCCGTAATTTCTAATCGTCTCCACGCCATTTAAATACTCTGAAAGTTTAGCGTTGATGGCCGAAGAGAATTTAGAAACTCTGCGGTTAGAGTTTTTTAAGAAGTCTTTAGTTTTAATAATCAGGATAATCGACGGAGTAATCGACAACGTCATGACTAATCCCAACTTGGGATTAGAAACAATCATGGCGGCGACGGCAAGAATCGTCATCATGGAAGCAGAAATTAAGTTTCCAAGACCTGAAGTGAAAAATTCTTCGATCCCCTCAACATCGTGAGTAATACGAGTCACGATGCGTCCTTGAGGCTGACGGTCATAATACTGCAGAGGAAGCTGTTGAAGTTTGGCGAAAAGATTTTTTCTTACTGAGAAAATAACTTTTGAAGCAGCAACAGCAAGTTTTTGTCTTCCTACCCAGATAAAGAAAATGCTTCCAATTTCTAAAAGCAGGATGCTCACGGCATAAACGATAGACATATGCATGTCTCTTTTCATAAGCCCCTCTTCCAGTAAATCCCCCATCAGTTTTGATGAGTAAATCGCCAGAAATGAACTCGAAAAAATCAGGGACAGGGCAAAAATGATTTGCCATTTATAAGGTTTTGCATAGTGAAGAAGAACTAGGAAAGATTTCTTGTCTCCCATCCCTTTTTCACCAACCTGACTTTCATCCTGGTCATCGGCCATTAAATAAGTGTGCTGATGCAAGGCCAATTGATCCGGCAAAATGCGGTTTGTGTTTTTTCTTCTGAATAAGGTTTTAAATCGTGCTTTCAATGGTGCGCCTTTAATTCAAAAGTGTGATTGCAGTATTTCAGTGTCGACTTTCTGTGGGCCACCCAAATGAGAGTGACATCTTTTAAATGCGTATCTAAGTTTTTTAAGATGCGCTCTTCTGTGATGGTGTCCACCGCACTCAAGCAGTCATCCAGGAAAAGAACTTTCGGGTCTCTGGCCAGTGCACGAGCAAGCGTTAAGCGCTGCTTTTGCCCACCTGAAAGGTTAATTCCCCACTCCCCTAACTGAGTGTCTAGTTTATGAGGGAAAGCTTCCACATCATCTTTAAGGCCTGCAAGATCCAGGTATCTCCAGATGTCTTCGTCGCTGATATTTCTATCCATTGCCACGTTGACTTTAATCGAGTCAGCAAAAAGAAATGGTTTTTGATGAACGTAACCAATGTAGTTTCTTAGATCGTGATGCCCATAATCCGAAAAAGGTTTTCCAAATAAACGAACCTCTCCACCATTTTGGCGGTCAAGCCCGGTAAGAACTGAAAGGAGTGTTGTCTTTCCTGACCCAATAGGCCCCGTGATTCCCAGTCTGTCCCCTTTTTTTAATTTGAAGCTCAGGTTTTGAAACAGTGGCGCAGAATCTCTAAAAGCATAACTTAAATTCTCAACATCTAAAACGTGTTCAGATTTAGTCTCATCAATGGGCGAGCCAATCATCAATAAGAACTGCTCTTTTTCATGCTGGTAGATTTCGGCCAGACGCTCAAGCGCCGTAAAGCCTTTTTTCCATTCAGAAATAATAAATCCAAGCGACATCAATGGATCATGCAGAAGAAAAATTAATCCCTGCATCGAGATAAACTCCCCGACAGTCATCTTTCCATTGAAAGTAAAATAAATCCCCATCGCAAAAAGAACAACGTAAGAAATAATCGTCGCTGCTCCCATCACCGGAATATAGAGAAGAGAAAGCCAGATTCCTTTTAATCTTTTTTCACGGTGCTCTTCCGCGACTCCCATTAAACGTCTCTCCCAAAATGGGCCCGTCTGAGTTAGGCGCTGAAGCTTAATCGTTGAGACGGCCTGAGAAGACAGGTCGTTAAAGTGCGAAAGCGTATCTTGCACCTGGCGGTACTGTTCAACTTCTCTCTTAGAGAGTTTACGAACAAAAATCGGAACAAAAAGCAGAACTAAAAAAGACAGCAGGGCCATCGGCACATGGATGAAGGCCATGGTAATAAAAGTAAAAGCACCTAAGAAGGCCACGTCAAAGACAGCGACTAAAGTAAAACCAAAAATAAAGCGAGCACTCAAGCTATCAGAGGCCGAAGCACTCATCAGTACACCTTTAGTGAACTTTCTATCTAAGTCTTCTTTCTTAAAGTAACGAACGTGCTCCCATACATCACGGCGAAGATCAGCGGCCGCGTAGTGAGTCTGTCTCCCCAGCGTAATCCTCCACATAAAGCGAAAGATATTGATTAAAACTCGTGAGACGGCCAGGACGATAAAAAGAATAAGGAAGGTTTCCTCATCCGTCTTTCCCGTTAAATAAGTAGGGATAGGTTTTTTAGCAAAGAAGTCGACGATCCATCCGATGTTCTTCGGCGCCAGGATCTGCATTAGGTTTGTCAGTAAAACAGAAAGAGCTCCAAGTGCATACGTCGGCCAGCGGTCTTTTAAAAAAGACTTCCAGATAAAATAAGCGTGATCGTGAAACTTCGTGTTTCTCATAAAAAAGTAAATCGAAAAATGTTTTTGGTTTTAGCTAATCTCTTTTGCAATCCAGCTTTCAAATTCCTGCAGGTAATCCCCAATCATCGGAAGATCCACCGCCACTTTTCTAATCGCTGTCTGGAAAGCTTCCTTAGTATAAGGAATCTTCGTTAAAGAGGCCATAAGTTGTTCGATCATTTCTGGGTGAAGTGAATCCGAAAAAATCTGCGCCTTTTCCACTATCGCTTTGTGCACATCAAGGTGAACATCCACCAATCCCCAATCAAAACGCTCGGACATTTGATGGTTAAATTGTGGGGCCTCCCCAAAACGCCAGTTCCAGTCACTCATTTTCTGGAAGTGCTCGTTTAGCGCCGGGATATTTTTTAGGTATTCGTGGTCCAGGATTTCAATGGGGGCCGTGGTCTGGTAATGATCGAAAAACTCTTCAATGATTTTTTTACAAAGAGCATCGTGAGTCACTTCAGCGTTTAGTTCCTGTAAATTCACCACACGTGCACGCACCGAAGTGATTCCTTTTGACTGAAGCTTTTTTACGTTCGGGTTTAAGTACAACCCAAGCTGAGTCATATCGGCGTTGATAAGCAGTGTCCCATGGTGAAATGAGCGGTCTTTTGTCTCTTTAAACGCGCTTCCTGAGATTTTCTTTTCCCCGTCAGCGGTGTTGACCAGGATGTCGTTTCGCCCTGATGGAAAGGCCTCTAAACCAAAAGAGCCTAGAGCGCGCGTGATAATTTTATTATTGGCGGCCTTATCAAAAGTCGCTTTGCTCGATAAAAATGTGAAGTTGGTATTTCCCAGATCGTGGAAGACGGCCCCACCACCACTTTGACGGCGAGCGAGTTTAATTCCGTTTTCTTCCATCTTTTGCGTATTACATTCTGTCCACGGGTTTTGAAAACGCCCGATAACAACAGTCTTGTCGTTTCTCCAAAGGAAAAGCACTTTGGTTTCCGGGTCCATATCACGGAAGATCCAGTCTTCCGTTGCCAGGTTAAACCACGGATCAAAGGTTTCCGAGATCATCACTCGAAGCTTCGGGCTCGAGTTGGTTTGGATCGATGACGATTGGTTCGTTTGGTTCTGGTTGTGCATGTTTCTCCCACGTAAAACGACTGTCTAAATTGTCGTAGTACTCTTCAATTCCGATATATCCACCCTGAAGCATTTTAAAAAGCACAGACTGGATAATCCTGTTGGCAAATGAAGTCAGTTGTTTTTTTCTAAATGATTGAGCGTAGCGCTTAGGGCTTGGCAAAAGCATTGCTAAAAATGCACTCTCTCTGGCCGTAAGTTTTGCTGGTTCTTTATTAAAATAAAATTTTGCTGCGTCTTTAATCCCATAGAGATTTTCACCGTACTCAATCACATTGAGATAAGTCTCAAGGATTTTATCTTTTTCCACGTGGTCTTCAATCCATAAAGTGAGGGCCATCTCTTTGACTTTTCTCCAGACACTGCGGTCACTTTGAAAATAAAGATTCTTAATCAATTGCTGGGTGATCGTTGAAGCGCCACGAACTTTTTTCTTTTTCTTCACCACACCATCATTGATCGCGTCCTGGAGCTCTTCTATGTCATAACCTGGGTGAGTGTAAAACTTCCCGTCTTCACTTGAAATAATCGCTCCTCGCAGACGTTTCGAAATTTTATCAAGTGGCACCCAGTCCCCTGGCATGGTGGTCACTTGTTTATAAATCGCGCGATGGTTTTCTTTATCGACCTTAATTTCAAAATACGAGCTTGGGATCTTGGTAATGGAATACATCGCTCCGACAAAAGGAGACACGAGATAGCCTATATAAATAATGGCCAGGACCCAAAGTGCAATAAACACTTTTCCTATAATATTAAATATCTTCGCCCAGCGCGGAGGTGTGGGTTTTGCCTTTTCTTCCATGGCCCTTAAATACCAGAAAAGAGGCGAAATGATGAGCTGGTTTTTTGTTTTTTTTGGTATTTAGATAATTTTTACAAGGCCCATGACTGATGGGGTCCATCCTGTGATAAATAAGCTTCACGAAAATGTCATTTTGAGGGGTATGTTATGAAAAAACTTATGGTCGCTTTATCAATCGCTGCAATGTCTCAGGCTTCTTTTGCCTTTGATGCTACTTCTCAAGTGACGGCCATTACGGCTGCAGAGATTATTTTATCAACTGCAGTCACAGTAGCAACATCTGAAGCTGCTTCAATTTCAACTTCTGAGTCACAAAAAAGAGAAGCACAAAAAATCTTGATGGAAGTTCAAGAGTACAGTCAGACAGGTTCAATCAGCGTGTACCTGGAAAACAAAATCGAAGCACTTAAATCTTTGGATGAAACACTTTCAGTTGATGAGTCAGTAGATCTTTTAATTGAAGCAAGCCAATTGATCCTTACAAAATAGAAGAAAATAAAAAGGGCCGGTTTTACCGGCCCTTTTTTTATACTAGTTCTTGAATTAGTTTTCTTAGTTTCACATCGAGAATTTCTTTATCAGTCACCAGGTCTTTTCCAATCAGCTCCCTGACTTTTGTTAAGCTCTCTTTATCACCTTCTGCTGCCTTAACCATTGTCTCTCTCGTAAAGTCGTTGCGTGCCAGGTTTTTTAGAACTTGGTTTACATACTGATCCAGCTTTGTTCTGAACTCTTTTCTTACCACTAGAGATTCAGTGTTATAAGTCTTTACGTTGGCATTGATCTTTTCCAATGTCGCAAACTCGTTTGGCATGATATCTCTTAAAACCGCTTCAGCTTTTGCCAGCGCCTCAGTTGAAGCTTCCGCTTTTCCTGCCAGGTCTTCTCTTGTCACCATCTCTGTATCAAACGGAATCCCGTAACCTTCTTTTGAAAGATCAGAGAATGTCTGAGCAAAGGCCGCTCCTGTTTCTTTTACCATTTCCTTAATTTTTTCATCTTTTGTATTCATGAACATATCGGCCGCTTGTTTTCTGTACTTAAGTGCCAGTGTTCTTAGAATTTGTTGCTCCATTACCGAGAAAGATGAAGCTTGAACCAGTCTTTCTTTTAAAAGGTTCACTTCAGCATTTAAGTCAGACGTTGGAAGTTTTGTTTTCTTAAACTTCTGGAATGCCGCCATTCTTTCATCTGCTGTACTCTCATCCATAAATTTCTGAACAGCTGACTTGTTTGATTTCTCGCTGCTCTTTAATTTAAATCCGTAAGCTTTATTGTAAGCTAAAATAATCTGTTCTGTTTTTGCTTTATAAGTTTCAACTTCATTGCTCTTCATAGATGTGAAGTTCAACTGGTCAAGGTCTTCTAAAACCCCATTTGGGCTGATTGAAGACTTAGAGTCTAGTTGTGAGCGATCAAGAGCTGACTTTAAAAGGTCATAACTTTCTGTCGCACAGTTAGCGTTGATAAACTTATACGATCCTCTATAGTTCCAATGTTCTTCTCTTACA
Source organism: Bacteriovorax stolpii (assembly GCF_002872415.1). GTDB lineage: Bacteria > Bdellovibrionota > Bacteriovoracia > Bacteriovoracales > Bacteriovoracaceae > Bacteriovorax > Bacteriovorax stolpii. The sequence continues at coordinate 1,804,037 of NZ_CP025704.1, read as the reverse complement.
CGGTTGACGAATTCTTCGCGCTCTTTTGCCGTCAAGTTAAGTGGGTATGAGATAACATCGCGAAGCTCATCGCGGTTGTACTCATCAAGCACGTCACTAAAGTTCAGGATAAAGAGCATTGAAGGGTATCCACCTGTTAAACCTTTTAGGTAGTTCAGGGTTGCATCTTCAACGTTTGCTCTATAACTTACAACGATGTGATATAGCTTATCATCTAAACATTTTTTTCCAAATGGAGTTGCCGGAACCACACGGTTAGTGATCGGGTCAAAGCGCTCAGGAGCACACACGACAATTCTAAACATCGAGTGACCAAATCCACTTTGAAGCCCTTTTCCTGCTGAAGCAAGAAGGTAATCAATGCGGTAGACTCTGCTTGCATCAAGTGCTGTCGGGATGAAACCGTTCATTGTCGTCATCATCACCGTCTTATTGATGTTACAATTTCTATTTGGGTATGGATCGATTCCAAATTGTTTTTTGAAGTATTCAAACATTGATGGTTTTCTACACATGAACTCCGGGTCCATAGTGAAGTATTCCATGTTAACAGCAAATGATTCAGCAATATTTACCAGCTCGTAGGCATCGGCCGATCTCATTGCCTCTACGTTCTTATTTTTAATCTTTAGAAGACCTTTTTTAAAGCCTGCGCGACGGATGTATTCCATTGAGTTTGAAATGCGTCCATTGTTTAAGTCGTATGAATGAGTGAATTCGTGAATTAAAGTCGCAACGGCCTGGTCATATAATGATTTATGCTGACAGTTGATACGTTTTGAATTATCGCGGCCTTTTTGTAACTCCAGTAAAACGGGTGCATTGATCGTCAGGATGTTTCTATAGCTGTCGTATTGGCCATAGATAAAAGGTTTTTCTTTCTTCTTATTATTATTATCATCTTTTTTAGTTTCAGCTGCGTGAGCGCTTGTTGAGCACACTTCATCCGGAATGAATTTGTGATTAGAAAGTGCGGCCACTTTAATTTCGATGTTTTTAGGCATCAATTCTTTCATCTTCGGAGGCAGGTATTCTGCGACTTCTTCCATCGTCTCTTCTAAGACTTTTTTATCCGATTCCTTTGTGTCGGCCGCGTACTTAAGACTTAAGTCGTGAGCGTAAGCACTTCCCAGAAGGGTCAGGTTAAGGAAAAGAAAGCTAAAAAGCGTCTTTTTCATAGAAACTCCAATGAATAATGATCACTGGGTAATGTGCAGAAAGGATGCCAGATTCTAGGGTTTGATATCGGGGGATTAGGGGTTCGGGACTGTCTAAACTTTTGACATAGGTTAAGGAATGGACAAAAAAAGGCCCAGGGTTTTACCTGGGCCTTTCATTTAATTATTTTAAAAGACCTCTCAGCCTCACCAGTTCATTTTTCTCTGAAGGTGGAATGTCCATCCCTCCTGAGCCCGAAAAGGCGCTTTCAATATTACTTTCGTAAAGGTTGTAGCACTTTCTGGCAAAAGGAGATTTTGAATACAACTTCACACAATCTTTTAAGTACAAATCACTGATAGTGAAAAAATAAGTATTGCTCAGTCTTCTTTCTGCCACTGAAATCCAGTAGAGAATTTCAGGAGTGTTTTTTGTCTTTGGGTGGTCATTCAAGTATTTTGAAAGAACTCCGGAAGCTACCAGCAGCGTGATATCATTTTTTCCTTCTCCGGCCAGCTCTTTAACTTCTTCTAAAGGAGAAAGATAAGTCTTAATGAATTTATCGATACTCTTAACTTCACTAGGCTTAAATGTTTTCCACTCCTCTAGCCCTGCGTCCCATGAAGTCACCATCTCTTTAGCAAGCTTTGGCATCCTTTCATCCGACTTATATTTGCCGGTAAAACTCTTGGCCTTTTCGTAATCAAAAGAAATCTTCGTATACATTGAAATCATTCTTCTTAGAGATGAGTAAAGCTCATGACTTCTGGATTCCTTAAGCGCTCTTTCAGTAGCAAGATTCAGGAATTTTTCTGACTCATTAAAATTTCTAATTAAATAAAGATAGTTCCCGTAGTCGTAATCGCTCTTAAAATCTTCTCTTTTAGACTTATTAATAAGCGCACTAAAAGCATTCTCCTGCCCTTTAGGAGAAAGCTGCGAGTGGCATGAAATGCACAGAGAAGTCAGAGCAGATAGACGTTTTTGAGCAAAAAGAAAGTTGTTGCTATTAACAGAGTTAATCGTATCAGCAAGATGATCATTCATCGTATCTAAACTTGGACGAAAGCCTGGCCTTTGGAAATACTCTACGTGGCGAGCACTTTTAAAAAAGGTTGAAAGATCGCCTAAGTTTTTTAATAATTCTTCTTTGGCCTTAGGGTCTTTTTTCAAGACAAGCAATGACTCTTCATCTGAATAAACGTAAGGGATGACCTTAATAAAAGTCTCATAAACCCCTCCCATCACGGCCTTGGCCTGGATCTTGGTTTCATCTTCTTTTGAGAGTTCAGCTGAGGCCTGGGCAAACGATGTGCTTAAAAACAACAGTGCTAAAATTAAAGTGCCTTTCATGGGTCATTCCTTAGTGTAAGTATAATGGTCCTTAATTTTAAATTAGCTCATATTATCACTAAGAAGACCATGACCTTGGTCACACTTTTTAGAAGACGCAGCGCTCGAGAATGGAAAAAGATTAATACGAAAGAAGAGTGATCAACCAAATCCAGATAGCAAGACCTAAAAGCATATCGATCCAGTATGATTGATGCTCTTTGAAATGATGAATTAAATATGGGCGAGTCTTTGTTCCAAATTTTTATGATGTCTATGAAGCGACATCACCATCTGCGGATAAATCACCCACTTCACCATCAGCTCATTCACCAGACCTTCCTTGTGAAAAATCACCAACGTTCTATCAATATGAACATGGTTTCCATCAGCATGAAAAATCCAGTCTTCTTTAAAACCAGTCAGTGGATTGGCGAGTTTTTCCTTAAACCCATTCATCTTGATATTGCTTAAAGTAAGCGAATACCTTTTTTCTGGCTCTAAAATATCAGTGCGTGATTCGTGAGAGCTATTGTCAGTATTGGTGATCTTATCAATCGTCCCAACTTTGCGGACAGGGTCACTTGATTCAACTTTTTTAATTCCTGGAACCAGGAAATAACCTTGGTATAGAGGCATATTCTCAGGAAGAACGATAAAATCGAAAACTTTCTTCGCTGAAAATGGCAGTGAAAAATGAATATCGATTTTTGTTTCTTTCATTAGAGAACCTTTTTTAATTCTTCGAGAATTTTGGCGTGGTCTTTAAAAACTTTCACGCGCTCTTTAGTGTGAGCGTCTTTTAAGTCGTAATTGCCTTCTACTAATAACGTTGAAGGGCCGACAAATTTCCCATCTGTTTCAAAAACGTCTGAAGGCTTATCGCCGATCATAAAAGATTGAGTGAGATCAATATCGTGTTTATCACGGGCAAGAATCAACATCCCTGGGCGAGGCTTTCTTAATTCACTGTCCATTTCGGCACAATAAAACCAGTCATCAACCTTTAAATTTTTTCCAGCAAGAAAAGCATGCATCTTCTGGTGAAGTGTATGAACGTCTTCGTGCGTGTACATTCCACGGTCAATCCCTGATTGATTGGTCAGGACAATCACTTTGTATCCTCTTTCGTTGGCAAGTTTGATCATCTGGAAAATCTCTTCGATCCAAATGATATCTTCCCATTTATAAACATAACCTTTGTCAATATTGACGATGCCGTCGCGGTCCAGGAAAAGGGCCTTATGCATGGGAGTCCCCTTTCATTTTAATTGAGCAGTTAATTTTATAGGCTGCTGTGGTAAATTTGTTCATAGGTTTAACTCTAATCTGTAAGACGAATTTTTTAAAGGAAATATCAAACGAGGCCACTCCAGGAGAGAGTTCCTTAACGACGATTTCGTTGTGATCACCGCTAAAAAGATCCGAGTGAGTTTTAATGAGAATATCCTTTAATTCTTTATTTTGGTGAAAACAGCTCACCTGAATAATATCTTGGTTTCCAAAACCACAAAGGGCATGAAGGCACAGGTAAAACTTGTGCGGGTCTAATTTGTATAATTCACCCAAGTACTCACGCACCTTAATTCCAACGCGGAAATAATTGGCGTGAACCACTTCGCGCATTTCTGGAGGAAGCTCTCCGGGAAGTTCCGTATGATCATTACTCCAACGCGTATCAAAGCTTCCTTTAAACTCCTGATCAATCATTGAATAGAGCTTGTGGCCCATCATATGGAAAGACTCATCCACTTCTTCGTTGAGCTTTTTTTGAAAAGCGGCGGCGTGATTTCCAAAAAGCGCGAAATACTTTTCAATAAAACTCTTAATCCCAGCACTTTTTGTATTGGTGTAACTGTGATCTTTGGTAAGTTTTAAACTGATAAAGTGCTTTTTAGTTTCGCCAGAAGACAGTTCTTCTAAAGCGACGATATCCGTTTCGTTCCAAAGTTCATTGTCATTAGTCGCCACCATTTTTCCAATGACGGTAAAACTAAACTGGGATTTATTTTTAAAAATCGGGTGATTTTCGATTTCGCTTGCCGCTTTTTCAGCTAAGAGGGGGAGATTCTTTAGGAGTTCCGAGTCAAATTGACGAATCGTCTCTTCGTAAAACTGCAGTCTTCCACGAAAATCACGGGGTAAATTCAGCAAAAACACATCTTCTTTCTTAAAACGGCGAGAAAGTGTTTGTGCGACAAGAAATTCAAACAGATTGCCCTTGCACTCATTAAGAAGTGATTCAATTTGTAATTGATTATTTTGGTCAATCTTTTTCATAATAAAGTTCTTTTCAAACAGATTACTTTTTTTATAGACTATTACAAATCTAAAAATGAGCTCTTTTTTATGCACTAGCATAACAAGACTTAACAAGGAAGAAAATGACTTCATTTCCTTCATTACTTGAAAGCATAGACGATCTAAGTAGGCCCCAGATCGATGTGCTCCTCTCCCGTGCAAAGCACTTTAAAGACCATCCTGAAATTGCCCCTTTTTCCTCGACTCCGAAACCTATCATTGCCACTTCTTTTCTCGAAAATTCAACCAGAACAAAACATTCATTTGCTGTCGCAATCAGAAGACTAGGCGGGCTTTATTTAGATTTCAATGCGGAGACATCGAGCTTAAAAAAAGGTGAAAGCTTAGAAGAAACGTTCCTGACTCTTTTCTATCAAGGTGTGAATCTTTGCGTTTTTCGCACAAGTGTCTCTCACCAGCTTTCAGAGTTCAGACAATCACCTCCTATAAAATTAGTTAACGGTGGAGACGGGATTAACGAACATCCTTCTCAAGCACTTTTAGATCTCTACACTCTGATTCATCTTGCTAATGGTGATTTAAATGGCAAAACCATCTCAATCATCGGAGACAATATTCACTCGCGTGTTGGGCACTCGCTGATTAAACTTCTTCCAAAGTTTGGAATGAAAGTGATTTTGAGCGGTCCAAAAGACTATCTTCCTGATCCAAAAACTCTGCCAGCTCAGGTGGAGATTTCAACTAATAGAAATGAAACTGTTTTAAAAAGTGATTTCATCTATCTATTAAGAATCCAGAAAGAAAGACACGCAGGAGCGGCCAACGCTCACTACGACAATTACCTTGAAAACTATGGAGTAAGCTTAGAGCTTCTCAAGTCACTTAATAAATTAATTCCGGTGTTACACCCGGGCCCGGCCAATATTGGTGTGGAATTAGACCAGGCGCTGATTAAGTCATCGCTCTATAAAGGTTATCTGCAAGTTGAAAATTCAATCCCAATGAGAATGGCCATTATCGAGGCCATGCTCTTAAATAACGATCAGAACGTAGGAATTATTAATGGAGAAAAGTTTTAACAGGAGTCTCAAGCAATCTATCGCCTATCTTCATTTTGAGGACGGCACGACTTTTAAAGGCTACGTCAATCGTAAGAACTCAGACCCGGATCTAGTTAAAGGGATTTGGGGAGAGGCCGCTTTCACTACAGGAATGAGCGGTTATCAAGAAACCATCACCGACCCATCTTTTCTCGGCCAACACATTATCTTCACTAACGCGCACATCGGAAATTACGAACACAATGAAACTGTTATGCAGTCAAAAAAGACTCATGCCACAGTCATCATCGCCAGAAACTTTTCTCATAATCACTTTTTAGAAAATATCGAGGTTCCACTTTTCTCTGGTGTTGATACCAGAAAACTCGTGCGCTACCTGACAAGCGGGAAATCAAAATCCCATAAATCGGTGCTCACTTTCAGTGAAGAAGTTCCAGCGAAATCTGTTTTTGAATCGGCAAGATTAAAAACAGACGACCTTCCACTTGTTTCACAAGCATCGCCAATCGTTCACATCCCGGGAGATAACCCAATCGTGGTGATGAATTACGGGATCAAGCAAGCGATCATTGATCAGTTAATGGCCTTAAAAATGCCACTGGTGAGTCTGCCTCATAATGCGGACCTGGCAACGATAAAAAAATACAACCCTCGACTGATTTTCCTTTCAAACGGTCCGGGGGACCCAAGAAACTTCACCAAAGAAATCGAAGTTGTCCGCGAGATGTTTACTTTAAACATTCCCGTGCGCGCGATCTGTCTTGGGCATCAACTCATTGCCCTTGCTCTGGGAATTAAAATCATTAAGCTTCCTTTCGGCCAGCGTGGGGCCAACCACCCGGTGATTGACCACATTACAAACAAAATTGTGATCACGTCGCAAAACCATGGTTACGCGATTGAAACAGAATCATTTAATAAAATGCGCATGGAAAACCCGCTTAAGCGAGAGCTTTTCATTCAGTACACTTCCCTCTTTGATGACTCAATCGAAGGGATTGCTTCAAGCGATCACTTTGTAAAATCAGTACAGTTTCACCCTGAAGCTAATCCAGGGCCGCACGACGCTCATGAGTTCTTCCACGAAGTGAAAGCTTTCTTAGAAGAAAAAAATCAATACCCGATCGACACAAAAAGACTGCACGCTTTTAATAAGCTTACGAATAGAATCAAAAAGCCAACTCTTTATAAGAGAATTCTTCTTATCGGTTCAGGCCCGATTAAAATCGGCCAGGCCTCTGAGTTTGATTACTCTGGAACTCAGGCCTTAAAGTCGCTTAAAGAAGAAGGTATTGACGTTGTTCTTCTCAACTCAAATCCGGCGACGATCATGACTGACCCGGAAATGTGCGCGCGCACTTATATTGAACCCATCACAAAAGAGACGATCAAAAAAATCATCTTAAAAGAAAAAGTCGATGCGGTTCTCTCGACAATGGGTGGTCAGACAGCGCTTAACCTGTGCGTAGAATTAGAAGAAGAGAACTTTTTAAAAGAACATAACGTAGCCCTGCTTGGTGCTAATGTTGATACAATCAAAAAAACAGAAGACAGAGCACTCTTTGCCCGCGAACTAGATAAGCTGGGCTACCAGACAGGAAAGCGTTTTACGGCGAACTCTGAAGCAGAAGCTCTAGAAATGGCCAAATCGGTGGTACAATTCCCGCTGATTATCAGACGCGACTTCGCTCTTGGTGGAAAAGGTGCGGCCTTGGTTTGGAACACGGATGAACTAAAAGAAGTCTTCACTTCAGATATCAAGTTCCCGGTCACAATGGAGAAATCTCTTGTTGGCCAAAAAGAAATCGAACTGGAAGTGATGGTTGACTGCGAGAGAAACGGAGTCATCATTTGTTCAATTGAAAACGTCGATCCATGTGGAGTTCACACGGGAGACTCAATCACTGTCGCTCCGGCCATGACGATTAGTGATCGTTGTATGCAACAGCTGCGTACCATGACACTGACCATTGCTAAACACATGGGAGTTGTCGCTGGTGGGGCCAACGTTCAGTTTGCCATCAATCCAGACAATGAAGATGATATTGTAGTTATTGAAATGAACCCGCGAGTTTCAAGATCATCGGCCCTTGCTTCAAAAGCAACCGGCTACCCGATTGCAAAAATTTCGGCCCTTCTCTCGATCGGCTACACACTAAAAGAAATCTTAAACGATATCACAAAAGCGTCCCCGGTTGCTTTTGAGCCGACACTGGATTACGTGGCCCTAAAGATTCCTATTTTCCCATTTAGTAAGTTCCCAAGTTCTTCACAAACTCTTGGGCCACAAATGCGCTCAGTGGGAGAAGTTCTTGCTCTTGGTGGAAGTTTCAACGAAGCTTTCATGAAGGCCTTAAGAGCTCTTGAAATGGGACTTGAAGTCCCTTCACTATCTCAACTAAAAACAGTTCCGGTTGAACTTTCTCGCGAGTACATCACTCTAAGATTAAAAACGCCTAGTGAACTCTCTCTTCTAACAGTCCTGGAAGCTCTTCGCATTGGCATGACAAAAGAAGAAATCTTTTCGCTTTCAAAAATCACACCTTGGTTCATTGACCAGATGGCCCTGGTGGTTGAAGCTGAAAAAACATTAAAGCACGACACGGCGAACTCTCATGTTCATAAAGACATCAACATGGAGAGAGAGGAATTCCTAAATCTTAAAAAGATTGGATTCTCAGACAAGCATCTTGCTTTCATGATGAACCGATCGCAAAAAGAGATTTTAGAATACCGTTTTAAACAAAACATCTTCCCGGTTTATAAGGCGGTAGATACATGCTCAGGAGAATTCCTGGCCGAGACTCCTTACTTCTATTCTACTTATGCTGAGGAAAACGAAGCTGAGTCGCTAAGTAAAAAAGGTAAATCGGTAGCTATCCTTGGATCGGGGCCAAATAGAATTGGGCAAGGAATCGAGTTTGATTACTCGTGTGTAAAATCATGTGAGCGCTTAAAAGAAAAAGGCATTCAATCAATCATGATTAACTCAAACCCTGAAACGGTTTCAACCGACTACGATAGCTCTAACAGACTCTACCTTTCTCCTCTATACTCTGAAGACCTCTTTGATATCTTAAAAAACGAAAACCCATTCGGAGTGATCGCATCTTTTTCAGGACAGACGGGAATCCAGTTAAGAGAGCATCTTGAAAAGAGCTTCCGTCAGGATTTCTTCAAAATTAATTTCCTTGGACCGACATGGGAAATTCTGGAGCTGACAGAAGATAGAAAACTTTTTGGTGAAGTGACGAGAAAAACAAAACTTGCGCAAACTCAAAGCCGCGAAGTTTCTGGATACAAAAACCTGGTAAATGCCATGGTAGATATCGGCTTTCCGGTCATCATCCGTCCAAGTTATGTTATCGGTGGTGAATCGATGTACATTTTCTACGGCCACGATGAATTAAACGAGCTGCCAAAAGCTTTTAAAGATCAACTGCAAAGTGCAACCGCTGTTTTCCAGGTAGAAAATTACCTTGAAAATGCGATTGAGTACGATGTGGACTTAGTGCGCGACCAATATGGAAACTTCTGTTTCACCGTGTGCGAGCACATTGAATACGCCGGTGTTCACTCGGGCGATTCGGGAATGATCACTCCTCCAGTTATCCTGACTCAGAAAAACTATGAAGAGTTAAAAACAATTTCATACGCACTTGCGGATGCTTTAAAAATTGTGGGACCAATCAACTTCCAGTTTGCGATTAAAGATGGAAAAATCTACTGTATCGAAGCGAACCCAAGAGGATCGAGAACGCTTCCTTTCTTAAGTAAAGCGTATAATATTTCTCTGCCAAAAATTGCCACAGATGCAATGCTGGGAGAAAAAATTGAAACCATCGAGCAGCCGCTTTCAGGTTTCTTCTCAGTGAAACAATCAACTTTCCCATTCGATCGCTTCGTCCAGGACAATATTCTTCTTGGACCAAAGATGAGATCAACTGGTGAAACGATGGGGATTGACCGCGATAAAGAAACGGCCATTCTGAAATCTTATCAAGGAAATTATCCAAAACTTTCAGAGAAAGGATTAATTCTTATGAGTCTTGCTGACAACAGCAAGGAGTTGATTCTTCCTTACTTAAAGTCTCTGCATAAAATCGGCTACAAGTTTATCGCCACACGCGGGACTTGTGAGTACATCAAAAAACAAGGAATCCCTTGTGAGCTGGTTATGAAGCTTGATGAAAAGGGGCTGACGATTTTAGAAGCGCTTAAAGATGAAAACATGAAAATGGTTTTCAACACTCCTCAAAACCAGGGGCAATCGCAAAACGATGGAGAGCACATCAGAAACTCGGCCATCCAGTACGCGATCCCATGTTTTACTCGCCCGGAAAATATCCGTGCAGTGGCCATGGCCTTAATTGGAACTGATGACTTAGAGGTTAAGCCGCTGGCCCTGCAGGAAATGAATTTTTAGGAGAACGCGTGAGTAAACTGGATAAAATTATTGTGGCCCTGGATCAGATGTCATTAGATGAGATCGACCAGTTTTTAAGACAAAAAGAAAACGACCTGCCCTTTGTTAAAATTGGACTGGAACTTTTTGTCAAATACGGCCCGGACTTAGTTCACAAGATCAGCCTTGAATATAAAAAGAAAATCTTTTTAGATTTAAAGCTGCATGATATTCCAGTGACTGTGGCCAAGGCGATTTCATCACTAAAAAACCTGCCAATTGATTTTCTCACTGTTCACTTAAGTGGTGGTGAAGCAATGTTAAAGGCAGCGATGGCCGAAGCCCGTATGAGCATTCCTCAATGCAAAGTCCTAGGCGTGAGTTTTTTAACCAGCCTCGAAGCAAAAGATTTAAACGACCTCTTCGGCATCACCAATACCGAAGAGGCCTTCTTAAGACTTTTTAAAACGGCTTCTGATTCCGGGATTGATGGGATTGTCTCAAGCCCTCATGAAGTGGGACTCCTTAAAAAACATTACCCTCACCTCTTATCAGTGACTCCTGGAATTCGTTTCCGCGATGAAATTGAAGGTGCACAGGTGCAGGATCAAAAACGTGTCATGGACCCCAAAGAAGCCTTTAATGCGGGATCTGATTACCTGGTGATGGGGCGATCGCTCACTAAGACTCAAAACCTCAGTGAGCGTCTGCGATTACTTAAGGAATAGGTTTTTACTTTTTAAGCGAGCTCTTAACTCACTTGCCGAGTTTGCCTTGAAACATTCGTAGTCTGAGTATTTCATCGGCACGTGGAAAGTCTTTCCATCAACGTCTAGTGCCAGTGATGACTTCACGTAAGCGTACTCTCCGGCAAAACTTTTTTCTACACTTTCAGATGTGTGAACGGCCCATAGGCTCACCTGGTGGCCACCCATTTCAACTGCTGGCTGAGTTCCAAAACAGTTAATCAGCATTCCATCTAATTGCTCACAAGCTTTCGCTGGCATTTTGAAATCGAGTACACTTCCCAGGTCATAAAGAGCATTGGCAGCTTCTTGAATGTTTGGAAGGTCGTTAGGAGTGATGATGTTGCCCCAGATCGGCATGTACTTTGGTCCGTTGTGGTGAATCAGGCGGATAATTGTTTCATCCCCTTCTGTCATCGCGACAAAACTTGTCGTAGGAATTTCTGTCACGCAGGCCATGTTGATGCCGGCAAAAACATTGCCGCTTACTAAAAGAGAAGCGATGGTTAGAAACTTTTTCATTAAAACATCCTTGTTAACAATAAAATTATAAATCCCAATATGCGTCTTCTAAACTTTCCTCTCTATTTGGCAGACCTTTGATGAGTCTTGGTGAATTCTGCTTTAGTACTTCAAAACTTGCGCGGTTGCAGTACTTACTCACCTGGTGGATTGATGAATACGTCAAGTAGCGCGTGTTGTGCTTAGGAGAATTCGGGGTCACCTGACGGTGGTATGTGTTGGAAGCAATATCATGAAGAACTGCTGAAAGGGCCGCATCTCCGGCGCCGTTAGTGTTCTTAATCACCCCAGGGCCACCCATATATGGATTGATGTGAGTGTAAATTTTAAACGGATGCTTGCAGTCTTTCTTTAAAATCGCACGCGAGTACTCATACTTGTTGTACTCTCCGATCGATTTTGAATGGATCATGTCTTTTGTTTCACGCTTATATTCTTCATCGGCATAAGCTGCGATATAAAGCCCTCTTGGGCCTACTGTTAAAAGCACCATATCGGTGTAATCCAGGACTTTTTCACAGGCAAGAAGCGGGTCATTTTCATTGACCAAAGCATGGGCCTCTTCTTCGTTCATTGCACAGACAGAAACATACTCTCTGATAAAATTTAAGAAGAACTCTCTTTTGGCCGCAATGAGAGAGCTGGTTCCAAGAGATAAAATAACCGGCACATTGCTTTCTTTGGCATACTGACAGGCCTTTAGATTGGCCTGGAACATTGATGAGTTTTCATCGCGAAGTGAGTAGGCCGACACTAAAAGGGCCGCAGCCCCCTTGACCACTTCCTCCGGAACATAATCAGGCGAGAGTTCATTCATGATTCCCTTGCCGATTAAAAATGATCTTTCATGATCAGGTGTCAAAAGACAAAGCGCTCTGCCCATTGGCCCGTCAACTGGTTTCAAATAAGAGAAATCGACAAACGAGTTCGTCGTACAAATGTATTTAAAAGCGTAGTCACCTACAGAAATATTTTTTGAAATCGCTCCCAGGGCCACTGAGCGCGAATCAGAAAGGACACTGTAGTTGTGAAGAGTGTTTCCAATTGCTCCTCCGGCGTACTCACCGACGATGCATTTGTTGGCCTTTAATTCTCGATAAATTTCTTCAACTATTTTATCATCAAAAACAACTGACTCACCTTTTTGAATCTTGTATTTCTCCAAAAACTCAAAGCTAACGTTGGCCTCGATATCAACGATTAATTGGTCGATGCCCACAACGTACACTGAACTTCTCTCAGAGAAATCCGGATCAAAAGGAATACGTCCTGATTCATTGACTGGAAAGTAATGCTTCGTCTTTCTTTTGCCTGGAAATTTCAAAGGATTCCCCTTATAATTTATTTAATGCTAAATTTTAAAATTTATCCTGTTATTTTAGGACTTCTTTTGTCGTTCGTCACTATGGCAGCCGACAATTCTGTTATCAATGACCACGGCACAGTCGTCCTGACTGGCTCGACCCATAAGGCCCGTGTTATCAACAGTAAAGCTATTGTCTACGCCGATGAAAATATGCTGACACCCCTTGGGTATATTGCCAATGGGAAAGCGATCATTGTTGGAAATCCAAGACGCATGAACCGCGACCTCGTACCATTAGTGGTTTACGGAAGGATTGCTTACATTGAAACTAAAGACATCCGCTTTGAAGACGGCACCGAAGAGGAATACAATACCAAGCGCGGGGCACCAAGAGAGCACGATGTAGATATCACTATCCAAAAACCAGAAGAGCGCCTTTCTGAAAATAACTCTTTTTACTTTAGCCTTCACCGCTACGGCGCTGGAGATGAGATTAAGCAGCTCTTTCTCACAAACGACAATACTGAAAAAGATGTCATGACTGGGTTTAACCTCCAGTTCATCCACCGCCAGACGACTTCAAATTTCTTCTGGGGTGCTGCCGCTGATTACAGTGCCGTTTCAACAGGCAATATGAAATTTGGTTACTGGCTTTTTTCGCCAACAGTTGGCTACAGCATTTTTAAAAATCCACTTTTCTCTGTTGATATCTACGGCTCACTCGATCTTGGCGTGAATTTGGAATACAATATCGAGAGCAACTTCGAAGAAGAGCCGGCCGGATGGATTTGGGGAGTTCAAGGTAATGCGCGTGTTGTGTTTTTCCCGACGTCCAAATACCACGCCTTTGCAGGAATGGGTCTTCGAAAATACAGCGTCACTGACCTGGCCACGGTTAAAGACCTCAACGGTAATGCCATTCCAGGTGTCAAAGACATCACTGGCGTGAGTCTTTTTATCGGTGCAGGGCTCGAATTTAGATAGAACTATTCAATCGAGAGCACTTTATCACTGTCATCTGAATTGACCTTATTGTCTTTGGCCTTCTGAAGATTGAACTGAATTTTTTCTTCAGGAGTGCTGAATTGCCCTTCAAACTTTGGTTTGCCATCAACTGATTCCTGATTCACTTCTTTGTCGAGCTCTTCACTCATCTTGCGTTTTAAGGCCTCTGTCGCCGTCTCATTTAAATAACCACTGGCCGATGAAAGCGTTGACCCGAATTTGCGGTAAGCAAACTCATAAAAAGGTTTTAAGTACTTCAGGTTAAGTTTTCCGCGCTCAAGAAATAAAATAATAACACGAACGAAATCGCGGTTATTCAAATCGTGCGACCATGCCGAATAAAGATAAATCATCCCTTGCTGGTCCAGGCGCTGATTGTAAGAGATCTGCTTATAACGGGCATAGATCGGAATGGCCGAATCAGTGCTTGTGGCCTTGTATTTAATTTCGCGGATAAACTTAGTCCTGAAATTCATCGCGGCCAGTTCATTGGTCTTTGTTTTGATAAGAATGGGATAGATCAATCCTTTTTCAATAATAAATAAGCGCTCGACCTTCATCTTGTCGCTATCGCTTGGAAGCTCTACGATCCCCATATTTTGTTCAGGATAAAAAGAAAACTTTGTCGTCTCTTCTGGCAAAACAAAATGGCGGTTGTAGAGAATATAGAGATTGTAGACCAGCTCGTAATAGCTCACGTCTTGCAAAGTCACTAATGATTCAAAAAAACTTTTCCCATCGTTGGATGGAAGCGAAAGTTGTTTTTTAAAAATATCGGCCCAAACATCATCACTGCTTTTGCGATTGATGTAATTTTTAAAAATTGGCAGGATAAAAATCTTCTGGTCACCAGAAGTTGTTTCAAACTTATAAGGCCTCTCTATCATAAAACTAAAAAACTCTGAGTTCTTAGAGTTTTGAAAACTCGCTCCAAGTCTCGGTCCAGCGGCCTCAATACGAATAATAGGAATTAGAGAAAAGAGCGAATGGTTAATCGGTATCGGCATTTCAAAATGCCCAAAATGAACACTCTGATACAGTCTTTCATCATCCATTCTCTCTGGGACTTTAACGTCGATTGTTTCACCATCATAAAACACAGCTTTGGTTGGCTTCATTTGTAAAAACTGCGTGTTCACCCCTTCCGTCAACGTCAGAGTATAGATGTGGTATGGGGCAATCGCCACCAGGACGCCGGCACCACCCAAAAGGGCCAGTGTTATGATCAGGTAAATAATCTTTTTTAACATAACCCCTTATCGACTCGTTAAGGCATTAAGATTAGGGGCCCCCTCGATTTTGGCTAAACTATTTAAAATAATAGCCGAAGAGTTTAATGAACTAATAGGCCCACGCCTTCTTGGGGTAAGGTAATTTTATGAAAAAACACATTCCAACACTTGTATTGCTAGTCGCGACCACTATTTTTGCAACCTCTTGTGACTCACCTAGGACTGCAAGATCAATCATTTCATCTCAAAGCGGAAACTCGCTAACAGGTAACGGGACAACTACTGGAAGCGGTATTGATCTGGGTGGCACAACAACAGACAATACAACGGGAACAACAACAAACACAAACATTCCTTCAGATGCCTCTCACTGTAAGTTTTCTACTGACGGTGTAAACGGATTTGAATCGACAAGCACGCACCTTGGTTCATACACTCTATGCCAAAGTAGCACTGATAAAAACAGCTTCTACATGCAAGTGAAAACTCCACCAGTCGGAAGTTCTGGGGATGTGAGCATTTGTTTTATCCCACACACAACAAGTGGATCTAACTCGATTTACGTTGGTAACCCAATGTGCGGGACATTCTCTGATCCAAAAACTGTTAAGAAAATCACTTTCGTAAAATACACTCAGTACAGCAGTGCCCTTATTAACTCTGTTATGTTCTTTAAGGACACGAGCTACTACTACTCATCACCATACAACCGTTCGATGATGACTTTAGATGCCTATAAGACTTGTATGAACGCTTTAGCCTACAACAACGCTTACTACTGCCAGGCCTTCAAAACTGTCGGCCAGTACGTTCTAAAATCTTTTTAATCAATTCTAGTTTTGTAGAGGGCCGGTCAATCTTGTACCGGTCCTAAATTCTTGACACATTTCCATATCAATCGTCGGCAGTGCCAGAATCGGATAGACATTTGTCGTGGCATTATCCGAATTTCTCTTCAGGCAAATAATAATGTAGAAAAAGCTCTCATCTGCACGAGTGCCCATCGAAAATGATTTGATGTAATGAAAGAGTTTATCCCCTTCATTGTCGCGGGTTTCGAAAACTTCATCCGGTTGATCCAGAGTTTCCTGAAAACAAGACTCATAGCCTGAAAAGTCTTCAAAAGGGATGTCGTTGTCTTTTCTTTTAATCAGAATATCAGCAAGGACTTTGGATTTTTTGCTTTCTAAAAGCTGCAGGAAGATCATATCTTCGTCAGCATCGGCCTCTTCCATTCCGGCCGCAAATTCTTCTTCTGAAACACTCATCATGCCCGTAGGCACCTCTTCTTCGTTTAAAGAAGAAAACCAATCGCGCACTTCTTCTCCAGTTCTAAATTCGTTAATTAAGGCCTTGGAGCTCGTTCTCGTTGTCAAAAAGACAAAAGACGCTTCCTTACGATAGACACTGGTGACTACAATCACAGAGGAGTGCGAGTAGTGTTTTATAAAATTGTAATAAGTCTCATGTAGTTCATTGCTCTGACGGTAAATCTCATCCGGAGTGGACAAAACTTCTTCCACCATCTCTTGATCGACGATTTGATTGATGGCCTCATCCAAGAGATTGAGTTTTTTTCGAAGAGAACTCTCCATCACTTCATAATATTTAATGAGTGGAAAATAAAAGTCTTCGATACAGTCTTCAGAACAGAAGCCTTTAAGGGAGTATTCATCAACAAAGAGCAGGTCATCGAGATGACCCACTACTTTTTTGCATTCGTTACAGAAATAAAGAGGTTTTTTTAATGTTGTCACTAGATTGTTAAGTTAAGTCCCGCAAAAAGAGAGTTTGAATTTGCCCCGTGAAGGTCAAAAACTTTGGCCGACATCAGGTCAGCTTCGCTTTTTGCTTTTTTCATTCTGAATCTCGCTCCCAGCTCCAGGTTAACGGCCGGTGCAAGTCCCAGATTGACTTTGGGTGATAGGGTTGAAAAACTCACTTTCTCGCCCAGGCGTGCTGCGCGGTTAGTGTCCTTAGCTTTATCGATGGAAAAACTCTCTGCTTCAATTTCAAACTGGATATCATTAGAGACCATCCATCCTCCGCTGATTGTCAGACGGCTGATATTTCCAATTGCACGCTCTTCTGAATTTTTTGGTTTCCCAACCAGAGTTACGTCATAGCCGATCCCCAGGCCGAATGTTCCAAAACGTTTTGTTGTTTCAGCACCAATGATTTTATCCGTGCGCGAACTTCCAAGCTTTGAACTTGAAGAAAGTTTCGCTCCACCATAGATATCGACTCTTGCTTCTTCGCTTGGGTTTCCAAAACGAAGCCAGTTAAATCCTAAAATAAGTTTTGGGTTACCGCTTGATGAACCTTCATCGCCATTAGCGTGCCAGTAAGAAGCATCAAAATAAACATCCACCGGCGTTTGAATGTGAGTGGCGAAGTTCATCACTCCATATTTATTGCCGCCAACTTCAAGGGATTCATAATTTGTTTCAAGCGACATATCCGCTTTCCAGGAAAGACTTCTTCCCGATCCTGAACTTTGTGGTTTTGACATTTTTTGAATTGATCTGCCAGCTGATTTATCAGCGGGCTCGTTTACAGTTTCTGAATAATCCACCAAGGCATGTGCATTTAATGAAATAAGAGCACATGATAAAAGCAGAGATTTTTTCATTCAAACCTTCCTGGTCAATTTTTGCCCAAATCTTATGGGCAAATGGTTACTCCTTAATAGTATACTTAAACTTTTTTTAAATCCATACCCTGAAAATTTATCCGACCATTTCGGGCAAACATTTTAAGTTATGAGAATCCTTCGGGCCGAAAAAATAAGGACAAAGTTACCCTCTCCTAAAAAGTCGGAGGTGCCCATTAAAATAAGAAGTACTTGCTTAGGATGAGCGAGCGACTATTAGGAGGATTGTTTGGACATTACTTATCGCCCTGAAGAATCAATGAAGGCCCTGATTCACCTTGGAACAACGGGACACTTCCCTCTGTTTCACGACATTTGGATGACTGATCCAGACATGAAAGAAAAAAGATTCCAAAAAATTACAGGAATCGAGCGCGCCAGAGCGAAAAAACTATTTCAACAAGTCTCTAAACACCGCCAGCTTGAACACAAAAAAACAGTACTTCTTTCAATGAGCGATGAAGATAGAAAACTTTTTATGAAAGCTTTCTTTAAACTGGTCGAAGGAAAAATCCTTGATCAAAGGCCGGAGCTTCACTAAAAAATGAAGAAACGCGGATCAATCATTTTACTTTTAACTCTCCTTTCTTCAGAAGCCTTTGGTGAATACAGAGTTTATCAGTATTATGTCCGCTCAAAATTAAAAAACATCAACCCCACTAACGCCCAACTGGTGACTTCAACTATGAACCCTACTGCCTACGCTGTTTATCACGGAGGAAAGGATTCAATTGAAGTGAGCCTTCTGCGTTCATGGGTATGTATGGGCGATACGAGCAAAAAATCCATCTGTAGTATGAGCCAAGGGCGTGAGCTCGAAGGAAGTGCCCAATGAAAATACCTGCTAATTCGGAAATGGCGCAAAGATTTAAGGACAATGAAGACCTCTTAAAACGCATGAATCACGGTCTGGAAAAAAAGATCGCCAGCAAAGAGCAGGAAATCAAACAGGTCGACGAACTCTACGACAAAAAACTCGTTGCTGCTAAAACAGAAGGCGAACGCGAATACATTCAGGGACTGGAGCGCAACAACCAACGCCTGGTCGGTGAAACAAAAAATTACGAAGAAAAAATGCAGGGCTACAAAGACCAGCTCAAAAAGGCCCAGGACACTGTTGAAAAAGAGCAAGAGGCCCTTAAAGGCTCTCATAGAGACAAGCTTGCTGACTTAAAAGATCAGATGGAAACCAACTACCAGGATCAATACTTAAGCTCAGAAGAGTCTCAACGCGAAATCCAGAGCTCTACTCAGGATGCAGTTAAAGAAATCGCCACCAAATCAAAAATTGAAAAAATGGCGATGGAAAGTAACGCTCAATACGAGATCAATGCCCTATCGAGTGAGTTTAACCAAAAAGCGGCCACGGGAGAGCGCAATTTCAGAGAGAAACTCGACAATGATGTCCGTCTTCACAATATGGAAGTCGAAAGACAAAAGAGCGAACTCAAAAAAATGATGACGATGGATGCGGAAAAAAATAAGCGCTTAAGCGATGAAAAAAACCGCGTACACAAAGACCAGCTCTCTTTCCAGGACAAACACCAGCAGGAAATGTTAAAGCAGCGCGAGAGCGATTTTAAAGTGCGGTATGAGCGAATGGTTAAAGAGCATGATGAAATTTTAAATCATCTCAAAACAACATTTGCCGCTGACGTGAAAAAAATGGTCGACCAGACCTCAAGTGAAAAAAAGCAAATCTCAGACAAGGTCGCTGATCCTTTCTACCGCGTTGATAAACTAAACCCAAGTATGGTGGAAGACCTAGAAACAGTGACAATTAGTCTGCCAGTGGCCGACCATGAAAAAGAAAACGTGCACCTTTCAACTCAAGGGCGAAACATTAAAATCACCCTTTCAAGAAAATACTCCGACAGCACTAATGGTGAAGATGGAAGCATGAACAGGTCAACCCGCAGTGAACTTTTCTCAAAAGAGTTCAACGCCAAAGACCTTCTAAGTCCAAAGCACATCACCCAGAACTATCAGGACGGGGTGCTGACTTTTAAAATCAAAAAAGCTTAATTAAGACTCGCTTGTCGTGCTTTTACTTTCAATCTGGTGATAGTGAACGCGGTCGACCTGAACGATGTCGCGAAGTTCATCACCCATGATACGCATTTTTTTCGGGTGCATATACACGTAGAAATCAATGTGTCTTTTGTTGGTTTCCTTATCGACAATCTGCTCATGAAGCTCGTCAATTCTATCAGTCGTGTTGAAAACGATTTCTTTAACCAGGTTTTTAATATCCCCGTGTGAAAGAACTTCAATGTGATAGTATTTGTGGTTTTTTGTCGACTCGAAGCCTTGGTAGATTGGCCCAAGGAGCTTTAAAACCGAAAGAATTGTAATCGTAAAAATAGTAGCAATGACCGGGAATCCATACCCGATTGTCATCCCGATTGACGCCACAACCCAAATAGTCGCAGCTGTCGTTAGTCCGATGATATTACCTTTATCTTTCATGATGGCACCGGCACCAAGGAAACCGATCCCCGAAACGATCTGAGCTGGAATCCTCGCAGAATCGTACTCAATCCCGCCGCCTTGAACGTGCCCGAGCATTGAAATAGCAGTATAAAGCGTCGCTCCTAAACAGATCAAAACGTTCGTTTTGATCCCCGCGTTCTTCATCTTCTGTTCGCGGTCATAACCAACTAAGCTTCCCAGAATCAGACCTGTGACAATCTTGATTCCCATTCCTAAATAAACGTCAACGTTTCCTAAATATTCAATATAGACAGTTTGTTCGACATGCCCCATCTGCAATAATCCTTTTTAACTATTTCTTAATTCTGCTATACTTCATCTAAGAGAGCAACAGCGTTTATGAAAAGACCTCACCTCGTACATTTTTTGGCCATTGTCACTGATGATTCTATCAACATCAAGGCTTCCATTACAATGAAAGAGAACCTGATGGCCCAGAACCTGGACTTCGACATTGTAACGAAGAAACTTCCCATTCAGGCCCTGCGTCTCTTGAACGCTTACCAATTCACTATGAAGATAATTGGGGTCTCAAAGGATCAGCGCGAGATTTATAAAAAATCTTTTGAATCTGATTCTTTTGGAAACTTCAACTTTAAGATTCCGCTGACAAAAGAGCGCGAAGAAATCGAGATCCTGCAAATTTACGAAACCAAAAAAAGACCGGGGCTGGAGCTCCACCTGGGGACATACATCCCTCTGCGCATCTTTTCGCCGAAAAAACTTATTATCTGTGATTTTGACAAGACTCTGGTTGATACAAAGTATTCAACAACCAAAGAAGTGTACCGCTCACTTACGCGCTCGCTGGAGGAAAACCCAACAGTCGCAAGCTCAGTAGAAATTCTTCACCGCTATATCCGTCGCGGGCATCACCCTTTTATTCTTTCGGCCTCTCCGCATTTTTACGAAGATGCCATGAGAGACTGGTTGTATAAGAATAATATTTTCTCGGCCGGAATTTTCTTAAAAGACTACCGCCATTTCTTTTCTTTCATCGACGGCGAATTGACCACGAAGGATTTAAAGCTTCAGGGCCTCTACAAGCTCAATCACCTTTTAGACATTCTGCTGATGACCGGGATTCCGGATGAGCTGGTGCTTATGGGAGATAATTTTGAGTCGGACCCGACGATCTACCTGACGCTGACAAAAATCCTGCGCGAAGACATCGACCCGTGGGTTATCTGGAATGAAATTAAAGAGCAGGATATTTTCCAGCTTAAGAAAAAACAAAACTCGCAGTTTTTAAATAAGATCTATCAGCTGGACAATCTTTTAACCAGAAAGAGAAAAGAAAACCGCGGGAAAAAAATCTCCATTAAGATTTATATCAGAAAGCGCTTCAAAACTGATGAGCTACAACTCTCACCTATCTTTGAAAAGCAAAAGAAGTACCTCGAGATGATTGAGATGTATGACGGGCTTTACCAAGATGAGTTCCAAAAAATGATGGAAGAAGCTCAGGCAAAAAGTGTGAAAGGCGCAGAAAGCACAATATAACCCAGACTCAAAAAAAGCCCGCTGCGGTGAAACTTGCGAGCGCGGTCTTCATCACCTTGAAACATTCCTCTCGTTAATGGAAGAGCGGCAAAATCAAATTTAATAATTTCTAAATACACTCTGAAAAGAGCGGCGATCAGAAGGAAGATATTGAGCCATTGATTGCTTCCAAGGTCATTTGCATTTACAATATCAAACATACATCACTCCACTTTTAGGACCCAACAAAGATATGGATCTACTTACTTTGATCGGTGACATTGACGAAAACTTTTACCAGCTGGGACTCAAAGACCGCGAAGTAGGAAAACTTGTTCATCAAGACGTCAAAATGATGCTGAGAACGCCCTGGAACTCCTTAAACTTAGTCATTCAGGAAGTGGGAAAGGCCGTCCTAAAGAATTCTCTTTTAAAAAACACCGAGCAATTTCGTCACCTAAAACACTATGCTGAAGGCATGGGGATCCCCGTCGATGAGGCGGCCTACGTGATGCTGATTCCAGAACTAGTGAGCTCAATGAGTAAATGGGCCCCGGGATTTATCAAAGGGAACCTGGGCTGCTCGAGTTTTATGCTAAGAAACCCGGAAGGCGAAGTCGTCCATGGACGCATCCTTGATTTCCCTCTCCAGGGCTCGTACGATCGTTATGAGCGCGCTATTTCCTACGACCTGACTGGCATGCCTAAAATGTTAGGTTTTGGAGCAAGTGGTATTCCCTATCCTTCCATCACACTGATGACTGAAGATGGAATCACCCTGGCCTTGCACCAGAAATTCACCAATATCTTTAACCCGAAAGGTATGTCGATTTTTGAATACATCTTTGCGCTGACAAAAGTGGCCCGCGATAAAAAATCGGCCATGGAGTTTATCAACTCCCACCAGACGATTACGACCTGGTGTTTATACATGACTTTTAAAAATGGTGAGGTTCTCGCTTGCGACCTTCACGGCGATAAACCTTTTATCAATGAACTAGAAGTGCCAGAAACCGGAATTCTTTATTTCTGTAATCACCTGGAAGATAAATCACTCAACCAAAGACAATTTCTACCCTTAGGTTTTGACCAATACAACCTGATGAGAGAGAGCATTGCGACTAAGAAGATTCACAACTTCTTAAACAAGAAAAAAACACAACCAACTGAAGCTGAACTTATCCAACTGATGTCTACGCCCCTGGATCAAAAGATTACTTCGCGCAACTTTAAAGACTATGAACTCGACAACGTCACATCAACGAGTCTTTCAATTATGACGATGAATCCGAGCGCAGGACGCGCGCTTTATTTAGGCGGGCCAGCTCCCAAAATTTTTAACACCGATATTATCGAGATCAGCGATTCTTTTGGACGAGCAAAACAATCCCCTCACAAGCTTAAAAAAGCTGTTAACTTCGACCCTGAATACCACACAGGGCTTCACTTAATGATGGAAGCGCAAAAAGGATTTGATGCCCATGATTCGCAGGCGATTTATCATTACCTACAAATGGCCATTGACCATTTAGAACACTACCCGGAAAGAAAAATTGCTGAGTTTTACTTTTTAATCGCTCAGTATTTATATGAATCTCATCCACAAGTTCTGGCGAATTTATTGGGTGAATTTAAGAAGTTTGAAGATCACCTTCCACCTTATCTCAACGACCAGTGCCTGCTTTTTATCGGGCGCCTGGAGAGGATTTTAAAACTTCCTCCAAGTTTAGAAGAAGACAAGATTCAAACGAAAAAATTACGAGAGATTTACAATCGCGAACTCATGATTCCACGAGCGGTTTTTCATGTTGCGAGCAAAGGGATGATTGTCCCGAGAATAGATATCTTAGATGTGATTTACGTTTTAACGGCATAAAAAAAGGCTTCCCGAAGGAAGCCTTTTTTCTTTGGAAGAATCATTATCAACTATAGAGAACATCTTCTCCATTGCAATTGGTATAAAATCCCCGCTTTAAAGTCAGCAGAGTCCACAGTTGCCATCGCTTCATCCATGTAACGGTTTGTCTTTACCAGCATCGCCGCGTTTACACGTAAAATTGTGTCAGCTCCACATGGTGACCAAACTTGCGCGTTGATCCCGATCACGTTTTTAAATGTGTAATCTGTATCTGTGCGGCCTAGGAAAGTTTTATCGAAGCGAGGTCCCAGAGATCCGGCCAGGAAGTATTCAGCAGTAAGGCGCGCAGAGGCCTGTGATGGAAGTGAAACGTACCCGCGGTAGTCGACGTCGATAACTGAAACGCTGTATCCTTGTGGCACGTGAACTGGAATGGCAATATTACAGGTTTTTCGCTCTGTCTGTTTGTTCATCCCTCCAGCTTCAACAATAAACTGATCAAAGATGATTGAAAGTGATTTTGCGTCTTCACTTAGTGTAACAGAAGCAGAGTTAGCTGGACACCCGTTCCCGCCATATCCTGGAACACCAAGCTTGATGTCGTTAAGATCGGCCATGGCCACAGATGAAAGAGTCATAAGTGAAAGACAGAGTCCCAGAAGTTTCTTGTTTGTCATAAATTTTTTCCCCCTCAATGGAAACGAACTTTTTTGTTCGTATTTAATTTTTTTAATGGATATTTTTTTCGAAAGATAGTTCAAAATGCATGAGCTTTGAGTTTGACCGCCACGTGGTTTTTTAGAAAATCATATCATCGCCAGCTGGCGGACAAAAAAGATTCACACGCAGTTTGGCATTGAAAGCAACTCCACCATCCGTTACATATAGAAACATAGGGGGGCCTATGAAAACATTAATCACAGCACTGTCTTTTCTTTCACTCACGACTGCCACATCTTTATATGCGGCCGACTTTAAACTGCAAAACATTCGCGTAGGTGGTGTTGGTTGCCCAAGTGAACTAACAACTATTGTTCTTGCTCCAGACGCGAGCAGCGCCAGTCTAATTTTTTCTCAATTTGAATCGCGCGTTCCTGTTTTAAATGCCGGGCCAAAAGTATCGCGCAACATCTCCACTCTTAACTGTAATATTTTTTTAGATGTTAAAGTCCCAGCGGGTGTCAAACTCGATGCTTTAGAAGTCGCTTACGATATGCGCGGCTTTACGACATTAGACAGAGGTGTTCAGGGAAGCTTTAAAAGTTTTCTCGTAAGTAAATCAGGTCTGGGAACAGAATCAGTGGGGAGCAGAAACCCTGAAACGCTGGCCGAAAGATCGTGGTTTAATACTTTTTCTAATCAGGAGGAAGATTTTACAGTGTCTGCTTTAAAATCCATTGCCATTCCTTCACAGTGTGCCCGTGGATCGGCGACAGATATCGTTTCAATCAGGCTACAACATACATTAAGTAGCCAAATCCTCGCTGGTTTTGAATCCCAGTCTCAGGGAAGTATTACAATGGATACCTCTGATATTAAAGGTGGGCTAAGACTTAGAGCGCTCACTTCATCGTGTGGTTCGCAGCCACAAACTCAACCAGGGAGAAACTGTCGGTTAGTCAGAGTTGGCGGGCGCACACAACAAGTTTGTATCTAAAACTATTGATGGTCAGCTGGTGTCTTAATGGCGCCAGTTGATTCTCTAGACCTAACTCTTTCCTACTTCTCAGTGATTTTTGTTTTGCTTTTTTTATTCAACTGTTACAACCAAGAAATATGAATGAAACAACTTCAGAACATTCACATTCATCTTTCTCAGTTAACCAGGAGCTCAGACGCATGACTGCGGCTTACCTGGATAAACACCCGGGCCTGACACTCAATGCCCTGGCACAACGAAGTGGAGTTCCGGCCACGACGATGAGACGACTCATGCAGGAGGAGCAACGAAGCGAGCTTGCTCCTCACACTGTTTTGGCCCTTACCTCTTACCTATTAAAAGAAAGAAAAATCTCAAAAATCTTAAAACTTGTAGAAGGCCCAATCGCCGATCTGCTCAATAAATGTTTTGATCAATTTATCTTTGATGAGAAATCTTCAACACATGAAATGAGCGCAGATTTAAATACGGTGTTTCAAGATAAATTCTGCTACCTGATCTATAAAATGGCCGCCAACAAAAATGGAACGAGCATTGATGATGTCAAAAATGCTTTTGGCCTGGTGGGATTGAGAAAACTCATCGACCTCATCGATAAAAACTGGATCTTAAAAAATGACAAAGATGAGAGGCTTCACGCCAGAGAAAAAAATTTCTCAGTCGACCTTGCCCTGGCCCACGAACTAAGCCACGCCTTGGTTGATCTCTATAAACCATGTGACGTAAAAAGTGGTTTAAACCTTTTCTACTCGCTTTCTGAAGGCATGAGTGAAGAAGGAATCAAAAAAATAAAAGAAATTGAAAAAGATGCCGTCAAAAAAATTTATGATGTAATGAATACCGAATCCCTTCAAGGGGATCTTCCCTATTTCGCCCTCATCGTCTCAGACGTCATGGGCCCAACGCCTTTAAATGAAGCCAATACAGGAGTGCTCCAATGAAAATAATCATTCTTTCTCTTCTTTTTGTGGTCTCTTCCATGACGAGTGCTTTTGCCATCGATCAGCACAGCCTTGAGGAATTAAAAAAGCAGGGCTTTCAAGTTCGCATGGGGGAATTGACAGGAGCTGGTTCAAAACTTTCATTAGCAAGGCTTGCGGGTTTTATTCACCCATCAGGAATCGTGATGAAGGGCGATTGCAAACAAATCGCTGTTGCCGCCTCAAGTGACCGCGTAGATCCAAAAATTTCAGACGTCACAAAAGTTGTAGTCGATAAAAGCGTCATCTCCGCGCAAGAGTTTGAAGGCTTTTTTACATTTCAATAATCTTAAGTTACGTTAGGGGCATGAGTGATAATACCCTGCCCCCTACACCTAAAGAATTCTGGAGTGACGTCTGGAAAGAAGGCGTGATCCGCTTTCACCAGAAAGACTACAACCAGGCGATGGTTCATTTTTTTAGAGATATCGACCTGAAGAATAAAACAGTTCTCATTCCTCTTGCCGGGAAGACTAACGACATTCTTTTTTTCCTGGAAAAAGGCGCACATGTGACGGCCATTGAATTTTATGAAGGCGCGGTCATGGCCTTCTTCAATGAAAATAACATCCCTTTCACTAAAAAAGATCACACCTATTCTGGCCAAAACATCACGTTTTATGCCGGAGATTTTTTTGACTATAAAAACCATATCCCTTTTGATGTCATGTATGACCGCGCCAGTCAGGTGGTTTTTAATCAGGAAAACAGGCCCGCTTACTACGCCCACATGTCGACTCTCATTGATAAACACACCATTCTTTTTTTAGGTGCTATTGATCATCAGGGGCCACATGATTACGGACCTCCCTTTAAAATTTCACCAGAAGAAGTGATGAGTGCTTATAAAAATATGGGCATTTTTCTTGAGATGGTCAGCTCCCAAATGAATGCGGCCAGTGAGAAAATGCAGGCCGTAGGCATTGAAGAAGTGCAGACCTACTTTCTTTCTAATATCCAATAACGCTTCTTTAAATGCTTCTTCAAAACGAAAACCTAACACAATCATAACTTGAGAGTCGTTTGTAAAACTGGCATAAATCGGCCAAAACAACCCTGTAAGGAGACACTCATGAAAACTATGCTTTCACTGGCCCTACTCTTAACGTCAATTAGTTCATTTGCTTTTGAACAAAAAGCAACTTTGGATTTCACAAATACTTACGCAAACACAAACGCAGGTCTTTATGAAATGACAGTTAACCTAAGCGCTAAAAAAACAGTTTCTGAAACAACTCTCTCTTTCAGCACTCACCGCGATGACAACGATCTTTTCTGTGTCACAACTGCTAATTTTGAAGTTGGTGAAATGAATTTCAAACTTGCTGACAAAAACACTGGATGGACAAAAAACATCACGAAAAAAGTTTTTGCTTCAATCACTCACCAGTCTGACGATGAGACATGTGAAACAAACCTGGAAAAATTCGCAGGAAGCACAAACCTATACGCTTCACTTTCACTTGAAGGCGCTATCGCTCTTCCAGTAAAAGCTCCCTTTGACTACACATCTGTTGGTGTATGGCTTTCTCCATTCAATGGATACCTTTACCTGAATGCTAACGTTGAAGTAAAAGGCACTAAGCTTTCACTTGACCCAAGTGAATTATTAACTTCGAGATCAATTCTTTCAACTAACGTTGACAACAAAGCTGTTGGATACTTCGTGTACGCTTCAAAAGAAGCAACGACGCTTTCACTAGCTGTTGGTCAAGTTAAGTTCTAAAAAATAAGTGGGTCGGGCAGGAGTTATTTCTGCCCGATTTTTAGCATTTTCTGAATATACTCTACTGATGAATTAAGATTTCTGATATCTGACTGAACCTTCTCGATGTCTTCATTTTTAAGCGTTAAAATATCCGCCTTTAATTTATCCATTTCTTGCATCGTAGGTCCCGGAGCTGCTTGAGCTGCGGCGGGAGAATCTGTTTTTTTCTCTCCTAATTGATCCTGGATTTTTTTGATATCCTGCTCTCTGATGGCCTTGACGATATCTTCAAGAGTTTTAATTTTTATGGCGTTGGCATCCAGTTTGGCCTCCATATTTTTCAAAGAGCCCGACAACTCCATCAAGTAGCGCTCAAGGTTATCGATTTGCTCTTTCTTATTTAGGCCTGTGTTGTCTGTGGATTGATAGGTTTTAATCTCCGCAAATGTGCTCGTCGTTAAGGCCATCGTAAGCGCCAGCATTGAAAAAACAGTCTTCTTACTCACTGCAACATCCTCTCAAATAAGATCTCTTCACTGTAAAAAGTAACATCTTTTCAAAAAACGGCCAATAAAATCAATTCCTGACTAACCAAATCTAATATTCTATGTTAGTTTGACCCATCATTTTTTAATATAAACTGTTGAATTCTTTATTCTAGGAGATTTTCATGAAGTTCTTGAAAAGACCGTTAGTGGGCCTTTTACTGATTGCTGTGTCTACTGTTGCTATGGCCGAAGACAAACTAGGTACTCGCGATAACCCAGTTAAAATTTTCTTCACGCCTTCTGTTGATGCCAACACAATTGCTACAAACTCAACTTCTTTCCTGAAATTCATGGAAAAAGAAACAGGACTTTACTTCAAGTCTGGGATTCCATCTAACTTCATCGCTGTAGTAGAAGCTTTCGGTTCAAACCGTGCTGACGTTGCGGTTATGAACTCTTTTGGTTACCTACTTGCTAATACAAAATTCGGAGCAGAAGCTAAACTTAAAGCTCTTCGCCACGGAAAAGACTACTACGCTGGAGCGATCTACGTCTCTGCAAAGTCTGGAATCAAAGACCTTAAAGACCTAAACGGAAAGAAATTCGCCTTCACAGACGCTTCTTCAACTTCTGGATACCTTTACCCGCTAAAAATCTTCAAAGATGCTAAAGTTCAACTTGGAAACACAATGTTTGCTCAAAAGCACGACAACGTCATCACTATGATCTACCAAGGTCAGGTTGATGCTGGTGCAGCTTTCTACTCTGATGCTTTCGATGGAAAAATCAAAGACGCAAGAGAGAGTTATGACTCAATTCCCAGACGTTGAGCAAAAAGTAAAAGTTCTAAAAATCACTGACAAAATTCCTAACGACCCATTCGTATTCAGAAAAGGAATCGATCCAGCAATCACTACTAAGATCGTTGCTGCTCTTAACAAGTACCTTTCAACTGAAGAAGGAAAAACGACTTTCAAAAACATCTACGCTATCGACGGAATCGTACCTGCTTCAAACAAGGACTACGACTCTCTTCGCGCAGTTATTAAAGCTGCTAACGTAGACGTTGGTGCTCTAGTTAAGTAATTAACTGAACTTTTTTTTTGAACTCATTTATATAGGAATAGATTGATATGTTAGAAATCAAAGGACTCGAAAAGGTTTACCCGAACGGCCACCACGCCCTGAAGAATGTCTCTTTCAGTGTGCCTCAAGGGGAATTTTTAGTTGTTATCGGTTTATCAGGTTCTGGTAAATCTACTATGCTTAGATGTATTAACCGCCTTCACGACCCGACAGGCGGGGAAATTGTCTTCCATGGGACAGATACAACAAAACTTAAAGGAAAGGCGCTTCGTAAAATCAGATCGGAAATCGGAATGATTTTCCAGCATTTCAATCTTATTCCTAGAAAAACAGTTATGGAAAACGTGCTTTCTGGAAACCTGTCTCGCACAGGAATCCTGGCAAGCATCTTCGGAATCCACTCTCCAGAGACTCGTGCTCTGGCCCAAAAGTACATTGAGATCGTAGGTCTTAAAGGAAAAGAGAGAAACAGAGCTGACAACCTTTCAGGTGGTCAACAGCAACGTGTAGCGATCGCTCGCGCACTTATGCAAAATCCAAAAATCTTACTAGCTGATGAACCGGTGGCTTCACTTGACCCGGCGACATCACACTCAGTTATGCAATACCTGAAAAAGGTTAACGAAGAACTAGGTGTAACAGTTATTTGTAACCTGCACTTCCTTTCACTTGTTCGTCAGTACGCTCACCGTGTAGTGGCACTTAAAGGCGGAAAGATGATCTACGACGGGAAACCGTTAGAGATCAACGAAGAATGGTTCAAAACTATTTACGGCGAAGACGCTGTAGAAGTAACAATTAACTAATTTACGATCACGAGATAAATATAATGAAACAAAAAACGCACAAAACACCAAACAAATACGTTCAAAGCTTTAAAGCTTACGTTCTTGATACATTAGCATGGGCCTACATGGCACTTGTCGCTTATAAAGTTATTTACGAGAAGATCATTATTGATGAGCGCTACCCAGAGTTCACATGGAACCAGCCGCTACTCGCTCTTTATATTGGTCTGGCCATTGCGGCAGTATTATTCTTTACAAAATTCTCTCTAGGTCGCGGAATGTTCGGACTACTAAAGTACGACGAAAACGAAAGCCCGACGTCTCAACCGTTTGCATGGATTGGATACCTGCTTATCCTTTTAACATTCATTACGGGTTTCTACTCTTCTCAGGTGTCACTAAAAGAATTCCTTTCTGAAAGTGGTCTTGAAGGAGCTAAACGTATCTTTAAAGCACTTTTCAACCCGAACTGGGGAATCTTTGAAGAAGGTCTATTCGCAGCGATCGAAACAATCTACATGGCATTCATTGCCACTGCAGTGGCTATTCCTATCGCTTTCCTATTAGGATTTTTCGCAGCAAGAAACCTTATGAACTCTAACCCAGTTCTATTCTTCTGCTACAACGCTTTAAGAGCTTTCTTAAACATCTCTCGTTCTATCGAGCCACTAGTCTGGGCGATTATCTTCTCTGTCTGGGTTGGTATCGGACCTTTCTCAGGGATGCTTGCTCTTTGTATCCACTCAATTGCTTCACTTACTAAACAGTACTCTGAGCAAATTGAATCAATCGACGACGGTCCAATTGAGGCGATCACTGCAACAGGTGCTCACCCAATCCAGATCGTATGGTTCGGGGTTGTACCTCAAATCGTTCTTCCATACCTTTCATACACGATCTACCGTTGGGACATCAACGTTCGTATGGCGACAGTCATCGGTCTTGTTGGTGGTGGTGGTATCGGTAACCTTCTAATGCAATACCAAGGTCAAGCACGTTGGAATGAAGTAGGTATGCTGGTTATCCTGATTGCTGCTATCGTTTGGACGATGGACTGGGCCTCTTCTAAGCTTCGCGAAGCTCTAAAGTAATTTCTCTTAAAATGCATATAAAAAAGGCCTCCATCTCGGAGGCCTTTTTATTTCTATCCGGCCCAATCACTCAGGCCATATCGTAGAAGTATCTCTTTTAATTTACCGCTCTTTCTTAACTCTTCCATCCCCTCATCCAAAATCTTTGCATACTCTTTAGACTTGGGGTTGGACGGAGAAAAAGCGATAAAAAGATCGGGGTCATTTGCCAGGTTTTTACTGACTGCTTTAAAGATCTTTTTATCTTTATTTAACTTTTTCATGTTGTAGCCAAGCACGAGTGGATTTTCCACAAAGGCCATGAGCCTTCCAGACTCTGTCATCTGAATCAATCTCAATAATGGAGACTCTCCAGAAACTTCTTTAATCGATTTGTGTTTTTTCTTAACCAGCTTATCAATTTCGTCGCCATAGCTGTAATCGTTGACGGTTCCTACGGATACGTAATCCAAAGAGCCTTCATCTTTGTAGCTCCATCTGCTGTCTTTAAGTGCCCAGAAATAATTCACTAGGATACCAGTGGGAACCTGAGGAATCACAAACTCTCTCACATCTGCGCGGCTGGCGCCAATGACGGCATCATACTCTCCGATTTTTACATCAGAGAGAACGCGCGCCCAGTTCATTACATCGTAGTCAATCGTATAGCCTTTTTTCTTAAACACTTCACGGGCGATTTCCACCATAAATCCCGGGTGGTCGGATTTTGGATCACAGGCATAAGGGCACCAGATATCAGAGCGCATAGAAATCACCTTATCTTTGGCCTGCAAAGAAAAACTTAAAATCAGACAAAGGATAAGAGAGAGTGGTTTAACCATAATCTCCTCACGCGCTTTTTTGAATCGCTTGTATTTTTTTTAACGTAAAAATGAATTGTGTATTCATGGAGCGATCATTGTATTCCAATATCCCTTCATGCTCTTCGATAATTCCCTTGGAAATAGAAAGTCCAAGACCGGTTCCCTTGTTAAGCTCTTTCGTCGTAAAAAAGGGACGCATGATTTTTTCCTGCAGCCCTTCGGGAATACCATTACCACTGTCTGTGACATAGAAATAAATCATGTCTCCCCTGTCTTTAACTGCCAATGTGATCCAGCGGGCATCGGGAGAATGAATAATAGCATCGACGGCGTTTCCAATTAAATTAACCAACACTTGAGAGATTTGGACTTCACGCCCTTCGGCCATCAGTGAGTGATCATCAATTGAAATATCAAAATTAATATCATGGGATTTAATTTTCATCTCAACCAGCATCTTCACATCTTCAATCATACTCACAATAGAAAAAGGCACCTTCGGGTCAGCATTTCCATCGCGGGAAAGAGACTTTAGCCCTTTGATGATCTTGGCAATTCTCTTAACCATCGCCTGCACTTTGGTCACTGATTGGGCAGCTTCCGGAGGAAGGTTATAGTCCAATTCGTGTTTTTTTAATTTGTTAATATGTAAGTCAATAACGGTGAGCGGGTTATTGATTTCGTGGGCCACATCAGCGGCCATTTCCCCTACAGCTGCCAGGCGGGCCGTATTGAGGTTTTTACTCATCTGGTCTTCAAGTTCGGCCGTTCGCTCTTGAACCAGTTTTTCTAAATCATTGGTATAGTACATGATGTCGTTGTTGCGTTTTTCAATCATGCTGGCGGCCTGATTCAGGGCACGCGAAACGGTTTCCAGCTCATCCGGAAGGCCTTCTTCCATCACCATGCGATAGTCTTCATTCTCTAAACGGTGAACCTGTTTTAGGATTTTATTCAAAGGCGATGTTAGTGTCTGGTTGTAATAAAAACGAACAAGCTGGGAAACCAAAAGAAGCATTAAAAGCGACACCACAAGAATCAGCCCCAGCTGATTTCTAATAGCGACGATGTATCCTTCATTGGTCATGGCAATGGAAATAGTCGCAATGTACTGCTTGCCTTTAAAAAGCTTGATGGTCTTCGTTTTTGTGTATGGAAGCTTCTCTGCCAGGCCAAAAGAAGCGATATTGTTAATCCCTTTTTCAAATAATGTGCTGTGCTCATTCGTCTCAATCTTAAGCGCCGTAATATAAGTGTACTTGCTGTCGATTAAGAGAGAATTCCCCACCTCTTCAATCTGGTGCTGGTCATAGGTCCAGATGGGTTCCGTCAGGGCCTTTTTAATGAACTCCGACTTCTCTTCCAATTCGTTTTCCAGGAAGTTTTCTCCGAAGGAAAGCACTGTCAGATACACCACCGACGTAATGAGAAGAATCGAGCCCGCAGTCAGCGCCAGTGCCGACAAGGTCAATTTCTTAGAAAGACTGGTGGAAGTTAAAATACTCATTAAAAGCTAATCCTAGCATGCCCTAGTGTCAGAAAATGTAAGCTTATGCTTACGGTCTTTTATCGGAGTTCTTGAGAAGAAAAGAACAAAATTTTACCTAAAAAACGACTAAAAAAGTTGTCAGAAAGGATATGTTATTAAACAATTATCATTACCTTTTATTAATCAACCACACCAAAAACCAAAGAGGGAATGTGAAAGCACTTCTATTTTTAGCGTTATCGTTATCTTTTGGAGCACAAGTACAGGCAAAGAACTTTGTTTACTGCTCTGAAGGCTCACCTAGTTCATTTAACCCACAGTTAGTCACAGATGGGACATCAATCACTGCCTCATCGGCAAACATCTATAACAGACTTGTAGAATTTGAAGCTGGAAGCACAAAAGTTGTTCCTGCTCTTGCCAGCTCATGGGAAGTTTCAAAAGACAAGAAGACATACACTTTCACTCTGAGAAAAGGTGTAAAGTTTCACACGACTAAATACTTCACTCCAACTCGTGAGTTCAATGCTGAGGATGTAGTGTTTTCAATTGAAAGACAAAGAAACAAGTCTCACCCTTACCACAATGTTGGTGGCGGAAAGTACGAGTACTTCGATGGAATGGAAATGGGAACGTTAATCAAAGACATCAAAGTTCTTGATCCATACAAAGTGCAAATCACACTTGCTCAGCCAGACGCTCCGTTCATCGCCAATATGGCCATGAGCTTTATGAGTATCCTTTCAAAAGAATACGCAGATAAACTAGCTGCCAGCAAAAAAATGGCCGACATGGATAACTTCCCTATTGGAACTGGTGCTTACCAATTCATCTCTTACCAAAAAGACTCTGTTATCCGTTACGAAGAAAATAAATCATTCTGGGGTAAAAAAGGAAACGTAGATAAACTTATCTTCGCCATCACTCCTGACGCTAACGTTAGAACTCAAAAGCTAAAAACGGGTGAATGCCAAATGGCGACAGACCCATCTCCTGCTGACGTAGCTGAGATGAAAAAGAACCCAAAGCTTACAGTGATGGAAGACGCTGGTCTTAACATCGGGTTCCTGGCAATGAACGTAACGAAAAAACCATTCGACAACGTTCTGGTAAGACAAGCGATCTCTCATGCTCTTGATAAACAAACTTATATCAAAGCAATCTATATGGGGAACGCTACTCCTGCTAAAAACCTTATCCCGCCGACAATCTGGTCATACAACAACTCTGTGACTGACTACAATTACGACGTAAATAAGGCAAAAGAGCTTCTAAAAAAAGCAGGTCTGCCAAACGGATTTGAAACAGAAATGTGGACTCTTCCAGTAGCTCGCCCATACAACCCGAACGGGAAGAAAATGGGAGAACTAATGCAAGCGGACCTGGCAAAAATCGGAATTAAGGTAAAACTTATTTCTTACGACTGGCCGACATACCTTGAGAAATCAAAACAAGGTGCTCACTCAATGCTACAAATGGGATGGACTGGAGATAACGGAGACCCGGATAACTTCTTTAACGTACTTCTTGGATGTGCGAGTGTTAAATCTGGAAGTAACTATCCAAGATGGTGTAACCAGAAGTTCAACAAGCTAATCACTGATGCAAAACTGGCAACAGACATCAAGACAAGAACAAAATACTACATGGAAGCTCAAGTGATTGCTCACAATGAAGCCCCTCTAGTTAACATTGCCAACTCAAAAACATTCAAGGTGATGGCAAAAAACATTAAAGGCTACAAGCTTGATCCATTAGGACAAGATTACTTAACTAACATTACTGTTGAATAAAAAATGAAATACATCGCTAAAAAATTACTAGACTTGATCCCGACATTGCTCGGGATCAGTCTTGTTTGCTTCTTTTTAATCAGACTGATTCCGGGAGACCCGGTTCTAAATCTTATCGGTGAGCGCGGGGCCGATCCGGCACGCTATCTGGAAATGAAAAAGGCCCTGGGCCTTGATCTTCCGATCACTGAGCAGTTTTGGATTTATCTAAAGAGCATTTTTAGAGGTGACATCGGGACATCGATTATTTCCAACAACTCTGTCTGGAATGAATTTATCGAGCGCTTCCCTGCTACATTAGAACTTGGAATCGTCGCTCTGATTGGCGCTACAGTTATCGGAATCCCTGTGGGGATTTTCGCGGCAATGAAGAGAAACAGCTTCTTTGATTATTTCTTAATGAGTACTTCACTTGTTGGTTACTCAATGCCGATTTTCTGGTGGGGTCTTATCCTCATCCTTTTATTCTCAGTAAAAATGGGAATCACACCGGTTTCAGGCCGCATTGATTTTATCTACGACATTCCGGTTTTCTCAGGATTGTATTTAATCGATACACTTCGTCCGGAAGTTTTCTCGCAAGAAGGATTCGGGCCATTTTTAAGTGCACTAAAGCATCTTATTCTTCCTTCAATCGCCCTGGGGACTATTCCTCTGGCGGTTATTGCCCGCATGACTCGTTCATCAATGCTGGAAGTTTTAGGTGAAGACTACATCAGGACAGCAAAAGCAAAAGGGATGAGCAAAAAAAGAATCATCTACATTCACGCTTTAAGAAATGCCCTGGTTCCTATTATCACAACACTGGCACTTCTTTTTGGTTCCATCATCACTGGTGCGATTTTAACTGAAACGATTTTTAGCTGGCCGGGTATCGGCAAGTGGATCGTGGCAAGTATCACTGCCCGCGATTATCCGGTTATCCAAGGCGGAGTTCTTATCATTTCTTTCGTGATCGTTTTAACTAACATCATCGTTGATATTATTTATTATTTACTTAACCCAAAAATGAGGAGCTAAAAATGAGAGTCTTTTTAAGCGAACTCTTTTTTGAGTTAAAGAAAAATAAAGGATCAATGATTGGAGTTGTTATCATTATCCTTTCTGTCGTCGTGGCACTTTTAGCACCTGTACTTGCTCCACACGACCCGACTCATATTAATGCTGAGTTTTTAAAACTTCCTCCAAGCTTTGCTGAAGGTGGAAATGCCCTATTTCCACTGGGAACAGACGACTTGGGTCGCGATCTTCTGAGCCGTTTAATCTATGGTTCACAAGTCTCGCTCTCTGTTGGTTTTGCCGTGGTTGTTCTCTCACTTATCACCGGGACATTTCTTGGTGTCGTGGCCGGATACTTCGGTGGATGGGTTGATAAAACTATTATGAGGCTCACTGACCTTATTATGTCTCTTCCAAGTATTCTTTTTGCCATCGTTATCGTTGCGGTCTTAGGACCTGGAATCAGCAATGCCATCATCGCCGTTAGTATCGTGGCCGTTCCAAACTTCGTGCGTATTATCCGTGCGCAAGTAATGGTGGAAAAAAACCGCCAGTACGTTCACGCTGCAAAACTTTTTGGGGCCTCTCACTTTAGAATCATGTTCGTTGAGATTCTTCCAAACTGCATGGCCCCTTTAATTGTTCAGGCCTCACTAGGCTTTAGTGATGGGATTCTTAACTGTGCCGCTTTAGGATTTTTAGGTCTTGGTGCCCAAGCTCCTATGTCTGAATGGGGAACAATGCTTTCAGATGCCAGAAGCTATATTGAAAGCTCGCCTTGGATGGTGACGCTGCCAGGGCTTTGTATCTTAGTCATCGTATTATCTTTTAACTTACTAGGCGACGGGCTTCGCGATGCCCTTGACCCTCGTTTAAAAAAGCAGAACTAAAATGTTATTAGAAGTTTCAAAATTAAATATTCATTTTAAGTCTGACCGCTCACCTGAGCCGATTCATGCGGTTCGCGATCTTTCTTTCACCCTTAAACAAGGTGAAATGTTAGGAGTTGTTGGTGAGTCTGGATCAGGAAAAAGTATCACTAACATGGCGCTAATGGGTCTTCTACCCGATACCGCGATTGTTAGAGCGGAGAAGGCCAACTTCAACGGCCACAATCTTTTAAACTTAAAAGAAAAAGAATGGCAAAAAGTCAGAGGTCAAGAAATCGCTATGATTTTCCAGGACCCGATGACAGCGCTTAACCCTTTTCTTTCTGTTCAGTTCCAGATGGTAGAAACAATCCAGGGTCACCTAAAACTTTCTAAAAAAGATGCCATTGATAAAAGTATTGAACTTCTAAATCTGGTAGGGATCCCTTCGCCGAAAGACCGTCTTAAGTCTTATCCGTTTGAGCTCTCAGGTGGGATGGCCCAAAGAGTGATGATCGCCATGGCGATTTCAACCAACCCAAAACTTTTAATTGCCGATGAGCCGACAACGGCCCTCGATGTAACAATCCAAAAGCAGATTTTAAATCTTATTAAAATGCTCCAGGAAAAAAACAACATGTCAGTCATCTTAGTCACTCACGACTTAGGTGTTGTGAGTGAATACTCCGAGCGCCTACAAGTTATGTACGCTGGAGAAATTGTCGAGACAGGTGCGACTGCCGACTTAGTCAGACACCCTCGCCACCCGTACACTCACGCTCTTT
The DNA here is from genome assembly GCF_002872415.1 of Bacteriovorax stolpii. GTDB lineage: Bacteria > Bdellovibrionota > Bacteriovoracia > Bacteriovoracales > Bacteriovoracaceae > Bacteriovorax > Bacteriovorax stolpii. Next base: position 1,765,983 of record NZ_CP025704.1, on the reverse strand, counting down.
TAGCGTCTCGCCCGGGGGCCGTGGTTGATGATAAAAAACGTATCCCTAAAACCCCACTTCCATCAATTTCAGGAATTGTCCCGGCCTTCCACCAAAGACCATTGGGATGCCAGTTCAATCCAAGATGCCAGTATATGACTCATGAATGTCAGCAAGGTCACATCGCCATCGTCGGTGAAGGCCCACAAAACGACAACTTCCGCGAATACCGTTGTATTCACCCTATTGAGGAGGCCATCAGATGAGCCAAGTGAATACACCTATTTTAGAAGTTAATGATGTTCATAAGATTTTTGAAATCAAAAAAGCGTTTAAGCCTAAACTTGAACTAAAAGCGCTTTCAGAAATCAATTTTTCTCTCTCAGCTAACGAGACATTAGGGATCGTTGGAGAATCTGGATGTGGAAAAAGTACATTGGCAAAAGTCCTGACTCAATTAGAGATTCCAACAAAAGGCGATATTAAGCTTTTAGGAAAATCATACAAAGACTATAACTCTCGTGAGTTTCACTCGCTGATTCAAATGGTTTTCCAGGACCCTTACCAGTCTTTAAACCCAAGAAAAAAAGCATTCGACATCATCGCCGATCCTCTGCGCATCAACAGCGATAAATCAGAAGCAGAAATTAAAGAATTAGTTTATGCCATGATGAAAAAAGTAGGTCTGCGTGAAGAATTCGGTTCGCGCTACCCTCACCACTTCTCAGGTGGACAAAGACAGCGTTTAGGGATTGCCCGCGCCTTAATGTTAAGACCTAAAGTTCTTATCCTTGACGAGCCGGTTTCAGCTCTGGATGTTTCTATTCAAGCTCAGGTTCTAAACCTCTTGATGGAACTTCAGCAGGAATTTTCTCTTTCATACTTATTTATTTCTCACGATCTTTCAGTCGTCGAGCACATTTCTGACCGCATCTTAGTTATGTATTTAGGTCGCATTGTTGAATACGGTCCACGCGACCAACTCTTCAACAACCCGAAACACCCATACACTAAAATTCTTCTTGAAAGTGCTCCAAAAATTACCGGTGAGCATGTGGAGAAAGTGACAAGCGATGTTGCCCCAAGTGAAGCACCATCGGCATTGTATCTACCAAAAGGATGTGCTTTTGCTCCAAGATGCCCGATGAGAACAGATCATTGTATGGAGTCGATTCCACACCTTGAAATGAAAGAAGGACGTCAGGTTGCTTGTTTTAATGCTTAGATTTAGGTAGATGCTTTATATGAAAACGTTAATGATAATTGCCCTTTTTTCTTTCTCACTCAACGCTTACTCGCTAGAAAAATATGTTTGCACGACCGGCAATTTAAAACTAGAGATCACCGTCACTGAAGAACCTGAAGGAAAATTCGTCCACTGGATTTTGGGCCTCATCAAAGATGAGAGTGCCTCACTAGATGGGCGTGGTCGTTGGCAAAAAGAAGTCGAATCAGACGATGCTTTTTCTGCTTACAATGAAGAAACGGCCATTGCTTACAAAAATAAACGCGCTGTCTTTGTTAACGGCACAAACCTGGGAGATGCTATTTTATTTCCTGTCTGTGTTGCCCTATAGACTGTTATAGGCCCTTTCTATAATCAATTTGATAAAGATCACGCACAAACATCACCGGAAGTTTTCCGTCCAGGAATTGTTCAATAATGCTGTTTCCTCTTTTTGAAGCGTCCCATTCCAGGTGAATGTGGGCATTGAAGAGATCTGAGCCTGTATTATAGCTTGAAAGAACATTGTAACAATTTTCAATACTCGTCCCCTTAAGGGTACTTGATTGTTGGTAGAAGTTTACGCAATTAAGAGCGCGAATGGGTTTATCGTATGCAAAAGGAGTCGGCTTAGAAACTCCGTCAATTAAGATCGTAAGATTTGGCAGCTGCCCGCATTTCTTTAGATACATATCCGCCAGCTTCTGGGACATCTTAGCTCCCCAGCTATTGACCATCATGATAAGACCTTGCTTCTTTTTACACTCGCCTTTTTCATCGACGGCAAGATTCATGACTGATTTTAATTCCGAGTCTTTTGAATAATGAGAAAGATAGACCGTTTTAAAGATTTTTTTATGGTTAATGTTCATGTACGTCCAAACACCACTGGCCTCTGAACCTTTTCCGACAATATTAGAAAAAATATCCTCGCTTTCACTTTTATCTCTTCCGGTTTTAAAACCAGAAACGGCCACCAGAAGATATTTATCCGCATGGGCAGAGGGTTCAACATAGTCCGCGCCAAAAGCGCTTCCTGCCAGAGTAAGGGCAATAAGTAGTGTTTTCATAAGAAGGGATAATACAAAGAAGGGGCCAAAAAAAGCGATGAAAATACAGGGGGTTTTGTAGAAAGAAAACAGGAAGGCCGCCTAAAGACTAGACGGCCGTATAACTCTTAATTAATAACGGTGGTAATACTCGGCCCAATACTTAAGCGCCTGAGTCTTCCCTTCTGCCTTACAGCTCTTTTGAACCTCTTCATTCACGATAATCGACTTGCCTTCGCAGATAGCTTTCAAGCGATCACCAAGTGTATCTAGAGTGTAGCCCGGAATGAGGTCTTGTTTTTTATACTGAGTAGTAATTAAGTCCTGAAGCTTTGGACTCATATAAGAAAAAAATGGGTCTTCAATCAACTCACGCTCAGAGAAGAAATACTTCACTCCCGGAAGTCTCACTACCGGAAGAGTTGTGCTGAAGAATGTTGCTTCTGTACTTACATCGCGGATATAAATATCAGCGTTCAAATTCATTTCATTGTTTAGGTCATAGTAAACTTTAGCGTCGTGCTGAGAGTTGTCGCCAAAGAAAATAACTTTTGGGGCCTGGTCTTCCATCATCTCTTTTTGCAGAAGAGCTTTAATCGTTCTGTATTTGTAAGCGTAAGTTTCGCCACCATTGTCTTTTGTTTTTAAAATCACCGGACCAATAGGGAAATTATTTTTTCTGATCCACTCATCGCCATCAAAAGTAAACGATGGTGCTGCTGAAACGTAATAGTAAGCCGTTGCTTCACCGTGATCGTTTTCATCTTTTTTAATTTCATTAAACAAGTCGCGGGTTTCTTCATAGGGCTTCTTTTTTAAAAAGTGCCACACGCCTCCGATTCCCCCCATAGAGTTGGCCTTTTTAATAGTATCGTCGATATCAGAAACAATAATTGTTTTAGAAAAGCTCGCAAAGGAATATGAGAACAAACTTAATAGGACTAAAAGCTTAATCGATTTCACTGGGTGGCCTCCATGGAGTTTACACATTTATGAGAAATAGTTTAAAGTGAGGCCCTATCAAAAGTAAAATTTAACTCAAGGCGTATTATGGGTCTTATGTATATTTTCCCGGTTACAGACGATCAATCAGAAGGCGATCGCGCAGTTGTGAAAGACAACGGTCTGACTCTTAAGACTTACGGTCTTCCGATGATCTTTTGGGGCTACCTGGCGGCGGCCATGTCTGTTCTTTTAATTATGTGGCTCGCAAGCCGTGCCGTCATTGCCAAGCTTTTAAGTTACGGGGAAGACCCTACAATGCTTTTTCTGGGTCACCTGGTGCAATGGACCCTGATCTTAACTCCAATCGTCCTCTTAGGATTTTTTTTCTACGAGAAGATGCTGACGAAAAAAGGGCAGGAACTCATCGTCACTTACCGCGTATTCTTTATTCCATTTTGGATTAAAAAATTCCGCTTAAGCGCTCAAGACTCTTTTACTGTTGATCACTTTATGGACTCACCAAATATGGCGAGAATCAGAAACAGACAAGGTCTGGGAAGCCCGGAAGCGATGAAACACTTTGAGAACAAGGGCTACTTTGAACTCAACATCAAGACTGACAAGAACAAGTCCGTCAACATCGACAGACACTCTCGAAAAGCTGATCTCATTAAGCTTAAAGAACTTCTTTCAAAGTACTAGTTAAAGAATTTTTCAATCTCTAAAAGGACCACACCTCTGTTGTGGTCCTGATCCATCAGCACTTCATGCTTAGAATCTTTCAGGAACACACGATTACAATGAGGGGCCTCTTCGCATAGGCGGACCATTTCACCTGGCTCTGAGTAAGTCTCATTTCCGGCATGGGCCATGCGAAGCGAAAGCTTCAGGTCGCTGTAATTTTTTCTGATATGAGCTGTGGCGCTCATGACTTCATTGAGCCATCTGTTGGTCACGCCACCCAATTTGGTTTGTGGGAAGTAATCAAACATATCCATCGCCATATTGTAGCGGGCCTCTGAAGTGGTGAATGTATTGGCCTCAAAATTTCTATTTGGGTTAAAAGGCTTTTGTCCGACAGCATACTTTTTCCCGCGTCCCGCTGCCATGCTGGCAAGAACAATGCTTCGAGCGACAGCGTAGCTATAAGGTGCCGTTTGGATTTTTAACATCGGGCTGGTTAAAAAAGCGCGGTCGAAATACTCCGGATTCTTTTGCATAAAATCCACCGCAATTCCAGCTCCCAGAGAGTGAGCAATCAAAAGTTTTTCAGAACAGCCGGCATTGCCGACAACGGTATCTAAAAATGTTTTTACGTCTAAAGCGTAGTTTTCAAAATGATCGACATACCCTTTTTCTGAATCACTTGCCTCATCATTAATCATGCGCCCTGAACTTCCCTGTCCTCTATGGTCCATCAGGAAGTACTTAAAGGCCCCGGCCTTTGCTCCATGGTCCAGGTCGTAGACCACTTCAGCGTATTTTTCTAGCGGCTCGCTTCGCCCGGGAAGAATAACTAAACAGCGTGTGCTTTGATCATTTGAAGTGTAAGTGGCGTAATGAATATTCACACCCGCCTGGCCTTTAAAAGTAGCATTTTTAAATGAGCCGATAAGCGGGAGGATTTTTTCTTTGTATTCTCTGGCGTAGTTTGATTCGCTGATGGCGAATGCTGATGTGGAGAAAACTGTTAAAGCGACAAGTGCTAATAAGTTTTTCATGCGTTTCTTCCTTGAGTGATGAATACCTAATACAAGATTAAGTATTAATTCATCTCTAGGCGTCGTCAAAACGCGAAGCGTTCTCTATCCGCGGAATTTCTTAAAGTCTTTGTCCGACTTAGGAATCTCTTGAGATTTCTTCACTAGTTCCTTGTCATTCTTTAGCTCAGCTTCCTTCGCAAGACGCTCATCTCTAAGCTTCTGCTTTTCTGCCGAAAGAGGTCTTGTGTACGTTTCTTTTTCGTAGTCAACCTTATCAGTGTCAAAGAACTTGGGACGCTTTCCACCGGCAAGTCTCTTAGGCGCGTTTGCGTCTTTTTCCTTTTCCCAGTGCTTTTGCCAAGTATCATTCTTTTGTTTTTGGTCGCGGTCAAATTGAGCGCGCTCTTCTTCTTGTTCAGCGCGGGCGCGGTCTATGTCACTTTCTTTTCTGACTCGCGTTTGAACCTGCTTTTTTTTTGAAAAGTTAGAAGTTTTGCTTCTTAGTTTTTCTTCATCAGAGGCCTTATCGTGTTTTGAAATATCAATCGTCACGTCCCCTGTTACCATTGTCTGGCAAGCAAGGCGCTCTTTTGTGATGTGAAACACATTTCCTAAAAGCTTCAGCTCCTCAAATGGAGGTGGAGTTAAGTTGTCTTCGCCCGAGACGATTTTAATAATACAGTCCGTGCATGTCGCGTGTCCGCCACAGCTCGACTTAACGTAAACGTCTTGCTCGCGAAGGGCCGCAAGAAGGTTTTTCCCTTCTTCAACTTCAACAACTTTCCCTTCAGGTCTAAGGGTTACTTTATGAGATGTCATATATTCCTTTTATAAATTCTTTTTAATTTGCCCTTCGATCTTCTCTAAAATTTTGCCTTTAAGAGGCTTAAGAAGAAACGAGAGGTCTAAGTCCACATCACAGTGCTTATCAAAAAAGCATAGCTCCAGTGTGAAGCCCGATCCTTTTGCTGTGACCTTTTTGCCGGCATCGTCGTATTTGATGTCAGCTTTAACTTGAAACTTTTCAATATACTCAGGAGTGATCAGCTTCTTAACTTTCTCATAAGCGTCAGCTGAATTCGTGAGATTATTATAATCAATTTTTAAACTCATCCTTGAATCTCCTAAAATCTAAGTTCTATTGTCTGCCAGTTGAACCGAATCCGCCGGTTCCTCTGGCAGTATCAGAAAGTTCACTTTCTGATACGATATAGGCCGCTTGAGTCACCGGTGCAAGCACCAGTTGGGCCACGCGGTCGCCGTGATTGATCACTTCATCATTCTTACCAAGATTTCCTAAAATGATTTTCACTTCACCACGGTAATCTGAGTCGATTGTCCCTGGTGAGTTTAAAACCATAAGTCCTGTTTTAAATGAAAGCCCTGAACGTGGACGAACTTGAATTTCGTACCCGTGCGGGATTTCCATTGAAAGACCTGTAGGGATTAAAACGCGCTCCCCTGGTTTTATTAGCAGCTTTTCACCGTTTCCAAGAGAAGCGCGTACGTCTGCACCCGCTGCTCCTGTCGTTTCATACGATGGTAGTGGAAAGCTCGAGTCGTAATGCTCGAGCTTTTTTACTTTTACAGTAATCACTATTTGCCTTCTTTCTTTTTTAGAGACGCAACAGCTTTAGCTGAAAGCTTGATTCTTCCCATCTTATCGATTTCAAGAACCTTAACTTTAATTGTCTCACCTTCTGAGATGTAGTCAGCAGGGTTTTGAACACGGTCATCAGACATTTCTGAAACGTGAACAAGACCAGATACACCTGAACCGATGTCAACGAAAGCTCCGTATTCTTTAATAGAGTCAACGCGAGCATCGTATACTGAACCAATTTCTGGTCCATTGATTTGCATATTGATTGTGCTGATAGCAGTTTTTAGAACTTCCATATCAGATCCAAGAACCTTAACCATTCCTTCTTCAGTGATTTCAATTGTCACTTTGAATTCTTCTTGAAGCTTCTTGATGTTTTTTCCACCAGGTCCGATTAGAGCTCCGATCTTATCTGTCGGAATCATAACTGTCATGATTGTTGGAACACCTGGCTTGAATCCTTCTCTTGGAGTCTTGATTGTTTTTTCCATTTCACCAAGGATGTGTAGACGTCCTTTGTGAGCTTGAGCAATCGCTTCAGCGATGATTTCGCGAGTAAGACCTGTAATCTTAATATCCATTTGAATAGCTGTTACACCATCTTTTGTTCCAGCAACTTTAAAGTCCAGGTCTCCCAGGTGATCTTCGTCTCCAAGGATATCTGTTAAAACTTTATATTTTCCACCGTCAGTGACTAGACCCATTGCGATCCCCGCAACTGGAGCTTTAATAGGAACCCCTGCATCCATAAGAGCAAGAGACCCAGAACATACTGACCCCATTGAAGAAGATCCGTTTGACTCTAGAACTTCACACACAACTCTCGTCGTGTATGAGAAAGTTTCTTGAGAAGGCATAACTGCTTTAAGCGCGCGTTCTGCAAGGTTACCGTGACCTAATTCACGTCTACCAGCTCCACGTGATCCTTTTGCTTCCCCAACTGAGAATCCAGGGAAGTTATAGTGAAGGTAGAATTTATCGTAAGTTAATCCTGAAATTCTGTCGGCCATTTGGTCACCAACAGATCCACCAACAGTTACAGTCGCCATTACTTGTGTTTCACCACGAGTAAACAGAGACGATCCGTGTGGAGCTTGAAGAACTGAAACTTCAGTTTCAATCTTTCTTACTTCATCAAGTTTTCTTCCAGCGATACGCTTTCCTTCGTTAAGGATGTCCGCTCTCATCATGTCGTATAGAAGACCGTCTACTGCTTTATAAGCTTCTTTAGATGCGCCTTTATCGTCTTTTAATCCAAATGCAGCTGGGTCAGCTTTAATAGCTTCAGCAACTTTCTTGTTAAGGTTTCTTACAGCGTCCTGACGTTCCATCTTATCGTTGATTGATAAGGCTGCACGAGCTGCTGCAGAGAAATCTGTGTTTACTTTTTTAGATAGAGTTGTGTTCGCTTCAGCTGAAACGTATGTACGTTTTGCTTTACCAACTTCTTTTTGCATTTTAGCAACTAGTTCACAGAATTCTTTTACGTGATCGTGACCAAAGTTGATCGCCTCAAGAACTTCTTTTTCTGGAACGATATGAGCTTCACCTTCAACCATTAGAATCGCGTCTTTTGAACCAGCGATAACGATTTCAAGATCTGATTTTGCCCAGTCAGCGTGGTCAGGGTTAAGAACAAGCTTTCCATCGATACGACCAACTTTTGCTGATCCTAATGGTGCTGCAAATGGGATGTCTGAAATAGCGATAGCAGCAAATGCTCCTAGACCCGCTAGAACTTCTGGATCCCCAGTTTCGCTGTATGAAAGAACTGAACATGTTACAACAGTGTCGAACATGTAGTCGCTTGGGAACATAGGTCTTAGTGGTCTGTCGATAAGTCGACATGCCAGGATTTCTGCTGTTGAAGGACGGTTTTCACGTTTAATGAATCCACCCAGGAATTTCCCAGCAGCGTAGAATTTTTCTTGATACTCAACTAGAAGTGGAAAGAAATCCTGTCCATCTTTTAGTTCGCGTGCAGAGTTAACAGCAACGAGAACCTGAGTTCCGTTACAGCTTACTAAAACTGCTCCGTCTGATTGTTTTGCGAGTCTTCCAGTTTCGATAGTAACTTCCTTACCACCGTAATTGATTTTGTACTCTTTCTTGTTGTTTAAAGCCATAAATTCTCCATGTACGCACCATCATTGGTGCTTTGTTATGGAAAAGATCTTTGTGCTTTTTAGGGAGGGATTTTAAAAGATATTTCAAGGCAGTGGTGTTTAAGACAGACACTAACTTCAAATATCCTTCAAATTCCTACACCCAAAAATTCGAAGTCTTTTCTCTAGTAATAGTTTAACGATATAAAACAAAAAGGGAACCCGTAGGTTCCCTTTTTTGGTTTTTTTACTTTCTTAGACCAAGTTTCTTAATTAGAGCTTGGTATTTTTTGTCATCAGTCTTAGCTAGGTAAGAAAGAAGTCTCTTTCTTTGACCAATTAGCTTTAGAAGACCTCTGTTTCCAGAGTAGTCGTGCTTGTTAGCTGCGAAGTGAGGTGCAAGGTTGTTGATTCTTGTTGTGATAAGCGCAACTTGAACAGCTGTACATCCTGAGTCTTTTTCTGATGAACCGAATTCTTTTCCGAACTCAGCTACGATTTTTTTTGATTCTGCTACAGTAATCATAATGTCTCCTCGCCAATGCCCAAGCATGGGGCCAATCCCCAAACCTAGATAAAGGTGTTTTTTAATAGTTCTAACCTTTTAGCGGATAAATTCAGACATGTAAACTTTTAAATTTCCGATCAGTCGTTCTTCGATCTGACGGATTCGTTCACGCGACACGCCATATTGATCGGCGATGCTCTGAAGCGATGCAGGAACCTCTGACAAGAGGCGCATCTCAAAAATCTCTCTATCTCTTTCTTTTAGACCACTTAAGAAGTTTTGAAGCTGCTCTTTTAAGATCTCTACCCCTTGAAGGTCGGCCAGCTTATCATCGATAGCAAGCTCATCCTTATCGGCCAGGACTTCGCCAAGGCTTGGGCCATTTTCATCAATTTTGGCCTCTAAAGAAAGTTCGTTTCCAGAACTTCCCAGACGGCGGTCCATTACGGCCACGGCCTTTTCAGAAACCCCTAAACTCTCCGAGATCATCTTATTGTCCGGGTTAAACCCCAAACCAATCAAGCGCTCTTTTTCTTTCATCAGATTGAAAAAGAGTTTTTTCTGCTCATTAGTCGTCCCAATTTTTACCAGGCGGAAGTTATCGAGAATGAATTTTAAAATATATGAACGGATCCACCAGCTGGCATAATAAGAAAGTTTCGCCCCTTTAGTGGCATCGTATTTTGAAACGGCCTTCATCAGACCGATGTTCCCTTCCTGAATCAAGTCCATGACGTTTTGCCAGGCCGAACGGTATTCAATGGCAATCTTTACGACGAGTCTCAGGTTGGCCAAAACAAGTTTCTTGGCCACTTCGATATCACCGGTTTCCTGAAGCTCTTTTAACAGGGCCTCCTCTTCTTCATTTGAAAGAAGTTTATAGCGGCTGATCTCACGCACGTAAGTTGTAAGTGGGTCAGTCGTTGTTGGAAGATCGCTAGCACGGTTGTGCTCGAGAATGCTCTGAACCACCAAAGCATCAGATGTCTTTGGAAGAATCACCGGAAGGTGGTCTTCGCCTTTTTTAGATGCCTGATTTTTTGATGTGCTTGTTTTTTTGGCCATGAAGGATTTTAAACCATTTCTGCCATTGTTGTCACATTTCTTTTACTTTTTACTCGGGAGTTTTTCTTGACTCTTTTGCACATTTAATTGGTGATTCAGGTACTTTAATGCAAAGAGGCCATAGTTGATTTCTACGTTTACTTCGTACATGCCGGCGCCTGTGAAATTAAGCAGCTTCTCTGGTGTGTCGAGGATCTGAGTGGTTAACTCATTGACGATCAGAGCTTCAAGATCTCCCTTCCACGGAGGGATGATAAATTTTTCACGCGCACCTTGAACATCCTTAGTCACCTGCATTTTAAAGCGGTTTTTAAGGCGTGTCTTTTCAGCGGTATCACGGTAGTCAGTATTCTTCATCGTTGTTCGATAGTATTCAAGGAAACTTTTTTGTACAAAGATCTTAAACTGCACTTTTAATTTTCCGGCGCGCTGATTGATGCGGTCAAACTCCCCCAGGTTAACATCAAAGGCCACACGCAGTTTTCCCGAGCGGAAATCGTAATACTGATTGCGGTCGATTAGCTCCAGAGTAAGCGGCTCTTCGAAATAAAGATCGAGAGTATTGGTTTCACTTTGAGCGCGGGCCCATTTGTTCCAAGTATAATCCACACTCGAGCGGAAAACGTCTTCACCTGATTTGAACTTTTCCCCACGCAGAAGAAAGTCAGGTACACCAGTGATTAAAGCAATGAACTGTGAATTGATAAAGTTCTCTTCTTCAAAAGTCATACTGTTCATCATCTTGGCAAGTTTTGGATCGCTGTCTTTTGGTTTATAATCAACCGTTCTGAATTCTTCACAATAAAGGCGTTTGATATCATCAGTGATGTTTGTTCCCCCTACTGAGTAATAGAACTTATTTAAAAATTCTTCGCGGGAAACTTTTCTGCAAATCAGGTTCTCGCACCAGACTTGCGCAGTGTTTTTGTTTTCTTTTAAAAAAAGTGAGTTGTCGATTTCTTTCCAGCCTATATCCTGATTGGACATTTGTCTGGCAATAAATGACATCAATGCCGGGTTTTTCAGGATGGGAACCATCAGCCCCGGATTAGTCGGATTTCCATTCCACGAACAAAGCGACTGAAAAAGCTTCACTGTATAAAGCATCTCCTGCTCCAGTGCTTTTTTCTCCGGAAGATAACTTGAAAGATTATCAGGAAAATAAGGATTCCCTTCCACACTTGGAAGCTTAAAATTATTATCCTTGTCGAATTTCAAACGAAAGTTGGCCAGGAGTTCTTTTTTACTGATGATGGAAAGATTCGTTGAGCAATAGTTTCCAACCAGACCCTCAACCATGTTGTTGTATTCATCGCTGGTGAACTCCAGGGCCTTGGCGTACTTAGGAAGCGCTCTGGTGGTTAAGTCCAGGCCGATATACTGAATAAGCGCCAATACAGAGCGCTTCACCTGCACTTTCTCCCATTCAGTCGCATAACGAATCTCTCTGCCTCCACGGCAGTAGTTCAGCGTGTTTTTTCCTTCCTCGTAAAAACCGCGGTAAATAGCGAGCTCACGCTTTAATTCAACAGAAGCGTTTTTTAGAGACAGGTCACGGGTGTAGACATAGTTGAGTGGATCACTTTTATTTTCAGAATAATCATCAGAGAAATTCCCTAACACCAAACTCTCCACCGGCGCCAAAGCAAAAGCACTCGGAAGAAGCACCAAGAAGGCAAAGAGAAAAACGGCAACAAGTTTTGTGTTTAGGACTTTCATAGTTTTTTAAAGTTATCGGGATAAAACCCGAAAAATTAAGCATGAAAGCATTATATGTCCTTTTATTCCTGAGCCTCCTGGTTGGTTTTATTCCAATGAAGGCACATGCTCAGGCCAATGAAGACGAACTCAAAGAGATCATCCTTGAGGGCGAAGAATACTCGCTTGATGCTTTGACTGAAACTAATCAGATTAAAGACAACAACCAAAGACAAGTCGATCTCTACAATTTACAAAAGGCCAAATTTAAAATGATCAGCGGCGATTTAAAGCTGGCCGAATTTTTCCTGGGAAGAATCAGTGAGAAAGAAAGTGCGGTGATGGCGATAAAAAAGCGCTACCTGGCGATGATTTATTTTGTCCAGGGACGCTTTGATAAATCGATTAAAGAACTCGATGACCCCAAAGTTAATAACAACAATTATTTTATTCAGAACTGTCTTCTGCGCCTGATTAACTTCATGGCAGTCAACGATGTTGCGGCCATTAACCGCGAAAAACAATCCTGCCAGTTCTACACCATGAAGTTTTCTAAGAATGACCAGTTCTGGCTGGATTCGATGATAAAACTAAAAACCAATGACGTTCAGGGGCTTAAAAAGAATATGCTCACTGATATCGAATACACCATCAGCGACGATGAAATGTCGAAGCTGTGGCTTAAAACCGGACTGTATCTCAACAAGGAAAAAGACCTCCTTAACTTGATTTCTCTTTTACCGGAGAGCTCGTACCAGTCTAAAAAACTGCGTGAGATTATCGCCTTTATGTATCTGCGCTCAGGTGATTCGAAAAAGGCCCTGGCCTTCGTCGATGACATCGACTCTGCCAATGCCGAAAACATCAAAGGGAACATCAATCTTGCCAACAAAGAATACGAACTCGCTTTCGGTCACTTCCGCCTGGCCCTGCAAAAAAAGCAGGACTCGCAAAACTCGCTTGAGCGCGCTATCCCGCTTTCATGGCTGCTCAACCAATGGGCCGATGGTCTTTCAATGCTAAATAATATTTCCAATAAGAGTCTTGATCCAAGAAACTCACAGGCGCTTAAAATTGCTTTTTTAATCAGAGAAAAAAGATTTGTTGAGGCCCAGAGAGAACTCACACTTTTAAAGATCGCCTTTAAAAATGAGCCACCTTTTGAAGTCAACATCATGGATAGTTACGTCAACCTTATTGTAGGCTCTGAAAAAAGAAAGGCCGAAGAGACGGCCGAAAAATCATGTAAATCTTTTGATGGAATGAGCTGCTGGATTTCTCTGCAGTATATCCAGTGGGAGAATCTGGGGAAAACAATTCAAAGGGATGAGGCCACTTATACTGATAAGACACTTTCTCTGGATTCACTAAAAGAAAAGAAAACAATTGAGCCATTGGTTGAAGCTAAGAGCATCGACCAGTCTGACATTGAAGAACTTGATGGTGAGACCATTAAGATCTCACCACAATAATTTAAAGATTCATTGTGTATTTTAATTCCAGTGCGCGTTTTTCGCGTTTGATATCATTGGTAATGAGCCCTGTCCCCACTTTTGCAGACTCGTTTTCCATCACAAAACCAAAGGCCAGTGATCGCTTCTCATCCAAAGCGTATTGTGGCATTAACTTAAATGAAAAACCGCTGATCTTTGAAACAACGGCATCATTAAATCGTTTTCTAAATCCCATGTTCGCAAAAAATTCAGCATTGAGAGAAAAATGGTTTGAACGCATCAACTCGGCCGTTGCACCCAGGTTAATTTTTGTGATGACGATACGGTTAAGTTTGAATACATCAGGGGTCATTGATGTCTGAACAGCATAAAGTGACTGGTCTAAAACAAGTTTACTCACCAGGTCCACTCTGTTAGTTAGAGCGTATTTTAACCCCACAGTCATATCAAACTGTGCTTTTGAATCCTGAGAGAAGCCGCGATTAGAAAGATCGTCAAACTCTGTTGATCCATAGGACAAACCTAAGAGAGGAGCAAAACGGTTTGTCGAAGCAATCTGCCATTCAACATTAAAATTGTAAGGTTTGTCGGCATCCATATCCATACGATCGTTAACTTTTATTTTTTCTCCGCCCATCCCCAGCATCAAACTCACATGGTCGCGGATAAATTTCTCTCGCAGGGTTTTAGCCGCAATGACCACTTCCCCATCTAAATCTCCCACGACAACATCGCGGGCAATAGACTTGTTTAAGTCTTCTCTTAAAGCAAGAAGCTCGGGCTTAACCTCTGCATTTTTTTCAACCACAAATCCTTTTTGAGCGTCGAGGACAAGCCCTTTTGGTGCCACATACTGTCCTGTATCGGCATCAATCTCACCGCTCTTATCCGAAACGTAAACGCCATTTTTTGAATCGAATGTTGAACCTGCTTCCGGAGCAACGTAAAGACCCGTGACCTCATCAATAAAACCTCCGGCCCTTGGAGCGAAATCACCGTTTTTAGCATTGTAAAGACCATCGGCCGGTGCACTTTGTGGGGCAACGGCAATCACCGGCTCCACCGCCTTATCCAATTGTGCTGATTTTAAATTCACCAGGTTCTTTTCATTGAACTCAGTGTTTTTAAATAAGGCATTTAATTGCACTGGTGAAATCTTAACTGGCAGAGACGATTTCTTCAGGGCCTGCGAAGAAAATGAACTTTGCCCTGGAGGAACGATGACCACATCACTTGAAGCGAGAACTTTTTTAAGTTCCATTTTTTCGTCGACGATTTTTCCAGGGATTTTTTGAAGCTCAGGGGCCTTGGTTACATCATCTCTTACCACTTTGGTTTCACCAACTTCAAAACGCTGGTGAGTGCTCTCATCAACCTTGGCCATGGCGACGGCACCTTTATAAGTTAGAAGCGAAGTCATGCGGTTTTCAGGATTATAAATCGTCTGGAAATCCGTCCCGCGCACACCTAAAGCAGCGGTGCGGGTTCTGATATAAAATTTATTCTGGTTTTGCGAATTAGGTTTTTGTGACTTCTCAACTTCCGTCCTGATTCTTCCTTTTAAAAGGGAGATGATCCCCACTTGTTCATTAGGATTCATTTCGGAAATAACAATTTTACTTTCCGGCCCCATATTAAGTTCTGACTTATCAATGAAAACGATTTTAACGAAACTTTTTGGGCCTGTAACAATCGATGTATCTTCCGGAAGCTGATCACCTGCTTCCAGAACAGTGGCCTCAAGAGCGCCAGGAAGAAGCTTCGTTACATTCCCGCGGATCTTTGCAACAGAAGCAATCGGAGTTTTTGCTGCAAAAAGTGGTGAAGACAATAAAAGAGTAACCAATAAACCTGTCGATTGGATTGTGCGCATAAACTCTCAAGCAAAACGAGTTAATATTTTTTTATTTATTTTACTCGAATTGATAAAGAGTACAAGGAAAGATCAGGAAAACTAAAGTGAGTTAACCTTACTTTGTCTGCTTGAATTCTTTCCCGTCAAAACTCAATGTGATGTTCTGCTCTTCCTGACGGCTAGTGATATTCACCGGTCTCTTCCAAAGAGCATAAAGGTTTTTAAGCGTATCAGAAGCATAACCAAAATCCAGGTCTACTCCACGGTGAACGTGGCGAAGCAGAAGCTCTCCCCTGTTTTGGTAGTTTCCGCTTTCAATTTCAATCACCGGTGAACCGAAGTTTGAAAGAGATGAAAGAAGCTTATTTTTGATATCCATGAAATCGCGGGTCTCAATTTCATTGCGGCCCGTGCGTGGATTGAATTTATAAGTAAAGAGCTGTTGGCGCTCACAGAACTCAGGAGTAAAGAATTCATCGATAAAACTTACGTCGTTGTGAGTTCTTCTGACCTCAAAGATTTTCTGGCGGCCAAGACCTAATTTTTTGTCCCAATTCGCTTTTAAGTGCATATCTTCGCATTCGTTATATTCTTTTCCGAAGCGGCCTGTGTTCCAACGGTATTCGATATCTCTATAAAGCTCAATTCCGATTTTATACGGGTTGATGTTCTGCCTGCTCATCGCCATAACGCCTGCATGGTGATCGGCGTAATCAATGATCTCAGAGGCCTTAAGCGCCCTGGTTGTCATGATGTGTGAGTGCCAGTAACTTGCCCAGCCTTCATTCATAATTTTTGTTAAACGCTGAGGAAGGTAGTAGTAAGCTTCATCTCTTAGAATCCCCAGGATATCGGCTTCCCACTCTTCTAACGGAGCATTTTCCAGAAGGTAGTGCATAATATCGCGAGGGTAATTGATTTTTTTCTCGCGCAGATCGGCCGATTCCTCAATCACTTGTTGAGGAGCAGATCCTTCTTTTCTGTCTTTAGAGCGCATAAATGATTTAAGCGCATTTGAGCGGTCATCTGAAAGATTCGCGATCTCTTCGCGGGCCACTTTCATGCGCTCTTCACTTTGTCTTCTGCTTTCTGGAGTTTCAAAAAGCATTCCGACATCAATTAAATTTTCAATTGAGTTTACGCGGTCGATGAATTCTTCAACTCTATTTTGCCCGTAACGTTCCATATAACGACGGATCTTTGTTCCGTGGTTGGCCATTACGGCCAGCATGTTCCTGTCTGTGTTAGCAAACCATGCATTGTTTTTAAAGAAATCCGCGTGCCCATAAACGTGGGCCATAACAATTTTCTGATCGACCAGGTGATTGGCATTTAACAGGTAGGCATAACAAGGGTTGGTGTTAATAACCATCTCGTAAATTTTTTGTAATCCGTAAGCGTAGCCTTTAGAAAGTTGATCGTAGTCCATCCCGAAACGCCAGTGCGGGTAACGAGAAGGAAATCCACCTTGAGCGGCAAGGATGTTAATAGTGTCATAGTCGCAAACTTCAAAGCGAACTTCATAAAAATCCAGTCCGAATTCCTTGGCATAACCATGGATCTCATCTCTGATTCTTAGTAACTCTCCATCAAGTGGCTTGGTTCTCGACATCTGTCTTCCTCTTTATTTTCCCTTTCCTAGGAAATCTTTGATTGAATCAAGAATAGCGTCCTTATTTTTAATTTTTGAAAGGATCACTTTCTCATCGTCTTCACCGTAGCGGCCGGCAAGGTCTTTGTAGAATTGCCCGGAACCGTAACGGCTTTCAACTTGTCCGTAGCAAAAAACGTTTGAAGCTGGCAGAAGATCCTGATCCAGGATTTCTAAACACAGCTTAGTGTCGTCTGCTGACCAGTTATCACCATCAGAAAAATGGAACGGGTAAATGTTCCACTCAGATGGGTCGTAGTCTTTTTCAATGATCTCACGGCACAGTTTAAGCGCACTGGAAATCAGTGTTCCTCCCGATTCGCGGGTCTTGAAAAATGTTTCTTCATCCACTTCTTTTGCTGTGGCATCGTGGATGATGTATCTGACTTCAATATCTTTATACTGAGACTTAAGCCATAGGTTGATCCAGAAAGACTCCGTGCGGACAATTTCTTTTTGCTCATCACCCATTGATCCAGAAACGTCCATCATATAGATAACAACAGCTGAGTTTTCAAACTCAACTTTTGCATCACTGGCGCGGTAACGGAAGTCGCGCTTATGCGGGATAACTCGCGGGTCATTAAAATCGTAAGTCCCCGTCGCAATCTGGCGCTTCATCGCTTCTTTATAAGTGCGTTTAAAATGTTTTAATGAATTTGGACCAGTCATCCCAATAGACGTGTACTTATTGGTCACCGAAGGCATGGCCTTCTTTCCTTTGGGTTCAATGCGTGGAAGTGCCAGCTCATCACCAAGAATTGAAGCCAGCTCTTCTAGAGAAAGATCAACTTCTAATTCTTTGTTTCCGGCCTGGTTACCGACTTCCTGCCCTTGTCCTGGTTGATCGCCTTCTTGCCCATCAACCGGGTCACCCGATTGACCTTCACCCTGGCCCATTCCGCCCTGGTTTCTGTCGCCAAATTTAAAGCGAGGTGTATCGATCGAGGGCATCGGGATTTTAAAAGTCCCGTCGCCCTTCGGACTTGGCATTTCACCTTTAGACACATACTTTCTTAGATTGTCGCGGATTCTTCCTTTAACAATCTTTCTAAAGCGAGCATGGTCTCTTTTAATTGGATGATCCATCTAACTATCCCTTAAAAGTTAAGCTTATGACTTAGCAGAGTCACCTTTAGCAAAAATCGATGCTACGAAGTTCAGTGCGTCTGTCGCACAGATTTCACAGTAGCCATGATTTTTAATAAGGCGAGACTTCACAACATCGATCTTCTCTTGTGTTTCTTTATCCACAACTTTAGAAATGATCGTTGTAAGCTTGATTGAGTCTTTTTGGTCTTCAAAAAGCTTCAGCTCAAGCGCTCTGTGCAGACGCTCATTCATTTTGTAATCAAAAACTTTACCTTCGATCGCCAGAGCTCCGATGTAGTTCATGATTTCTCTTCTGAAGTCGTCTTTTCTCGACTCAGGAATATCGATTTTTTCTTCAATCGATCTCATGAATCGCTCATCAGCGTCTTCTAACTTATTAGAGTATTTATTTCTAATCTTTTCTTTCTGTGTATAAGCTTTTACGTTGTCGATATAGTTTGCACAAAGTGTCTGGATCGCTGACTCATCAACTGAGATCGCTTTCTGCACGTCATTTTTCACTGTATCTTCATACTCCTGACGAGCGATCGCCAGCATTTCTCTGTAGTGGTCAAGCTGCTCAGGTGAGTTGATCAGACCGTGGTGCTTAAGCCCGCTTTCAAGTTCGTTGAAAACCATGAATGGGTTTAGACATCCTACGTGGCCGTTTTTAACCAGTGAGTTTGAAAGTTTATCCTGGATGTAACGAGGAGAAATCCCTTCAAGACCTTCGCGGATAGCTTCTTTTCTAAGCTCTTTAACGTTGTCTTCGTTGTATCCCGGAAGAGTTTTTCCGTTATAAAGTTTAAGTTTTTGAAGCTTCGTCAGGTCAGATTTTTTCGGTTCTTCTAAGCGAGTTAGAATCGACCATGTCGCTGCCATCTCAATGGTGTGAGGAGCGATATGCACGTGAGGGATTCTTTCAGCATTGAAATCTTTTTGATAGATTTTGACTTCCTGATCCAGGCGCGTGATGTATGGAACGTCGATTTTTACCGTTCTATCTCTTAGGGCTTCCATGAATTCGTTAGACTGAAGTTTTCTAAATTCCGGCTCGTTTGTGTGGCCAAGAATAACTTCATCGATATCAGTCTGAGAGAATTTTTTAGGTTTAATTGACTGCTCTTGAGACGCCCCAAGAAGGTCGTATAAGAAAGCTACGTCAAGTTTTAACATCTCGATGAACTCAACGATCCCGCGGTTAGCGATGTTGAATTCCCCGTCGAAGTTAAACGCACGTGGATCAGAGTCCGATCCGTACTGAGCGATTTTTCTGTAGTTGATATCCCCAGTTAATTCTGTTGAATCCTGGTTCTTCTCATCTTTTGGCTGGAACGTACCAATACCGATACGGTCTTTTTCAGAAAGAAGAAGTCTCTTCACGCGAACGTGGTTGAGAACTTTTTTCCAGTCACCGTTGTATTTTTTCAGGTATTCGCCAAGGATGTAGCGGTCAGCTGGACACACTTCGCCTTTGATGTTGATCTTGTGTCCGTCTTTTCTTCCTTTATTGATTTCTTCAAGGAATTGTTTTCTTACTTCTACCGGAAGAAGCTTAAGGGGCTCTTCGTGCATTGGAGAAGGGAAAATTTTCGCTCCACCAAGAATGTCTGATTCTGTTTCATCAAACCATTCGAAAGTAAAAAGAGCTCCGGCATCTGTGCGCGCGTAGTGTTCAATTCCTTTTTTGATCATTCTTGAAATCGATGATTTTGCCGATCCAACCGGCCCGTGCAGAAGAAGAACGCGTTTTTCAGTTCCATATCCTGCTGCTGCAGATTTAAAGAAGTTCACCAGTTTCATCAAGTGAACGTCGATACCAAATACTGCATCTTTTCCGTTTTGGATTGGATCATCAAAGAAGTGGTAACGAACAACTTCTTTTTTGTATTCTGTATATGTAGTAGATCCGTATGACATAATCATATCGTGAACACGCTGGAAAGCGTTTCTCGTGATTTTTGGATTTTCAGTAACTAAATCCAGGTACTGTTGAAACGTACCTGACCAGTGCAAATGAGAAAAGTCTGATACTTTATAATTCTCATCCATGAATCTATTGATATCTAATTTCGACATTAGGCCTCCCATCTTTTTTAACGATTTCCACTTATAATTATGGCATAGATTCAAAAATTTACCTAAATATATAAACCCGAGCAAAAAACTCCGGTGTGTAAAAATGAAATTGACAAAAATTCCGGGCTTCCTGACAATAGATAAATAGAAACAACGTTTTTTAGGAATTTGCGAACAAATGGGTTTAATAGCTGCAGGTGCAACAGACATTGGGCGCAAACGCAAGAGTAACCAAGATGCTTACTTTTTAAGTCTTGAGAACAAACTCTTTGTAGTAGCTGACGGTATGGGTGGCCATAACGGTGGTGATATCGCTTCGCAGATGGCAGTTAAAGCGCTTCCTGAATACTTGATCAAAAATATTTCAATGGAACCTACGCCGCTACTTACTGGTTCAATTAAGGAATCAAATAGGGCCATTAAGAATTTCGGAGAAACTCATCCAGAGCTTGTTGGGATGGGGACAACGATTGTTAGTTTCTACTTCCGCGGGCAAAATATTTACGTTGGCAACGTCGGCGATTCACGTGGCTATCTAGTTAATAATAAAAAAATTTTCCAGCTTACACGCGATCACTCTCTCGTGCAGGAAAAGCTTAATTACGGCGTTTACAACCGCGAACAAGCGGCCCTTGATCCACAAAAAAACGTTCTCGTTCGCACTGTGGGATTTGAAGACGATGTCGATGTTGATGTCTTCATCTACAAAGTTGTCAAAAATGATATCTTTCTTTGCTGCTCAGATGGACTTCACGGGAAAGTAAGTGACGAAGATATTCTCTACATCATCAACAAGCACATTCCCGACCCCGCCGTAGCTACGCAAGCAACCTGTGAGCAAGTGGTAAAGAGTCTTATTGCCCAGGCCAACGAAAATGGTGGGCAGGATAATATCACGGCAATTCTGGTCATAGCGCAATAACAGTTGCCATCAGCCCCCTCTAAATTTACAATTTATAAGTACATTTTCTGCTAGTGAAAACATTTGGAGTTCCCATTGGATCGCTATTACACTTTAATGATCATTCCGGAAAAAAATAAAGACGTCCGTTCGATCAAAATTCCGCGCCTTGTTTTTAAAAGTATCGTGTTTCTTTTTATTACGTTCACGGTTCTTTTAGGAATCTTAACTTATGACTACTGGAACGTTTTAAGTCAGGTCTACGAAAACAAACACCTTCTGGTGGAAAACCGCCAGCTCAAAGAACAGGTTCAACTCTTCCAGATGAAGCTCAATTCGATCACTGAAGATCTTGAGCGCATCAACGTGTTTGAAAGAAAACTTCGTGCCATCACCGGCCTTGAAGCCATTCAAGCGACAACAGTTGACAGCGGAAGTGCTGCTCGCCCTAACGGCTCAAATGTTTTAGGTGAACCAGACCGCGACTACTCTCCGGGTTCAATGATCAGAATCTTCAAACAACAGCCGACTAAAACGGCGCAGAAGCTTGAGCAGTTTGAAGATGATAAAAAATATCAGGAAACAAAAAAGAGTTACGAAGAAAAAATCGCAACCGCTTATGTGCAGAACAACGATTTTTCTTATTCAAAGGAATGGTCATTCCTGACTCGCCAGAGTTTAACCATGGCCCCGCTCTACGCGGAATTCGACTACAAGTATGAAGTGGTCGTCTCTTACTTAAAAGATATTGAAGTGCGCGTTCATCAACTCGATCAGCACTTACTGGATAAAGAATCATTCCTGCGCTCAACGCCGACGCTACTGCCGGCAGCAGGACATCTCACATCAAGTTATGGTCCAAGAATGTCTCCGTATGCCGGAAGAATCAAAATGCATGAAGGAATCGATGTCGGGGCCCCAAGTGGCACGGCCATCATTGCTCCAGCAGACGGTGTCGTGACATACTCTGGAGCGAAACCGGGATTTGGGAACTTTGTCCAGATCGACCACGGATACGGGGTCGAAACTATTTACGGTCACGCTTCTACTCTTACAGTTAAAAAAGGTCAGAAAGTTGTTCGTGGCGATCGAATTGCTACCGTCGGAAACACAGGGTATTCGACAGGACCGCACGTCCACTACGAGGTTCGTGTCAACGGCACACCCGTTGACCCACTTTACTACACGCTTAACTAGCAACACTTAAAATTTATTTTTATATTGTATCTCAGGAGACCTTTTTTATGTTCAATCCATTGCAAATGATTTTCGGGACAAAATACGACCGAGATCTAAAAAAACTTAAACCAATTGTTGAAGTGATCAATTCACTTGAACCAAAAATGCAGCAATTATCTGACGAAGAACTTAAAGCTCAAACGCCAAAACTAAGAGCAATGCTTGAGTCAGGAAAAACGACAGCGGATATCCTTCCTGAAGCGTTTGCCACAATCAGAGAAGCTTCTAAGCGTGTCCTTGGAATGAGACACTTCGACGTGCAGTTAATGGGTGGTATTGCTCTATTTAACGGTGGTATTGCGGAAATGAAGACCGGAGAAGGTAAAACTCTTACGGCAACAGCTCCTCTGTATCTTGTGGCCCTTGAAGGAAAAGGCGCTCACGTCGTAACAGTTAACGACTACCTTGCTCGCCGTGACTCGGAAGAAATGGGTGTTTTATACAAGTGGCTAGGACTAAGTGTTGGTGTAATCCTTTCACAAATGTCGGATGAAGACCGCCAGGTTGCCTACAAATGCGACATCACTTACGGAACAAACAACGAGTTTGCTTTCGACTACCTTCGCGACAACATGAAATTCTCTCTGGAAGAATACGTTCAAAGAGACCACCACTTCTGTATCGTGGATGAGGTTGACTCGATTCTAATCGATGAAGCGAGAACTCCACTTTTAATTTCTGGTCCATCAGAAGGTGACCCTTCACTTTACTACGTCGCTAATGACGTTATTCCAAAACTAAAAAAAGATGTTCACTTTACAGTGGATGAAAAGGCCCGCTCAGCAATGTTCACTGAAGAAGGGGTTATCCGCGTTCAGGAACTTTTAAAAATTGAAAACCTTTACAACATTGAGCACTCTAACCTGCTTCACCATTTAAACCAGTCACTAAAAGCTCACGCGCTTTTCAAGCTGGATGTTGACTACGTTAACCGCGACGGTCAAATCATCATCGTAGATGAGTTCACAGGACGTCTAAAAGAAGGATCGCGCTGGTCTGATGGTCTTCACCAGTCAGTTGAAGCGAAAGAAGGTGTAAAGATCAAGTCTGAGAACCAGACACTTGCTTCGATCACTTTCCAGAACTACTTCAAACTCTATAAAAAGCTCTCTGGTATGACGGGTACTGCGGATACAGAAGCTGAAGAGTTTATGAAAATCTACAACCTTGATGTTGTGGTTATTCCTACAAACCTTCCAATGGCCCGTATCGATGAAGCGGATATCATCTACAAAAACCGCGCGGCTAAGTACAAAGCAGTGGCTGAGTTGATTAAAACTCTTCACGCTAAAGGGCAGCCGGTGCTAGTTGGGACAATCGCAATTGAAACATCTGAGCTTATCTCTAGCTACCTTCGCCAGGAAGGCATTCCTCACGAAGTTCTAAACGCTAAACAACACGAAAGAGAAGCTGAGATCATTAAAAACGCTGGTCAACCTGGTGCGGTTACGATTGCTACCAACATGGCCGGTCGTGGTACCGACATTAAACTGACTCCGGAAACAAAAGCGGCCGGTGGTCTTTACATCCTTGGTACTGAAAGACACGAATCACGTCGTATCGACAACCAGCTTCGCGGTCGTTCGGGACGTCAAGGTGACCCGGGGAATTCAAAGTTCTTCCTTTCACTTGAAGATGACCTGATGAGAATCTTTGGTTCTGATAAAATTTCAGGATTAATGAATACACTGGGAATGAAAGAAGATGAGCCAATCGAACACAAAATGATTTCAAACGCGATCGCTAAGGCGCAAAAGAAAGTTGAAGCTCATAACTTCGATATCAGAAAGCACCTTCTTGAATACGATAACGTTATGAACGAGCAACGTCGTATTATTTACAAAATCCGCCGTGATATCTTAAACGACCAGGACAACAATGGTTTCGTGCAAGAGATGGTTGAGGATGTTGCCGTTGAATTACTGGAAAACTACCGCCCGGAAAAGAAAGCTCCACTTGATTCATGGGACTGGGAAGAAATGAAAAAAGGATTTAAGTCAACTTTCAACACTGACCATGAGATCTCTTATCAAGAATGTATCCAAAACTTTGATGGCGAAGTTGAGCGCTACTTCGGGGCAACGGCCAACAGCGTACTAGAGAAGAAATTCTCGCAATACGAGCCTGAGCAAGTGACTTATGCTCTAAGAGAAATCCTGCTTTCTGCGTTTGATCAACACTGGAAAGATCACCTTCTGAATATGGACCATGCAAAAGAAGGGATCAACCTGCGCGCTTACGCTCAAAAAGACCCTCTGACAGAGTACAAAAAAGAATCGTTCATGCTTTTTGATGCAATGAAAGTTCAGGTTAAAAAATCTATTGTAGCTAACCTATTTACTGTTAGACTTTATACTAAGGCCGAGATTGAAGAACTTCAAAAGAGACATCAAGAAGAACTAGAAGCTCAACTTGAGGCCCACAGACGCGCCTTAGAAGCTGAAACTGTAAAAGAAGAAGCAAAGCTGATCAAAAGATCAAACCCTAAAGTGGGTAGAAACGATCCTTGTCCATGTGGATCAGGGAAAAAATACAAGCAATGTCACGGGACAGAAGCTTAACAAGGTCTTAAATGACAAAAAAGAAAGATGACGAAAATAAAGATTTAACGAGAATCGAGGATCTTTCTGAGTTTTTACACCAGAACGACTCTGATCTCGACTCTAAATTCGACAGCTTTCATTCTAACTCTTTCGACAACAATGATTCATCTTCCACGGGCATCAGCTTAGATGCCCTGGATGATGACCTCTCTCCCGATGTCCCTCCAGAAGTTCCCTTTGATTCTGGATCTAATGCCTCTGAAGAGATGAGTTTTGAAGTCTCTGAGCTGGAAACTGAGACACAAGAAGAAAATATTTTTGGTGCGACTGAAGACAATCCTTTTGGTGACTCAGAAGAGCAATCTCAAGAGTTCCAAGAAGAAGGCTCTTTCGATATCAATCTTGAAGAAGAATCACCTTTTGAATCAGAAGTTTCCGAAGAGTTCACTCCGACTGAAGAATTATCTTTTGCCGAAGAAGAAACGACGACAATAGAAGAAGACTTCACTCCAATGGAAAGTGAAGCGCTTCAAGAAGAAACTCTCCGCGACGAAAGCGCCTACACCAACACTTCAGAAAAATTTGAAGATGTTAAAACTTTTGCTCAAAATTTTTCATACGGCAAGGCCTCTGTCGGTGGAGGAAATCCTCCCTACAGCATTATCGCCCGTCATATTAAATACAAAGAAGAAGCTGACGACATCCTGGAACTTTTAAAAGAGTTCGGCGTGGTCAATGCTCAAAATGAAAAAGACACTGAACGCTCACTTGAACTGGGCTCACTTATCATTCCCCAGATCAGCGAGTACACGGCCATTGTCCTGGCCCATAAACTACGCCGCTTCGATTTAGACCTGGAAGTTGGTCTCTCAGATGAAGTGCATCCTTCAAAATCAGGCGAGAGCAATCCACGCGGACTACTAAAAAAAGACAACCTAAAACAAAACCGTGCCGAGAGTTTAAAGCTCTCAGACATCGATACGAGCATTAAAGACATCATCATCACAACAAGCTCACAGGTTCCAGGTTACGTGGTGGAAAACTACATCGGCGTGCAAACGACTTTTACGATTGTCGAAGAGGCCGAACTGGAAAGATTGCAATACGTGCAAAAAAATCAGCGTGAAGCTGGAGAAATTCTCAATATGGAAGACCTGGAGAATCCAGAGCTAACATCTGAAAAAGCATTTAAAGATTACCAAAACTCGTTTGCTCTTTTATATGAAGACCTGACGATGCAGTTAAAACAAAAGGCCTATGCTCAACACGCAAATGCGCTTTTGGGACTCAATTTTCAATTATCACCGCTGCAATTTGAACGCTCACATGGAAGAGTGAATGCGTACCAGATCACTTGCAGTGCCACTCTTGCCATCGTAGGCCCGGAGACCACTTGAAAACAACGCCAGTAAAAGATTCTTATAAAACCGTCATCGTTGGCGGTGGGATTGTTGGCGCGGGGATTTTCCGCGACCTGGTTTTAAATGGCGTAGAAACGCTTTTAATCGATGCCGGGGACTTTTCATCCCAGACAAGTGAGCGCAGTTCAAAGATGCTTCACGGAGGCATCCGCTACCTGGAAAATATGGATTTCCCTCTGGTATTTGAGGCCCTGCATGAAAAAAACCTGTGGTTAAAACTCACACCTCACCTCACTCGCGAAGTTCCTTTTTATATGCCGGTCTATAAAGATTCAAAACGTCCACTTTGGATGATCAGAATCGGGCTTTTCCTCTACGATCTTCTCTCAAGCTTTAAGAACTCACCTTTTAGCATGAAAAATAGAGACGAATGTGTCAGGGATATTAAAGGCCTTAACCCTGAAGGACTTTCAGGTGCCGGCGTTTATTACGATGGGATCATGGACGACGCTAAAATCACTCTGGAAGTGATTTACGATGCACTCAATGAACCCCATGCCTTTGCCATAAACCATACAAAAGTCACCAACGTCAGAAAGATTAACAGCAAAAATACGCTCACACTCAAAGACCAGCTCACTGGCGAAGAAAAAAACATTATCGCTGATCAGGTCGTCTATGCACTTGGCCCTTTTACAGATTCGTTTTTAAAACAATATAGCTTTTATCACTGGAAAGATGTGCTTCTTCCTTCAAAAGGTTCACACATTTGGATTAGAAGCACTGATCTGCCAATCGCTCATCCAATAGTTATGACTCCTCAAGATGAATACGGAGACCGCGTGATTTTCGTTATTCCTCACGGCGAAAAAGTCCTGGTAGGAACAACAGAAGTTCCTAACAAAGATGACCTCTTCCATGTCAAACCGACGGAAGAAGAAATCCAATACCTGCTTAAAAATTTAAACCTGTACTTTCCTCAGTCCAACCTGACAAAAGATAAAATCATTGGAAGTTTTGCAGGAATCAGACCTCTGGTAAAAGAAGAAAACACCGGAGGAGACCGCGGAAAAACATCGCGCGAGCATAAAGTTTTTCAACCGGCCAGCGACACCTATGTGATCGCTGGAGGAAAATACACAACCTTCAGAGTGATGGGCAGAGAAATCACCCAGAAAATCTGTCATCGTTTTCATCTAAGCTACAATCAAGATAAAACAGAATCACCTCTGCGCAGCCCTTCTGTCGTTGGGCCTTTCGAGTGGCATTTGCCAAGTGAAACTGAACTAATTCATATCTGTGAAAAAGAAATGCCAAAGACGTTTGAAGATTTAGTTGTCAGAAGGCTCTCGGTTTTAAGCCGCGCGATCTGGAAAGAAAAAACCAAAGAAGATTTCGATACTTATTTCAATAGACATCTAAAAACTCTCCAGCGCTATCTAAAGATAAGCGCCGAAGATATTGCAAAATTTAATTAATAATTAGAAACGGTAAGAGAGCCCAAACTGAACACGAGGACCTGCCAGAGTTCTTGTTGAAACAAAAGTTCCGCCAGCTCCGTCATCAAATTCAAACTCTTCTGATGAATGGTAATAATCCAGGATTGCTCTTACACCAAAACCATTATTAAGGATGTATTTTGCACCCACTCCAACTGAGAAAAATGTATTTGTCCCATCAGTTGTGTTTTCAGTCGCCACTCCTCCAGTTGTCGATACCGACTTAACGGAAGCGCTTCCTTTTCCTGCCGTTAAGGCCCCGTAACCGATAAGTTTGTTGACTGAAGCCGCTGAATTATAAAAATGGTAGTTCGCTCCTACCCCATATTCAAACCAATCACTCGTCGATTTAACATCGTCACCAGTTTCAATAGTTCTCTTGTGTGCAAAAAGTGAAAGAGAAAACTCTTTAAAAAAGCTTGATGAAGTTAAAAAATATTTTTCAATCCCAGCGGAGAAATCAATTGTTGATCCTGAGGCTGCAGTAGAAGATGATGTCGTCGTATCACTTTCAACCGTGCCAGAGAGAGAATTCACATATAAAGTTCCCCAGGCCTCCCAAGTCTTTGACGTATTTGACGAGTAGACAGGAGCTGATTCTTCAATCACTGGAGCTGAACTTGTTTTCTTAGAGCTGCTTGCCGTCTTAGAAGGCACTGACTTTGTCGTGCCCACTGACATATCTTCTTCCAGTCCCAGGCCTTTTAGTTCGTCTTTATCAGCATCGCTTACTACGATTTCTTCACTTGCAGCGCCGTCTGCTGAATTGTCTTCAACATTCATCGTTTCAGTGCCACCAGGGATCGGCTCTTCTTTTAAACTTTTACTTGGATCATCTGTGATTTTTACCGGCGTAGCGATCTTCAGGTTAAGTACTTTATCCTGAGTGATCTCATTTGGATCAACAATTCTATAAAGCGACCAGACCGATCTTGAAGGAGAAACTTTTTCGGCCACTCCACGGGCCACAACACCAGCTGTGATAAAAAACTTGGCGTGATCTCCGACCACTAAACCATCTTCTCCACCGCGGTTAACGAGTACTGTTTTTTTACTTGATGAAACTTTCAAAAAACGAAGAGTTAATTTTTCATCGATTTCTAAAGCGCTGACGTTAGTGACATTGAAAGCGAAAACGGCAGGCAAAACAAAATATAATGATCTTTTCATCCGTGAAAACCTCATCCTAAAAATAAACGCTCATTCCTAGAATATATTTTAAGTCAGTGACAGAAATTTTGCTATTAATATTGTCATCTACGCGGTCAATGACTGACAAATTCTTCATATCGATATTGACCCCAAAGTTCACACTCACTCCTACATTGACCGTGTCTTCTTTCAGGTCACCTGAACGGAAGCGGTATTTAGTCATAAGCTGCAACGAGGGAGATAAAAGTTGATAAGAATACTCTTTTGAGAGGTCAGGTGAGTAAACGCTGGCACTTCCATTTTTAAGTCCAACGCCCGCCAGGTAAATAAACGAATTTAACGTCAGCGGGTTGTTGATGAAGTAATAATTTAAATAGGCCCCATAGTCCGTTTCTTCAGAACGAGCGTTAAACTCTCCTGTGTCGTACTCAGTTACCCCGCGCTCAAGAAAAAATTGCAGCGACCATTTTTTAAGAGAAGCCGACGTACGTGCCAGGTGCAAGTCATAAGCAATCCCCAGGCTGTAACCGCGTCCCTGGTAATTTGGGTCTTGAGTGTTCCCGTGAGCAACCATTGAACCCGAGTAATGAAGCATGATCTCATGGCCTTCAAGTTCATTAAGGGCCAGATCTCTTCTTCTGATTTCTTTTTCCATTCCCGTTTGAATGAAATAACGTCTTAAAGCAGCATCATCCATATCTGACGACCACTGATCTCCGTCGCGTTTCATCTTCGCCATTGCCCTCGGGTCAACTTGATCAGCAAGTTTGGCGTCTTCTTTCATGCGGGCATAAGTTGAAATCTCCACCCCTTTTTCCGCGATTTCTGGAAGTCCTGGAGTTCTTGCCTGCTCGCTGTAAAAACTTTTAATTCCGTATTTCATGCCGTTGGTTTTTTTCTCATAACCATCGCTCATAGAATCAAAAAGTTTTTTATCTTCTGCTTTTTTAATATCACCCAGGGCCACTTGCTTATTGCCGACAAAATACTTCTGTGCCGTCAAATCACCGTATTCATCGCTGTAATAGTTGCCTGATTTTTTCTTGTAAGATTCATAGGTCGTCAAAAGGACATCTGTCTCAGGAGTGACGTCTTTAATTTCATCGCGCTCAAAAATATCTGCTGAGGCCGCATAGGGTTTGTCTTCTTTAACCAGTCTCGAAGGAATATTCTCCTGGTTTTGATCGATGTAATCATCCACGTCCTGATACTGAGAATCCGAAATCACCACGTGCTTGTTTCTCATTTTTAGTGGACGCTCTCTCAAAAGCTCACTGGAAGTTGAAATCAAAACCTTTGAATCGCGCTTAATGGCCGAAGGAATATGGATCTTTCTTAGGATCCAGTAAGACTTGCGTGGAAAGCTTTTAACCAGTTCCCCTTCAGCAACCAGAAATACTTTCGGGAACTCTTTTGGCCCTTTTTGCAGGTAAAAACGGGCCAGAAGCCCTTCTTTGTACTCTTCGAGG
The DNA here is from genome assembly GCF_002872415.1 of Bacteriovorax stolpii. GTDB lineage: Bacteria > Bdellovibrionota > Bacteriovoracia > Bacteriovoracales > Bacteriovoracaceae > Bacteriovorax > Bacteriovorax stolpii. The sequence goes on along the minus strand of NZ_CP025704.1, from coordinate 1,735,808 downwards.
TTCCCGCGGTCGATAATCAAGCTTTTCCCCGAAGTGGAAATGTCCTGTAAATTGACCTCAGTAAGCCCAATTCCAAAGGCTTTGCCGGTAAAAACACCCATAAATAAAAGAACTGTGATTAAGGCTGAATTTTTCATATTAATTAATAGTTTAAAGCAAACTTGCGCGCCTTCCCACTGATGGGAAATCCTTGCTCTATTGGGTATAATTCTCTATAACTAGAGGTACATTATTCCCAATGAAGTAGGACTCAAAAATGAGCAAGAAAAAGATTAAAAAAATCTACAAGTACGAATGTAACGTGACAGGTGAGACTTTCAAAACAACCTCAGAAGCTCCGTCTCCAGGAGACCTGATGACTGTCAGCGCTTACTACCAAATGCACCCAGAGCTGGACGACCGTCCAGTTGATGTAAAAATCAAAGTTAAGCAGGAAGAAGAAACTGCTGCGGAATTAAAAGCAGCATTATTATCTGAGTAATCTCTTAAGGAATTTATCATGACAACAATCGCTCACAGACAAGTTATCATCGTGGGTTCTGGACCTGCTGGATATACAGCGGCCCTTTACTCATCACGCGCTGGTCTTAACCCTCTCGTTATCGAAGGCCATGAGCCAGGCGGACAATTAACAACAACAACTGACGTAGAAAACTTCCCGGGATTTCCTGAAGGAGTTATGGGCCCTGATCTAATGGCCAACATGAAAAAACAAACTCTACGTTTTGGAACTGAATACCTTTCAGCAAAAGTAACAAGTGTCGATCTTTCAAAAAGACCATTCCATGTAAAGTGCGACAACGGCGCTGAATTCATGGCCGAAACTCTGATCATTTCAACTGGTGCTTCAGCAAAATACCTGGGCCTTAAAAATGAAATGGAACTTATCGGTAAAGGTGTTTCAGCATGTGCTACTTGCGATGGATTTTTCTACCGCAACAGAGTTGTTCACGTTGTAGGTGGTGGTGACACTGCTCTTGAAGAGGCAAACTTCCTGACTCGTTTTGCAGAGAAAGTTTACCTGATTCACAGAAAAGACCAATTCCGTGCAAGTAAACCAATGCAAGAGCGCACTTTCAAAAACCCAAAGATTGAAGTGGTGTGGAACACAGAAGTAAAAGAAATTCTTTTCAATGAAACTGGGGTTACAGGTCTTAAAGTTATTAACAATAAGACAAATGAAATCACAGAAAGAAAAACTGACGGGTTCTTCCTTGGAATCGGTCACGAGCCAAATACAAAATTCTTAAACGGCCAGCTTGAACTTGATGACCACGGGTATATCAAAACTCAGGGCTTCCACCCGGATACATCAGTTGCCGGTGTATTTGCTTGTGGTGACGTTCAAGATCCATACTACCGCCAGGCCATCTCGGCGGCAGGTTCAGGATGTACAGCTGCTATCCGCGCTGAAAGATTCCTGGAAGCAGAACACGACAAAAAGAATCAATAAAGACCTTTTAAAGGCCGCCTTGAGCGGCCTTTTTTATTGGATCAACCGACGACGCAGCTTGGTTATGTGAATTATAAAACATAAAAATTCACCAAAACGCTAAAGAATTTTATCGGATTCCCGCAAAGACATATGGGGAGTTCCGAATAAAATGAAACTATCTCTTTTTATCATAACCTATTCACTTCTTTCACTCACTGCAGTTCATGCGGGCAATAGCCAATTTGAAAACCTGCTGGAGAGAAATGAAAATTACAAAGGCATGGTAGAAAAATTTGACTCCCACGTCTCAACGGGCCAGACGGCCGAAGGCTTTTCAAAAATCAACCAAGCGCTGGATAAGTACATTGCTGATAAAGAGGCCGGAGTAGCGGGTGAATCAGAACTGCTAAACACTGCTCTCATTGATGAATCTGAATGCCAGACCTGCGACACTCACCTCAATTTAAGTAAAGACGTCAGTAAAATTATCGCCAAATTAAAAAAAGGTGATGATGTGACGACTAATAACCAGATTGGCATAGAACTCAATAACCTGAATTTCATGTACTATGTCGTCCGATGGGAAACCGCTGATGGAAAAATCCAATGTGGTAAATTTGGAAACATCGATGCCACCACAAAAAAATATGAGGGCGACTACAAGTTCATGCGTGAAGAACTAGTCGGTCTTCCCAACGTAGAAAACATTCAATACATTCCGGCCGATGGCCAGGAAGTGGTCTATCTTTACCGCGGCTCTGGCTCGCAAAGAAACACACTAGTCGAAGTGCGCATGCAACCTGACGGGACGGCCAAGATTAGGTACTTCGCCTATAAGCCAAGTGCTTCAGAGTTAAATCTTGAGCGTATCGCCAATGATAAAAGCACAGTTGACCTCCTTCGCAAAATTAAGCCCAAACCAAAGGCCGAGCCAGATGGATCTTATGTCGATATCGTTCCAAGTGTAAAATTCCGCGACGGTGCAGTGCCAACGGATGTCGAAGTTTTAAAAGCTAAAACTCAGACTTCTCTCACTGAGAATTTAAACTTCGAAACAAAAACAAAGTTTTCGTACAACGAACAAAGCACTGAACTCTCTCTAAAAAATGACAAAGGCTCTGATTGGGTAAAGGTCAATGCAACAAACTACACTGCTGGAACAAAACAAATCGTTACGGTTGTTCCAATGTCTGTCAATATTGATGCCGATTCAAAGTTAAAAGTAGATGCCAGCGTAAAAAACGAGACAGTCATCCCCGCCTCTGACAAAAAAGATGACAAAATCTCCAATGCCCAAACATACAACATGGCACTTACCGACCATAGTAACAAGTATCTTGATCTTGAGCTTTATCAAAGACCAATTGATAAATACAGCAAGGTCTCTGTTGGAAATGAATTCAATAACGATGTTGTTGGAACTGTAACGACAAAGTTTTCAACCGACACTGACGGTGCTAAAACCTACAGTATGGGTAAAAAAACAGACTTCGGTGACTACGGAAAACTTACCACTTCATTTGGAAGTGCGACGACTTCAGCAGGAGAGCGCAATCGTTTTGTAGATCTTCAGCACGAAGTGGCCATCGGAAAATCCTCTTCACTCGCCATCACAGCAAGGGCCAGTGACGACCGTACCTACACGACAATGCTTCAATTTAAGTCCCGTTTCTAATCCGACCAATTTGCTTTTATTGCTTTTAACTACCTAAATTCACATCATTTTATTTTTTTGTTACAAAAATGAACAATGGCCCTTTGACATTCATTTTTAAAATTTGAAAGAATAGATTCATGAAAGAGAATGACTCTCTTTCATCCCTCTAGGCCCTAAGTGTTTACTACCAAGGAAGGTTAATGAAAGCACTCACACGAATTCCTATTTTTAGTTACAACACCATTGCCACGACTCTATTGACTGACACCAAATCGCTGGAAATTAAATTCAGAAAGAAATTCATCAATCTTGAAGCGCTTTTTGAATTTGAATCTATTCTTGCCTGGTGTGCAAGTCATCCTGAAGTGCAGTCGCTTTACATCACTGTCTACGGTGATTATTTCATCCAGGGAATTGACCCGGAAGAAATGAAGACGATGAATGAAGAGAAACTAAAAAAGATCACAGGAAAGCTCTCAACAATCTCTCAATCACTTTTCTGCTTACCCCAGACTGTGATCATGGATGTGAAACAAGGAACAAAAGGCATTGGACTTGAGCTGGCCCTGGCCGCTGATATCCGCCTTGCTGCTGAAAACGCTCAATTTACTTTTGATCACCTTTCGCAAGGATTGACTCCGGTTTGCGGTGTCTTCTCTTACCTTGCTCCATACTTAAACCAGAATGTAGTGCGCTCGCTGATTTTAAGCGGAAGAACTTTTGATGTGAATGTTATGAATACACTGGGAGGCTGGTGTGACGTGGGCGTTCACCCGAAAGAAATCCTGGCCACTATCTTTGCTCAGGCACCGGTTGCCCGTATGCAGGCCAAGCGCGGTCTTCTAGGAAGCAACTTCACTAATGATGTGAACGCTAAGATTGAAGTTGAAAGGCAGATCTTCAATGCGTCAGTGAGAACTGGGGACTACACATTGGAGCAGCCTTTTATGAGCCACTCTGAGTTTAAAGAAAAATTACAACAAGAAGTTTAAAAACTTAAAAGCAATCTAATTTCATGCGCCGAGAGGACCTGTTTTGCCTTCTGGAAATCACGAGTGATTCCCATAAGAAACCCTCCACCTCCGGCGCCACATAATTTAAGCGCAAAATCCCCGCCTTTAATCCCTTCCACCCAGACGTCGCGGTAGAGCTTTGGAATCATCGGAGAAAGATGCTCAAACTGGAACTCTGAAAGTTTTTTGAAGTTCTCGGTAAGTGTTTCCATGTCAGCAGCGAGAAAATTTTCGATGCAGTTGTTGGTGATTGGCTTTAACTGAGTCTCACAGATATCGTTAAAGCGTGCATTGGTCGTTTTTTCAAGGAAGAGGTTCACCAGAGGTTCCGTTTTTCTTGAACGTTTTGTATTAAGCAGGAAAAGCCCCCCTTTTCCTTTTGGGAATTTAGGAAGAGTGACCGGGCCTAAGTCATTTTTATTTTTAATCAGGATAGGTGAATTTAAATAACTAATCAGCGGATCCATTCCAGAGCTCGCGCCGTGAAAGTGTGACTCCATTTGAGCAAAAATTCTCTTAAGCTTGCTGATATCCAGGTTTGAGTGGCTCTCCTGCTCATAACGATCAAAAACCGCTGCAACCAGCGCTCCTGAGCTTCCGACTCCATATCCTTGTGGGATCGTAGAATCAAAATACAATCCTTGAGAAATATCAAATTCAAAAGACGTCACATCAAACTGAATGTTCAACTGATTGCTTTCGATTAATTGTTTTAAGTATAAAGAAAAGGCCTTAAGTTCTGGATCAATGATAGCTGAGTTGTCTCTTCTAAAAGTCAGTTTTCCATCAAATAACGTATAAGGAATAACCAGTCCCATCGAGTGCTGGATCATGCTGTATTCGCCGAAGAGGATAACCTTCGAGTAAAATTTCTTTTCTGTATGAGTTCTGCTCATTCTTAAGTCTAATCCTTGATCTTCACAGGTCCTGGCCCTGTTTCATCGTGAATGATTCGTAAATCCTTAAACTCCATCGCTAGCCATTCCTTCACGGCCGTTTCGTGGGCCTTTGGGTATAGCAGGTGGATGTTTGGCCCGGCATCAATCGTAAAACACACCGGGATATTTGTTTTTGCTCTGTAGTCCCTGATTTTCTCAATCAACAAAAGCGACATTGGTTTTAGTAAAATAAAACTAGGAGTCGATGTCATCATCAGTGCGTGCAGCATGAGTGCATCTTCTTCAACGATAGAAATAAAATCTTCCATCTTCCCTTCTTTCATCGCCGAAAGAAGTTTTTCTAAATTTTCGTGAGCGCGCTTATAACGAAGCTCTCTAAAAGGATGGCTATCCATTAAAGAGTGCCCCGCGCGGCTTGAAACTGATTTTTCAGCGGCATCCACAATCATGATTGAGTCGCAGTAGTCGTGAAACATTGGATGAATGTCGGCCTTATTTACTGGAGCAGCAAAAAGATTACTAGATCCTACAACTGAGTCGATTTCTCCCCAGCTTACAAGATAGGGATAAACAGATCTTCCGGCCGAGCCCGAAGCTCTGCGGGAAAGATCAGAAGCTTCTTTATAAAAGTCTTCTGTCTGCGTCTTAACGCCAGTGATTTTTTCATCCAGAGAAAGAAGCGATAAACAAAGTGCTGACATCGAAGAGGCCGACGAGGCAATCCCTGATGAGTGCGGAAATGTATTCTCTGATTTAATTGTCAGCTTATAATTTGTGATCCAATCAAAGCGCTCGCGCTCAGACTCTAGAAATTTTACAATTTTTGATTTGAATTTCTCGTTGATCTTTCCCTCAAAAAAGAAATCTACTTGTATCTCTCCTGCATTCGTCTTTTCTGCTTCCACATCCATTATGGTTAGAGAGTTCTTTAGAGTAAAACTCACCGATGGATTGCAGGGAATCTGGTGCGGGATCTTTCCCCAGTATTTTACCAGGGCAATATTTGAAGGAGACGACCAGCTGACACTTAATTTTTCCAAAAGAAGTCCTTAGTGAAGCAGATGGTTTGAGAAGCCCATCTTCACTGCATCTTTAGACTCAGCTTCAATTGGATCAGAAATCAAGTCACTGTATCTATAAACTGTGTCCAGTCCTTTGCCGGCAAAATAACTTCTTATGAAGTCAAAATCGTTTTCTGTGGCCACTAAAACGAAGTCTCCACCCCATGCGCCCAGAGACTTAACAGCTCCCGGGAAATCAGCAAAAAGCGCTGCTTTAACCGTCTGCTGGTCAATCGTCTGAGAGACAAGCTCTTCATGCGACACCATCAGCGACTGGAATTGTTTTAAGGTTGAAGCATTGATAAATTCCTGAGTCAGCTCGGTGATCTTAGAGATCATGGCCGAATCAACCGGTCTTTTCTTAGTGTATTCTTTGATGGCCTCGCGAGAGTTTTGCTTTTTTCCCAGGTAAACAAAATAAAGATTTTGTTTAAAACTTGGGTTGAAATAAATCGGCGACCAGTTAGGCCCGCTTGAAACTTTCTTATAAGCAATCGGCCCGTCAGACTGCGCGCACGCGATGTCATAGCCAGAACCGCCATGAGTTTTAAATAAAAGCTCAAACGGCGAGATATAGGCCCATTGAGCGATATTATAGATAAGTGAAGAAGAGCTTCCCAGTCCCCACGTTAATGGGAATCCCAGGCGAGTTTCAACTTTTACATCGACATTGTCTCTTAAGAAATGAGGGTTTTGTTTTCTCACCTGCTGAAGGATTTTTTGCAGGAAAAGAGCTTCTTCTGATGGATTCTCATCAGTGCACTTGAAGTGCCAGAACTCAAATGTGCTGTCAAACCAGATGTTGCCGTTCACATCGTATGATTTCCAATTAAGCGACGGTGAAAATGATTGATTGTATTTTACTGAAAGGGACTGACCAACTTTTGTCGGTAAAGCAAGAGATAGGGCACCATCTAAGACGAAGTACTCGCCTGTCAGAAGAAGTTTGCCGTGACCGAAGTAATACTGGTCTTTTTCCGGGCAATTTTTCTTAAGTTCGTTATTAATCTGGTTAAGGTTAATTTGATTCATACTTTTCCTAAACGTAGTTCCTTAAGCTGGCAATAAATTCACGCACTGATTGAAACGAGATCACTTCGTTAGCAAAGTGAACCTTGGCCTTCTCTCTTTCTTCTTCTGAGGCTTCAAGGTGATTTAAAATGTTCATCAAGTGCATTTTCATGTGACCTTTCTGGATTCCAGAAGTCACTAAACTTCTCACGGCACCAAAATTCTGAGCAAGACCAATAGTCGCCACCACTTTCATCAGCTCTTCGGCACCAGGGCGTCCGAGCATATCAAGAGAGAGTTTCGACATCGGGTGAAGTGATGTCAGCCCCCCTACAGCACCAATGGCCATCGGGATATCCAGGCTGAAGCGGAATTTACCGTCTTTAATTTCTACATTTGATAGACCTCTGTACTGACCGTCGCGGGCCGCATAAGCATGGCCGCAGGCCTCGACAGCGCGGAAGTCGTTACCAGTGGCAATGACCACAGCATCGATTCCGTTAAAGATACCTTTATTGTGAGTTGTTGCTCTCGTTACATCGATTTTTGAAATGCGAATAGCGCGGGAAAATTTCTCTGCGAACTCATGAGCATCCATCTCAAGCCCTGGCTCGTTAAGATCGGCGATATCGCACTCTACGGAGCTTCTTACGATACACTCTGGAGTGTAATTTGAAAGAATTGCCATTACGACTTGCATTTCTTTTTCTGTATCAGTGAAGTCTTCTGCATCAAGAAGCATTTCTTTCCACGTGCTTCCTAATTTTTCCAGGATAGAATTGATGAAGTTTGCCCCCATCGCATCGCGAGTGTCGAACTCGCCAAGAAGTTGGTAGTAACCAGCTTCATCTTTTGTTCTATCTACTAAACGCAGATCAATGATTCCACCTCCGCGCTTAACCATATTGGCAGCAAGAGGTTCTACGGCCTTTAGAAGCTCTGCTTTTTTAAGAGCAAAAAAATTTTCTAATTTTGAAGTTTCACCATTCCAGATGAAGTGGACTTGTCCAACTTTTTTGACACCTAAAACTTCTGCCTTAAATCCTCCACGAGTCAGCCAGAAGTTAGCAGCTTTTGCAGAAGCGGCAACAACTGAGCTTTCTTCGATAACCATCGGAACACAGAAAAGTTTTCCGTTGATCAGAACGTTTGGCACAACTCCCATTGGGAAGATAAAATTTGTCAGCGTGTTTTCGCTGAATTCATCAATTGTCTTTTGTAGGTTTTCATCATTAAGCCAGAATCTTTTGAATTGCGTTTTTACAGACTCTGAACCACTGAAGTAGTTATCGGCGATAAAATCGATCTTCTCTAGTTTTGAAAGTTTAGAAAAACCTTTAACTGGAGCTGTTGGCATAGAAAGAACATTCATTCCTGTGCTTTTTGTTTCGATAGTCTGGTTCACTGGACCTCCGAGGTCTTTATCGTCAGGAATTTCCTCGCCATTTTTAATCCCTCGATCTGAGCATTGGTAAAAGCTTTGAGCTCTTCATAGTTCTCAGAGCGAGTCAGGAAATTTTTGGCCTGGCCGATAATTGAAGAAAAGTGCAATTGCTCCTGCAGGTAGAATCCATCAAGGAAATTCCCGATCCCGCCAGAGATAATAATTTGTTTTTTAATATAGTCAGGGTTGGCTTTTAGGAGATTGTTAAGAATAGAGATCATTTCTAAAGACGTGTGACCAACTTTGGCCAACGCTTCGATCTCCAGTTTGTCTGCACCCTTTGTTCTTAAGTATTCAAGCTGAGAGAAATTTGTTCCACCAAAACCAGCTAATTCAATCGCATCGATTGGTAGATCCAAAAGAGACTTTAAGCTCTTTGGTCCCATCCCCTGTCCGACTTCTTTCACGATAATTTTTTTACCGCTGCCTTTAAAGGCTTCACTTAGTTTAGCAATCGTCTCAATCGGACTAAAGAGGAACTTGTCGCCTTCCGGTTGAAACCATTCCTGCAGAGGATTCACGTGAATGATAAGTCCGTCTGTGTCCAGTCGGTTTATCAAATCGAAAATTTTATTAATCTCCTGGTCGTGAACAAGTCTTTCAACTTGCGCGATTCCCAGATTGGCAAAAAACGGAAGATCATTTCCTAAAATAGGGCGAAGATTAAAATCTTCAAAGTACTGCCCTGATTCTAAAAGAGTTCGGCAAGAACCAAGCCCCATCCCTAAAGAAAACTCACGGCAGACGCGCGCTAAGTTTTGATTGATGTGACGGGCTTCACCCACTCCACCAGTCATACTCGAAACCCAAAATGGTGCCTGGATTTTCTTTCCTAAAAATGTTGTGGAGATATCAGTTTCCTGAGTAGGATGCGCAGAAAGAAGAGGCTCATAATAAAAGCGCGAGTCCACCAAAAGTCCATTGGTTTGGGACTTGGCGGTAAGCTCAATATGGTCTCTTTTACGTGTCTCTTGCATAGCGCCCTATTTTTATCATGACGGCATTTAAACGTCATTTCTTTTTAATAAGCTATCTAATCGAAATTACTCAGAAACTATCAATACAAATTCGCGTTTTACGTCGTTTATTACATTGAGAAGCTCCTTAGGGGTTCCTCGTTGTAATTCTTCCGTTTCCGCGTTTAAGTCCATGGCCACAAAAAGCTTCTTTTTCGATGAACCCCACGCGCTTTGAAATTCTTCAAGCACGCGCTTTAATCGATAAGGAGTGTCCATCACAATCGCCGTCGTTTTTAAATTTAAAATATTTTTAATGGCCTTCGCTCTTTCTTCACTGTCGATAGGAAGAAATCCTTCAAACCAAAACTTTCTATGTGAGAAACCCGAAAGGGCCAGGGCCAGACTGACAGAATTAAAAAACGGAGTTGAAGTCACGCGGATTTTATTCTGATGACAAAGATTCACCAGCTCAACACCCGGATCATAAAATGCAGGAAGACCACCATCGCTCATAAGAAAAACGTTTTTTCCCTTCTGTAATTCAGCGAGAAGTTCTTTAGATACAGTTTGAGCTGTGTGCTCGTTATAAAGAACAAAACTCTCAACACATTCGCGTGGAAGTTTAAAACCAAGCCATCTTCTTCTTCCCGGTTTTAAATCTTCAATAACAAAAACAGAGTTCTCACGCTCGTTTGTGGCCGCTTCATTTAGAAGCCTGAACGCGCGAGGCTCAAGCTCTCCTTCTTCAGACAAAGGAGTCGGAATTAATGTCAAAGTCCCAGTGGTTTTCATGGGCGTGAAGGTAGCAAAACCCCTTGCAAATTAAAAGAATAAAGAGGGCCCTGTGAAAAACCAACTTAGTGGGCTTGACATTTTTGCGAATCGCTTGCAATATTCAAGAATATGAAAAATGCAAATGAATCGCAAAACAAACTCCCCGTTACCGTCCTTTCAGGCTTTTTAGGGGCCGGAAAGACAACCCTTTTAAACCATATTCTCCATGAAAATCATGGGCTTAAGATCGCCGTGATCGTCAATGATATGAGCGAAGTCAATATCGACGCCGGCATCGTCCGAACCCAGGAAAAACTGGTGGAAATGAGCAATGGCTGCATCTGCTGCACGCTCAGAGAAGACCTTTTAGTAGAAATAAAAAAACTCGCGACCGAAAAAGCGTTTGATTACCTGGTTATTGAGTCCACTGGAATCAGTGAACCCATTCCCGTGGCCGAAACATTCACCTTTGAAGATGAAAACGGAAACTCGCTCTCGCAGTTTGCGAAGCTCGACACCATGGTCACTGTTGTTGATGGCCACAATTTCTTCCGCGACTATATGGAAGCAGTCGACTTGAAAGAGAGGAAAATGGAGCTTTCAGAAAACGATGAAAGAACGATCACTGATCTTCTTATTTCACAAATTGAATTTGCTGATGTCCTGATTATGAACAAGATGGACCTGGTCAATCCAGAGGAGAAATCGCGCTTAATCGGCATCCTGAAAAAACTAAATCCCAAAGCAAAAATCATTGAGGCCCACAAGTCTCAAGTAGATGTAAAAGAAATTTTAAACACAAATCTTTTTAATTTTGAAGAGGCCATGAACAATCCTGGATGGATGATGGAGCTGCGTGGGCATGAAACAAAAGAGACTGAAGAATACGGAATTTCTAGTTTTGTTTTTAGAGAGCAAAGACCATTTCACCCAGAGAGACTGTGGGATGTTTTAACTTCACTTCCCAAGGAAGTTGTCCGCTCAAAAGGATTTTTCTGGGTGGCCACTAAGCCTGAAATCGTCGCTCTTTGGTCACAGGCCGGAAGAACCAGTACACTTGAGGCCAGAGGAGCATGGCTTGCTTCTATGGATATGAGCGAATGGGAAGTCGATGAAGAGGAACTCGCTCAGGTAAAAAAGAACTGGCACAAAGATTACGGCGACCGCGTTCAGGAGATCGTTTTCATTGGACAGAAATTTTTAAATTCGTCTTTAAAAGAAGACTTAATAAAAAGACTCAACGACGCTCTTTTAGATAAGAGTGAGCTCGCTCTCGGAAAAGATTTCTGGACAAGCAACTTTAAGGATTCAGCAATCAATCATTATCTCAGCGCTGAGTAATCCCGTAACTTCCTCAGCACTGATGACATAAATTGGCCATGGACGTAACCCCCATGGCCTTTTTTTTGGACTTTTAAGATTTTTTCCTCCATAACCTTTTTATGGAACAAACCGCACAATTCTATCTCATCTACCCTCTTGGTCTGGTTGACCAGGGTCTTGATGAACTCAAAGAAAAATGGGAGCTGCATTTTAAAGATCAGCCTCTTTCAATTCTTTCTGTTGATGAAGGTGGAATTCTTTTATCGGCCACAACTCTACAAGGTTTTCTACTCAATCACCTGCTTCGCACTCCCACTCGCATTCTCATGAGGATTGCTGAATTTAAGGCCCGCGATTTTCCAAAACTCTTTCAAAAGATTTCTAAAATCCCATGGAAATCTCTAATGATCGGACAGGCCCCGGAAGTGGTGGCCGCTGCGACAAACTCAAGACTTTTTGACTCGAGAAAAATTGCCAAGGCCCTTCAGGATGGGATCCTTGAGAGCTACCGCAAGCAACCAGTTAAGAAAAAATACCTCGATCACTTAGAGGCCAATAAAACGGCAGAACTTCCAAAAGTTTACTACCGCGCTGTCGATGACGTGATCACTATCAGCCTCGATACGACCGGTGAAATCCTTCATAAGCGCGGAGATAAAATCTATACAGGTCTTGCTCCTATTAGAGAAAACCTGGCGGCCCTGCTTCTAATGGCCACGACTAAAAACCTTCCAAAAGAAGAGCTGACCCTCATTGACCCTATGTCTGGTTCGGGGACATTTCTCATTGAAGGACATGATTATTTTTCTGTGAACACTGAAAGAGAGTTTGCTTATCAGCACACTCCTCTTTGGATTGATGTGGCCCTAAAGAAAAAAGTTATGGATGAACTTCAAGGAAGGCCTTCTCCTTTTGCTAAACTTCAAGGATTTGAAATCAATCCTGACGTGATTGAACTGGCCCGCAAAAATGCCGAAGGCAAAAAGATTAACTTCACTCAAAGTGACCTTTTCTCAGAGGATAATTCTCTCGTTGGAAAAAATGTGGTGGTGATTAACCCGCCATACGGTCTGCGAGTTGGTGAAAAAGAAGAGATCAATTTAGATTATTATAAAAAGGTCATTTCGATGATCAAAAAGAAATACCAACCAGTTCGTTTAGGGATCATCATCCCGGAAGAGCACAAATTCAATCCGAAAAAAGAGGAACTCATCGCCCGCCTTCCTTTTAAAAACGGCGGGCTTCCAGTTGTTTTTTATATCTTAAACGTCTAATCGCGGAAAAGTGATTCTTAAAACGGCGCCTCCGCCAGGATTATTATCAATTTTCATTTCGGCCGAATGGATTTCACAAATCTTGTTCATAATTACGGCACCAAGACCAACTGAAATTTTTCCTTCAGTGTTTTCATTAATTCTTCTTGTGGCACGTTTTTTCCCAAAGGTATTAATTTCCTCCTGAGTCAGCCCCTGGCCATCGTTAGTGATTTCGATGGAAATATTTTTTGGGTCAACTTCAAGAATTCTCACACTCACTATACTACTAGCATTTTCAGCGGCATTAGAAAGTGCATTTTTCATCAAGCGTTGGAACAAGTGCTGGTCTGCTTTGACGAAGTAAAATTCATTATACACAAAGGCAATCTTCACTTTCTTATGAGTCTCATTGGCCACTTGAACTTCATGCTGAATAACATCGTTGACATCAACAGTTGAAAATTTTCCGCGGTATTTTAAGTCATGCACTCCCGATAAAAAAAGCAAGTCTTCAACCAAATGATGAAAGTAATCCACTTCTTTAAGTGTCATCTCCAGGCTTTCCTGCCTGATTTCCCCACTCATGCGCTCGCCCTGATAAAGAAGGCTCTCAAGCATACTTTTCATTGAGGCCACAGGAGTTCTTAAGTCGTGGGCCAATTCTTGGAGTAATTTTCTTCTTAAGCTATCCACATCGCGAAGATCGACAACGAGTTTTTCAATCTCGTCGGCCATCTGGTTAAACTCGAGCATAAGTTCAGAAGCTTCATCAATTTTTGTAATGGGAAATCTCGCCTTTAAATCACCAAGCTTAAGCGCGCGCAGGACTTCTCCCGCTTTCTGAGCTTGGCGTTTTAAGAAATAAAGGACAAGTAATGAAGAGGCAGTGATAACAAATAAAATGATCACAAAAGTTAAAACCAGAGGGATCATCACCATTGGAAGAGGTCTTCCTCCAATATCGATACGTGGCCCCGGCGGTCCACCACCAGGTCCGCCTGGAGCGCCAGGAGGAGGTCCAAATTTTCCAGGTCCTCCAGGATCAAATTTAAAAACTAAAAAATGCTCTCCATCATAGTTATAAACCTGGTCTTTAAATCTTTTTACGTCAGAAACTTTTCCTTGAATTTCTAAATATTCACCTACGTTATTTGGCAGAGCAAACCGCGCTTCTTCACGAGTGACAACAGAAATAGACACCGGCGGTTTTCCTCTGCCTCTTCTTTCTGGGCCAGGCCCTCTGTCTTCACGTGGGACATCCTGAAAATTGTTGTATTCAGCAACAATTTCTTCAATCGGCATTTTGGTTTTTTTAGCAATTAACTCAATCGTCCTCAGCGACTCGTACATGAAATGTCCTTCCATGCGTTTTTCCTGAGAGTTTAAAATGAGGTGTGTTCCTAAAAATCCAAGTCCTACGGCCAGAAAACTGATAACGAAGGAAGCGAGGATAAATTTAACAAGGAGTTTTTTATTTTTACTGACCATAACCTACTCGATAATCTCCAGTTTATATCCCACTCCATAGACCGAGCGGATCTGGATTTTTGTGACTTCATTGGCCTTAAGTTGTTTTCTAATATGGCTGATATGAGAATCGATCGTGCGATCGAAGATCTCTCCGCCCTTACCTAAAAACTCCATCAAACGGTCGCGTGTAACGATTTTTTCCGCGTTAATTGAAAGGCAATAAAGCAATTGGATTTCTGTATTGTTGAGATCAATTTGTTTTTCACCTAAGCGCACTTCGCGCTTTTCCAAATCAATCTTTAAATCGCGATAAGCTGTATTGGATTTAGATCCGGTAACATCGCGAGTGTGGGCCTTAATTCTAGCAAGCAACTCCTTTTGGCTAAAAGGCTTTCTTAAAAAATCATTTCCTCCGGCATCGAAGGCCATAAGCAATGAGTCTTCATCAGTCTGTGCCGTTAAAAAGATGATGGGCGTTTTTTGAAAATCAGCTCGCAGTTCTTTACAAAGGTTGATCCCATTTCCATCTGGAAGCCCAATGTCTAAAAGAATGCATTGGAATTCGTTGTTAGCAATTAAATCGTGGGTCTCCTGAACACTTTTACACCAAAGAACTTTAAAGGATTCAAGCTCCAGCGTCGTTTTAATACTTCTTCCTAAAATTGGATCGTCTTCAACTAAAAGTACTAACATTCTTTAATTCCCCATTTGTGCAAAAGATGATGTTCCCATATAAGGAATCCCAATTTGTGAGCCATATGTGGCATAGTAGCTGTTGCCACTGTAAGGATTCATCATCGAGTTGCCATAAGTATAACTAGAATTCATGTCTGACGCCATAAAGTTATAACCAGTCGTATTCGACGGAAATGGATTCATCTGCAAGCGATCATTTCCATATCCGCCCATATTCATCTGGTTTCCATAAACATTCATTTGATTGTTCATCATGGCCTGCTGTTGGCGAGGCATTCTTGGCATTTGATTGCCAGTTTGCATACCGTACATTCCTTGCGGCATCTGATTCATATTTCCCATTTGTCTTTGGTTCATGCCCCCCATTTGCATCTGATTCATATTCCCCATTTGCATTCCAGAGGACTGCCCCATATTTTGAAAATTGTTCATCATCTGCTGGCCTATCGCTGAAGCCATTTGAGAAACATTCGACGATGATCCACCCATGTTCATATTCATGCCCATGCCTTCGCCTCTACCTTGGCGGCCTTTGCTTTTTCCTTCCGCCATTTTTGGACGATCTTCTTCTTTATCCCTATCTCTTGAAGGACGATCGCGCATTTCTTCGTTCGGTCTTCCTTGGGCCATCTCTTTTTTCAATTCTTCTTTAAGCTCATTCTTAAGCTCATTGCGGAGCTCTGACTTCATACGCTTGTACTCTTCTTCAGTCAGGATGATTTTAGTCACCTTCGCTGAGTCTTTCATTGAGTCAGTTGTGGTTTTCTCAAGAATTGGCTGAGACTTTGCGCCTTCACATTTCACATCGGTCTTAGCAACAGTTGATTTTTCTTTCTTTTTGTTTTCCAGGATATTTTTAATGGCCTTCAATAAATCAAACTGAGCAACCTCTCTTTCTTCCTTCATTTTTTCAAAATCAGGACGAGTGCCGTTTTTTCTCATCTCATCCATTTTCTTTTTGCGGTCTTCTTGAACTTTAGCAAACTGATCTTTGATTTCTTTTGTGTCTTTATTTTCAGTAAAAAGTTTTTGAAACTCTTTTGCTTCAGCTTCATCTTTGAAGAGTTTATTTTTTGAATCGTAAGTAAACTTTAAATCTTCAAGTGACTCTTCAGGAGGTCTTCCCATTTCCATTCCAGGAGTTCTCATTGGTGGTGGTGTTAGAGGTTCAGCTTTTGCTGAAACTGAAAAAAGAAGGATTGTTAAAATCAACAGCCCGTTTGCCATAATAACTCCCGAAGTTTTGTTATTTTTGTCATTATGGCAAAGGATTGTTGAAACATCATGGAAAGGTCTTAAAGTGCCAGAATCCTTAGGATTTCGAGGGGGAATCTAAAGGTCTTTTATTGCACTTAAGGTCTTATTCATCGATCGCTCTAAATTGCGAAGAAGGGCCATTTCTTGTTCAAGTCTGATCATCTCTAATTTCTTTTCCAGAAGAACTAAATTCTTCTCTTCAAGTTTTTGTCTATAGGCCTTGAGTTTTTCCGAAGGGCTTAGGTTTCTATTATCAGCAATTTCATCTACTAATGGAACTTCTGTTGCCTCTGCGACTTCAACAGCTGCAGGAGATGGAGTTTCAATTGTTTTTTCAGGAAGTGTTGGTTTAATCGCACTCACAGTTTTTGGACGTGCTTCCACAGTTACACAGTTAAGAGCTTCTGTGCTTTCTTTTAGAATATCATCTTGTGCCACTTGAGTTGTATCAGCAGAGGCAGCGGCCATAGTAAACAGAGAACTCATTAAAACAATCTTCTTCATAATCCCTCCAAGAATCGTCGATACATTCAAGTACCAAATGACTATGGAAAGATTGTGGAAGGATTGTCATTATTACATGGTTTAATCCAGGAGTTTCTTCCTGATGGTCTCGTCGTTGAAGCGCCAGACGACGCTGTCGATGAAGAAGTGGTGGACGTTGATGAAAACAGGAATGGCGACAAAAAAGAACATCACTTGAAAGCGCCTGTCAGTTGAAAACCATGAATCCAGCATCTGAGGAACATATTCAAAAGAAAGGTAGCCAACTAAAAAAAGAATGAGGATTTTCATACTCATCACTTTTATTTTTTTGATTCGCTCCCAACTGTGCTCAGGTGCTTCAAGTTGATAAGCAAAAAGTAGATATTGAAGCCCGTGAAAAAAAGGGACGGCCAAATAAAAAAAATCCATCATTCCAAATAAAGGTACCCACCAAAAATGCAGAGCAATCCACGGCACCAGGATAGCACTAGTAGGAGTCTTGCCTAATTTGAAGTTTTTATAAAGCACAAAATACACCACCATGAACCCACTAATGATGACGGCCCACAATGACCATATTTCAAGAAACTTAGGTAAAATAATTTTGCTCATTGGGACGTTAAAAAACATAGAGAAGGCCCCATTACCTTCTGCCGCCAGGTTCGTGACAAAAAAGAAATTATAAATGGCCACACTAAAAAGACTGATCTTCCAAATAAGGCGCTGTAATTTACTGATAGGATAATTATGATAGTGGGAAAAAACCATAATACAACCGAATGCCTGCTTAGAATAATGCCATCCTGTCGTCAGATACATAATTCGCACAGCAAGCCCCAAGAGCTCAATTCCTAAATTAGGAAGTTCCCCTACTTTATAGCCAATACCAATCGCACTAAAGATGCTGTTAAGTCCGGCAACAAAAGAAGAAGTGTAGATTTGCTCATGAAAAAAAAAGAACGTCACAAGATAAAGAACAAGAAAAAAAACCGGGACACCAACCAGAGAGGGCCAATGCTTAAAAATAAATCCCTTCCCTCTTCCGTATCCAAAACGATATGAAATTAAAAAGTGTGGATAATTGCAGGCGATAGACAGCCAACTAAAGGCCATCATCATTTGAAAAAACTGAGGTTGAACTTCTTGTTCAGTTTGAAAGAGGCGCATCGATGTCATCACCGCCCACACGATAAGACTCAGCCCACCTAAGAGCAAAAAGTCCATCGATGGCGTCGTCAGCGAACGCAATGGTCTGTCTTCCACATTTTCCATAAATAAATTGTACTGATGATTAAAGAAGATGAGAACTAATTTCTCAAAAAACACTGATAAGAGCTGTCGTTTTCAAATGTCCCCAGAAGTTTTCCATCTTCAAAGGATTCAACACTAAAGACAACGTCTCCTTCGCGGGTGAAGATAAGCGTACAGTCAACAGTGGAGCTCTCCACTTCATCCAGGATATTAAGTTCATTGCCAAAGCGGTCTTTAACAATGATTTCTCTTTTTTCTGTGTCGGCGATAACAATGGCCCCTGTGTTGTAGCTACGACACATATATGTGCTGCTAAAAGCAGAAACTGAAAAAAGGCCGACAAAAAGAAGAGTCATGATTTTCATAAACTTCCTATTGCACCAGGTAGACTTGAGTTTTAGCAACCACACCACTTAAAAAAGGAAGAAGCACAATTTCGTTAGTCGCTGCGCTTTGTTTTTCTAAGCGGCTTGTGTCGATAATTGTGTTAATGTTGACGTTTTTCACTTTGCCTTCAGGAGTGACTAACTGAACTTCCTGCCCCAGGTTCAGTTTTAAGTGTTTTGACTTAACCACGAGGGCCATCTGTTGATCTCGTTCCACATCGACGATCTCGCCAATGTAGTTGTCATCTTGGCGCTGGATGCGCTTATTTTTAAGTTTCGTAAACAGGACATCGGTTTTATTGATGTTGTAGAACCCTTTAATCATCGGGCGAGGATGAGCATTTTTAATATTGATATCAGCATGAGACACGCGGCCGTAGTAAAGATCAAGCATTGTCTCTAAGTGATTAAAGCTTTCATCAAAACGCAGGTCAAAACGAACAGCAGCGATGTTTAGCGCTTTTAATTCTTCTAAGTGATCAAGTAAGTACAGGTCTTTTACGTTAAACATAAAAGTCCCGTGAGCGTTTTCAATTAAAGGGAATCCTGCATGGGGACTCTCCTCACTTGTTCCGAAGGCCTCGATATTTTTGTCCTGAAGTGACTTCTGGATCTCTTCTTTTTTAAGTGGTGAAAGCAAAAGGCGTGGAGAATAAAAAAGAAGAATGCGCCCAAAGGCCAGGACTTCTAATCCAGATGACAGTTCACCGGCGTAGCGGCTTAAGTGTTCGCGAGAAAGTTCATTTGAAAGCACCAGGCGGTCTAATTGAGCACCCAGGAAAGAACTCCAACGAGATAGTCCCTGGAAGTTATGGTTTCCATTTTCTAAAATCAACTGCACTTTTAACCAAGGGTATGTTTCTACGATCGTGTTAAGTGCTCCCGGGTCTTGAACTCGGATGGCCTTAAATTCATGCAGAGGAAGTCTGCTGATTGTTTCTTTATTTTTTAAGAACAAGTTTTCCTGCTGAAGAACATCCCACTCTAAAACAAGCGGAAGTTTCAGCGACTGGTTTAATGTAACCAATTCTAAAAGCTCTTCAAGCCCCATTTCACTGTAGCGAGAAAGAGTTCTTGTTCCAACAATCACTTCTAAGTCATCACGGTTTACTTTTCCAGCGCTGACAAGAGAGGCCAGTTTTTCTAATTGAATTTTATTTTCTGCATAGGTGATAAATTTCATACGCGCACCTCTGCTTTTTTTCTAATCAGGTTAAATCTTTCGGCCCCGGCCATATAAGGAACCTTCACGACACTTCCCGGTTTTGATTTGGGGATTTCAATTCCTGCGATAGTTTTAATCGTCGCGATCTTGTGGTTGATGATTCTGCCTTTAAACGGCATGATCTCTAACTCATCTCCAGGATAAAATGCGCTTCTAACTTCCATCAGGATGTGTTCATTTTCTTTTACTTCAAGCACCACACCACTGACCGTGTATTCAATCTCATCGCTTTCGCGCTGATTGTAGATTGAGCTTTCATCCGCATACTCATCCAGGCTTCCAGTGGTGTAATCGCGGTGAGAGATTTTTCTTAATTCTTCTTCCCAACGGATTAAATCATCTGAAAGGAAGTTCCCGTGAGTCTTATAATAGCGAAGAGCTTCAGCATAAACCTTCGACACAGTCCCTGCATAGTAATGGCTTTTGTTTCTTCCTTCGACTTTTAGTGAATCAATACCCGCTTCGATAAACTCAGTGAGCATACGGATTCCTTCCAGGTCTTTTGAAGACATAAAAAAAGCTTTTTTGGCCTCTTCGTCCTGGTTGAAATCAATACTGTATTCAAAACGGCAAGAGTGCGCGCACCCTCCGCGGTTTGAGTCGCGGCCTTGGGTATAGTTTGAGATGACACAGTTTCCAGAGAAGGCCATACACATTGATCCGTGTACGAACATTTCAATCTCCAGACCTGTCTCTTCTTTAATTTTCTTTGCTTCTTTAATCGTCACTTCGCGGCCAAGAACAATTCTCGTCACGCCCATTTTCTTCCACAGTTTTGCGGACTCAACGTTTAAACACGAAGCTTGAGTTGATAAATGGATGACTAAATTAGAGTGTTTTTGAATTTCAGTAATAACCCCTAAATCAGAAACAATAACGGCATCAACTTTTAGTTCTGATAACAGAGCTAAAAACTCAGGAAGCTCTTCTAAATCTTTATCGTGAAGGAAGCTGTTAAGAACAACATAAACCAGTGAACCTCTTTCGTGAGCGAACTCTACGCCTTCTTTTAATTCTTCAGCAGTGAAATTGTCTGAAGCCTGGCGAAGTCCAAACTTCTGCCCACCCAAATAAACAGCGTCTGCTCCGTAAAGAACAGCTACTTTCAATTTCTCTAAACTTCCGGCCGGGCTCAAAAGCTCCGGGGTCCAAATGGTGTTGGTCATACTTTTCCTTTTTAAATACGCCCTTTTAGATACCAAAAAAATCCAATACAATCAAAGTATGTTAAAAAAGTTACTCATTTTGATTCTCCTGGGGGTTGTCGGCGCAAGTGCCTACTTATACTGGGATTACTCCAAAAAACGCACGGTCATCACCCCGTACCCATACTCTTTCCTAAACAGTTTTGATGAAAAATTCCAGAAGGACCACGCTAAGGAGATTCAGGAAGCAGAAAATGCCAAGATTCTCATTGTCGGCGATCGCATGGGAAAAACCCTCGATCCGTATACGGACAACATTCGTTCGCAGTTCCAGGGACTCTTAAAAACGCCTCCAACAATCTACAACTGGAGTGCGGATAATGAAGGACTCTTTCGTACAATTCATAAGATTAAAATGCTTAAAAAGCTTCCTCCCATCATCATTTATTTTGGAGGAACAAGCGAACTCTTTGAAAAAAAATTTGAGATTGATGATCAAAAAAAGATCCTGAAAAATTTTAAGACCTTCGATGATGAAAAACTTATTTCACTCATCATCACTTTCCCATGGGTCTCAAAAGCACTTTACCGCGATATCCATTATCAGGACCTAGGTGAATTTAAAGAGTACAAATCTAACCTGGCGGCCAATGCCAAGCTCAATGAAAAACAACTGACTTTCAAACTTTTTGAATATGAAGTCAGAGAGTTCGTCGATTACATCAAAGACAAAAAAAGTAATCTGGTTTTTATCACGGCTCCCCTTAATCTTGAGGCCGAACCTAAAGAAGTCTGTGCTCACGCAGAAAGCGAAGATGTCATCGGTGTTCAGCAGGAAATCGAAGCTGAGCTAAAAGAAGGCGCTTATAAAATGGCCTTCCCTAAAGCGCTGGAGCTCTCAGGTGTCACCTTCTCCAATGCCCGCTCATTCTATCTTCTAGGGCGTGCGGCCCAAGGGGTTGGTGATATCAAAACGGCCAGAGATGCACTGATGAAGGCCACTGTTTTTGACTGCGCAAACTGGCGCGGAAACGCCGTCTACAACGCCATCATTAAAGGCTATGCTCAGAAAAATCAAATCAACGTTTTGGATTTTGATCAATTCATGAGTTCCAAACTCGGAGACGAAGGGCTCTTTCAGGATGAGATTGTCCCGCAAAATGTTTTCTATCAAAGCATGGTCAGCGAACTTGGTGACATCTTAAAAAAGATTTTAAGTGTAAACGAAGAAGGAGTATCGAAATGAGCCTGGAGTCTGAAGGTACTGTAAAAATCAAATTGAAAAAAGATGACATTCTTTTTTTGGCCGAAGATGAAGAAAACGATCTCTTTATTATCCAGAAAGGAAAAGTCATGGTCTTTGTTCAAAAGGGGTCACAGATTATCCCGGTGGCGTATCTTGGAGACGGAGAATATATTGGTGAACTGTCTTTCTTCGATGAAGGTGCAAGAAGTGCCAGTATCATTTGCATGGAAGACACAGAGTTCATTAAAATCCCTTATGAAGAAATGAATCAGCGCTGTCCTCCCTGGATGAAAGTCCTAGGTCAACAACTGACTAGAAAGATAAGAGAAGGAGATGAACTGATAAGGTCAAAAGGTATCCGTAAAAAAAATGTAGAGGGCATAAAACCCCTGACAATCGAAGAGCAAACCCATTGTTTTAAGTTAGTCGATCAAAAAAAACAGTCACGATCATCATAAAAAACGAGGCCGTCGGTGTCACAAAAACACCGATAGTCATCTAAATGCCCAGCGAAACTTTGGCACGATACTAGCAGTATACATAGTAGAAGATGTTGAAAGGAATTCTTCATCTTACTGAACGACTTTACAAGGAGGTCCTATGAAATCATTACTATCTAAAAAAGGTCTTTTAAACCTTTCTCTTTGTGTGTTTACAGTCGCTCTTCTAGCAAGCTGTTCTTCTTCGCCTTCAAGACAAATCGCTGAAGAACAAAAATCAGATGTTGCCAAAATTCAAGATGGAGAGCAGGCACCACACAAATTCCACAGCAAGAGATTTGAGAATTATAACGAAAATTATTAGCTAATAAAAAAGGCCCCTTTTAAAGGGGCCTTTTTTTTAAGTGAATAGATCGTTATGTTGTAAAGGAATTAGATTAGACCTAATTCTTTTACAGCGTCTCTTTCTCCGCGAAGCTCGTTAAGAGTCACGTTGAATTTCTCAGTTCCGAATTCATTAAGCTTCACGCCGTCTACGACTTGAAGTTTTCCGTTAACTGTTCTGCATGGGAACGAGAAGATTAGACCTTTATCTACACCGTACTCTCCGTTTGAAGCCAGGCACATTGAGTATGTCTCACCTGCTTTTGTTTCGTGAGTTAGGTGGTAAATTCCGTCTACAACAGCGTTTGCAGCTGAAGCAGCAGAAGATAGACCGCGAGCTTTAATGATCGCAGCTCCACGCTTTTGAACAGTTTCAATGAAAGCGCCTTTTAGCCATTCCTGATCAGCGATTGCTTCGTGAGCAAATTTACCATTAATTTTAGCATTGTAGAAATCAGGGTACTGAGTTGCTGAGTGGTTACCCCAGATTGTCATGTTAGAAACTGCAGTTACATCAACACCAGCTTTTTGTGCTAGCTGAGTTTTTGCTCTGTTTTCATCAAGAGTTGTCATTGCATAGAATCTGTCAGATGGAACACCTTTAGCTGCGTTCATCGCGATCAATGCGTTTGTGTTACATGGGTTACCAACAACGAACACTCTAACGTCTTTTGCGGCGTTAGCTGCGATTGCTTGTCCCTGAGTTGTGAAGATACCACCATTAATCTTTAGAAGATCAGCTCTCTCCATTCCGTCCTTACGAGGAACAGATCCAACCAGGATGGCCCAGTTTACATCTTTAAATCCGACAGCGTAGTCAGATGTACATGTTACTTTTTTTAGTAGTGGGAATGCGCAGTCGTCTAGCTCCATTGCTACACCTTTAAGTGCACCAAGAGCAGCTTCAAGCTCGATGAGTTGAAGTTCAACTTCTGTTTCTGGTCCAAACATTTGTCCAGATGCAATTCTGAATAACAATGCATAACCAATTTGTCCTGCAGCTCCAGTGACTGCTACTTTCACGCGGTTTTTTGCGCTCATTAGGATCTCCTCTATAGATTTTTGTGTATGAAAAAGAGTTTTAGATAGCTCTGGCATGATAACGCTAGAGAAAGCTTTGGTAAATAAAACATTTGAGCATTATGCGGATTGACTTAGATGAGTTTTTACCAATAATGTAAACATCAACTAAGGATCAAAGAATGAGCGAGCAATCAAATAATAATTCTGGTGGAAATCAGCAGAGACCTCAAAGTAACCAAGGTGGCCAAAGCGGTCAGGGACAAAATAACAGAAGGCACAACAACCGTCGCCGTCACCGCCCAGGCGGAGGACAAGGCAACAACGCAGAGCCTCGCCAAGCAGGACAAGGTCAAGGACAACAGGGACAACAAGCAAGACCGCAAGGTCAGCACCCTAATCGCCCTAATC
The DNA here is from genome assembly GCF_002872415.1 of Bacteriovorax stolpii. Lineage (GTDB taxonomy): Bacteria > Bdellovibrionota > Bacteriovoracia > Bacteriovoracales > Bacteriovoracaceae > Bacteriovorax > Bacteriovorax stolpii. Next base: position 1,711,559 of record NZ_CP025704.1, on the reverse strand, counting down.
AGCCTCAAGGACAGCAAGGGCAGGGTCAAGGCCAGAAAAAGAAACCAAGACCACACCACAACCGTCCACGCCCTCAAGGACAAGGCCAGCCTCAAGGGCCGGTTTCTCCTCTTGAGCGCATTTACGAAAAGTATTTAAACCTGCTTGATCAGCATATTATTGCCAGAAGAAAATACCACGACCTTTTCTACAGAGCAGATCCTGCTCAAAAGGCAAAGCTCGAAAGAAATTTCTACAACACACTCAACGACATCCGCGAATTCGAAAACAAACTTGCTCCGGATGTGAAAGTGCTTTTTGAAAAGAGAAATAACGGCTATCAAAACGACCGCATTTATACGACTAACCATGCATTACCGATTGAAGGTGATGTGGTTCCAGAAGACCTGCCACCAGCAGAGCCTCACCTTTTACAGTCGCAAATCAATTGTGATTATTCAGAAGACACGGAAGAAAGTGTGGGAACGGCCGAAGACTATTTAAGGTATAAAAACCTATAGGACTCGGCCGGAGTTTTTTTAAATTAAAATTATAGAACTTCTACGTTTTCTAGGTCGCGAGAAGGAGCTTTTTTCGTCGCAGTTGCTTTATTGAAGTAGTTCGTCAGAGTTTCTTCGTGATCTTTAAGGATCGCAGTCTTAATCTCTTCAGCTGAGATGTCTAAAACTTCTGAGATCTTCTTCATCATTTTTAGTGGCACGTTACATAATCCACGTTCTACGTTTGAAATAAACTGGCCGTTTTTATATCCAAGAAGTAATGAAAGGTCAGATTGTGAATAGCTCTTTGGATGGTTAATACGCTTTGTTCTAATCAATGCAGCGATATTTTTGAATGATCTCATAAATAATTTTCCTCCATCAGGTCGTCACTCACATGTTGTTATGTGGTACTTAATATTTTGTTTATATTCCAGAGCGAATTAATAAATTTTGAACTGTTAACTTCAAAACCTTTAGACTACCTTAACAAACTTTAAGAAAAACTTAAACAAAATTTTTGTAAAATATGCATTTTTTATTCACAGGGGCTTTTTATGCACATTGTCACATGGAATATCAACGGACTCCGCGCCGTAACTCAAAAGGGTTTTGCTAAATGGTTTGAAAAAAGTTCACCCGACATCATTGCCCTACAGGAAATAAAATCCACTCATGAGGATGTTCGGGAGATTTTGGAAGGTTGGAGCGACTTCTATGAGGTTTATTTAAACCCGGCCACCCGAAAGGGCTACTCTGGCACGGCCCTGATGATAAAAAAAGGTTCGGTACCCCCACTAAAAGTAAACATTGGTATTGGGATCGAAAAATTCGACATCGAAGGCCGTTTTATTTGGGCCGAGTACGCAGACTTCTACGTACTGACTGGCTATTTTCCTAATGGAAAGGAAGATCATTCACGCGTCGACTATAAACTAGAATTCTCGCGTGAAGTTTTAAAACTCGCTAAAAAACTCTCTCAGAAAAAAGGTGTCTTGATTACGGGAGACCTCAATACGGCCCATAAAGAAATCGATCTTGCCCGTCCTAAAAGCAACGTCAACAGTACAGGATTTCTTCCCCACGAGCGTGCTTTTTTAGATGAGATGATTGAGGCGGGATTTGCTGACGCCTTCAGGCTTCATTACCCGGATAAAAAAGACGAATACACGTGGTGGACTTATCGCGGAGGTTGCCGCGAGAAGAATATCGGGTGGAGACTTGATTACTTTTTCATTGATGAGAATATCCAAAAACGCATGAAGAAAATTAAGCATCTGCAAGATGTCATGGGAAGCGATCACTGTCCGGTGGAAATTATTTTCTAAAAACGGCTGCGCAACTGATAGGTAAGAGTCGCTTTTTTGTTCTCATCAAATTTGACATCGAGAACCATAGTCGTGTTCTTACCTACTAACTTCTTATGTTGAAGGGAGATAAACTTGCTGCGCTCTTCATCGCGGCCGATAAAGACAGAGGCCATTTCAGTTTTTCCCATATCGAAGTCTCGACCTAAAATAAGAGACGTTTTCGAAGTGTTTTTATCACGTCTCAGTTCGGCCCTGATGTGCTGAATATACCCATCTACCAAGGCCAGGCTTGCCACTTGAGCGTGAGTTTGGTCCTCCACTCTCCCTGCCAGGCGGTAGGCATCTTTGTCATCCACACTGCTTAATCTCACTTCATAGGGAACGGCAAATGAATGCTCTGTTTCTCCGGTGATTTTCGTGCGCACGTTAATCTCAACGTACTTAAACCCCTGCTCATTTTGTAGGTCTAACTTCGCCTCATTCCCTTTAGTCACCGAAAGGGCCGTCGAAGCATTCACTCGCAGTCCGCCTATGATCTCTTCGCTGACTTCTCCATCGGCCAGATGAATATTTTTTGGAATGTATTTATTTCTTTTTTCCAGGCGAGGTTTAAAATTAAGCCTGAACTTATCTTTACTCTCCGGTGCTGAGAGAGTTGTCATGCTTTTTTCTTCAGGAAACTCCGGCCCTTCACTGATTCTCTTTTTCTTAACAGTGACATCCGGACTCTCTTCCCCCATCGAAGGAAGATTGTAGGGATTTTTTTCTTTTTCACTCGGGCGATAGTAATAGTAGCGAAACTTTCCACCATCTTTTCCCATCACGGCCTGAACGATGATATTTTTTTGATCACCTTCACCGCGGTAATAATAGACCACTTCATCTTTATTAGGGTCTAAGACCTGAACAGTGGTCACACCATCAAACCTGTAAGCATCTTCCGCTACAAGCTCCATTTGTCCATCAAACACTGTTGGTTTTAAATCTTTGGTGATATCCATATAACGGCTACACTTTGTAGTCCCGTCTTCTGTTCTGGTTTTCACTGTGAAATAAAGAAACTTTAGATGATTGATGTTCACCGGGATTTCATCATTGTTTTTGAGTTCCGGATTCTCTCTCATTTTCGAAAGAATATCATTTATTGAGCGGGTCAATTTCAAATGGCTTGGGCAATGACCACAGGCCGGCTTGTTATTAAACTCCTCTTCTTGAAGCTTAGTGAGTTCACGCGTCTTTTTTTCTTCATCCAGCCCCACTTTAACAATGGCCTCGGCTTCACTGTACACTGCCGTGTTATAATTTTTTGCTGACATCCAATGATTGGCGTTATTGACCTTCGTGAATGTGTCATTGTCAAAAGCATAAGAAGTCTTCAGTAAGAAGACATAAGAGAAAAAAATTATAAAATGCGCCCATTTCATAGTAATCTTCTCGGTAGCATGAAGACTTAAAGTAAATTCAAAATAACCAAACGTTTAAATCGGATTTCAAAATGGCAAAATTTTCTCTTACTCCCTTTAAAAAAGAAAGCGCTCCAACTATCACTATCGCCAGTGAGTTCAATAACACGGAAGAATGTATCTATATAAGCTATAAGGTGCAAGGAAACCTCCCTGCTCTTGATTTAGGAACCGGCACGCCTAAACATGCACGCGTGATAAAACTCTGGGAAAAGAGCTGCTTTGAGCTTTTTATTAAAAACGAGAAAAACAGTTACATGGAATTTAATTTCTCACCTGACTTTGAGTGGAATGCTTTTTACTTTGAGAAAAAAGGCGACGCTTTAAGTGAGTATGCCCCAATGGACAAAGTGGAGTTCGATATCCTGCTAAGCATGGACGTGTTTCACCTGATCGTGAAAATTGATAAGGCTAAATTTCCAGAAGGATTCTTCAAGGGAGAAATGTCGGCCGGGATTACCAGCGTGATTAAAACGAAAACCGGTGATTTGAGTTATTGGGCCTTATCTCACGAGGATACAAGACCCAACTTCCATCATTTGGATTCGTTTAAATGTAAGTTTTAATCGAGATCGTATACTCTTTTTCAGAAACTTTGCTCACAAGACCAGTCACCAGGAATTCCTGGAAACATGAAGCCGTAAGCTTCTTGCCCATGTCATCCATAACGATCGAGTAAATCTTGTCATCTGTTTTGAAATCCAGACTAATGACTTTCCCTTCTTTTGAACGCTCTTTAGGTCTGATCGTTCCTGAAAGTTGAACTAGTTTGTCCTTATATACGTAATAGCTCTCACGGTTAAAGCCACCAGATTCTGATTTGCCTTTTTTACCGCTGCTTTTACCTTCTTCCCCGTCTTCGTCGTCGTCGAATGAGAAATCATCATCCCCACCCTCGTCTCCGTCGAGTTCTAGTTCTTCATCTAAGTCATCCAAATCGTCTTTAAATCCGCCCATGCGCACCTTTAGAAATTAATGTTTATCGAAAATATTACACTATCTTAGTCTAAATTTTTAAGAATGTTTCAAGGAAAATCAACATATTTGTAGGGGGAAGCCCCGAATTTCTTGCACTATTTTCTACTACCACCCGGCCATAGAGAGTGCTATACTGGGGCATAGGCACTAATGGAGGCTCTTACCCAATGAAAACTAAACGTCTTTTATTACTAGGACTAGTTCTCTTCAATGTATCTCTGTCTTACGCACATGCTCAAGACGACGAGATGATCTTCCCAGAATCGGAAGAATCTGTAGTGCCAACTCCAGGCTCAACTGCAACTCCTCCAGTGATTATCGATGAAAGTGATTCATCAGACGTCTCTGACGTAGAAGAATACGACGGCTAAACATAATAATTAAATTCAAGTTTCTCTCAATAAAAGCATCCTTCGTGGATGCTTTTTTATTTTCATAACGCATATTCTTCATTCCCAAAGACATTTCTTTTACTAAATACCACTGGACAAAACCCGTCCGAATCGCAAATATTTTATATATTATATTTTTATAATAACTTAAAAATATCAATGGGATCAGTCTTATGACGACATCAAATTCGATAGTTGAAGCAGAGATCTTAAAAGAGCTTCCAAGCTTTGAGATTTTCTTCTCGCGCATCGGTTTCAAAAGAATTGATGGAAGTGTTTTTGGTTTACTGGTTCTCGCTAAAAAACCACTAACTTCTGAAGAAATCGAACAGACATTAAATCTTTCTCAAAGTGCCGTTTCACTTTCACTAAAAACTCTAACCCACTTCGGGGCGATTGAGACCACTGGTGATAGAGACAATCAGGGCTCCAAAGCAAAACTTCATTCGGCCAAAGAAGACTCACTGGCCATTGTGGCGAGTGTTTTTAGAAAACGCGAAGAAGAAGTTGTCGCCGACTTTAAACGCATGGCCCAGAGAGTGCTGGATAAATCCCAGTCTCCAGAAGACGCCAGTAGAAAAAGAAGAATGCAGTCTATTGTGACGACTTGTGAGATTGCTGAGAGTGTCATGCATTTTGTAATCACCATGGCCCACAATAAAACCCGCGCTGAGTTTGATGCTCAATATGAAGCCATGGTAAAGCGCCTGCCAAAGGCACTGGATCTTCTGGCGACAACAGCAGGGCCGCTGGCCGATATTACAATGACTATTAAAGATAACCTGACTGAAAAATTTAAAAATAATTTAAAGGGTATTTATGAAAAACGATAATCAGAGAATTGTGATCACTGGTATTGGATTAACTTCTCCTCTGGGAAACAACCTGGCCGAACTGCGCGAAGGACTTCTTACTGGAAAAAGCGGAATCGTTCACACTGAAATCCGCCATATGGGTGTTGTGGCCGCTGGTCTATGCAAGTTTGATGAAACAAAACATCAGCCAAAAAAGATGAGAAAGCGCGGTACACGCGCTGGAGCGATTTCAATCTACTGCACAAAAGAAGCATTGATTGATTCAAAAATCGATTTTGATGGCGTGGATAAAAACCGTGTTGGTGTTTATTTAGGAATCACAGAACACGGAAACGTGGAAACTGAAAATGAAATCCACGATCTTTATAATACTCATAATAAAGATGTGAGCTTTTGGTCTCACCACCACAACCCAAGAACAGTTGCCAACAATCCGGCAGGTGAAGTGACTCTTAATATGGGAATTACCGGGCCTCATTATACTATCGGCGCTGCTTGTGCCGCTGGAAATCTGGGGATCATTCAAGGAGCTCAACAGCTTCTTTTAGATGAAGTCGACTTAGCTTTTGCCGGTGGAGTTTCTGAATCGACAGAAACATTTGGGATTTTTGCTGCTTTTAAAGCTCAAGGAGCTCTAGGGCATCACGAAGACCCGCCCCTGGCCACTCGCCCACTTGATAAAGACAGAAATGGAATTGTCGTGAGTGAAGGTGGAGCTGTGTACGTGCTGGAGAGATTATCAGACGCTAAAAAAAGAGGCGCTCATATCTATGCCGAGATCGTAGGATACCACTCTAACAGTGATGCCACAGATTTCGTTCTTCCCAATACAGAAAGACAAATTGAATGTATGCAGTTTGCGATGAAAAAGGCCGGTCTTGAAGCTTCTGATATCGACATCGTCAGTATGCACGCGACTGGAACAAACCAGGGAGATATCCAGGAATGCCAGGCCGTCGCTCAGGTTTTTGGGAACTCAAAAAACACTTACGTCAATGCGACAAAAGGATTTATCGGACATGCTATGGGAGCGGCCGGGGCCCTTGAACTTGCCGGAAATATCCCTTCATTCACTGATGGCTATGTTCACCCATGTAAAAAGATCGAAAACCTCGATCCAGAGTGTGCGATTCCAAACCTGGTTAACGGTGAAAAAGTCGCTCACGATTCAAAATACATTTTAAATAACTCATTCGGAATGCTTGGAATTAACTCATCATTAATCGTTAAGAAGTTTGCTCAATAAGGAGAGAAAATTATGTTATCAAACGCAGAAGTACGTACAAAAGTTCTAGACATCATCGCTGACATCGCTCTTGATGACGATGTAACAGGAATCAAAGACGAAGTGGCACTAAGAGAGCAACTTGACCTGGATTCAATGGACTTCCTGGACATCGTTATGGAGCTAAAAAAGCGTCACAAAATCGAAGTTCCACAAGAAGACTACCCAAGACTTGCTACAATGGCATCTTGTGTTGAGTACCTTGCTCCGAAATTCAACCAATAATAATGAATACGACCGAAAAAGTTGATTGTGTGGTTATCGGTGCTGGAATGTCTGGTCTTGCGGCCGGTATCCGCCTTGCCATGTACAATAAAAAAGTCCTGGTTCTAGAAAAACACACAATCAGCGGTGGTCTGAATTCTTATTATGCCAGGGGAAAACGCAAGTTTGATGTAGGTCTTCATGCCCTGACAAATTTCGTAACTCCTTCTGACAGGGGAAAACCTTTTAACAAGCTGATGAAGCAGTTAAGAATCCCCTATGAAGAGTTTAAACTCTCTCCACAGAACTATTCACTGATTCAGTTCCCGGATAAAAGTTTAAAATTCACCAATGAGATCAATGTCCTGATCGAAGAGATCAACCAGAATTTTCCCCAGGAAATTGACGGCTTCATCCGTTTACTTGAACACATCAAAAATTTTGATGAAGTCAATTTAAACAATGAAACCGTGATGGCCAAGACCGTGGTGAGAACGTTTATTAAAAACGACTCCCTCGTTGAGATGATCTTTTGTCCCCTTCTGATTTACGGAAGTGCCTGGGAAAATGACATGGATTTTTCTCAGTTTGTTATCATGTTTAAGAGCATTTTCCTAGAAGGGTTTTCTCGCCCTGAAGGTGGAGTGCGTACAATTATTGACCTGCTATTAAAAAAACTATCCGATGTCGGCGGAGAACTGCGCTTTAAATCGGAAGTCACAAGAATCATCAGTCATGGCGGAAAAGTTGTGGGTGTTGAAATCAATCACAACCAGATTATTGAATGCAGTCAGATTTTATCCAGCATGGGTCTTCCTGAGACTTATGGTGTCGTCAGTGAATTTGAAAACCTCGATCACCCAGCGGTGGGACAACTCTCTTTCTGTGAAAGTATTCTGGTGACAGATAAAAAACCGCGCGAGTTAGGTGTCGATGCGACGATTATTTTCTACAACAACCGCCCTGAATATTTATACCAAAAACCACAAACTCTTTTTGACCGCGAAAGCGCGGTGGTGTGTTTTCCGAATAACTTTAAATACGACAATTACCAGGATGATTACCCTGAAGGTGTTTTACGAATCACCAATATCGCTAACTTTGATCTTTGGAATGAACTAAAATCGGCCGAAGATAAAACGCTTTATAAAGAACAAAAGGAAATTCTGTGTGAAAACGCAAAAGGGATTTTAAAAAATTGCGGGATCAATCCTGATTACCAGATTCTTTTTAAAGATATTTTCACACCGACAACCATCAAGCGCTACACTCAGCACTTTGAAGGAACGGTATACGGCTCGACAGACAAATCAAGAAACGGGAAAACCCCGATTGATGGTCTTTACATTTGTGGAACTGACCAGGGCTTTTTGGGAATCGTGGGCTCTATGCTCTCGGGGATCTCAATGGCCAACCTCCATGTTCTGCAAGGGGATTTTAAATGAAATTTAACAATGTCGTGATTCATAGTTTTGGTTACGACTTATCAGAGACTGAGTTTACCTCTGCCGCAATTGAGCAGAGACTCTCGCCTATTTATGAAAAATTAAAACTTCCGGAAGGAAGACTGGAACTTATGACCGGGATTTCGGCCAGAAGACAATGGGCCCCGGGAACAAAACCAAGTGATCTTTCGACGGCCGCAGCACGCGCTTGTTTAAAGAACTCACAAATTAAAGCAGAAGAGATCGACCTTTTAGTTCACGCTTCTGTTTGCCGCGATTTTTTAGAGCCGGCCACGGCCTCAGTTGTTCACGCTAATCTTGGGCTTTCTCCCAAAGCGATGATTTTTGATTTATCCAACGCCTGTCTTGGTGTGATTAACGCCATCGTGGTTGCCGGAAATATGATTGAATCAGGACAAATTAAAACAGCCCTGATTGTTTCAGGTGAAAATGGTGGACCATTACTTGAGAGCACGATCAATGAGCTTTTAACGAATCCATCAATTGATAGAAAAAATATCAAGAAGTATATCGCTAACCTGACCATTGGTTCAGCGGCGACGGCCTTCTTAATCACGCACAAAGACCTCTCTTTGGATTCTCCCCGCGTTTTAGGGGGAGCTGTGATGACGGACTCTAGTGCCAATCACCTGTGCCGTGGAGATGGAAACACTCACTCATTAGTCATGGAAACAGATTCTGAAGAACTTTTAAAATACGGCATCGCTCTTGGTAAAGACACCTGGATGCTTGCTAAAAATAATCTTTCATGGACCAACTCAGACGTTGATTTCGTTCTCACTCACCAGGTGGGAAGCGCTCATGAAAAACTCTCTCTAGAATCTCTTGAACTCGATAAAACAAACACATTTAGAACGTATCCCTTTTTAGGCAATACGGGCTCAAGTGCTCTGCCGATTACTCTTATGATGGCCAATGAAAAAGGCCTTATAAAAAAAGGCGACAACGTCGCCCTTCTAGGAATTGGCTCAGGACTCTCTTCAATTATGTTAGGTGTACAATGGTAACAATCCCTCAGGAACTAAAAAACGAATACCCTTTTAGAGCGCACTTCTTGGACGTAAAGAGCGAAAAACTTCACTACGTCGATGAAGGACAGGGGGAAGTTATCCTGATGCTGCATGGGAATCCGACCTGGTCGTTTTTCTACCGCAATCTAGCGAAACACTTTTCAAAAAACTTCCGTGTGGTTGTTCCCGATCATATCGGCTGTGGTCTTTCAACAAAACCTCAGGACTATGAGTACACTCTTCAAAATCATATCGACAACACGATCGCTCTTGTTAAAAAGCTTGGCCTAAAAGATATCACTCTTGTGGTTCACGACTGGGGTGGAGCGATTGGTATGGGGGTGGCAACTGCCCATCCAGAACTAATCAAAAAAATGGTTGTGATGAACACGGCCGCTTTTAGGTCCCTTGAAATCCCAATGAGAATTAACATCTTAAGAAACCCGGTGGGCGAATGGTTCATCAGGACTTTTAATGGTTTTGCCGGTCCTGCGACAACGATGGCCGTGACAAAGAAGCTCTCTCCTATCGTCAAAAAAGGATTTGTGCTTCCTTACGATTCATTTGAATCAAGAATTGCGACGGCAAAATTCGTCCGCGATATTCCCATGAGTGAAGTTCACCCGACTTATAAAACACTTTCAGGAATCGAAGACAAACTTAAAAACTTAAAAGTTCCAGTTCTTCTTCTTTGGGGCGAGCAGGATTTCTGCTTCACCATGAATTTCCAAAAACGCTGGCTGGATTTTTTCCCGAATGCCAAAGTTAAGACTTACCCGGATGCGGGCCACTACCTGGTGGAAGATAAAACCAGCGACGTGATTCTTGAAATTGAAACGTTCTTAAAAAACTAAAACTATGAACATCGCCGAACGCTTAAGTCAAAACGCTAAACTTCACCCCGATAAACTGGCGGTGAAGTTTCCCAAATTTAATAAAAAAACAAAAAAATACGATTACGAGGCCCTCACATTTAGAGAGCTCGATATCAGGTCAAATAAATTTGCCACATCTCTGCAGAAGATGGGGCTTAAAAAAGGCGACCGCACTCTGCTGTTTCTAAGACCGAGTCTGGATTTTTCGGCCATGACATTCGCTCTTTTTAAGTTAGGTGTTGTTCCGGTTTTTATCGATCCGGGAATGGGAAGAGAAAATCTTTTAAAGTGTATTAAAGATTGTGCTCCAGTTGCATTGATTGCAGAAAAAGAAGTGCACTTTGCAAGACTCATTTTTAGAAAGACCTTCAAGTCTATCAAGTTCAATGTGACTAACGGAAAGCGCGCTTGGGGAAAAATGCAAAAAATCTCCAAAATGAAAGAAGAAAAAGTTCAAACCTTTAAGATGGAAAGCTTTGCTCCTGAGGATACAGCTGCAATTCTTTTTACTTCGGGTGGCACTGGGGCTCCTAAAGGTGTCGTCTACTCGCATTTTATTTTTGATCAACAAACTAGTATCTTGAAAAATCTTTACGGGCTGACAGAAAATGATGTGGACCTTCCAGGGTTTCCATTGTTCTCGCTTTTTACTATTGCCATGGGGATGACCAGCTGTATTCCAGATATGGACCCGAGTAAACCAGGTCAGTGTAATCCGGCAAAACTTTATCAAAACATCATCGACAATAAGCCGACTTTTGTCGCCGGCTCTCCTGCTATCTGGGAGCGCGTGGCCGATTACTGTCTGGATCAGGGTCTGACTCTTCCCAGTATTAAATACGTGGTGATGTTTGGGGCCCCTGTCTCTGTACTTATTCACCGCAAGTTTAAAGGGCTTCTTCCGAATGGAACAACCTATACACCTTACGGCGCCACTGAAGCCCTGCCGGTTTCAAATATCAGTGGTGATTTTATTTTAAAACAAACCGCTCACCTGACGGAAAACGGAAAAGGCACTTGTATTGGCGAGGTCGCACCGGGATCAGAAGTTAAAATTATTGCGATCACAGATCAAACGATTGAAAAACTATCAGATGCTAAAATTTTAGGTGCAAACACAGTGGGAGAAATTATTGTTTCTGGACCAACAGTGACTAAAGAGTACCTGGACCTGCCTGAAAAAACCCGTGAAGCGAAAATCTATGAAGGTGACAAAATCTGGCACCGCATGGGTGACATGGGGTTCTTAGATGAAAAAAACCAACTGTGGTTTTTAGGAAGAAAAGCTCACCGAGTGGAAACTCAGGAAGGGCTTATGACTCCGATTCCAGCAGAGGCCATTTTTAATAAACACCCGGCCGTAAGAAGATCAGCGCTGGTTGGCCTTGGAGTTCGCGGCAAAGAGACTCCGGCGATTGTTATCGAAAGAAAGGACGGGCAATTCCTCTCTGGGAAAGAAAGATCGATTTTTGAAAGCGAGCTTCTTTCTCTGGCGAAAAAATTCCCGCACACATCGATGATTCAAAAAATTTATTTGAGTAAACACTTTCCGGTCGACGTCCGTCACAATATCAAAATTGACCGCAAGAAATTAAAAGAAGAGATTGAGTCCCATGAAATCAACTAAGGTTTTAGTCACCGGTGCCGGTGGTTTTCTAGGAAGCTATATCGTGCGCGATCTCAAAGAGCGCGGTTATGAAGTGTATAGTTTTTCGAGAAAAAAATATAAAAACTTAGAAGACCTGGGAGTTATTCAAAGACAAGGTGACCTGGCAAACTACGACGATGTCGAAGCTGCATTGGAAGGAATAGATGCTGTCATTCACTCTGCTTCTCAAGTGGGAATGTGGGGACGATATGAAGACTTTTACAAAACGAATGTAACAGGAACAGACAACATTATCCGCGCTTGTCACAAGCACCATATAAAAAAATGTGTTTACACCAGCACGCCGAGTGTGGCCTTTGGAGATGAGAGTCTTAAAGGTGTTGATGAATCTATTGGTTATCCAGAGCGCTATCTTTCAATGTACGCCGAGACTAAGGCCATCGCTGAAAAGAAGATCCTTATGGCAAATAATGGTATTCTTTCTACTGTTGCTCTTCGACCGCATTTAATTTTTGGACCTGGGGATTTAAACCTGGTTCCAAGAGTTGTTGAAGCTGCCCGTGCAGGGAGACTTAAAATCGTTGGAGATGGCGAGAACTTGGTGGATGTGACTTATGTTGAGAATGCTTCCCTTGCCCATATCATGGCCCTGGAAAAACTCGAAGCAAACTCTCCTATTGCCGGTAAAGCTTACTTTCTAGGTCAAGGTCCAATCAAGTTATGGGACTTCACAAATGAGCTTTTAAAGCGCTCAAAACTTCCACCTATCACTAAGAAGGTTCCTTTTAGAGTCGCTTATTCTGTCGGTTTTATGATTGAGATGGGATTAAAGCTCGTAGGAAAATACGACATCCACCCGCCGATGACGAGGTTTGTGGCCCTGCAATTAGGAAAATCCCATTACTACAATCACCACAATCTTGAGCACGATTTAGGCTTTAAACCTAAATACTCTATTGAAGAAGGCCTTGATAAACTTTTTTCTTAAATCCTACTGGTCAACAACTACTGATGATGGAGCTCTTAAATTCTCCACACGCATGTAGTGGTCAACTGCTCCCAACCCTTTAAACGCCCCCTCATGGAAGCTGGTTGTGAAAGCACGCCCATCAGCAGTATTGGCATCAAATGTACCGAAGAAGAACACATTCGTTAAACCAAACAGGTTATAGAAGTGAACCTTGCTGTAAGAGTTATTCACGATATTTGTCGATAAGTTCTTAAGCGGCCATAGAGGGACATTAACCCATTCTGTCGCCGGAAGCTTGTTGACTTCAGCAAGACAGTTTTTAATAAACGCTCTTCTTTTACTTGGGAAGAAAATGTATTTTAAAGATTTCTTCTCGCATCTTTCAATCTCATCACTTGAAACTTTATCGTGAGTTAAGTCTTTCATGTAATCAATATAATCATTTTGAAGATTCTTGCGGCAGTTATCAAAAAGGTTTCTGAAATTGATGAAACTGTTTTTTGGGTACTCGTCACACAGACCATCGAAATGATCAAAAACGGTGTTCACACCTAATGTGTTGAGATAGCGGATACCATCAATGTTCACCTGATATTTTCCTTCGATATGAAAAGGCGCCACTAAGTGTTCACTCTCAATCATACTGATGGCAAGCGGGTCTACACCTGAGTATCTCTCAAGGATGAATTTCGCACGTTCACGGTATTTTTTCCCAGAGAAACCTTTTGTCTTTTGAGTTTTAAAGTCAGAAGTAAAAGTCATCGAAAGTTTTTGTTCATTAGATGCTCTTTCTCCTACGTAAAGGTCTTCGCGCCCTTCAAGCAGGTTTCTGGTTGCATCGTACTCAATAGTGACTTTTTTTGTATCGCTCGCAAGCTTTGTGGCAGAAACATCCGAGTTTGTAATCGCATAGATTAAACTTGCAAATAAGCGAGACAGGAAATCTTCCGTGTACTTCATTTTTTCATAATAATGACGGAAGAACGTTTTTACTCGACCTTCTTTAGTGATTTCGATCTGCTGAGTTTTTGAACTCTTTTGAGCTCCAAGAAGAAGGAAGTTGTATTTGTGTGAAATCGTCTGGGACACTTTTTTCTCTTCAGAAATAATGTAAGGAGCAAGTGTATCTAAATCCCCTTCGCGGTTTTTTAGGATCTGAGTCAACTCCATCGCCACCGGGCTTTGAGTGTCCATTTCCATTAAATCCATTTGCGGGATGTTTAAGTAAACTTTATAGCTCGATTGCATTTCGTAGTTAAAGTCATACGAAAGAAGTGTCATTCTTAAAATCTTAAGGAAGTCGGCCTGAATAGCGAGGTTAAAACCAGCAGAGGCCACTTTTGTTTTTTCAGAACTCACCTGGATATTTGAGTTCCCAAGAGAGACAACCTCTACTCTGGTCAAGCGCTCAAACCTTGCCAGAACTCCGGCCATACCAGTTACACCGGTATAAAGAGGAGCTGAAACAAGCCCTCCTGCTTTTACAGAAATAGAGTCTTCTTTAAAGATCATTTCATTTGCATCAAGTTTAGCAACGTTAGAAAAAGTTAAAGCATTAAAAGGCATGAAGAGTTTTTCGAAATGCCCCATTAATCCATCGTTGTATGAATTGGCGTAGTGAACCCATGTGAACTTTCTCTTAAAGACAACTCCGGCAAAGGCCGCGAAGTTTTGTTCGGTCATATCAATCGCGCCTGAATCGCGCAGGCTTCCTAAAACTTTAGAAGCATCGATATCAACTGTGAATGTATCGGTTACGATCCATCTCTTGTCGTCAAAAAGATCCGGTGCCAGGTTTCTGTCAACGCTGACTCCAAAATTGATGAATGGTTTTTTATAAGAGAACCCGATGCTATTGAGCCCACCGGTAATAGAAAGAGCATTGCCCGCCAGAACTTTGGCCGCTTCTCTTTTTCCGATATTTTCATACTCAAGATTAAATTCGTTGGCGATTTGTTGATAAAGATCCGCTTCTCCACCACCGATTGTATCCAATCCGGTTCCGGCCGAGCTTGCGATATCTTTGTTCAATGTCAGGTAATTAAAATCTTCCTGCGCCAGTGCAAACTGGCCTATCAGAAGAAACATGAATGTAGCGATGAATTTGATTCTCATAAAGACTGCCCCATCTACTACGTGACATTGTATAGAGGCTCTTCGGTGGTCCCTAGGGAAAACTTGACCGTTTTAATTGTGTATATTTAGCGTCCGTCACTCCTCGTAAAAAGTGCCCAGAATTGTTCTCACAAGAAGTGTTTCGCACATAAAACTCAAGAATTTTAGTCAAGATTCCGATAGGACTCGCAAACTTGGGCGTCTTCGGGCATTATTCTTAAATTATGCGATTAAAGATATTTATTCTTTCTACTATGCTCATCACTCTCATCAGTGGTGTGCTCTTTTATAAAAACCTCACACAGATTGAACCGGGAAAGAGTGTTTTACGCTTTGATTTCGATGAACTGCGCTCAATTGACTCTCAGGTCGCCAATACCGCCTTCTATCTTCGAAAGAACTTAACGGCCGATAGTTCTGAGCTTTCTGATGAAATCCTGAGAATCAATGAATTACTCGGACTCATTAACGACATCAATCGCAGCACTCCTGAGCTGACAGAGTCGGTAAAAAAAATCAGGTCTCATTTCGAAATGAGAGTCAAACAATTACAGAACTTTGAAAAGGCCCGTGCAGAATTAAGAGAAAGCTCTTCAGCCCTTCTTCCCGCTTACAATGAATTAGAAAAAAAGAATATCAAGTACACTCTTGATAAAAGAGATTTCTACCGCGAATGCATCTTAGACGCTTACATGTTCATTGCCTCATCTCATAAAGAAAATGAGATGCGCCTTTTAGAAGACCAGAAAATCCTGGGGCAAATCATTAGTTTTGCCAATACAACGAATGAAGACCTGGTGAAATACCAAAAGCATCTGGAGACGATTCATAAAAGAGTTAAAGAGATCGACGTGATCTTAAAAGACATTAAAGAAGTCAATATCTCTAGTGAAATGAAGATCATCGCAAAATACTATCAAGAGAGTGTGCAGGCACAAAATGAACAGACAGAAAACATCCTGAAGTTTACCATCGCGGCCATCGGGATTTATCTGCTTTTCATGATATTTATTCTGAGAAAATCCTAGGTTCTTTTCGCGTAGGCCTCAACAACTTTTTCATCGAAGTAGTTGGCGCCCATCCCTGCATCCACTACCATATTTGAAGCATTCACGCCACTTGAGGCCGGACTCATAAGAAACGCCACAGTGTTTGCCACTTCTTGCGTCTCCAAGGCCTCATGTCTCATAGTCAGTTGCTCAGCATAAAGATAGTTGTCGATATAACCCGGGATTCCAGCTGAAGCTGAAGTTTTAAGTGGTCCTGAGCAAACAGCATTGAAGCGCACTTTCGTATCAGCAGAAAATGATTTTGCCAGGTATGCGACAGTGGCATCTAGTGACGCTTTAATCGGCCCCATATAACCGTAGTTAGTTGCACGTGTGCTCGAAATAGAAATCGTCACCACTGAAGCGTCAGCGGCCAATACCGGCTTAATGGCGTTTGACATCGCCACAAGTGAGAAACATGAGATATTTGAAGCTTGAAGATAATCAGCAAGTTTTGTTTCGTGAAAGGGCTTCATCCCTTCTGAGTAATTGGCAAAAGCAATTGAATGAAGGAATCCATGAAGAGTGACTTTGTCATCTTGAAGCTTTCTTCCAAGATCAGTGATACTCGCTTCATTTTCAACATCGAGAATAAAAACTTTTTTGCCTGGAAAAAACTTTTCCACTTTTTCTTTGGCATCTGCACTTTGAACAGTAAATATCAGGTCTGCCCCATTTTCTTCCAGCGTTTTTGCCGAAAAGTAGGCCACAGATTTTTTATTGGCCACACCAGTGATTAAAAATGTTTTATTTTCTAATTTTAAAAAGCTCATAGTTTTCCTTAAACGCTGGCAACAGCAAACTCGATGACTAAAACAGTTTTTCCATCAACCTTCGTTGTGCCCTTCATGTAGTGAGCATTGGAAATGGATTCTGTTAATTCAACGTCCATGACTAGCTCATCTCCAGGACGAACCATATTTTTAAATTTGGCATTTTGAACTCTAGTGACAACTCCCAATCCTCCACCAGCACGTCCTGCCATTAAAGCAGCACCTGACTGGAAAAGGGCCTCCTGTAAAAGCACCCCTGGCATAATCGGATTACCTGGGAAGTGACCTTTAAAAAAGTCTTCGTTCCCAGTTAGTTTTAAAGTCGTCGTGATTTTCTGATCTGATCTATCGATGATTTTATCGACAAATAAAAAAGGAGGTCTTTGGGGAATTAAGTCCAGGATGTCGGGATAAGTGCTCATTAAAGTCCTCCAGAAATCTCAAGGCTTGCTCCCGTGATATAGCTGGCTTCACGGCTTGCTAAGAATAAAACGGCGCTTGCCACTTCTTCAACGCGACCAAAGCGCTTCATCGGAACATCTTTCATGTATTCTTTTCGTTGATCTTCCGGAAGATCTGCCAGAAGTTCAGTGTCGATAAATCCCGGGCACACGTTATTGACAGTGATCCCACGTTTAGCGACTTCTTTTGAAAGTGATTTTGAAATCGCAATCTGTCCTGCTTTTGAAGCAGCATAGTTTGCTTGTCCTGGAAGACCAAGAGAGCCTCCGATCGAAGACATGTTGACGATGCGTCCGTAACGGTTTTTCATAAATTGTAAAACAGCGTGCTTACTCATCAGGAATGTTCCTGTTAAGTTCGTATTGATCACGTCATTCCATTCGGCCATTGTCATCGTCGCCGTCAATTGATCTCTTCTGATTCCTGAGTTGTTGATTAGAACTTCAATTTTTGGAAAAGTGTTTTCGATGTATTTAAAAAACTCGATCACCGCCGCTTCATCGCGAACGTCACATTTTTTCACTTGCAGTTTTTCACCGAAAGTTGAGTTTTCCTCTTTCATTTTTCTTGCCGCTTCATCATTGCCTGCATATGTGGCAATCACTGTCGCACCATTTTTTAAAAAGGATTCAGTGATCCCGCGGCCGATTCCGCGCGTTCCCCCAGTAACAATAACCGTTTGGTCTTTAAAATCCATAACACTTCCTTAAGTCTATTTTGTGCAGGGATTTTAGCCTGAGAAAGTTTTAAGCTCCACTTGCCCCGTGTCATATAGGTGTTAGAAAATGGATGTTTTCTTTAGTTTGCAGACTCTCACTGTCTCCCTACATTTAAAATAGAGAATTTTTATTTCGAAGGAGGAATGAATGAAAACACTAGGACTATTAATCGCGCTTTTTTCAAGCATCAGCGCTTTTGCCACAACCGGAACTATTGAGTCTTACTTCTCGCCTTCTGCTGATAAGCACGACAAAGTCGTTCACCTCTATCTACAAAATAACTGCTACCAGGAAGTCATGGTGGCCACTCGCTCACAAAACCCTAACGGCATTTGGGAAACCAAAGGATATATGCGCCTGTTTCCAGGACAGGTGATCCCGAATGGAGACATGATTAACAATATCTATTACCTCAATGCATTCACCATTGATGGAAGAGTGAGATGGGAAGGAGAACACCAGTTTGAAATTCACTCACGTCCGGTGAGAGCGCTTCTGGTTGAGCTACCAAAAGAATACGGTGGAAACTGGACGACAGTTCTTTACTGTTACTAAAGCTTTTCTAATTTTGTGAGGTAGTTGTCGACTTCGTGGGCCTGAATGACTCCGTAGTTGGCAGCTCCCAGCCATCCCGACATAATAATGCCCACAGAACCCGCGTGGAAGAGCCCAGGAAGTTCTTTGTGCATATTCATCGAGACATCTAAACCTTCAAATTTTGTCCCGAAGCTTGCGCCCCTTTCATGAAGTGTGTAGCGTTCAACTGTTAATGGAGTGGCCGCATCGACGTAATCGATTTTCTCGCGGATACCGGGAAGAATTTTTTCTAGACCACTAAGCGCTTTTTCAATCAAGTAAGCTTTTTGCTTTTCATACTCTTCTTCAGAAAGGTTTTTCCAGTCTTCATAACGGGCGTTAGAGCTTGAAACAATTGCGTACTTTGGATCGAGGTGGGGTCTCATTTCCGGATAGTATAAAGAGAATGTCTGGCTTCCTACTTTTGGAGAAAGAATCAGATCAGTTGAGAAGTCTTTATCTTCTGAAGTAAAAATCAGATCACCGATAAAAGGAATGCTCTCCCCTTGTTTTAGCCCCATGTAGACCTGACAAGAAGAAGTGTTGAGCCTGACCTCATCAGATTTTTTTACAAATTCAGGCGAGAAGTGCTCACGCCCAACCATTTTATTGACAGTGCTTTTTAAGTTTGAATTTGAAACAACGGCCTTCGAGGTGATCCTGTGGCCTTTAACTTCCACTCCAACTGCTTTTCCATTTTCAATCACAATTCTATCCACGCGGGCCTGAAGCTGGATATCGACGCCGTTTTTAAGCATCTCTTCCTTCATCATCCCAATCATCGTATCTGTTCCACCGTGGAAGATATAAACACCTTTACTCATGAAGTTTGAGAATACGATCCCGTAACTAATCGCCGGGTCTTCCAGGTTTGATCCGTTAGCATAGACGATCGGTTCTAGTAAAAAGCGCGTGATGTCTGAGCGTCCAGGGAAGTATTTTTCAAACAACTCTCCGTTGGTCATCTTTGAGTTGTCGTAGAAATTCATATTGGCTAGTTCATCAAAAAAACCGACAACGGTTTCTTCTTTCACGCCGAATTTTTCGATCAGGACTTTAATGAAGTGCTCTTTCGTAAAATCTGTTTCCACTTCAAATTGTGGATTGATGTAACGGACAGACTTTAACTGGTGAATGCGATCAGCAATATCTTTGCTCCAGTACTTGCGGCAAGTCTTAATCATTCCCACCGGGAAGCCATGAAGAGAGACATCAAAAATATGTGAGCCGTCTTTTCTTTTAAACCAAGTGGCAAATCCACCTAACTTATTGTGAGACTCGAGTAATAATACAGAACGTCCATCACGGGCCATTTTATTAGCGAGGGTCATGCCGGCAAGGCCTGACCCAATAACGATGACATCGTAATTTTTTTCGATTTTATCTTTTGAAGAATACTGCATGCTTTTTTATTAGAGCTTAGGCGAGACTTTGTAGACTGCCGAACCCCATTCCTTATTGTCTTTTGCGCCCACAACCAGGCAATAAAAAACAATCTCTCCATGATCGTTCATATCCACATCTCCTCCGAATCCAGGGAAATTTGGATTCGAAAGAATTTTTCCCATTCCTAAGTCAGTCATCACTTCATCACCTTCAGCGACGATCTTTTTGACTTCTTTTGAATCAGCAAGATAAATTCCGCGCTTGCCGTCCATATCTTTTGCTCTAAAAAGAATTTGTCCTTGCTCGTTGATTTTTGGCGAGAACATTTCGATTTCTGAAATCCCGTCTGATTTTTCAATCACAACATTTTTCAAATGCCCTTCTTTGTAGCGAATAAGGGCTTTTGTTCCGTCTTCTAAAACAGCAGTGAAGGCCACCATGTTGTTTTTTGAAATACTAGCTGAGTTGGTGAATCCTCTAAAGACAGAATTCGGGTCCATGTCTTTATCACGGGCAATAACCACTGGCTCCAATGAAGATCCATTTGGTTTTAGCATCAGGATTTCATCACCGTTTGATTCGTCCCATTGTCCTACGTCACCAATGCGTCTCTTGAAGGCCATGGCCCCAGAGTCGTTTAAGTAAGGTTTAAACAGGTATGAAGATTTTTGTCCGTATGAGCTCGCACCTTCCGCGATGATGGGCTTTAATGACCCGTCATACTGGAAATACGTGCGTGCATTTTCCTGGTCTGTCCCGCGGAAATAAACTTTTCCGTTTGTCAGCACCTGTGGGTATGTATAAAAAGCGATGTCTTCGTTTGCTGGCTTTAGAACTTGCTTTACTTCAGACGAATCACCGTTGAAGGTAAAGATCCCATCGCTCGCAAAATCATCGTATGTGTTAAACGCAATCACACCTGCATCGTTAAGACTCGGGTCTGTCACAAATTTTGTTTCATCTGTTGAATAAACAATCTTTCCGCTCTCATCAATTCCACGCTTAAGCCATAGCCCTTGAGTGTTTTCTCCATTAAAGGCCATAAGTTTAAAGCTTACGTCTCCGCGGTTGTTGATAACCGGTGATGTGTTTGAAAGAAAACTCATCGGTGGAAGATTGTATCCGTCGCCGATATTAGCGCGCGCCAGAATTTCTGGAGCATTGTATTCTGAGATGGCAGCGAAAGTAGAAAATGATAGCGAGAAAAGAGTAAGCGCTAACGTCGTTTTAATAGTCATGGTTCAAATCCTTTTTCTGTTTTTAAAAGAGACATGGCGATTTTTACGCCATCAACCGCTGCACTGGTAATCCCTCCGGCATGGCCTGCGCCTTCGCCGCAAGGATAAAGCCCCTGGTGGCTGGTTGATTCCATCGTCTCTTTATTGCGGGCAATCGTCACGGGTGCCGATGTCCTAGTTTCTGGTGCAATCAGTAGTGCTTTATCTGAAATAAAGCCTTTTAAGTTATCATCAAATTTTACCAGAGCTTGCTCTAAATGTTTAGTCACAAATTGCGGTAATATGTCTCTTAATGGAGTTTTTACAATTCCTGAAGGTGTTGATGTTTTGACTCCTTCATTCGAAGGATTCAAAGAATGATTCATAAACTCTTTGAGTGTCTGAGCAGGAAGCTCTCTTCCATGGGCACGGGCCATTGAGGCCTGGTAGGCCTTTTGTTCAATTCCGTGCTGAAAATCCAATCCGGCAAGCAGCTTATCACTTGAGAAATCTACTCCGGCGCGAACGCTGACAACTAAAGCAGCATTCGACCAGCGGGAATTGCGGGCGTAGTTACTCATTCCATTGACGACGATTCCATTGGCCTCTGTTCCCGAAGAAAGTACATAGCCTCCCGGGCACATACAGAAACTATAAGTTCCTTTTTTTGTCTTCGGGTCTTCGTAACTCAAGCGGTAACGGGCAGCTCCCAGCTCAAGGCCTGCAAATTTTCCGTATTGAATATGATCAATGAGTTCGCGAGGATGCTCGATACGCACACCAACTGCGAAGTCTTTTTGTTTCATTTCCACCCCTAACTCTTCCAGGTGGTAGTACATTTCCTTGGCCGAATGCCCGGTGGCCAGGACAACACTGTTAGAAAAAAGTTTTTCTCCGGTGTTTAATTCAACGCCGATAATTTTTTTTCCTTCATAAAGCAAACGGTCTACTCGGGTATTGTAGCGAACTTCAGATCCCTTTGAGACCAAGTACTCAGTCATCTTGTTAATGAGTGCTCTGATTTTGTTTGAACCCAAGTGCGGGTTAGAAATATACGCTGTTTCTTTCGGGGCACCGAAATCCACAAAACGATTCATGACGTACTGAACGAAAGGAGATTTGATTCGGGTAATCAGTTTTCCATCAGAAAAAAGGCCTGCGCCTCCTTCACCGTAACACACGTTGTTTTCCGTGTTAAATTCTCCGTATCTCCAGAACTTCGAAATATGCAGCATTCGGTTGTGAGCGCGGTCTCCGCGCTCAATCACAATCGACGGCACTCCGTAATCTGCTAAACGTAAGGCACAAAAAAGCCCACCGGGGCCCGCCCCAATGATAATGGGTTTATTTTTAAATGATCCTAGTTGAGGGAATTGCTCTCTGGCCGCTTCAAACTGCTCGCCCGGACTTAAAATCTCAACATTGTAAGTGTAGCGAGGAGTTTTTCCTCTCTGGGCACCTCTGGCATCGAGGGCCTGATTTAAAATGCGGTAGTCCACATGATCGGGAAAATGAGAGTCCAAATAGACTTCAACGTCCTCATTGTAATCGAGTGTGAATTGAATTTTTTTTGTCATTGGTTTGTCTCAATATTGGATGAGACAAGTATAAGCGTTTTATGGCAAAATTTAAAGCTATAAAACAAGAGTTTCTCGGAGAGAAAAATGAGTAAAGCATTAACCGTTTCCATGATCGTCATTGGAGATGAAATATTAAATGGCAGAACGACTGATTTAAACGGTTCGTGGCTCTCGAAGTTTCTCTTTAAAAAGGGCCTGGAATTTAAGTCACTGCGCTTTATTCGCGACAACGCCGAGGAGATGACTGCGGCCTTGAACGCTTCTTTTTTTGACAGCGATATCGTCATTACCAGTGGAGGAATTGGACCCACTCTCGATGATAAAACCAAAAACACCCTGGCCGATTTTTTCAAAAAACCAGTTGTTGAAAGAAACGACGTCGCCGAACTTGTGGCCGAAAATTACATCCGTTTTGGGAGAAGCTGGACTCCGGAAACTAACCATTATCACTTTTTCCCCCAGGATTTTATCGCCATCAATAATCCAAGAGGACTTGCTCCCGGACTTGCTTTTTTTACGGCCGATAAAAAACTCGTCATGGCCGCTCCCGGAGTGCCGCGCGAATTTACGGCGATGGTAGAAGAAGAATTTTATCCGCTCATCAAAAAAGAATTTGCCGATAGGCTAAAAGAAAACCACCAATGCGTTATCAGGACTCAAGGAGTTCCTGAAGAAAAAATCTTCTTTGAACTCTGCCCGACTCTTTGGCAAGACCTGGAGGCCTTTGGAAAAGTGAGTTCACTTCCTCACACCATTGGAATTGATATAGTCATCGGTTTTACCGGATCACAAAAAGAGTTCGAAGAAAAATCACAAAAGATTAAAGAACTCATCATGAAAACTCCTCTTGCTCCTCATGTCTGGCAATGGGGAAATCGTGCGATCCACGATATGGTGTTAGAAAAAGCTTTGGAGAAAAAATGCACCTTTGCTTTTGCTGAATCATGCACTGGAGGACTGACATCATCAAAGATCACTGATCTCTCTGGATCAAGCGCTGTTTTTTACGGCGGGATTATCTCTTACGACAACTCGATTAAAGAAAATGTTTTAGGCGTTCAAAAAGAGACGCTGGAAAAATTTGGTGCAGTCAGTGTTGAATGCGCTATAGAAATGGCCCGTGGAGTGCGCGAACTTTTAAAAACGGATTATGCTGTTTCAATCACCGGCATTGCCGGCCCGAGTGGTGGATCAAAAGAAAAACCAGTAGGAACAGTGGCCATTGGGATTGCTTCTAAAGAAAAAAACACAGCTGTGTTGTATCAATTTCCAGGAGACAGAGTAAAATTAAAAGACCGCTTTTCAGATAAAGCACTTTTAACTTTGCTGGAATTAATGGAGTAGATTATTTGTTGGCGAAAGATTTTGAAGTCTGAATTTTTTCAAGAGCAGAGGACTTCATTTCCTGAACACTCTCCTCTTGTACACTGGCAATTTCTCTTTTTGCTCTCTGAGCTTCCTCAGAATTAAAACGCCCGCTTTGGGCAAGACGGTTAATCATCACTTCTGCCTGCATCTTTTCAAGCTTCATTGAGCTTATCATTTGATCAATTGTCTTACTCTCTGCCATCACCTGGAATGACATCGTTGAAACCGCGATCAAAAAAAGAATTTTGCATTTCATCGTGATTAACTCCACTTTGAGTTGTTTGAACTCTCCCCAGTATCGGGGGAAACCGCCTTTTTCTTGAGCTTTTCGATCGGAATTAAGCTGCTAAATCGTGATCTCAAGGGCCTAGAATAGAAACCTCAATGGGAAGATTTTTTATTTAAATTTTCTCCTCGCCGAGAAAAATGGGCAGAAACGTCCTATTCCACACTTTCCACAATTGGCTTAACTCTCTGAAAATAATCAATCACCGGAATTAAAACCCTACTGTTTCAGAAGGCTTTTAAAATTAACGAAAGGTTATCAAGGGAAAACCGAATAGATTTAAGAACTTTGTTGCAAAAAGGCTTGTGGACTTGATGGATTATTTAAAGACACATTTAAAAAAGTTTGGAGGCATCACTATCCTTGTGATGGTTCTCACTCTTTTTTTACAAGGGTGTATCCAATCGCCACAATCAAAACGCAATTCCCTTAAGAGTGCCAGCACAACTGATTCAAGTGGCACAACAAAACTTCCAGAATTCACAGCTGGAAACAATTTTATCCAAAACGGTGCAAGTGTTTATCTCTCAAGTGTTCCACTTAGTTTAAATTTTTCTGATTACATCCAGCTGCGCGGAAAAGATGTCGACAGTTACATCAGAAGCACAGGGACTTCAAATATTGTTTGTCTAACTTCACGCTACACACAAGCGGCAGTCAACAAAGTTATCTTGATGGCAGCAATCCCTCGCTCGGTCTATAACTTTACTTCACAGACACTTGAGTACTACTACAATATTTCTCCATCTGACGTAACATCAAACCAAAGCTTTTGTCAGAAGACAGGTGTCATCAACAAGCTTTACAGCTTATACCCTGCTCTTACTCCAAAATACCAAATATCAGAAATCTGTCCAACGGGAACATGTTCAAGTTCATCATACCCAGGTCAATCACTTGAGTTGTACAGCACGACAGGAACGCCCTTAACTCAGATTGCAACGAAACATTTACTTTTCACTGTTTCAAACAGCACAAGTGGGAACTCTTCTTCAGGACAGACTTGTACAGACTCTTCACAATGTACATCTCAAGGTTATGACTGTTGTAGTTCAGGTCAGTGTGTAAAAGACCTTGCTCAAAGGCCAGGTGTAGACACTTCTTCAAATGAGTACCTTCAGGCACTACAGGATATTTTAAACAATCCTTCTAACGTTTACCTGTACCCTCAATACTATTTCATCTGTTCACAGCCGGTGACAACTCCAACGACACCGACAACTCCAACAGACCCGGTTAATGAGGCCAATGTTCGTCTGAAGAAGATGGCAAACCTGTATAACTGTACAACGAAGATTGAAGGTGAATACGGTCTTTGTACTAAGACTTACACCAATGCGACGATCGGTCAATTCTACAGCGCTGGAAAAGACGACAGAAGTTTTGCCGACACATTCACTCACATCAACGTTGATAAACAGACCCTGGTTTCGATAGAAGAAATTAGCTACGGTGAAGTTGTTATTTACGACTACACGACAAAAACAGACACTCAACTTCTGCCAAATATCTATGAAGATACGGCAGTGAGAATTGAAGGTTCTCATAACGACGACCTGGCAACAGGAGCGGCAATTCAAGTTAAAGTAAAACCTTCTGCTGCTGTTTCAAATGACCTGGTTATCAAATACAAAATCGATGCAAGCTGTACACAAGTCAATGCTTCTTTAGCGAAATGTGAAAAGTACTATATCCAAGGCCAGGACGATGCTGGAGACACAATCGCAGCTCACCGCCGCGGCCGTGTCACAGACCACTACCCAGACTCAAATATTTTTAAGCTTCCTTACTACGCTAACACTGCTAAAGCGATCACAGTTGAAGTCGATGGGATCACTCAAAAACAAGACCTGGACTGGCAATTAAACATCGGTGCTCCAAGCACTATTCAATTCCTTCCTGTCAACACCCTTAAAGTTTTTAAAGACCAAAAGGTCCGCATCTCATATTTCGTAGACCTGACAGTCAACAACGTTATGGAGTCAAAACTAGCAGCGTTGAATGAAATTAAAACAATCTGTTCATGTTCAGGAACAAACTGTAGCCTGACTCCGGTCAAAAACACTGCCGGCGCAATCACTGATTACGCCTGTGTTTACCCAGACCCTGATCCGGTTGATCCACCGATGTCTCAAAAAATTTACCTGAGCTCAAAAACAGTTCCAGTGCGCTTCTACGATTCAAACGGAGCAGCTCAAACAACTGTTAACGCCAGCACTTTAAAGCAGGAAGGAACTGAGTTCAAATACAGAAATGATAACCTGCTTAACCCAAGCAACATGCCAGACATTACTAATGCGGCAGACACAAGTGACACTTACACAGGTTTTAACGAAATTTACGGAAGCCTTTCATACACTAACGGTTCAGCAAAACCTGCTTATGAAGTTTCGGTGAAAAAAGGCACGACATACGATATCTACGTTGACCGCGGGTCTTTTTCAAACTGTGTTCAGTGTGGAAACGACTACTACTCTCAACTTAATAAACTCTTTCCTCTTGCTCAATTTGGTGGTGGTTCTGTTCCACTACTTGGACAGACAAACCGCTCAATGAGCAACGGAATCCGCTCTGATGAAATGAAATTCGGACGCGCCTGTCTTGTCCCAGCAACAATGATCCCATGGACACATGGAACTGAGTCAACTGCACAAGTTCAACGCATGAACCGTATGCGTGCTCAGCACTTTATGTTCGCTAACGGTTACCAGTATGACTGGTATGGATTTGACTATGGTTCGGTTATCGGGTCTTTTGATGGTGTGAAGTGGTTCTCTATCGGAACAAACCGTCGTATCAAAGCAGAAAGCAATAAAATGTTCGTTGCCGTCAACGGTCTTTTTGGAGACCTGACTCTTGAAGCAACTTATGAAGTGACAATCAATGATGGGACACTCAACCCTCTTGGCTCAAACATGGTCACTACAGATTACAATTCTGACGGGGCCCAGTGTCAGCAATTCCACCAGTGTTCAACAGACAATGACTGTGCGACCACTCTTGGATGGGAATACTCATGTGCTTCAGTTAATGAAATCACAACCAGCTGGCCAAAATTTGATGATAATGCCAAAGAAATTCCTGAAACGAATTTCGACAATAACCGCTTCACTAGCATCCTTGGTATTTCTACAACTGGAAAACGTTGTGTGTACCGCGGGCGTGGTGCACTTTGTACACAAAACTACAACAACGTAAACGTGAACTCGACTTTCAACCAGTCGACAAGTCAACAGATGCACTCATGTTCATCAAATACTTACTGTCAGTCAATTTCAGTAAACGGAGTGCCTGCAGCGAAATTCAACAACCGCATCGCTCGTTACGGAAAAGTAAGAACAGACTCAACTGTAGATAGTTTCGGTCTGGCGGCGCTTATCCCGGGACGTCCATACTCATTTAATGGTGTTGAAACTGTTAGAGCTGAAACACTAAAAAATCTTAACGTCAATAAGGCCATGGCAATGTGTATTCCTGGCCGTGACGTCGACCAGACAAGTTTCCTTGAACAAAATCGTGTGGCCCCTACTGGCACAGAGTTTACTGGTGATAAAGTTCTAGGAATCGGGATGAGTTACAGGAAGAGCACGCCAACCGCGGCTCCAAACTACCTGAATGCGTGTTCAATCATGGACTCGACAAAAAATTTCTATCACAACACGACAACTCAAGCGGGCGCTTTATTTAGCAACGCTTCTGTCTACCCTAACTTAAAATACGATGCCGGATCTCAGGCAATGTCGACCAACGTCCTGGGAATTTTTGATTCGATCTTCTCAAGCAAAGGGATCTCTTTTGGTCTGTATAAATCGACAAGTGCAATCCTGACGACAACATCGTTCCAGGAAAACAGATGTCTTCGCGCTCCTGGTTCATCATGTTTTACAGATATGGATTGTGGCCCTTCAAAAGTTGTAAGCGATAAAATCAAGTCATTAAGCGCTGCTGATTCAGTCGTGACTAATATCCTGAATAAATATGAAGTCATGTTCTGGCAGGAAGAACTGGTCTGTT
Organism: Bacteriovorax stolpii; assembly: GCF_002872415.1. GTDB lineage: Bacteria > Bdellovibrionota > Bacteriovoracia > Bacteriovoracales > Bacteriovoracaceae > Bacteriovorax > Bacteriovorax stolpii. Next base: position 1,683,158 of record NZ_CP025704.1, on the reverse strand, counting down.
CTCAGGCCCAGGCAAAAACCAGCTCTCTTTATGATCCAAAAAACAACCGTTGTTGTCGTGAAGTTGGTAAAACAATTTCACTTCCATCTGGAGACAATGTAAACCTGATTAACTACAATCAAGTTCCGGGACTTGATACATCAATTGGTTACAAGTACCGCTACTCTCGTGCTGCGACCATGTACAAAGAATCAAACACAGATGCAGGAAACTTCCCTGCACTATCTGTGGCCTCAAAAGATCAGTGTGGTTCGCCGGCCGATCCTCTTCTTTGTAAATCGACGGCCACTCTTGCAAATCAATTTAGAACGTTTACATCACTAGCTGAAAAAACCAGCTGTTCAGGTGATTGGGTAAGAAGTTTCGCAACAAGTGGAACAAAATGGGAAAGCTCTCGCTTCCAGGCCTTTGCTCCATCTATGTTTAAATGTTTCAACTGGTATGGTGGTACAGGTGGATACACTTGTTCACAATATGAAGCGGATGATCCGGCCTGTCCAATGGCCCAGACACAGCCAAGCACACCTAAAGCAAAAGAAATTTTAAGTTACCTTGGAAGACTGGAGCTAATGGGGATTCCACAAATTTCATTCCCATCAGAAGAGTATTACAGTGATGCAACTGAAGAGCGCGGAATGTCTTGTAAGTCTCATCCATCGGGAAGATCTAACACTTATCCAAACAATGCTTCAAGCACTGGAGGTACATACCTTCCTCCAAGCACTCTTTATAAGAGTGGTGCGATTAAAGAATACGTTGACAGCAACACTGCTCCAACAATGTACAGCTACTCTGCTGTAGATAATACTAACTTCCAAAGCATGAAACAAATTTTCAAGTCTGATGAAGTTAGAGGATGTCTACCTGCCGGAACACAGATGACAACAGGTGCTGACCCCGCTCTGTGCTGTACAGGGATGATCAACTCAAAGACATTAAAATGTCAGCTTGATGACTATGTAGACGTCAGCGTTTATACAAACCGCTATGTTTCAAGTGAAGCTAAAAAGCTGAACATCACTCTGTTTGACTCAAATGGGTACATTAAAGACCCGGCATACGCTGCTAACCTGGCGTGTGAAAGACAGATGTGTGCTTCAGGTAAACTGGCCTACGGTATCTTGATTTCAAGATTAAAAACTCCTGGTCAGGAAAGTCTGCCAAACAAATACTTCCGTTTCCTTGAAGGAAACACCGCCGATAATATTAATAAGCTCCTGGACATCTACAATAAAGGTCTAAAGCTTAACAACCACGTTTATTGTATTCCAGAGACTCTGGACAACTCGGCCACACAATCAGATTCTGATGACCTGACGATTTTTACTTGTGGTAATTAATTGTCAAAAGCCTTCTATGCTCTCATAATAAATCAGGACAAAATTTTTTTGCAAAGAGAGTCGCATGGAAGCATTGATTATTGCCGCAATCCTGGGCCTGGTTGAAGGTCTAACAGAATTTATTCCCGTATCCTCTACTGGACACTTGATCATCGTCAGCGAACTGCTGCACCTGGATCACGCCAAAAGTGATTCATTTAATATCATTATTCAATTAGGGGCCATCCTCGCAGTTGTTTATCTCTATAAAGAGAGATTTGCTGAGTTTTTTAACTTAACCAAGCTTAAAGAGTTAACAGACCTTGAAGGAATTAAAAAGGCCAAAAGACTTAACCTGGTTCATATCGCCCTGGCCATTGTTCCGGTTTTAGGAATTGGTTTTGTTACCCGTAAATTAATTAAGGCATACCTCTTCAACACTAATGTAGTTGTCTTCTCACTTATCTTCGTCGGGATTCTGATGATCGTCGTTGAAAAGTTCAAACCGAAACCAAAAATTACCGGCCTTGATGAAATCACCTATTTCGATGCCTTCATTATTGGTCTAGGCCAGTGTTTTGCTCTTATCCCTGGTGTCTCACGCTCGGGAGCGACAATGATTACGGGAATGTTGAGAAAGGTGGATGTTAAAACCTCTGCGGATTTTTCATTCCTCATCTCTGTGCCAGTTATCTCGGCCGCAACTATTTATGAATTCATTAAGGTCTACTCGCAATTCACCATGGCCGATATGATGTCACTTCTGGTGGGATTTACTGTCTCGTTCCTGATTGCAATAGTCGGAATAAAAGGTTTTTTAGTCGTTTTAAAGCGCTTAAGTATCACGCCCTTCGCTATCTACCGTATTATCTTCGGGCTGGTCTATTACCTTTTTATCAAGTAAAAAACCGCCTCATTTTATGGCCAGACAGAGGGAGAATATGCCCATTCAATCTTATTGAGGGCACTCTCCCTAACACTCCGAAACCATTATCCTCTCCTCTGAATTTATCGAATGTTTACCACCATATGCGGTAAAAAGCGCATGATTAAATTAATCAAGCATTAAAATAAGGCCAAGATACCAAGTTTTTTGGAAAACCATCCGAATAGACTAAAGAATGATCTTTAAGCCTTAGGAATGATTGCTATGAAAAATTTAAAACGACTCACAAAAACATTCGCGGTTCATGCAATGATTATTTCATTGCTACAGACTTCGTTTGTTTTCATGCCTGCTTACGCTGCTAACATCAACAGCACTGAAAAAACAGGACAGGAAATTTTAAATGTCGCTAAGACTGCCGTTGGTATTTACGGCTCTTTCTTAGGACAAAAACAGCAATCAATCATGCTGCAAATTCAGGCGCAGAAAAACCAACAACTAATGCAGACACTGAGTCCAAGCTGTCGCAAAGCAGACGGGACTTCATGTTATACGACTGGAAGTAAATTCTTTCCAGAGTGTCCACTTCCCGCTTCAATGACAAGCATGCCTCAAAACGTGTGTTCGGCAGCGAGCCCAGATCCAAACCAAATCGCGCAAATGATTACGTATGAATCAATTGCAAAAAGCTGGATGAACTACTTTGACCAGATGTCAAACGAAGCTTCAAATGCGAAAGTTCCATTTGGTCTTAAATGTCTTGGAGACAAACAAAAGGCCCTTGACTCTCAGTTAACTGAGATGGTGAACAACCTGACTCGCCTTCAGGATCAGTTAAATAAAGACAAAGAAACTTTCCGCAACAATAACAAAAAACTTCTTGAAGACCTTGCGACTTATAACGACGAACTTATGGGTGCAAGTGGAACAGGAAAAAACAACCTGAAGCTTAAGACTCAGGACTTTGCAAAATACTTCTCTGCAAGCTGCCAGTCAGTTATTGGTGAAGATGGATTAAGAGATGGCCCAAGCATGGGTCTTCTAGGAATCATGCAATCACTTTCTCCTGCAAGCAAGAGAGCTGCTGACTACAACAACAACCGCGCACTAATTGAATCGGAAATCAGAAACGACGTTGCAAAAATCCAGGCGGCCATTCAAAATGGTGGTCTACAAGATTACTTCGATGGAAAAATCGCTGAAACATCTAAATACCAGTCTCTGGTAGTTGCGACTCAAAAGCAGTCTAAAGAATTCAGCATCGCTAAAGAAAGAATTGCCAGTGAGTTAAAGAAGATTGGTTACACTCTTCCAGAAATGGATAAGAACTTCTCTGTCGATTTCGATGAGTTTTTAAAAGACTCACAAACCTTCTTTAAGAAACAATACATCAATGAGTGTGTGACTGGTGCAGATAAGAGTGGGATCGCCATCTCTACTGACCAAATCCTAAAAGCTCTTCAACAAAGAAGTACAGGAAATGCCGGTACTGCTCTATCGAAGTATAAAGATGCTTTAAAGATCATCATGGAAAGTGACTCATCAATGGAGCAAAAACTTGCTGACATCAAGGCCCTGGAAGGAACTTACCAGGACATGAGCATCACTTACCAAAGCTCAGATGGACAGAAAGTTACAGAAACTCCTTATGATCTTTATATGAGAACTCTGGAAAAATGTAACCAGCACTACAACAGTGACAAATCGAGCTCTGATGGCTCAGTTGCTGTGTCTCAAAAGAAAAAAGTTGAAAGAGGTCAGGCCCTTTTAAGAGAGCTTCAATCTCTACACAACAACTACTCTTCTCAACTGGCAAGCCGTGTTCTTGACCAGGCCCTTAACTGTAACGGTGAATCGAAAAAGGCCGGATCAGGATGCGGGAATAAAGAAGCATTCGATCACACATCAGCAAACTTCTGTATGTCAAATGCTAACCTTTGTGCCAACGAAGTGTCTGGCTGTTATGCTGAAGCGACAAAACATGTAGAAGCAAGAAAAGCTAAAATGGAAGCATTGGCAAAAACATTTAATGCCAATACTGAAATTATGGTGGCAAGAGCTAACCAACTTTACAATGCTCAAAAAAACGCGGTTATGGACATGATTAAAGTTGTTCAGGCCCGCTTCCCTGGTACAAACTTCGAAATCCCTGAAGGGATGTTCGTTTCAATGCCAGAACTTAAGAAAGATGCTTTTGGTGTTGAACTCGCTAACGACGGAAACCTTTCTTTTATGGACGAGCTTCCAAAAAAGATCGGTCTTTTAAAGCAAGTTTTCGAAAAACAAAAAGATACTGTTAACAAAGAAATTGATGATTATATTGCGAAACAAGAAGGCGCAATGTCTAAAGAAAGAGGACGTTGGGAACAACTTGCTGGCGAATGTAAGGGTATGATCGACAGGTCTTCTTCAGAGCTTGCTAAATCAAACGCTGAAGGGGCAAAAAAACAGGCAGAACTTGACCAAAAAGTTGGAAGCTTCTGTAGAAAATACTCTCAGCTTCAAGACAACCCGTTTGGAGCTTGTGAAGACGCTAAGGACCTTGCTGAGCAAGCAGACAAAATCAGCGCTCGCCTAAGCAGCAACGCTGAAAACGTTACAGCTCAATTCCGTACTCTATGCAACATGTACAACAATGAAAGCTCTTCGGCCAGCAGCGAGTATGAGCTTTGCCGTAAGGCCAGCTACCGTGAAAAGAATGAGGATCGTTGTGCTATCGCTGAAAATAAAGAACTAGCAAAATTAGGTAAAAAAGAAGAAGGCGGAAAAAAAGGTGGAAAGAGAAATGGGGCCATCTCCCTTGCCTCTCTTTGTGGATCAGATTCAAAACCAGCAACAAACAAAGACCTGGTTGATCGCATCTTGGGAAAACTCCCTGAGAAAGAAAGATCGAAGTTTGACGGCGATAAAAAAGAAAAACTTGTGAAGGCGCTTGAGTCTCGCGATTTTGACGGCCTTGATGGCTACGGCGACCTGGAAGATGAAGGTGTTTTACAAAGCATCGCTGATCTTGGGGGCGGAGCTGACAATGTATGTTCGAAACTTTTCACGCTAAACAATGGGACTTCTGCAAATACAGATAAGCAAAAAGCAGAATTGACAGCTCTTGAAAATGAACTAAAAGCTGCCACGACAGAAGATGCTAAAAAAGAAGTCACAACAAAAATTGAAAATAAAAAGAAAGAGATTACTGCAGCTGACACTAAAGGAAGCAATCCTGTTGCAAAAGTTCTTGAAGATTTAAAATCTGCCGCTCTTGCGGGAACAACAGTTGAAGCTCAAAGAGAAGTTGCATTCAACCGTCTCGGGGAACAAATCGACGGTTCATGTGATGCTCAGGCAAGCAATACATCAATGCCTAAAGACTGGGGAAGCCAGTTATTACAGTCATTCGATAAAGCGATTTTGGGGAATACAAAGTAGTACGTTAGCGACAAGACAGGTTTAGATGGGGAAAAGAAACTGGGGCTTAAAACATTGCAAAACACTCACTGCACTTCTTTTAGTGTCAGTGGCGGTGTCGTCATGTATTCCGTCTGTGAGCTCTAATCCTCGCAGCCGCCTGAGTGCGAATGCGACTAATTCAAATGTCGGGCTTTACCAAGGAAAAATCCTTGCCGACAACCCTATCATTCTTTCAAACGATCCAAGTCTTAGCTTAAAATATGACCTCAATAAACTAACGAGTGTTGCCAACATCACGACAAACTCTTTTCTTCAAGGCAATCCGAACTGTTCGGGTCTTACTTACTGTTTTGAAGTCAGACAATACAAAGAGTCTGTTTCTGCGCTACAAACGACTGATGGGAAATGGGGTTATTCTACCGCCTCGGAAGAATTCTTACAGGTTAATACCTACTACCATTTAAATAAAATTTTTGATCAGTTCTTTTCGAATCTTGGGCTTTCATATGGTAATGCCTACGATTCTTTTGCTTTCCCTATTTACGACACTGCTATTCCTTTAAACCTATATAACTCTGATGGAACTTTTAACTTAAACAGCCAGACATTAATGGCCTTCTCAGGTTGTGACCTGGAAAACAACGCCACTTATGATCAGGCCACAGAGTCACTTTGTTTTGGATACACTGGAAGCAAAAAAGAACTTCGTTGGGCCCATGACAGTACGATTGTTTATCACGAGGCCGGACACTTTTTTCAAAAGTTACAATTAAACTTTAGAAACACCGCCTCTGTCACTAAGGCCCAGTTAGGAAATTATCTCTACACTGAAGCCGGCTCTATTGGTGAAGGTCTCTCTGATTTTTTTAGTTACTACGTCAATGGTCGCACACACTGGGGTGAATGGGCCGCAGGAAAGCTTGGTGGCTCTCGCCCACTTTCTGAAGATGACTCACTTCACGTTCCAAGTTTATCAACGGACGATGACCAGAGACTAAATTATCCACAATACTTAAACTACGATCCAAACGATCCTGAAATTCCTGTTGAAGATATTCACATGTCAGGGATGATTATCTCCCACTACCTGACGGCCCTTTCAGTTGACCTACAGTCAAAATGTAGTATGTCCTCAAAAGACGCCCGTGAATTTGTCATGTCTATTTTGAATGAAACGATGGCCGAACTTGGAGACTTAACTTCAAAAGGAACAGTTAATGGTTCTGTAGGTAAAGTGAACATGGACGCCACGAATTCACTTCAATGGCTTTCAACAAATAATCCTATTAACTACCGTTCATTTTCTCAAACAATTGCCAAGAACCTGCTAAATACAATTGGAAACGCGGGTCTGAACCGTTGTAATGGGACATACTATACCCGCGACAATATCGAAGGGCTCCTTGATAGTTACGGGCTTCTCCTCTTTAAAACCTATAATCAGCACAGAAACCTGACGAATACATCGACTAAGATCAACACTCAGGTAACAGCAACAAACAGAAAAAAATCGGTGTTGATTTCTAAAAACAGTTTAATCCTCGACCCAACAACCGGAGCTAGCTCTGCATACGTTATCGATAGCCGCACGCAAATTGCGGCCGGAATCACCCAGCTTCAGTCTTCTGGTCTCATTGGAACAATGTCAGCCCAGACACCAAGTGATTTTGGTTTCAACAACGGAAATAGCAAAGTAAGCCCGGGTGAAGTCGTTGCTATCGCACTTAACCTATACAACAATTCAAACTCAGTGATGGGTGGAATTGAAGTCCTGGCCAACGATTGGGACCATGCTGATACAGTCACAAAAAAGCCATGTCTGTTTGATTCAAATCTTTCAAATGATGGATGGCCTCTGTCTTCTGAAGGTGCCTCAACAGATGCAAACTGCCAGACTATCGGCGCCTCAACTACAGAATTTGCTCCTGTGTGTTTCGTGCAATCAAACGAGTCATCGGCAACAAAATGGATCTCTCAGCACGAGTTCAAAGAAAAAATGTCGATTGATACCAACTCGTGTCTGGATAAATCTAATGACAAAGACTGTTTTATCCGCGCCATCAAAGGGGCAGACAAAGCTCACTTCTCAAAGATCAATCCGAAGTCAACATGGGGCCAGACGATGGCCAACCCAAAAACAGGAAAGGCGTACGGACTGGATTGGGGTAACGTGCTTTTATTTGAAGTTTCAAAACACATTCCTCCGGGAACAGTGATTGATTGCCGCTTGAGAGTGCGCTTTACAAACTGTGAAGACTGCTTCCACGACAGTACAAGAAACAACAATGATTATTTTGATTTTGAATACAATGGTCCAAGACCATTTAAGATTATCCACCTGCAGATTCCGATTACAGATTAATTATGAAAAAAACGTTCCTGTTTGTCCTTTCTGTATCCCTGGCTTTTGGTATAACTTTTTATATCAAAAGAAGGGAGTCTCAGACTCTCGCGCACAAGGGCCGTGAGTGGAAAACATTTGTCAAAAAATCTGATTCTGAGGTTGCTTCTCACAACACGACTTCCGATGAATTTCAGGCGGCAAAAATCATCAATCCTGACGAGAATAAAAAAGAAAAAGCAAACCGCACTGTCGCCTCTGTTAACCCTTTTAAAGGCTTCATGGTCAGGCAAAACCGCATTCTTATGGGTGATATAGACCAGAAGTATGAAGACGAGGCCACAGAGCTAAAAATGGTCAATGCCGTCAATCCTGACTGGAAAGAGATCATGGGTGAAGACCTGATGCGCTTTCAGCCTGAAGACACCAAACTCATGGTCAAAGAAGAAGTTCCGGTTATCAAAATCGTAGATGGCAAAGGACGTTTCCTAGAGCAAGTCATCGTGACCTACTTAAAAAAGAACGGCGATAAAAACAGCTTTAAAGCGCTTGTTGATTCAGAGACTGGAAGCATTGTTGAAACCTGGGACAGGTCTATTCATGAACAACTTGGAAGACGAAAAGGAAGGATGGCCTTCCCTTCCGTCAATGAAAGCGGAATTATTACAAAGTAAGTGGTAAACTCACACCAAGAACGATTTCTTTGAAATCGCGCTCTGGATTCAAAGACCCACTTCCTGCACTCGATTCATATTCATCAAAATTAACCATTCTATACATCAAGTTAAGTGAAAGAAATGGAAGTCCAGTAAAACCGACTCCTAACTCTTTTGTATTTCCTTTATGTTTGGTATTGATTGAATTATCAGACTTCGTAGTATTTGAGAAATAATACGCGCCCCATGCACGAAGCAGAATTGGAAAATTATAACCAGCAAAAACCCCAATCTCATTTCTGGTCATATCGGTTTTAACGGTCCCTGCACTGTTTTTTGCTTCTTGTTCATAGCTTGAACGGGTGTAATCAAGACCCAGCATTAAACCAAGATTCTGCCACCCAATTCTCGCCCCTAATTGAGGCCCGTTATAATCGTATTCTACGCCTCCAGCATCGCCAGAACCTGAAAGGTTGTATCCAATATGCGGCTCGATTAAAAGGGATGCAGAAGCCGTCTGCGCGCTTAAAAAAACAACACCCAATACTAGGGCCAGTTTTTTTACATTTTTACAAATTCCCATAGTTCCTCCTTGATTTTCATGTGAATCAGTACTACTTACTTTCAATTATCCATTGAGCTTCTAAAAAGGAAAGATAAAACTTATGAAATCACTGTATTCTCTTCTAGTTATCGCCCTTGTGTCTACGTTCTCCTTCAACGCGCACGCTGTGTATTTTAATGTGATTGGAGCATGTTCTGAGAGACCAGTTCATTCTGGTTCTTTTAAGACAGATCTCGATGACAGTGTTGGAAAAATCTCAATGGACATCTTTGACTTTAACAAAATCCCCTACGCAGGGACTGAGCACGGAATGAATTCTATCATCAATTCCCCTGTTGGGTTAGATGCTATGGAAGTTATTTCAGACTCTAAAATGCGCGCTTATGGGTGGTGTTTTTCCATCAATGGCGTGATTCCAGACGTTCTGGCCAGTGAAGTTCACTTTAGTAAACAAAATGATGTTTTAACCTGGTTCTACGCTTACTCAACGTACGATCAAGGGGTTTGGACTGATTACTGTGTTCCTTCGTATAAAATTAAGTCATCACAATTTTGTAAATAGTCCTCAATAACCGAGCATCTTAATCCGATAAGTTTGTGATCTCGGAGGACGCTCATAAAAACTTACTCTCCCTACCTATTTATCCTGGTTGTCGCAAGCATGGTTGGCCTGTGGTCAAGTCAGCAAAGCTATACTCCATCAAAAGTTAAGCGCGATATTGCCAGCGACTGCGACAGTATGGTTCGCGCTATTATCAGTCCAAGTGTTGAAGCAGAAAAAATCAAAAAGAAAGCTTCGGCCGATGAAGCCTTGGAAAAAGTTTATAAATTCAGAACGTCTATCTGGAATAAGATCATCAGCACCAAAGAATTCGAATCATTCAACGACATCGAATACTTCCGCTGGATGGCGATTTACAAAGATGCCAAGAGCGATCTTTCAAACGTTAACCCGGTAAGCATCGAACAAAAGATGGCCTTAATTGAAGTGATCAATGGCCGCTTGATCCCGACAGCAATGAATGCAGAAAAAAATCTTTCTGCTGATGTTCAAAAGCTCAATGCACTAAAACTCCGCAAGCTGCAAACACGCATGAGAAGTTTTGATCTATCTTCAAAACTGACTCGCGACGACCTGGAAGATTTCTCATCAGAGTTGATGTTGATTCTCAAAGGTCCCCCGGCAACACTTTTAGATTATTTTACAAAAAATAAAACGAAACGTATGAACGAGCGCCTTATGCGTATGGTTCAGGAAGACATCCTTCTTATGGGATTAAAAGGAATGGTTGAGCGCATTCCTGAAAAACAGTCATACACATCACTTGAGCGCGGTAAATATATTGTCAAGCGCTTCTTCCAATACAAAATCTGGAAGTACCTGGTGATTCCTTATGATCTTCCATGGTTTGAACGCGTAAAGATCCCTGATGAACTTTTAGAGAAAATCATTATTGATGGATTGGATGCTCACGAGCAAGAACTCATTGCTCACTTAAAAAAGCAGAACATGATCGACCACTATGAACGTTTTAGAAAAGTTTATAAGCCAATGGCCTTTGCTGTCGGCTTCTACTTCTACTACGATAAGTTCAATGACCAAATGAGTGGGAAACTGGATGAAAACCAGGAAGAAGAAAAGAAAAGATTCCTAGATGAGTTTAAAGAACTTTCAGACTCCATCATGGAAGCTAACGATACGACGATTAAATCTGAGGATACATTAAAGCAGGAGCAGTTTGAGCGCGTGCTTGAATCCTTCAGAAAGAAATACAAAGAAGAGCCTACTCCACAAGAGTATGAAGAAATGAGAGCGAAGATTTTCGGAAAATCTTAATTACGCCTGATACTGGTAATACTCTTCCAACGACTCAGGGTTTGTCAGCGCTTCAAGGTTAGTCACCGGTTTTTTCGCCAGCACTCTTGCCACAGCTAACTCCACCTTTTTCCCAGAACGCGTGTACGGGATGTCTTTGACCACATAAATCTCGCGTGGAACATGTCTTGGAGTCGTATTTTTTTTGATTAAGTCTTTTATCTGTTTTTTGCGCTCTAAAGTTAACTCTTCATTCGCTTTAAGCTTCACAAAAAGCACTACCTCAACATCCCCTTCTACCGGGCGTCCAACACAAAGAGAGTCCAGAATAAAGGCAAGCCCTTCGGTCTGACGGTAAATTTCAGCCGTCCCGATCCTCACTCCACCAGGATTTAAAGTAGCATCTGAGCGGCCATAAACAATCACTCCGCCATGCTCAGTGACTTTTACAAAGTCCCCATGAGTCCAGACTCCAGGGATTTGGTCAAAATAAGCAGCCTTAATTTTTTCTTTATTGGCATCATTTAGAAAATAGATTGGTCGGCTGGGAAAAGTCTGGGCGCAAACCAACTCTCCTTCAACTCCAACGACACTCTTGCCGTTTTCATCAAGGGCCTTCACGTCCATTCCAAGCCCTCGGCACTGAATCTCTCCACGGTAAACCGGAAGAATCGGGCAAGCGAGCATAAAACATGAAACAATATCTGTTCCGCCGGAAATACTTCCAAGCAGGACGTCTTTTTTTATGTTGTTGTAAACGAAGTCGTACTGCTCAGGTAAAAGCGGTGACCCCGTTGAAAGGATTGTTTCAAGTGTTGGGTAATCTTTAAACTTTGCGTGCGTGTCTTCCAGTGCTTTTAAAAACTTTGGAGACGTCCCGAAGATATTGACCCCTTCTCTTTCAATCACATTGAAAAAATACTCAGGTGAAGGAGTTGCAGGAGAGCCTTCATAAAGAACAACTGTTCCCCCTGAATACAACCCGCCCATAAGCCAGTTCCACATCATCCATCCACAAGTTGTGAAATAAAGAATCTTTTTTTCAGCTGTCATATCACAGTGAAGGCCCATTTCTTTAATTAACTGAAGGAGTGTTCCCCCTTGAGAGTGAACGATACACTTTGGTTTTCCCGTCGTTCCCGACGAGTACATAATATATTGAGGATGAGCAAAAGGAACTCTTGTGAATTCGATTTTGTCGTCACTCATATTTTTGGCGATGATTTCTTTGTAGTCCACCGCTTTCGAAAATTTAGAAAGCTCATATCCTCTGCCTAAAAAATCGACCAGGATAATTTTCTCTAAACTAGGAATGCGCTTTTCAATCTCAGCAAGCTTCTCTTGCAAGTCAAAATACTTTTCGCCGTACTCATACCCTACAGCGGCCACCAGAACCTTAGGTTCTGACTGCCCGAAACGATCAAGGACACCTTCAATCCCAAAGTCACAGCTTGTTGATGTAAACACTCCCCCCATTGAAGAAGCGGCCAGCATTGAGATCGCCGTCTCTGGAATGTTTGGCATATAAGCTGCGAGCACATCCCCTTTTTTCATCACAGATTTCAAATACGTCTGAAGTGCTTTTACTTCCGTGCGAAGTTCTTTGTAAGTGATTTTTCGAGTGCGTTTCGATTCATGCTGAAAATTTAAAGCAACCGCATCGGCCTTGCCATTTTTTAGCAGGTTTTCAGCTGAATTGATTTTAACATTTGAGAACCAAGTGTAGTTTTCAAACCCTTCTTCCAGTAAAGCTGGATCGAGGCTTCCTTCATATGCTACACCGAAATAAGAAATGAGAAATTTCCAGAACAGGTCTTTTTTACCAACCGAAAATGCATGAAGGTCCGCATAGTTTTTTAAATTGAGATTGAACTCAGTGTTGAGCGCTTTCATAAAAGCGCTCAACTGAGATGATTCAACTCTTTTAGCTGAAGGAGACCAAAGCATTTCGTTCATGGCAAAATCCTTACAGAACTTTCTTTAGTGCATCGTTTGATCTTGCCTCAACGTCAGCGTGCAGAGAATTTCCGTGCGCATCCATTGTTACAACAACTGGGAATTCAGTGACTGATAATTCCCAAATCGCTTCAGGAGATCCAAGGTCTTTCCAGTAAACATTATCAACCGAGTCGATTTTTTCAGCGAGAACTTGAGCGGCCCCACCTACTGCGTGGAAATAAACACAGCCGTACTCTTTACAGCCAGCAAGTGTTTTTGGCCCCATTCCACCTTTACCGATAACTCCTACGATCCCGTAGTCTTTCATAACTTCTGCCTGGTAAGGCTCCTCGCGGATTGAAGTCGTAGGTCCCGCTGCTGTGACTTTGTATTTCCCGTCTTTTTCCAGGATAACTGGACCGCAGTGGTAAATGATTTGGTTATTTAAATCTACAGGTGGTTTCACACCTTCGTGTAATCTTTTGTGAACAGCATCTCTTCCGGTAAAAAGTTTTCCGGTGATTAAAACCATGTCACCAACTTTTAGTTCTCTTACAGCTTCGTGTGAAAATGGGTATTCTAATCTTTTCATATTTGCCTCTTAATATAACCACTTTTTAATTGTGTTGTTTGATGAAAGCTCAATTCCTTGTCTTCTAAATGCCCAGCACATGTACGAGATAGACACGAAAAAAGAGGCCGGAAGACGATTAAGCGCGCTGATCTTGCAACCTAGAAGAGTCGTCTTTCCACCAAACCCCATAGGCCCGATTCCAAGTTTGTTAGATGTCTCTACGATTTCTGTTTCTAATTCAGCAAGTGAAGCATTGGTGTTCTTATCATCGAGCTTTCTTAGAAGTTGCTCTTTTGATTCAATGTAGCCCGCTCCGCGGTCTCCACCGATACAAACACCAAGCACTCCCGGACCACATCCCTTTCCTTGAGCTTTATGAACAGCATCCAGGATAACTTTGCGGACACCATCTAAATCTCTTCCCGCTCCTAGAGCTGTGTGAGGAAGCGAGTATTGAGCACCAACGTTCTCGCATCCACCACCTTTAAGCATAAGCTTCACTTCAACAGTGCTCTTTGCATGCTCGTGGTAGTGAATCGAAGGGTGACCTGGCCCGATATTTAGTCCTGAGTTTTCTCCCGTTAAAGAGTCTACTGAGTTCTGGCGAAGGTAGCCTTTTTTAGTTGCTTCAACGACAGCTTTTTCAATAAGCTTCGTGAATTTTGATTGATTGAATCCCACTGGGTGAGCAACATAAAACAATACAGTTCCCGTGTCCTGACAAAGTGGTTGTGATTTTTTCTTAGCTAAATCAATGTTGGCTTTGATGATATTCATTGCGTATTCAGCTGTTGTGTTTTTTTCTTCGCGCTCTAGGGCTTCAAGAATAACTTTTTGAACATCATCAGGAAGTTCAGCACTTGTGACTCGGATAAGTTCCAGAAGAGATGCTTCCAGCTCCTTATCACTTCCGCCAGAAGCTTTTAGTGCTTTAGGAGCAGCTTTTTTCGCAACAACTTTCGTTGATTTTTTTGGTGTTGCTTTTTTAGCAGTCTTTTTTACAGCTGGTTTTTTAGTTGATTTCACTGACTTCGCCGCCTTAGCTTTAGTCTGTTTTTTTGCCACTTTTTTGGCGGCCTTTTTTATAGATTTTTTCTTCATCGCCATACACGAATCTCCGCTAGTTTTTAAGAAATTTAAGTACAAAAATTATAGCAAGACTCCTTTGGATTTAGTACTCTTTTTCCCTATGATTTCCCTTAGCGGTCTAAATGACAAACAGCGAGAAGCGGCCGAAACGGTCGAGGGGCCGGTCCTTATTCTGGCGGGCGCTGGCTCAGGGAAAACCCGCACTATTACCTATAGAATTGCCCACATGGTGGACAACCTGGGAATCAAAGGCGACTCAATCCTTGGGGTAAGTTTCACCAATAAGGCCGCTAAAGAGATGCGCGAACGCGTTGTCACCCTCTTAGGCGCTAAAAAATCCCGCAAAATTGCCTTACTTACTTTCCACTCACTGGGAGTGCGAATCTTAAAGAAGGAAATTGATAAACTCGGCTACCACTTAAACTTTTCGATCTACGATCAATCTGATCAGCTGGCAATCGTCAGAGAGGCCCTAAAGCTTTATCACGCCGAGAAAAAATTTGATCAAAAAGATGTTCAAAGTAAAATTAGTTACCTGAAAAATGCCGGTATTTCTGAAAATGATTTTGCCGACTCTCCTCATTTTAACCCGGAAGACCCCTATTCGCACGCAACGGAATACGCCTACCGCTACTATCAGGAAAAACTAAAATTTTACAATGCCATCGACTTCGATGACATTCTCTTTTTAACATTGAGACTCTTTAGAGAAAATCCTGATATCGCCCGCGCGTACTCAGAAAAATACCAATTCATCATGGTCGATGAGTATCAAGATACCAATGCTCTTCAGTTTGAACTCATCCGCCACCTGACAGTCACTCACAACAACCTATGTGTTGTAGGTGATGACGACCAGTCTATTTATGGATTCAGAGGCGCTGACATCTCAAACATTTTAGAATTCGAGAAAACTTTTCCTGAAGCTAAAGTCGTTAAGCTCGAAGAGAATTACCGCTCAGTGAGCTCGATTCTCGATCTCGCCAACAATGTTATTAAAGAAAATAAAAAACGCCGTGATAAAACTCTCTGGAGCCAGAAAAAAAGTGATCACACACCACTTCTTTGGGCCATGGGAGACACTGACCACGAGGCCGAAGTTATCGTCGAAGATATCGTCCGCCATCAAGGTAAAGGCGGCCACTTAGGCGACATAGCCATTTTATACCGAAGCAATACTCAGGCCCCACCAATTGAAGATCAGCTGCGCATGAGCCAGGTTCCTTACACCATTATCGGAGGACAAAAATTCTACGATAAAAAAGAAGTAAAGGACTTAATGAGTTATCTGTTTGTCATCATGAACCCAAGTGATCAGATGGCCATCAGGAGAATCTTAAACATTCCTCATCGTGGGATCGGAAATGCGACACTGGAGAAATACCTGGCAAAATCACAAGAGGACAACATCCCTCTTTTTGATGCCCTTGAAAAATACCCGGCGATCGATCCTCAACGCTCGGCCGGGATTATTAAATTTGTCGATCTCATCAGAAAGTTCAAAAAAGTTTTCGAGATGCATACTCTCAGTCAGTCAATCAGCACACTGATTGAAGAAATTGATTACCTGAATTTCATCGACAAACAATACGACAACGCCAAACAAGTTGAGCGCAGAAGAAACGACGTTATGCACTTTATCGAGTCAGCAGAACGTTTTACCAACTATTACAAAGAAAACGCCAACCTTAAAAACTTCTGCGAACGTCTTCTTCTTCAAGACTCTCAAGACAAAGAAGAAATGGATGAAGAGCACGACGGCGACGTCAGAAAAAATGAAGTCACTCTCATGACCCTACACTCATCAAAAGGTCTTGAGTTTAAAAACGTCTACATGATTGGAATCGAGGAAGAGACTCTCCCTCACAAAAAGACCATCTCTCAAGGCGAAGACATCTCAGAGGAGCGCAGGCTTTGTTACGTAGGGATCACCCGCGCCCAGGAAAAACTCGTCATGACTTACTGTAAGCAGAGAAAACTCTTCGGCAAAGAAACCCCACGTTTCGTCTCTCGCTTTCTAAACACTCTTGCGGCCGATAATTTATTTATCGAACAAGACCGCACAACCTTCGGCCACATGTCCGAAGAAGAAGCAACCGATTATAAAAAAAGCTTCTTCTCCAATCTTTTAGGAAACTTAAAAGACGACTAATTTATTTCCAATCAACGACACCAGAACCTAAATGATAAAGCGCCTTTTCAATATGAAGCTCTCCCGACTCAACAGCTGATTGAATTATTTCTGAGCGAGTTGTCAGGTCAGCGGCGACACCTTCTACATTGGACCAACTTTCATCAACTACATTTGCCGAGGCCGGAAGCCTCGAAAACCTTTTTAATCTTGGATGAATATCTCCGACTAATTTATTTAAACTCGGGCTTCCCGCATCTCCTCCATTTAAAGTAGAGAGGGCCGCTTTAACTGCACCACAAGATTCATGCCCCATAACTACAATCAAATTTGTCCCCAAATGAGAAACGGCGTACTCAATACTGGCAAGAACTGAAGAATCAATGGCCTGACCAGCAGTCCTAATAACAAAAATTTCACCTAACTTCTGATCAAAAAGCACTTCAGGTGGAACGCGCGAATCACTACACGATAAAACAATAGCGTGTGGTTTTTGTCCGCTTGCAAGCTTTTGAATATCCTTTGTTGATACTCCATCATTTCTAAACTGCTTACCTACAAAGCGCTTATTTCCGTTAACTAAATATCTAAGTGCCGTGTCGGCCGTTACTGGGCCAATTTCTCTTTTATGCGTCTCTTTATGAGCTGATGCGGCCACATGCTCAGAAGCTTCTACGTTTGAAAAAGTTATTACAAATAGAACAACTGCTAGAAACTTCATACCCACCTCGAATATTAAATTTCAGGTCTGATCGGCATTTAAAGCAAATTCCGTTAAGTGAGATTTATCAGTATTTTTGAATTGTTTGGCAGGCTTATAAAAAAAGGGGCCATCCTTGGCCCTTCATATAGAATGAATGTTGCCAATCCCTGGCACCAATCACAATTTAATTTTTAACGACTTTTAAGGCTATCTCGCGCACAAAAAACCACTTGGTAGTCATTTCCACACGGATCTTTTTTACTTCTTCGCACTTAATTCCGTGTTCCTCCAAAAGATCACGCAAACGAAGATCCCGGTCATAGAAAACATAAAATTGCTCGCGCGCCTTTATGTCGATGACTTTTTCCTCTTCAATCTCCTCGCGAGTAATCTCACGACTTGAAAGTGGATTAGTCCCCCAGAGTGCATTGGTCTTACAGCTTTTTGGGTTGATCCTTAAAGAACCACATCCCGAAAGCATCACCAACGCCATCACCAGCATCACCTTCTTCATTTGGTCTCTCCTTTTGAAAGGAGCGTAACCTTGTAGGTGGCCGGGCAATAAAGCCCTAAAGTGACAAAAGTAAAAAATATATCTTTAAATGTATATCTTTGTTCAATCGAGACATAAGACGGGTTATTCACCCCTTCACCTTCTGTCTCATCCTGAAGATTGAATTCCGCATAAGTCGGAGTCAGTCCCCAGAAATAAAAATCCTTCGTTTTTTCGACCTCGATTAGTCTTTCACTTCCTGAACGAGCTCCGACACTAAAGTCCTCTCGTCCGCTGGTGTTAAACTCCATCGTTGAACAGGCATTTGCCAGAAACAACATGAGGAACGACAACGTTAGATTTTTCATCTTCTTTAATTGTGTATCGTTCCGTCTTTCTATGTCAAATTTTTTATTCGCCAGAAAAACGTGGAGAGCGTTTTTCTTTAAAAGACTTGAGTGCTTCAAAGTGATCTGCTGTTCTTTGAGAAATTCCTTGGTAGCTCGCAAGCATATCAAGTGAGGTTTGCAGGTCGTGCAGATAAGAAACCTTCATCGCTTTTTTAGTCAACTTCTGCGCCACAGGTGCAAGAGAAGCTACAGTGTCGGCCAATTTTTCTGTCTCACTTTCTAAATTTGAATCTTCGAATAAAAAGCTCAGGAGTCCAAAGTCCAATGCTTCTTTTCCTTCATAGCTTTTTGCCGTTAAAAACATCTGCATTGCTTTGGAATATCCGATTACTCTTTGAAGAAAAAACGTTCCACCATCACCTGGAACAAGTCCCATGCGGGTAAAAGTCTCGGCAAATTTCGATTTAGAGTTCCCTGTGCGCATGTCACACATCATAGAAAGATCACACCCGGCCCCGACAGCAGCTCCATTAACCATGGCGATCACCGGAACAGAAAGGTTTTCAATACACTGAGGAATGCGCTGAATCCCGTGCTGATAGCGCGATCGAAGCTCGTTGGATTCACCGGCAAACATCCCGGATTTTTCTTCCATTGCTTTGATATCTCCACCCGCGCAGAAGTTTTTCCCTTTCCCTGTAATAACTACAACCCTGATTTCCGGGTCAAAATCCGCCTGCCTTAAAACCTCTGTTAAGGAGTCAATCATTGGGGTTGTAATCGCGTTCATTTGGTCTGGATTATTAAGAGTTACCCATAGTTGGTGGTTATTTTTCACTGCCACTTCAAGGTCTGGAAAGGTCTTTTGGTAAAAGCTCATATGAGGACTCCGTTTAAAAAAACAGTAAATTTTTCATGTTTGATAATGCCTATCTATTTTTATGATAAATGATTTCTACTCAACAAAACAACACGAACTTTTTTTTTGGAGGACACATGAAATCACTTTTAGCAGTATTCGTTCTGGCACTTTCACTAAACGCAATGGCCTATGAATCAGGAATGGGAAGAAATGGACCATACACTGTTGGACCATTAGGATACACAGACCCTTCAGTTTCTTCAGCTGGTGTAGGCGTAATGTCTGCAGGTTCATCTGTTGGATCATCAGTTGGTAACCCAACTCTTGGAACATCAGCTGGTACTTCAGCATCTCTTCAAATGAAGGCAATCGCTCAAGCTGTAGAAAACGACGCTCAAAACTACCTTCAAACAGGTGAAATGAGCCTTCTTCTTAACAACCAAGTTAACAACATCCTAGCTCAAAACGGTGAGCTTTCTGTTGAAGAAGCGGTTTCAATCGTTCTTGAGTTCGCTGAACTACACCTTCAGTAATTAATTGTTAGAATAAAAGACAAAAAAAAGGCCTCCGAAATGGGGGCCTTTTTTATTTTATCAGGCCTTGTTGGCCAGGAATGCAGTTAAGCTTTTTGAAGATGATCCTTTGGAAAGCTTGCTTAGAATAAAGCTTGAAGCTTGGGCCAGTTTTTCCATGTTCACGCCAGTCTCAATTCCCATCGAAGAGAATAAATAGACTAAATCCTCAGTGGCCACGTTTCCAGACGCCCCCTTAGCGTAAGGACATCCCCCTAATCCACCGGCAGATGAATCAAAGCTCGTCATCCCCATTTCAAGAGAAGCTAAAATATTGGCCACGGCCATTCCACGGGTGTCGTGAAAGTGCATAGCAAAGAAGTCCAGGCTGAAGTCAGACTTTAAAAATTCGATTGTTTCTTTAACTTGTAGTGGGTTGGCCACTCCAATTGTATCGCCTAGAGAGATCTCATGAACTCCCAGGCTTTCTAAATGATTGGCGACTCTCTTGAGTTCAACCAGGCTGGTTTTTCCTTCATAAGGGCAGCCAAAAACGGTTGAAATGTACCCTCTGGTCTTAAGGCCCTCTTTGTTGGCCCTTGCCATCACGGCGTCAATTCTCTTTAGAGATTCATCAATAGTAGCGTTGATGTTTTTTTGGTTAAATGTATTTGATGTCGCCGTAAAAACCGCGATCTCTTTTACACCGGCACGAAGGGCATTATCGAGCCCTTTATCGTTAGGAACGAGAGAAATAAGTTTCGCCTTTTTAAGAGACGCCTCTTTTACCAGAGCTCCGTAGAGCTCAACCCCATCACTCATTTGTGGGATTTTTTCTGCACGGACAAAACTAGTCGCTTCGATCTCAGAAAGACCAGCGTCTGCCAGCATTCTGATGAATGTCACTTTGTCTTCTAATGAGACAATAGTTTTTTCATTCTGAAGCCCGTCCCTTGGACCGACTTCAACGATGCGAACTTTTTTTGGCATGTGACTTAGCATAACTTAACCAGCTCCACTCCACCTTGCACCTGATCGCCTTCTTTGTAGAAAATCTTTTCGATCTTCCCTTTTTTGTTGGCCTTAATCGTGTGCTCCATCTTCATCGCTTCCATCACAAGAATCGGAGTTCCTGCTTCAAGCTCTGAGCCTTCACTTACCAAAACCTTTAAAATTTTTCCTGGCATTGGGCTTACCATCTGGCCGTGGTCACCGCTCTTTCCTTTTCCTCGCACTCGTTTTGGCGTATCAATCGAAAACTCGATTCCATCCACTACAATGTGAGTGTCCAGCGCCACCACTGATGAGTTGGTGTTGTTGTAATTTAAGTTTAATTTGTAATCATCGATGTTGCCTAGATTGACTGCGTATTCAGTCCCATCAAGGTTAAAAAGAACAAAACGTGGGTTTTGTTCAATAATGTCCACATCAATAAGTTCTTCGTTTAATTGGATTTGTCTTTTCATTAAATATTCCTAAAGCCTGACAGGCGTTCCCAAACACTATTAGTCTTGAATTCATGAGAAGAAACACTCTTCCCCTGATCTTTTTTTAGCAAGAAAGCGGCCACGGCCAGCGCTCTTTGCTCTTTTGAAGCTTGCTTCTTTTGCAACTTATCTTCGTATGTCTTTACGAAATGCGTGTACGTTGTCCCGCTCAAAAACTCAGGCAAAGTCAGGATGCGCTTTAAATAGTCGCGGTTAGTTCTTAGACCTAAAAATAAAATATCGTTTAGGGCCAGATTCAACTTTTGAGCAGCAACTTCGCGGCTCTCTCCCCAACTGATAAGTTTTGCCAGCATAGGATCAAATGAGATTGTCACAGCGTTACCGTCAACATAACCGCAGTCCAGTCTTGTATCACGAACCGTTGTCTTTCCGATTTTTTTAATGGTCCCGATACTTGGAAGGAATCCATTGTCTGGGTCTTCAGCATAAAGTCTCACTTCAATCGCATGACCTCTTTGCTTGATATCGTTTTGAGTGAAAGGAAGTTTATCCCCCTGGGCCACCATAATCTGCAGGCGAACAAGATCTAGTCCTGTCACCATTTCAGTTACCGGGTGCTCTACCTGAAGTCTCGTGTTCATCTCCAGGAAGTAGAAGCTTCCATCGGTATCCAGGATCAATTCAATTGTTCCTGCGCCTTCGTAGTTAATCCCGCGAGTGATCTTAATGGCTGCTTCTGTCATCTTTGCACGAAGCTCAGGTGACACAGCAGAGCTGGGAGACTCTTCAACAATCTTTTGGTAACGGCGCTGGATCGAGCACTCTCTTTCATAGAGGTGAAAGTGATTGCCGTGCCTGTCGCTCATCACCTGGATTTCAATGTGGCGAGGTGAAGTGATGTATTTTTCCAGAAGAACAGTGTCGTCTCCGAAAGCGTTCATCGCTTCTCTTTTTGCTCCTTCAAGGGCCTGTTGGAATTCATTTTCTTCATAAACGATTCTCATCCCTTTCCCACCACCTCCGGCAGAAGCTTTAATTAAAACCGGAAGACCGATTTTTTTTGCTTCTTTAATCAGAAAACTAATTTCCTGATTATCACCGTGGTATCCCGGGATTGAAGGAACTCCTAATTCCTGAATTTTAATTTTAGAAGTCTTTTTGTCTCCCATTAGATCAATTGACTCAGGAGATGGACCAATAAAAATAAGACCGGCGTCTTTTACTTTTTTAGCAAACGAAGATTTCTCAGAAAGAAATCCGTATCCAGGATGTACTGCGTCCGCACCACAGCTACGCGCGATCGCGATAATCTTATCTTGATTCAGGTATGTTTCTTTTAAAGGTCCTGAGCCTAGGCTAAACGATTCGTCACCGGCCAAACAATGAGGTAACCCCACTTCTTCATCGGAATAAAGAGTGACGGTTTTAATCCCCATTTCACGGGCCGTCTGAATCACTCGCAGGGCAATTTCCCCGCGGTTAGCAATTAAAATCTTCGTAATTTTTTTTGTCGTCATGATTAATACCAACTCGCTTTTCTTTTTTCTAATAATGCACTCATGCCTTCCTGACCTTCTGCTCCTACGCGAGCTTTGGCAATCATCTCACAAGTAAAATCGCGGGCGTCTTCCATTGTTTCAGCTCTTACCACGCGGTTAATAAGTTCTTTTGCTCTGACAGCGGCACTCGGCCCTGCCAGCAGGAAATCGGCCACGACTTTTTCAATCTCAGCATCCAGGTGCTCGCTTGTTGTCACCTGATGAACAAGCCCCATAACAAAAGCACGAGACATGCTGATCTTGGCGCCACTTAAAAAACTTGCTCTAGCGTGAGACTCGCCGATTTTAGCGATAACAAACGGAGAAATAACAGCTGGCAGAAGTCCAAGTCTTACTTCAGTAAAAGCGATTGTTGCTGTATCAACAGCGACAACGTAATCACAACAAGCAACGAGCCCTGCTCCACCACCTAGGGCCGAACCGTTAATCTTTCCAATCACCGGACGCGTGAAGCGGTTGATGACCGTAAAGAGCTCCGCCAGGTTTTGCGAGTCCTTCACGTTTTCTTCGTGAGAATAATCTTTCATGCGCTTCATCCAGTTCAGGTCAGCTCCCGCACAGAAAGACTTTCCTTCACCAGTTAAAATCACTAAACGAACGCCTGAATTATTTTCCAGGTCGTTAAAGCAGACGATTAAATCGCGGATTAAATCGTCATTAAAAGCGTTGTGTAGCTCCGGACGGTTTAACGTCACCGTCGCCACTCCTCTTTGATCAATATCTAATTTATAAAGCATAAAAATCTCTCCAATTACATTCTGAAGACACCAAACTTCGCTTCCCCGATACCAGAGTTAAGTGAAGTGGCGATTGCTAATCCTAAAATATCTCTGGTTTGAGCTGGGTCGATAACCCCGTCATCCCAAAGGCGGGCACTTGAGTAGTAAGGGCTTCCCTCTACTTCGTACTTATCTAAGATTGGTTTTTCAAAAGCTGCTAATTCCTCAGGAGACATTTCTTTTTTCCCTGAAGCTTTTAGACCGCTTTGTTTTACTGTTGATAAAACTTTTGCCGCCTGCTCGCCACCCATGACGGAGATACGAGAGTTCGGCCACATCCATAAGAAACGTGGACTGTAAGCGCGCCCACACATACCGTAGTTTCCGGCACCAAAAGATCCACCGATAATAACTGTGAACTTTGGAACCTGAACTGTTGATACCGCCGTTACCATCTTGGCGCCGTGTTTAGCGATTCCTTCGTTTTCATATTGGCGACCAACCATAAAGCCGGTGATGTTTTGTAAAAAGAGCAGAGGAATTTTTCTTTGGCCGCAAAGCTCGATAAAGTGCGCGCCTTTTTGAGCACTCTCAGAAAAAAGAATCCCGTTGTTTGCGACGATCCCGATCTGGTGACCGTGGATGCGGGCAAATCCTGTGACCAGAGTGTTGCCGTAGCGTTCTTTGAATTCATGGAATTCACTTCCATCAACTAAACGGGCAATGATCTCTCTGACATCAAAAGGCTTTCTGGTGTCTTTTGGAACAATCCCATAAAGCTCTTCGCTTGAGTAAAGAGGCTCTTTCACTTCTTTTGCTTCAAGGAGCCCCTGAAGCTTTCCAGGAGATTTGAAGTTTAGGTTTTCAATAATATTTCTGGTGATGATGAAAGCTTCTTCTTCATCATTGGCCAGATGATCTGATACACCACTGATTCTGGTATGGACGTCTGCTCCCCCCAGATCTTCAGCAGTAACGATTTCACCAGTTGCTGCCTGAACTAACGGAGGTCCACCAAGAAAGATTGTTCCGTTATTTTTTACGATAACAGTCTCATCACTCATGGCCGGAACGTAAGCTCCACCCGCTGTACATGAACCAAGAACAACGGCAATCTGAGGAATCCCTTTTGCTGACATCTGTGCTTGATTGTAAAAAATACGACCGAAGTGATCTCTGTCCGGGAAAACTTCATCTTGCTTTGGAAGGAAAGCCCCACCACTGTCTACCAGGTAAATACATGGAAGATTATTTTCAAGAGCGATCTCTTGAGCGCGTAAGTGCTTTTTTACCGTCATTGGGAAATACGTACCACCTTTTACAGTCGCATCGTTAGCAACAAACAAACATTCAACTCCGTGAACACGACCAATCCCTGTTACCATTCCTGCAGCTGGAACATCGTCTTCATAAAGATTGTAAGCGGCCAGAGATGAAAGCTCGATGAAAGGAGAACCCGGATCAAGGATCTTCTCAATGCGCTCCCTCGGCATGAATTTTTTTCTATCGTGATGGCGTTTAACTGAATCAGCGCCACCGCCAAGTTTAATTGTTTTTAATTTTTCCGCCAGCTCCTCACGAAGGCCCTGGTGGTATTTTTTGTTCTCTTTAAAATCGGCTGAATTGGTGTCTATGCTAGACTCGATAACGTCCATGAAAAGTCCTCGTAACTTTGAGCATTAATTTATCTTCATATATTAGAAAAAAGAGCCTTTTTCGTAAAGCTTTACCTGCGCGCGCCATGCAACAACCCACAAATGATTTTCTTTACATCACCAAAGCGACCATATAGCATTTATGCTTTAATATTACTTAAGGAGTAACTCTTATGAAGTTCTGTCTTTCGATCCTAGCATCTCTACTTGTAGCAACAACTGCTTTCGCTGCGCCTTCTGACATTGTTTCAGGAAGCACAAACTCAAGCCTTTTCTTCTCTAAAAACAGCGACGACAAGTACGAAGCTTCTCTTTACCTAGCTACTGAATACGACCACGCATTCGAAAATGGTCTTCAAGTTGGTGGATTACTAGAAGGTGCATTCACTGATGATAGCAACGCTTTTACAGCTCTTGTTGGTCCAGGATTTAACCTGAACGCACAAGACCTGGCGAACTCTTTCTATGCTACTGTTAAAGTAGGATTCTCAAGAGTTTCAATTGATGGCGACAAGAACACAGAATTCACAGCTAGAGCTGAAGCTGGAAAAAGATTCAAACTTTCTGAATCTGTAAGCTACGTTCCAGGTGTTGCTGTAACTCACGTTTTTGCTGACGAAGCTGACCCAACTTTCCAAGTTAACATTTTCAAATTTTCTTTCTTATTCTAATTAAGAACTATAGGAGCTGCCTTTAGGGCAGCTCTTTTTTTGATGAGCTAAATTTTTTCTCATTTTCAATCTCAAAAAAGACAGAGTTCTTCACATTTCAAAAAAAGTCTTATCTCTGCCTGTCTTTTTCTGCCTGATACTGGCGGTAATCATTGAAGAGCGGGCTGTTGTAAACGATACGGGCAAGGTCTTTGTTTCTCTCATTTAAAAGAGGCACAAACATACTCTTACCGTTGTATGAAAATGTCTTAACTGGTATATCGTAAATCTTATCCTGGTGGCGAACTTTGATAATGAATGAGTCTGCAGGCACAATACCTAAACTCTTTAAAGACTCTTTTCTTAAAGTCGCTAAATTTTCTGAATTCACTACAGACTGCTCACCTTCAACCCCTTCGGCCCCCGGAGCTCTTGCCACTTCAGCTTCGCCCTTACCGTTAGCAACGGCCCCCGAACCTCCAGCACTAGACTTCGAAAGTCTTCCTGCGACCGCAGAGGCTCCATAATCGTTAGATGCTGAGTTCGAACCAAAATCATCCGATGCTGTATTTCTTCTAGGATCGGCGGCATTGGCGGAGCTCCCAGAACTTCCTGCTCCTCGGCTGATTTCCCTGTCGGTCAGTTGGTTTTGCCAGCCACGAAGCTTAGACTCCCACGCATTTAAATTATCACGATACTGATCTAATCTATTCTGTTCTGCCTGACTTAAGTTAACCGGTCTTGCAACTTCAGCACTTGATCCTTTTGGAGCAAGCACCATGCGGTTATTATCCGCAATCGTCGAAAGTTTCTCCTCATCAGTTCCTTTTACACTATTGATAGCTTCTGCCAGCTCTGCACGAAGTTTTTTCATTTCTTCAGTGCGGTCACTCTCAGCAGCTGACACATCCGACTTCTTCGTTTTTGAAGAAACAGCATCTCCGCCGCCTTTCATATTATTGTGAACAAGGCTTCTTCTAAAATCTTCATTCGCACTATTTGGGTTAGATGAAACAAATGAGTTGAATCGTTCATCGTTTCTCATCACTTGGTTATTGACCATATCGCCTTGAGTCTCTTGCTTCATGGCCATTTTATTTTGGGCCAGTTGAGCAGACGATGAAAGTGAAGCGACACCTGGGTCAATTTTCTTTTCTACGAATTCAGCTGTTTTTTCAGCAACAGTGATTGGAGTGACTTTTTTACCTTCGGCGAGAAGAGTTCCTTCGACACCTACGAAGTTTTGATAGAAAGATGAAAAACCTTTAGCTTTCGTAGTATCCCCATTCAAATAAGATTCTGATGAACCTTTTGCATATTTAACAACTTCTTCATCTTTCTCTAATGACTTTAAAAAGGTAATTTGTTTTTGAATTTGTTGGTCACAACTTGTTATGTCATCTGACTTTTGACAAAGTTTCAGTAAATCTTCACTTTTTAGTGGACCACCATTTTTACAAGAATTAAACCCTTTCACCTGTGGATTGCTACAGTCGTAAAGACGGCAAAAATTATCTACAATGATAGCAATATCATTATTTGTTGGGATTGCTCTGGTATCTTCAAGAAATTTTTCGTCCCACGATGCAACTGTTTCACCTTTTGTAAAAACAGCATTATTCCCTTCATCCTCGCCTTCAGCATTTTTTAAACCGCAACTGAATCCCTTCGCGATTGTACGATTGACTTCAGTTTCTTCACCATCTCCTTTAAAGAATTCAGACGCAAACTCATCATTCATTGCCAAATGATCTAGGTCATTACAAAGATATTCTTCGATGTTTTTGGCGATCGTTTCACATTTATTAGCTAAAACTTTAGCAAACTGCTGTTGGGTATCTTTGGAATCAAAAAATTTATCAATAAAGATTTTTTGAGAACCATCTTTTGCCTGATAGCTTTTCATCTGTTGCTCAAATTTCTTTAAAAGAGCAGCTCCTTCAGGCCCTAAGCTCTCAGCATCTTTAAGCATCTTAAATTGAGGGTAGGTTTCATAAAACTTCTCAATTCTAAACTTCGCAGCGATTGCCGTTCCACCAGTTGCTTGCAATGAAGAAATAAAATCGACCGCAGCACTTTGACTGAACTGTGAGTCCAAAAAGAAATGGCCTGTTGTTCCTGATGCTGGACAGCTATTAACTTTCTTCTGTTTTGCTCCTCTTAGTTCTCCCATTTTGGCGCGCATTCTTTCCAAAAGATTATCTTTCTGGCCTTTCCCCAGAGACGCAGTAGGGAATTTATTTAACAAATGAGCTAATTTACTAGCATATAATTTTTCATCTGATCCACCTCCGCATTTTGGGCTAGCGATAACATCAAGACGACATTTTCTTTCTACATCTTTTGAATCCATCCCCAGATCGAGACCGATCTGATCAAAATATCTATCCATGATAACGATTTCTTCTAATCTTTGACTTGCTTTTGTAGCTAATTTATCAGCAAGCTTATCGTTAACTTTATCTTCAAATGCATTTTTAACTTTAGGATCATTAGATACTGCTTTTGTTAAATTGCAGTCAAAAGCTGAAAGACTATTTAAACCAATCCCACCATTCTTTTTTAAACATGGAATTTTTGCATCATCTGCAAATGCAGAAGCCAGAGATAATACTCCGGCCACTGATAATATTAATAGGCTCTTAATTTTTTTTCTCATTACTACTTATATAAAGTTAAGTACTCAGCAGGACATCGCTTCCCAGGAGATTTTGAATACTCTGCCCCATTTTCACATAAAAATTTTATAAACTCATTCAGACCTTTTTCTTCAATATTTGCAAATCGTCTATTGTTAAAAGCATACTGAATATAATCAAGAACTGTTTGTCCTTGGCTATTTTTAGAATTGATAATCTTTCTAAAAGTTCCTGGATCTTTTTTATTCGTATAATACTTCTTCAAGTAAAGCATATACTGCATTCTATCTGTTGAGTTTTCTGCAATGATATGAATTAATGGAGACATTGTCTGGGCAATATACATTGGCTCACAACCTGCTTCTTGCCAGTAACCATCAATATTTCCATTTACAGCGGTTTCTTTCATTGAGTCCATCATCTTCTTATTAAAATCTTTCTCGCCTCTTAATCCTGGAACAGTCATGCAATAAGCAGAAAGATAGATGAAGAATGATTGCTCTTCCTGGCTCATCGCCTTATCCGAAACCATCGCAATCGCTCTCGCCGATCTATTCCCTGTTAAAGGAAACCCAGGTGCTAAATCAGGTGTACAAGTCACACAATCTTTTTGTAGCACTTTTACAATCTCTGAAGTGGCCACTGATGGCTTTTGAGAAGGGGCATTGGTGTTTGATGGAGACATGAATGCACACACTGCAAAGGAATGCATCGTAACCATAAGGGTGGCCAACAATTTTAAAGGCCTGTTTTTCAAAATTTGCAGTCTCATTTTTCCTAGTCCTAATTCTTATATTTTTAGAATTATAGGCTAGTTATCGAAAGATTCGGGCAAACACTTTAGTCGTGATATTAAAAAGATCGGGTAAGTGGCTTTATTTACCTGAGTTAGGTGGTCAGAATAGTCTGATTGTCATTTGCCCTGTCGAAAAATTAGTCATTTTTCGGTGGCAAAAATGTGAGGTAATTAAAATGGGCAGGTTTTCCCGCTGTTTTTTAGCCAGGGGTAGAATTCGGGTATCTCATGGCTGCTGGCCATGAAAAGTTTCTGGTAACCTCTTTGGTGAAGTTTTAAAGCAAACTCTTCTCCTGGGATTTGTTCTTCGCCCAGGTCACTGTCTATATAGATGGATGTTTTTTCTTTATCAATTTGATGAAGGTATTCGTCGAAATCAGCAAGGGTTGAAAGTGACAGAAGTCTCACCTTATTTTTTCTCGCTCTCTGCTCCCATGCCAGGCGCATGATTTTATCGTTGTCGATAAAGACATAATCAAAAAAAGCAGGCGCTTCTTCTTCGTTACTAAAGACCGCAGGAAGAGAGAGATTTATTGTGGTCCCCTTGCCTTCCTTGGATTCAATGACCAATTGCCCACCAAAAGACTTCATGGCCTCTTTGGCGTGAGAAAGACCAAGCCCCGATCCAGAAGCACTCCCATCTTTCCCGTGAGTCAGACCGCGCTCGCCGATTTTTCCTAAGATTTCTTTGGGAATGCCAGCACCTTGATCAGTGATAGAAATGACGATTAAAGGAAAGTGCTTACTTACTTTGATGTCGATCACTCCGCCAGAACTCATAGCTTCGACTGCATTGTTAACGATGTTAGAAAACAATCGTTGAAAATCAGATCGATGAATTTTGATTTTTACTTCTCTTAACTCTGCCGGAAAATGATAGTTAAAAGTAATGTCCTCACGGCCTTTATACTGAAGCTTTTTTTCGGCAACTAATTGGTCAAGGACTGGCGTTAATGCCATTTCATCAAGTTCCTTTTTTGGCGATTTCTTCTTAAAAGACTGAAGCAAATTGTCGCTAATATCATTTATTCGTTGAATCGCATTTTCAATCATCAGACGCTGCTCAAGCGCGACACCACTGACTTCATCCAGGGCCATTCTTAAAACGCTCAATGGTGAGCGGATATCATGGGAAACCTGATGAGCAATGAGAATTTTTTCTTCCTCGATCTGCCTCTTTAAAAGTTCTTCCTCCGCTTTTTTACTGCGGGAGACTTCTTCGCGAAGGTGCCCTAAGACTGGTGCCCATAAATCACTACCAACAATGTCCTTATCTGGATGCAATAAAGCAGACTCAACACCTTTATGAAGTTTTTGGCTTTGCTTAGTCACTTGGCGGAAAATAAAGACAATTATCATCAGAAAAAAGGCCAATAGAAAAATCACGGCAGTCGTCACCCCCTTAAGATCAAGAGTGTTAACTCCCAAATGCTCTGAAGAGAACTTCACGCAGAAATTTCCCCATACGCCTTGTTTATTAATTTTATCAAAATAGATGACCTGACAAAAGGCCGAAGAATCTTTTTGATCTTCACCCTTCATCAGGCTGAAGCTTTCAATAACTTTCTTTTCCACCATGATATTAAGTTTTCTTTCAACTTCCATGGTGTTGTCGATAAGAAGATCTCCATAAACCTGTTCAGTGATTAAATCGAGTGAATTTTTCTGTTGAAGTATGAGGGCATTTTTAAGAGCATCGTTTTTTTCATGATTAAAAAGATACAACCCTCCACTTAATCCGGCCGAGATTAAGACCAATAAGACCAGGAAAAAAATGAGGATTGTTTTAGTTTTCATGACAGCGGATGAACCTGCTTATTGGGTGTAAACGATTTTCCAAAAATAGATTCAAAGCGTGTCTTATTATAGGATTCTGCACTCAGCTTCCCACAATAGTAGGTCTGCATGTCGAGGCCCTCTGAGTAACAAACCACTCGGTTGGTCTCTATCCCCAAAAGCTCATCAATATGGCAGTCGTAAGTACGAATGCGCCCCTGAGGAATCTCATACACGCTCTGACTTCCTTTAAAAAACCAATCAAGGTTGCTTCTTTGTTTCATATAGTAATCAAAATGATCCATAGGCTTTTCTGGGATCACCTTGATTTTTAATTTTTTGGTATATCCTTTGACGATATAGTGAGAAAGAAAAGTCAGACTCTCAACCAGAGAGTCAAAGAGACTCGCCAAAGAAGTTCCGCTTTTACAATCAATATAAAAGCCTCCATTTGGCATTTTCACACAACCTAAGGCCGTATAGATTCCCTCGCCCATCGCAATGAGACCAATCCTAAGTTCAAGCTTATGGGCCAGATGTGCACGATAGATATTTTTATTTCCCTCAGAAAGCATTGGCAAAAGCTCTGCTTCTCCTACCCAGTAGGGAGCTATTTTTCCATGCCATGATAAAAGAAGAGCATCCCTTTCAATAATCTCTTGTCTTGAACTCTCGGCCGCCTCTTCATAGCTTAAATGAGCAGCAAAACCGTTAGAGGTTTTAAAAGCGACGCCAAACATACTGTTGAGTTCACCCATTGCTTTTCTTTCAATAAACTCTGAATAGGCCTTTTGGGCCGCAAGCATTTGAGAGTTGGCACCGCCAAATCCCCGGTCGTTTTCGTCCCTTATAACAAAATGAATCAGGTCTTTAGAAAAAGAATTATGAATGACTTCAAAGTTGATTGAAGGAAACTTCTCTTTTAGTGAATGGAAAAACGAGACTACTTGATCTTCCATGAGAATGTTTCGGCCCCGGCCTTGTTCCAGTCGCTTAGGTCGATGCCTTTTTTCGTCAGGACAACACCCATTTTATAATAGAGAGGAACAACAAGAGCGTCTTCTAAAACCTTCTGTCCCAGTTTTTTAATTCCCTGGTAACGAAGAGATGTATTTTGTTCTGTTTTAATGGATTTTAGCAGTTCATTAAACTGCTTATTTTTTTCATCAACAAAAACCAGAGGTCTCGAAGGATTGAATGTAACAATCAAACTTGAGCGCAAATCGATTGATGAGAGGTCATTGTTTACAAACACGATATCATAATCTTTTGCTTTGATCATTGTCGCGTACTCAGAGAAATTTTCGTAGTACTCGATTTTAGTTTTTGCCCCAATAGCATTAAGCGAATTTTCAATTTCTTTTTGAACACTTTTAGGCAATAACACCGAAAGAGTGCGTTTGATTTCTACGCTAGCATGTTTTTTAGATGAAATGGCCTCTATTTCTGCTTCATTCATACGCCCTGGACCATATGGTAAAAAGAGCTGAGAAGAAGGGATCAGATTGTTTTCGGCAAAAAAAGTGCTTCCCTTCCAATACTTTGTCACGCGTTCTGAAATACTTTCGCGCTCAGAGAGGGATAAGTTTTTTGGATTTAAAGCAAACCAAAAAGAAAATCCCAGGTTCATTTGATAAAGGCTAAAACCAGCTTTCTCAATTCTGGCCAGTTCTTCTTTTTTAATTGTCGATTTAGGCCAGATGACATCAAACTTTTTTAACAGCTCATCAGTGATAGGCTTTTCTACATTGTAGCCTTCAAAGTGAACCTGATCATACTTCACCGTTTTCGGGAAAGGGTATTTCTTATTAAGTTTAAGGGTAAAACCAGATTTTGCTGAACCTTCTGAAACAACATAAGGGCCAGAAGTTACTTTGTATTCCATGCTATCAAGCTTGGCCACTCTGTACTCTGGAGAGGAAAGTTCTGTCAGGAAAAAAGGGTCTGACTCAAAAAGCTCAATTTCAAAATGCCCTTTATCAATCAGAGACACTCTTTTAATTTTTTTGCCATCTCCATGAACAATGTCCGGACCGGCATTCAGGTATTTTAAGGACGCCACCACATCATTGGCGATGATAGGTGTTCCATCTGAGAATGTTTGATTGTCTTTTAGTGTGAAGATAAATTTTTTGTAATCTTCTTTAATCTCCCACTTCAAAACCAGGTCAGCCGAAATTTCACCGTTAGTATCAAACTTCACCAGCGGTCTTAGCAAGTCATCAAATATCACATACTCATAAAGCGAGTGAATCTCAAGATGGTTCAAGCGCTCTGGAACATGAGGCATTCCCACTTGAAGAGTTTTGGCCTCTGTGTTCGTTAAAAGAGTCATAAAAAATACCATCACTAAAAGCTTCAATTAAATACCAACAACTTCTGTTCTAGTATTTTCGTTCATTGCTTTAATTTTTTCAGACACATCTTTAATCAATACGTCTTTGTTCACATTCTTTTGCCCTTCTGGAAGTTTAACTTCTTGAGGCTTTTTCACTTCAATCGACGGCGGAAGTTTTACTGTCGCTGTCTGTGCATGTGCAGATAAAGCTGCTGCTAAAACTGTCGATCCTAATACTGCTTTCATTTTCATCTTTTCTCCTCTTTTTTGCTACTAAAAAGCAGTTGGAACTTACCTGTTGTTTGGCCCAATTTCAAATGGAATCTTCCAACTTAAAATATTTACAGTTGGTGCACTAAATTTGATACGGATTAAGTGCTCAATTTTTGATTTTAATCAAAAATTCTTGTGAGGATGCGAGCATTTTTTCGAAGGCTTCATTGGCAGCCTCAAGAATTTCTTGAGAGTCTTTGGTCTTTAGGTCCCCTTCTTCAAGCGATTCAATCATCTCCTTAAGAATGGCGAATTTCCCAATGGTGTCGTGCTTGTATTTCTGGAAATCAGTGAACTTCACTCAATTCCCCTTTACCTGACTTGATATGCTTGTAAAGCCTGGCCTGATTGATCTTTAACTGTACCAGGGTCTTTCTGATAGCGTGATTGTTGTTGGCCAGGGCGTGGTTCACAACTTCTTTTTCAATCTCTTCTAAAAATTCAGGAAGTCCCATTGTCAGGGCCATCTGCATCTGATTTTTTACCAATAGATTACCTTTTAACGAGAAAGCTTTTTCTTCTAAGTGCTTTTCGATATCATCTTTTGAAATAAGGCCTTTGTTATCAATCGCAATCAGCTGGAAGACACGCTTAAGCTCGCGGATATTTCCTGGCCAGCTGTGGTTTTCCAGAATTGTTTTTGCCTCTTTTGAAAGAACAACCTTGCGTCCACTTTCCGAGACTTGAACAAGTTCTTTTTTAATCAAATCCAGGATGTCTTCTTTTCTTTCTCTCAGAGGCAGAAGTTCGACGTTTAGTCCACAAAGGCGCTGGAAAAGGTCAAAGCGGAATTCACCTGATTTAATTTTTTCCTCCAGGTTATCCAGCGTTGCTGAAATAATCCTGAAATCTGATTTAATAAGTTTATCTGAGTTCACCTGATAAAATGACTTCTCTTCAATGGCCTTAAGAAGTTTGGCCTGAAGTCCTTTTGACATTGAACCGATCTC
The DNA here is from genome assembly GCF_002872415.1 of Bacteriovorax stolpii. Taxonomy (GTDB): domain Bacteria; phylum Bdellovibrionota; class Bacteriovoracia; order Bacteriovoracales; family Bacteriovoracaceae; genus Bacteriovorax; species Bacteriovorax stolpii. The sequence continues at coordinate 1,648,715 of NZ_CP025704.1, read as the reverse complement.
ATCAAGAAAAAGTGTCCCATGGTTGGCCAGGGCCAGTTTTCCTTTAGAGTCTGTTGTTGCTCCGGTAAAGGCGCCTTTTGCATGCCCAAAAAGTTCTGATTCCAGAAGTTCTTCGCTCAAGGCCGCGCAGTTTACCGCAACAAATGGACCGGGTCTCTTTGACTGCTCATGGATTTCCCTGGCCAGGAAAGTCTTTCCTGTACCACTTTCTCCCAGAAGGCATATCGGTAGTTCAGTCTGAATAACCGGAATAATTTTCTTTAAGATGCTTTTTTGTTCTTTTGATTTTGTCGGGAAAATCTCTTTGAAGAAATGATTTTCCAGATAGTCGTTCTTGCTTAAAAGAAAGCGATTTAAAGTATCGGCAGTGCTGTTTTTCTCTGTTCCTTTGGTGTAATAATCACTACAGCCCAATTCGTAGGCGTGCTCAATAATTTCTTCATCATGCAATGAAGACATAACCACGCTATAGATTCCTTTTTGAACAGTGATTTTTAAAATTTCAAGGCCTAGTAACACTTCAGTATTATCTAGATTAAGATCAATGAAGCATAAATCAAAATTTTGAGTCAGTCTTTCTACCGCTTCTTCATACGATGAAGCTTCCACCACATGGTGGTCAGCAAGATGGGACTTAATTTTTATTCGCGACAGTTTATCGTCGTCGATCACCAGTATTTTAAGCATGAGCATTTTTAGCATAGAAAAAAACACTTTAGTGGACCTGTGAAATTAATTCATTTAGAAACATCCATTTAACTCTATGATAACAGGCTAAAAAGAGCGGCCCGGACAAGGCCGCTCAAGGGTGGGCAAGGGTCCTTTTGACTAGAAGCCTGAGTTCCCTTGAATAAGGTCATAGCGGTCACTTCTGTGTTTATCTAGAGAGAACTGAAGCTGGTAGCGCTCTCCCGTTGGTCTGGTCAGGAAAACATCTACACCATAACTCCCCAGGCAGGCCTGAACGTAAGGAAGTGAGATTTCAACATCAATAATCCCGGACTTTTCATTGATACTAAATAGCATCACACTCTCAGGAAGAACAAAGCGGTCATTAACCCAGTTAAAAAATTCGGACTGAACTTCCACAGTATTTTCATGCTTAAAAAACTGCATCTCGCTAGGAGTAAGAATAAGTCTTTCCTTATAAATCGCCACAGCTTCTAAATTAAGTGGGATATTGGTTCTTTTCCACAACTCCGTCATACGGATCACTTCTTTTAAAGTCAGCTCCCCTTTTGTGATTTTTTCGGCCAGGGTCACTTCCGAAAGACGCTGGTAATAATTGGCCACTCGTTTTCTATAAAGAACACAACTTGGGACATCATTGCTTCCAACACTCCATCTGCGTCCTTCTCTTTCAAACGCATGGGCCGACTCTAAAACAAATAGACAAACGATTGTGAAAATTAAACTTTTCATGATTATTTCCTCTTTCCAAAGCCCATCATTCCCATGAACTCAATCGGACGATTTTCAGTAACACTCTCAGTGACCTTGTGATCATTCTTAGCAATGTACTGATCAGTCTTTGATGAACCTCCAAAGATGCTTGAGGCCACATCAAGAACAACAGCTGCGGCCTGGCAATAAGTGTTCGGGCATTTTTTTAAGGCATCAGAAGCTGTGCTCGCACCGTTTTTCCCGGGCTCAGCTGCATCGGCCGGTTTTACTGAATAACCAATTTTTGTAATAGCGATCTGATCCAATACCTCCTGAACAAGCCTTTGTTTGATAGACAGTGCTGTTTCCATTTTTGCCTGATCACACACTCGGCTGTCATCACAACTCATTTCAAGGTTAAACCATCCTGAACTCTCAGCTGTTTCAATCAGCTTAGAAGTCGAAGATGTACTAAAAAGTCCACCAGAAGAAGACATCGATTTAATTTTCGAAGCAAGTCCGGATAAGTTATAAGTTGCTGTGTACTTGTAAGTCGCTCCGATATCATACTTATAGATCATGTTCGGAGTGATAATACCTGAGAGATCCTGGGCCTTGATTTTTTCAGGGATTGTTCTTTCAAAAGGATCAATTAATGGACAGGCCCCAAATAGGCTCAAGTCCAGTCTGCCTGAAAAAGAGCCCGGGCCGACATTGTTAAGATCACTTAATGGAATGGTCTGGTTAAAGGCCACTTGCATTTGTGAGTCAAACGGTGTCGTCTGATTGTAATTCAATTGAAGATTTTTTAATTGTACTGGAACAAACTCCACTGGCACATTCTCGTTTAGCTCTCTAAAACTTGCTAGGTTACTGTCAATTCCATTAGAGAAAAGAAGCTCAACAGAAGCCCCCATCACTCCTTCAAGATCGCCGAATTCATCGACAATCATTTTTCTTTGGTCAAATAGCCCCTTGATGTCTTCTGCACTTTTTTTGGCCTTAACCGCATCGTTAATGTTGCTATTAATCGTCTTAAGCATTTTATTGAACTGCTTAATCTCCTTACAACGGGAGATATCTCCGACAGTTCTTCCACTGACGGCCATTGAGCCAGTTGAAGGTGGAAGGACATAGGCCTTCTTACAGGTCTTATCCATAAAATATCCCGAAGAGTTTTCCGGAACAACGATGTCACGGGCCACATCACAAGATGTTGAGTAAATAGGACCAGCAAAAGCAGATCCTGATAATGATAAAGCGATTGCCGCTGTTAATTTTAATTTCATGATTTCTTCCCCTTTAACAAAGATTTTGCCAGCTGATTAAAATCGATGGTCTTACCTTGTTTTTTATTTTCAAATTCAGTGTATAAAAATCCTGCCTCTTTAACGTTGAGTTCCTTCATTTTCAAGCAATCATAGAGCATAACCCCAAAAGCAATTGGCCTTTTTTCTTTCTGTACTTTTTCTTCGTCCCAGAGACTTGAGCACAATTTTAGTTCAGAAGCGTAACCTTTTTCTTCTTCTGTATACTCCACTCTTTGGTTTTCACCGCTCCCGGAAATTTCAACAGGACTTTCACTTCCGCCTTTTTTCCCGCATCCCACAAAAAACAAAAGAAGAAAAATGAAGAATAAAGATTGAGTTTTCATACATCACCTATTCGTTTACAACTTCAACAAAAACATCGCCTGAAACAATTGAAAGTTTCTGGTTCGTCATTAATGACGTAGGCTTTGCGTAGTCAAAAGTTTGTCTCCACATTGATTCTGTCGCCTCACTTGATTCACCTTTAAGCTTCAATGACTTTAAAAGTTTTGCTCCTTTGTCTCCGTTTTTCAGGACGACGTCTTTTAAGCGTTCATTCCCTTGGGCCAGAGACCATCCTAGAACTAATCCTTCATTAAATTTTTGAACGTCGCGCTCAATAGAAGGGGAAACTTTTTTCATCTCATCGTTAAAGAGACGATAAAGTTCGTTATAACTCTTTTGATCAATCCAGTAGCTCAAATTAGGCATTGCCTTTTCATAAGAGATTGTCTGAGTTACAACAGGTTTAATAAAGCCCAGTCCGATATCACAAGCAATTCCCAGGTTCTTTGAAAGATCCACAACGACTGTATCGCCATGAGCGTTTTCAATCGCTGAGTTCATAAGCTCTGAGTATTCTGAAATCTCTTCATTCGCACTATTAGTGTAAGGAGAGCGCTCAGATGCCCCCAGCTCTTCAACTGCGACCTTCCCGATGCTGAGCTGATTATCAAAATCAGCACTGCTGTAAGTTTTTCCATCTAAGTTAAAAGAAAAATCTTTTGCGACTGCACCTTTTTTAAAAACCAGTTCGGCCTTAAATTTATATCGCCCACCAAGTTCTGCGTAATCGCGGCAAGCTTCTTCCAGACCTTTTTTCTTCATATGATAGACCAGCTTTACTTTATCTTTGCTACTTAGACGGGAAAATCCGTTAAAGCGAACTTTTCCGCTGTTAAATTTCACCAGGTCAAATTCAACAAAACGTTTATCTAATTCAACACGATAAGTTTTTGCTTCAGGTGCCTCTAGTACAAGCTGGTCCCAATTTGTTTCTGCCATTGCAGCGGTTTGAACCGCTAGTAATCCCATTATTAATGCTGTTTTCATATTATCCCCGTTTATTTAAGATTATCTTTTTCCAAAAGTTGAAGAGTGTCTTACTGTTGTCGTCTGGTGAGTTTCAAACGTCACTTCATCTTCAATCTTTGATGTATCCGAGTTTAATTTCAGAAGCTCTGAAACTCCCGGGTAGTTTACTGTTACGTACACTGGTTCCTGACGGCATGATTTATGGCTACTAAACCAGCTTGAGCGCGATTGACAGATTGTTCTGTATCCACCAACTTCTTGTCTCGTCTGCGCCTGGATTTCTTTAGCACGCGCCTCTGTCACTGATTTTAAAAGACCGTGTTTTTCCAGTTTCTCTTCAATCCTATCAAGGTGCATTTTAATAAACTTTCCAATAAGCGGTGCCATTGGGTTTAAGTTTTCACTTTCGCCATCTCCATTTTCAGAAAAAACGATTTTTGAAAGATCTACTTCCTGTCCCTGGTCATCAATATCAATGATCAGGTTGTTTAGAACTCCACCTTCAACCATTGCACCTAAGAACTGGTCTCTTGAGAAGGCCGTGTTCACAATTCTTTCCTGGATACGTGAAAGAAAATCTTTCATTTCCAGAGTCGATTTCATATGCAGTCTTACACCGGCCTGAACCCTAACCTGGTAATCGTAGTTGAGAGCGACCGCCGAATGAAACAGGCCCACTAAATCTTCTTCATCGGCCGGATTTAAATCCTTTCTCTTGGCCAGTGCTGAACAGTAGCTAACGGCCGAGATATCAACCACACCACTCATTGATCCATTCATATTGATTAGAGTCGTCTGTGGTGAGTAGTAATCTTTTTCTTCTTTCGTTGGAACATAACGAGTTCCCGGAAAATCAATTTTTAAAACTGATCTTCCTAAGTATCCTTTTACATCTTTTGACGAAATTGCCAGTAAGGAATCAAGCGTCTGGGCAGGAGCAAATCTCACAGGAAAAACGCGATCCGCTGAACTGACAGCATTTAGGTTTTCTGTCTGGAAAGCTGCCACTTCATCCATAATGTCAGACTCCACTCTGATTTGAGCTCTTAGAGCTGCTGTATTATAGAATGGATCAAGCGCCACGTTTCTTTCTTTAACCAGAGATTCTTTGGCCACCTGGAAATAATCCAGTTTTTCTTTTAAGACTCTTCTGTCAGTGTCGCTGTTAGCATTGGCATAACTTTCTTGAAGCTTCTCAATTGTCTCATCCAGTTTTTCAACCTTGGCATCAACCTTATTTAAAGAATTGACCACTTGAGTGTAACGGTTACAAATTCCAGCATCAGCTGTCACATAAGGTTTTAGAACCGTTTTTCTCATATTGAGCGACGGCAGTACGTAGGCCGTCTGACAGTCTTTACTAAAATAAATCTGTGAAGACGATCTACCTTTTGGAACATTGACCTCACATGAGTACTGAGGTTTTAGCACAGCAAACTGCCCATCAGCAGGTGATACGCCAGCAAAGAGCGATTGACTTAAAAGTAGCATTGAACTTAAACACATTGTTTTTTTCATAATTCCCCCTAACGTGTTTTTGGGTGTGTTAACCACCACCAAAATGATTTAATTTTATGTTTTACCGGATGTTCTCTAAGATAAGCTTCACGTTCAAAACCGCAGGCCATCCACTTGGGAGGCACGTAACCTTCTCTCTGTCTTTCAACTTCACTAGTGAAGCCAACTTCGATGTAATCAAGCTCTTTTGAATTTTCTTTGCGGATAAACTCGATATCGTATTTTTCGTCTTTCCCTGTTTCCGGGTCTTCATTCCAGTCTTTCAGGCGATAGACAAAGGCCCTCTGATTCTGGAAGATGACTTGCTTTTGCCATTTTGTTTTTTCGGTGCTGATGAAAAAGGGAATGTAGCGCTCACCTGAACGGTTAATCACCACGATGTCTGCCGCAAATGAACTGGCGTTGTCGTCTGCAGGAACATTCAAGTCACAAACCTGCAGTTCAATGGAGCAAGAGCCAAGACTGAAGTTTCCTTCATAAGGTCTAAGAAATTTAATGGCCTCTACAGCGCTGGCATTTTCTCTAATTGATTTCGAGCAGCCCCATCCTGCGTGAGCATAGGCCGGCAAAAGACTCGTTGAAATAGCTAAAGACAGTACCCAGTTTTTCATAATCACTCTCCAATATGGAGACGCTATTACAACCTGGGTGCCAAGTTTTTTAGTCTTTAACTAGTTAATATGACGATTGGAAATTTTAAAAACGTATTAAATCTAGATACGAGCGTATCATTATAAATACATGAAAAAGACAAAAAAAAGCCCCGCATAAGCGAGGCCTTTTATAATCAATGAATGATGTGGGATTATTTTTTGTTAATAGCGCCGTTAGTGATATTTTTAAGTTTTAAATACTCAGCTCTCTCACGCTTAACCTTTTCTTCCTGGTCACGTTTTAAGTCAGCAGCGTCTGTAATGCTTGCCGGCTCGCGCTCTTTGCCTTTTTTAGCAAACTTCTTATCACCTACTTTTCCTTTAACAATCTTCTCAAAGATTGGGTTTCCTTTGTCATCAAGAAGAACCTTTCCATCTTTAACGACTGGAATGATTTCTTTAACAAGACCACCTTCCTCAATGTAAAAAGGAGCACCGTTAAGTTCCATAATTCGGTTAGAAATCGTCTGGGTTGCCTTTTCCGATGTCAAACCATCAATTGTCGTAAGAACCAGACCTGAGGCCAGAGTTGTCGTTTTAACTCCATCGCTATTAGATGTCGAAGTTAACACTGCACCTGAAGAAGAGGCCACTGATCTTGAGATCGATGATCCAGATGTCGGTGAAGCCTGCGATGATCTTCCCGAATCAAAATTTTCAGCGGATTGTGATTTCGCTGTTGCCGATTCCCCTCGCGTATAACCCATGACCGGAGATGAATTATAGCTGTTATAATTTGATGCCACTGATTTTTGCGCTTCTTGAGTCTGAACCGGAGCACTCGCGACAGTCGCTTCTTTTTTCGACTGAGACTTAAGGTCAGTGATCTGTCCTCTTAGTTCTTTAATTAATGCATTTTCTTCATCAATTTTCTTTTGTTTTGCTCTGTCGGCCTCAGCTGCTTCGCTCTCTGCCTTCATTTTCTCAACTCTTTCTTCAGCTGCCGAAAGACGCTTCATCAAGTCGTTGACCTTGTCGTTCATCGCTCCCGAAGCCGTTGTTCCTGAAGAAGAAGACTCTGAGCTTGTGGTCTCATCTTTTTTAGCATCAGGCTGAGTCAGCGCTGCCTGGTCTACAAAAGTTGATCCAAACTGGTTTGCATTGTATGAGTCTGCAAAAGTACTGCTGTAATTATTCATTGGGATCTGATTGCTGATAGCATTGTTAAATCCACCAGCAAGCCCTTCGCTGCTTTCCTCGTGAACCTGAATATCCCCTCCAGAACTGCTCTCACCTAATGAGCTGGCCCCAGAACGAGAACTATCACTTTTACTTGTGTAATATTCGCCGGTCTGCCCGATATAGTTAGTAATTGAATCTTCTCTGGTAGCGTCCTTCGTTCCACTATATTTTTCATGGCCGTCATAAACCATACCACTAGTCATTGAAGAGGAAATACTACCAAATGGATCAATAACTTTCCCATTTAAACTGAAGCGGTCACTTCCTAAATCGAACACTGTACAGCGCTTGGCCTCAATGAACATATTAATCTTGTCTTCATCACCATCTTTGGCGCTCGCAAGAATTTTCAGGCGTTCATAGTCAGAATCTTGCTCCACTTGCTTTGAAGAGATGTGATCGGCATTAGTGGCATCCTTCGGAAGCATTTTTCCATCAGCAATACCAGTGACTTCAATACAAATATTTTGCATCTTTTTAGTATTTTCACAGAATTCCCCTTTTTGCAGAATTTCTGTGACACGGTTTTTTCTATAGCCTTCAAATTTTTCAGTGAAAGATTCTTTCGTCAGGTCTTTATCTGAAAGAATGGCCGAAAGCTGTTTGTACTTCGGGCTCTTCTTAAGCAGGTCACTGTTAAGCATAGAACCAAAATCCATTGCCAGAACTGGATCATTTAACTTATCCAGCATATCAGTTCCCATCTCATCAAAGAACAGGTCCATCTTCTGATCAGCTGTGGCCTTTTTAAAGTGTTCAGATGTCACAAGCACTGAGAGCTTCTCCATTCTCACTTTATCATCGGCCAGGTTTTTTGCGTTGGTCGCATTCACTCTGTTATAAAGGAAATCGAGCATGAAATTTGATTTCTCTTTTGGTGTCTTTAGGGCCTGCTTGAAATCACTATAGTTTTCTACGACATCATTTCCACCCAGTTTTTTATTAAAACATGAGCTTCCTCCTAAACACTTCTCCTGGAAATTTTCAAAAACTCCTACGAGAAGATCAGGGCGGCATGAATCATTGGCCTTTAATTCAAAACGATTTTGACATCCTTTTTCAATCAAACCATATTTTCTAAAAGCAAATCTCTTAAGCTCTTCCAAATTCTCCATCGAGTCGATGCTTTGCTTAAGAACGTTCTTACCGTAGTCCTTGGCAACAATTTTATTAAGAACCATGTTGATATTGTCAGCTTGAGAGTCATCCCACATCTTTTTACATTCGATGGCCTGCTGGCATCTGGTAAGACTGTATCTCTCTGCTCCAAAAGCAGCGGATTTTCCTTCATAACAAGAAGTGAATTTATTAATCTTACTTCCGTTAGTTAAAAACGCGCCTAGACCATAAGTAGGTGCTGCTAAAAACAGGCCGTCTCTATCGCAAGATGTGGCCTTATTAATGTCACCAAATTGGAGTCCAGGAGAGGCCGCTCGGTCTCCAAATTTCAATTGAGCGTAACTGTTAGCACTCAACATCATGGCGGCAAAAAGGTATGTGAAAATCTTCATAAAAGACTCCTATCTAATCTATCTTATCGGATAAATTGATCTAAACTTGAGAAAAGGACTCTAGTACAATAAAGCCATTGTAAAATTGGTCATTTAAGGAAAGCTTCGCAGTTTCAATTCCGCCCCAAAAATTTGTCATCGCTGAGTTAAGTGGTCTAAAATTATCTCATCAATAAACATTTATGGAAGGAATCAGATATGTCTAATCTACTAAGTGCCGAACAATCCGAGTATTGGAGTGAGCTGGCCCAGACTTATGTCTGGAAGAAAAAGTGGGACAACCTTATTAGCGGAGATTTCCACAAGGCCGACGTGAAGTGGTTTAATGGCGCCGAACTCAACATCACAGAAAACTGCCTTGACCGCCATCTGGAAAATAGAAGAAATAAAAAAGCACTCATCTTCGAACCCAACAATCCAAATGAGCCTTCATCATTTTTAACTTACGGTGAACTTCATTTAAGTGTTTGTCGTTTTGCTAATCTTTTAAAGTCTAAAGGAATTAAAAAAGGCGACGTCGTTTGTTTCTACATGGGAATGACTCCTGAGTTGATGATCGGTATTTTAGCTTGTGCACGCATTGGTGCCATTCACACGGTAGTCTTTGGTGGATTCTCTCCTCTTTCGCTGAGAGGAAGACTGGAAGATTCAAAAGCAAAACTTATCGTCACTCACGACGGAGCTTACCGCGGGGATAAACTTATCCAGCTTAAGGCCATGGTCGATGAGGCGATCGAAGGACTAGACTCTGTAGAGACCGTTTTGGTTGTGAAGAGAACAAACAACGAAATCAACATGAAAGGTGGACGCGATTATAATTATGAAACAGTAATTAAGAGCGCTGAACTTTACTGCCCGCCAACTCCGGTTGAAGCAGAACATCCTCTTTTTATTCTTTATACGTCAGGATCAACAGGTAAACCAAAAGGACTTCTGCATACAACGGCAGGGTATATGGTTCACGTTGGGAAAAGTTTTAAAGATGTTTTCCAATACAAAGAAAACGATATCTTCTGGTGTACAGCAGATATTGGCTGGATCACTGGTCACAGTTATATGACTTACGGCCCGCTACTTAACGGTGCAACCACTGTTATGTTTGAGGGTGTTCCGACATTCCCAACTCCAGCACGTTTTTGGGAGGTTGTTGAAAAACACAAAGTCACTCACCTTTACACGGCCCCAACGGCCATCAGGTCGCTGGAAAAATTCGGGCATGAGATCCCGGATAAATTTAAAATGTCGTCGCTTAAAGTTTTGGGCTCTGTAGGTGAGCCGATCAACGAAGAAGCATGGCACTGGTATCACAAACACGTAGGAAAAGAAAAATGCCCGATCGTCGATACCTGGTGGCAAACAGAGACAGGAGGAATCCTGATTTCTCCAATGGCAGGCCTCACAAAATTAAAACCTGCCCACGCCACTCTTCCACTTCCAGGAATTGAGCCGTGCTTAATGGATGAAAATGGAAAAGAGATTAAAGATCTGGTGGCCAGCGGAAACCTGTGTTTAAAAACGCCATGGCCTTCACTTGCCAGAACAATTTACGGCGATCACGAAAGATTTATTCAAACTTATTTCTCTACTTATCCTGGATACTATTTTACAGGAGATGGCGCCAAGAGAGACAGCGACGGCTATTACCGCATCACTGGACGTGTAGATGACGTTATCAACGTTTCTGGACACAGAATCGGAACGGCAGAAGTTGAAGATGCCATCAATGAGCACCCATCAGTGATTGAAAGTGCAGTGGTTGGACTTCCTCACCCGATCAAAGGCCAGGGGCTCTACGCTTTTGTTATCCCGGTGGATGGGGTTGAAGATTCTGAAGCCCTGGAAAAAGAAATCCGTGAGACTGTTAATAAGATTATCGGGCCCATTGCTAAGCCGGATCTTATTCAGGTTGTAGAAGGTCTGCCAAAGACACGCTCTGGAAAAATCATGAGACGCATTTTAAGAAAGATCGTTGAAAACGAAATTGAAAGTATCGGCGATACTTCAACTCTTTTAAACCCAGAGATCGTTGAAAAACTGATCGCCGGGAAAAAAGAGCTGAATTCTTAATTGTTTTCGTTATTAATTTTTGTAATGTGAGCTTCTATCGTTTTTAAAGCATATGGTAGAAGCTCAGGTTTAAGCCCGACATACACTACATCGAGAATCTCCTGCAGATTTCTTCCCATCTTTAAAAGTTCTTTGATTTGATTCTCGCGCTCTTGCCTGTGCTTAAGCGTTTCAGAAATTTTATGAGTCCCACCAATAATGATCCCGTGACTTGGGATGATATTTTTTGGATTTAAATCAATTACGCGCATAAGAGAGTTGAAGTATTTCTTCATATCCCCTTCAGGTCCACCAATAACCACCGTTCCGATTGTCTGAATTAAATCTCCAGCTAAAAACCAGCTTAAGTTTCTTGGTGCAATCGCCAGCTGTCCTTCATCATGTCCAGGAACTTCATAAACGATGACATCGTGACCTAAACTTTTTGTCAGAATGTCACCTTCTTTTCTAATAACGACTTCAATACCTTTAAAGTACTCAGCACCGATAATCGCATAAGTAAACTGGCTCATCTCCATTGGCACTTTGTATTCTAGAGCGATGTCGCGCGAGAATTCATAATGATCAGGATGGTGATGAGTAATAAGAATGCGGTCAAAGCCAATTTTATTCACTGACTTTAAAAACTTCTTAAGTTCCACTTCGTCACGAGGAGAAGGATCAATTAAATATTTTACGGCATCGTCATCGCCGATAATAAAAGAGTTCGTGCGATTGGCCGGAGGGAATGTATGCGAGAGAGGAAGAAATTGTCTGACTCCATAAATCGACTCAATCATCGGCACTTCTATTTCCGGGTCATGAGGAAGAGTCATTTCAATCGGCGTATTGTGCAGAGGATTTTTTTCAAATGTTTTTAAAAGCACAACTGCAGGTGGAACGGCAAGCATATGCCCCAGATGGTAGCGCTCAAGCAAGTTTTTTGGCGTATTCCACTCTCCAAACTCCACTTCACTTGGGTCGAGGTTAAACTCTTTAGGTGCTTTAAGATGTATCTTGATATAATAATTTTTAAATCGGTACGGATTAAATTCTGGAGTAATCGCCAGACCGATATCTTCTATTGCAACGACATCCCCATTTTCAACGGCCGCCACTAAATCGTAATTTAATTCTTCTCTTACTTCGCGAATAAGCGCGTGCAGAAGCTGAGGCTTAACATGCTTGGGCCAGATTGCATGAGGCAGGGCCTCTTCACTGTCTGTGGCATCAACCTTTCCCCCTGGAGTTGCATAATAACCAGGAAAGACATTGAGATAGTTTTGTCTCTTAATAAAAAAGATTTGGTCATTGGTGGTAAATACGGCGGATACTGATTCTTTCATGCGCCTAGAGTATCATCAATGGACTTCTTTTAGAAGGTTTTGAACTCTTTTTTAAGGATGGGATCTTTAAGAACTTTACTGTTTTTAAGTAAACAAAGACGCAGTAGGTACGCCTCTTTGACTTCTTTAGTAATGAAGCACTTTTCTAGGGCTTTCCCCATAGCTTCGGCCACAGCGCGAGAGGTCCCTTGAAAGCCCTTACTCCCCGAAGGAAAATAATAATCAATATGATCCTGGTATAACAGGGCCTGGTCGTAAATGATTTGTCCTTTATCAAAATAATCACCGATCATAATGATGTTTGGTTTAGGTGTGAGGCTTTGTGGAAACAGCACCGTTTCTCTGGAAATGAGACGTTCAGTTCTGCCTGAAGGAATAAACCATAGAGAAGGAAGTTCACCCACAAGTTTTTTATCTGAAATAAAACCTGAGGCTGTAAGCACCAGGTCTATCTTTTCTTTTTCAATATACTCAATGGCCTTGCTCCATCCATCTTCGGTCTGTGTCCCAGTTTTATCGTAGACAACTAATGGAGTGATCTGTGCTTCAATTTTTTTAGGAAGGAATTTTAAAAATTCATTCAGCACATGCTGCCCATGAAAGCGGCCTGATTCACTAAGTTCTTTTGATGTGACTTTAGCGCAATTGTATTCATTGCTTTCTGTCATATCTAATGTGGGAAGAATTTTGTGAATCTTTGCATGAGTCTGAGCTTTATTTGAGCAAAAGCCAGTATCGACAACGGCAATTTTTAGGGCCGCATGGGCAGAAGTCAGTGAAGAAAAAAAGAAAAAGGCCGCTCCTAAAAGAAGCGGCCCTATAGACTTAGTTATCAAAAGTCGTTGGTTCTGGAATGTAGAATGGATTATGTACGGCCTTATTTGCATATGCCTTATTATAAGTCTCTTTAAAATTCTTTTTCAAACTTTTCTCGAAAGAATCTTCCATATCCTTAAGAACTCCATTTGTTGCATTCTGGATCTTAAGCTTCATGTCTCTGTAGATTCCATCTCCACGACTCATTGCGCTTGAAAGAGTTTCTTTCATGGCGATTGCCGAAAGAACAAACGGAAGCTTAGAAACCACTACATCACCAGAAGAAGCAGCTTTTAGAGCGTTATGGAAAAGTGATCCATCTTCTTCAATCATCTTCGCCCATTTCTTATCGCGAGAGAAGATTCCACCTGATTCATCGTACGCTACGTTGATTGCCAGAACTTCAGAAAGTGCCTTAAGCGAGTACACCTTGATTGTATCGTTTGGTGTATTAAAGTTTTCTGGAGTTACTTTTGCCTTAATTTCAGCAAGTAGTTCTGCTGGAGTTAACGCTAGAGACTGAGCAAGAGCTAAGTCACTCGTAAATCCTCTTAGGCTCGACTGCATTAAAGCACTCGACTTAAGAACACCAGTTGCTCTGTGTGGGTTTGTGAAATGAACAGAGCGTTTTCCAAAAAGAAGTTTTGAAGCATCTTTCATTGACCCAATTGACTGGATGTTTTTTAGACCAGCATTTGAATCATCGACTAAAAGGAAAGTTGAAGACTTCGACTTTCCAAGGAAAGCGTTTAGTGACTTCATGCTTGTTGAGCTTGAATCATCAAGAACAACTAGTACTTTTTGAGACAGACCGTTAGCAATTGTTCCAGCGTTCAGAGACTGAAGGCTTAAGTCAAGGATAGATACTTTTTCAGATCCACCCATTGCCTGTAGAGCATCCAAGAAGTCATTTAACTGAGCATCTGTGTTCGCAACAAGAACTGGTACTTTACCTTTATCAGCAAATTGCGCTTTTGCCATTGTTACGAAGTCTTGAGGAAGAACTCCGATCACTACACCATTTTGCTCAACACGAGCGCTGATAGCAAGGTCGCGGTATGCGTCTTGTTCAGCGTCTACCAGGATTTCAGCATCTGATAGAGAAACAGTTGACTGAAGAGAGCCTACAACACCAAACTCTTTAGTGATGATTGGGTTTTGTGAGTTTGTCTCAAGCTTAATTTTAAGCTCGCCTTTGTACTCGCGCTTAGAGTTGTTTGTTAGAGCAATTCTAAGTTTGTTTTTTGATCCTTTTAGTAACTGAGACTCAAGACTTAAACCAGAAAGAGCAAGTGGGTATGCCACGCGAACTGTCTTTTGGTCAGCGTCTTTTAGGATTGAGTTGTTGATCTTATCAAAGTGGCGGCCTTCAACTGCATCTTGTGAAGTCAATGGAGACACAACTCTTAGAGCTGATCTGTACACTGCGCTTAGAGCAGTATTAACTGTCCCTTGAGCTGCACCTTTAATTGTTACGATACTTCTAGCTGGGATGCTTGGAAGTTTTACGGCCTGTCCACCTTCAAGGACAACCGATACGTTTGTTGCATCTTTAAATCCGAAGTTTCTTAGAACAACATTGTGGTTTGTTGTCTCACCTGGTTGGAATACACCATCAAGTAGAGCTACACCTTTAATACCGCCATCAAGCATATCACTTGATACGAACTGAAGAACTGCGTTTGTATTATAGATAGTCGTAACTTCAGCAATTCTCTTTTGACGGTAGATTTCTGTTTGAGAAGCAATGTTAGCATTAAATGTATCCAGTTCAGTTTTATCAAAGTTTGCCGAACGGATATCTTCATATCTTTGAGCGTAAGCAGAAGCTTCACTTCCAGTATAAGACGATTTGAATTCTGTGCTTGATCTATTTGGAGAAGCATCGAATTGAGCAAAAGCAATTCTGTAAGCTTCAGCTTTAATGATTGGGTAATCGCGGTTGTAAGCGCGAGCGTCTGCTTCACGACGGCCTTGATCGTAGTAGGCTGGGTAATCGCGGTTCACAGCTGAATCGTAAGCACCTTTGTAAGATACATCGTATCTTTGGTTGTAATCCGTATCGATTCTTCTTTGGAATTCAAAACGTGTGTATTGACGGTAAGTAAATACGTATCCATCAGCAAACGCTCTTCTCATGATGTCTTTGCTGTGATTGATGTTTGGTTTATAGTTCGGTCCATTGAAGTCACCTGGGTAATCCGGGCTTCTTCTCTGAAAGCTACCAGCAAATGTTCCATCAAGGTTAATTGATTTTAGTTCACCAGCTTCTAGTTTTCTTGTTGTTTCTGCTTCACCGTTGTTGCGTCCATCAACTTTACCAGTTGAAACAGCACGCTCCATACCAGCTTTTTTACCTTGGTCGATACCTACCTGAGCAGCGTTACTTCCGTCAGCTCTCTTGATACCAGCAATGCGGCCTTCTCTGTTACCAGCACTTGAGTTACCGTTAATTGTCCCTTCGTTTGTCCCGTCTTTTTGACCATTGATGCGCGCTCTTGCCGATCCATCGCGCTCACCTTGTTCAGCTCCTCTTCTATAGAAGCGGTCTTGTCCGTCAACAGTTCCCTGTGAAAGACCATCATTTTGGCCGTCAACATTTCCACGGTCGTTACCTAAACGATAAGACATATCCGCTCCGTCCATTGATCCATCAGATTGACCAACGCGAGCACCTTCATTGTTAATTTTCTTAATCGCTAAAACCAACTCATCTCTATATTCATCTCTTTGACGAGCAGCGATCTGCATTCTTTGACGAGCATCTTCTGCTTTTCTTCCAGCAAGATTGAAATCGTTTCTTACCTGATCAAGGCGAACGTTAACTGGTCCAAGCTCTAGTTTTGCTTGTCCCGCTTGTTTATTCTTTTCTAAGATTTGAGCATCAAGGCTTTCGATTTCTTTTTGAACAGCATTGATCGCTTCAACATTAACTTCCGGAGTCTTTTTTAACTCTTCAAGCTTTGCCACTAAAGTTGCCTTCACGTTTTTAAGTGAAGCCGCTTCTGCTGTCAGCGAGTTCATTCTTTCAGTTAATGAACGTTGTTGTTGCTCCAGCACTCTGACCTGATCTCCAATTTGGGCCTGGGCCTGTTCTGCACGAGCAACGTCAACTTTTGCATCTTCTGCACGTCTGTTAACGTTATTTAATTCTGGATCGTCAGTTAATCGAAAAGACTGGTTTCCGATGTAGCCTGGAATGTCAGCTGCCTGAACCACTCCGATTGCTACTGCAATCATCAGGAAAAATTGAGTTAATAAACGCATAGAGATCTCCCAAGTCGGCACCAAAAATAAAAACGACGATTTTTCAGGGCCATTTAGACACTAAAATAGTGCTAAATAGTCTCCAAAAATCGTCCATTATTTTGGTGGAGTTTATTGTCAGTGTGTTTAAAGCAATGTCTTTGCCAATTCTTTACAAAAAAGGCCGGATATAATTTGGGATATTATAACCGGCCTTTTTGTTTAAATGTGAATGTCTGAAATTTTTATAGGTGCCTTGCCATATCGTAACGGACCTGACGGTAGCCTTTAATATTTTCCAGGGCGCGCAGCTCTTTAAAGTCCAAAGCCTTGCCAAGGATTCGCGATCTTACCTCACTGGCAATCCTGCGCTCCTCTTTATGCCAGGCAGGAAGAGCGGCCCTTAAAAACCTCATATGCCTCATAGTCTTAAGCATCCATGGTTTTGGAGAGAAGTCGAACTCTACCTTTTTATCGCCTAAATCAAAGCTTGGGCGGTTGATAAAGACCTTCTTATAAGAGGTCCCTAAATCACGGTAGTTCTTTTCATCTTCTAAGCGTCTCATAGGTGAAACCATCATGTGAGCAATGAAGACTTCATCTTTAATAAAGTAAGTCTTCGCCAGTGTTCTTAGGGCCATGGCAAACATCTCTTGGTCTTTATATAAGGAAGGAAGTTTTTTAGCTTCGGCCAGGAAGGTATCAAACTTAAGGCCTCGATCAAAGATCAAGAGGTCGTGAATGTAACGGGCCAAATGCTCTTCTTTAATCCCCTGTCCGTGAGTAATTGTTTTTAACTCATGAAGGGCCGTTTTAGCTTTTTCAACTAGAGCACTCCCATTAAAGATTGAGCTTTCTCTCAATGAAGCAAAAAGCAGATCAATCATCGGAGCTTCTTGTTTTTCAATTCTTAAGTCTTCACCTAAAGCAAGCCTGCGCCCTAAAGTAAAAGCTGTCAGGTTGTTTTCCAATTCAGCTTTTTTCATTGTTCTGGCAAAAGCTTCTTCCAGGTCATCAAGTGAGAATGGAATCAGCCCCATCTGGAAGGCCGCCCCTAAAATAAGAGCTGAAGCATAAACGCTTTTTCCAAGATGATTTTCTGAAACTTCTTTCATCGGAAGAAGAGTGATTCTTTCTTTTAGAAGTCCCTGAAGTTTATTCGCTAACGTGATCTCATTCACTGGATTCTTCTCTACTCCACGGTCTAAAAGGAGAGAAAGAGGAATCTGGAACTTTTTATCTAAGATCGCCATCCCTGTATCACTTAAAAATCCCAAATGGTGAGAGCCATCTAAAAGATCCGGTGATAAAAGCACATCGGCTCCACCCATAGGTGTGACTTGAGCATGTGACTTCCCTTTTTTATAAAGAGCAAGGTGACTTGTTACGTTTCCGTTTCTTTGAGCAAGTCCTTTTTGATCGACGAATTTAAAATCCACATCTGAGCGACCGCCCATTGCTTTCGCTGCTTCAGCAAGAACACGGGAAATCGTTGTCACTCCCGATCCACCGACTCCCGTTACAACGGCACGGTAGTCAACACCTGCAGCGATTGATTCAAGGGTCTTCTTCTGGTTTGGAAGTGGAAGATTCACACTCGCTAATTTCTTTTCTTCGCGAGCTCTGTATTTTGTCGGGTGATAATTTGAAACTTCCACCAATTCAAAACTTGGGCACGCTTTAATTTTTGTACAGTAACTATCAGACACACAGATTTGCGGGTCAATCGTTACTTTAGGTCCATAAGCATCAAATGTTTGCGAGAGCCCCGGACATCCCGTCATCTCAACACAAGCACGGCAGTCTTCGCAGGCATCAGTGTTGATTTGATAGAAGCGTTGAACATCAAGAGTTCCATTATTGTTAAATAGCTTTCTCTCTGTTGCCTTCTTTCTTCCATGGAAAGTCAGACCACATTCTTTATTCGAGATAATGACCTTCGTTCCTTTTTTCATCACCGTTTCACGAAGCAGGTTCTGATAAAAATAGCGGTCACTCGGGTTGACTTCGATCGCTTCATTTACACCTAAGGCCTGAACCATTTTTAACATGTCCTGGGCCGGGCGCTTAAAGCCTTCCACCGATTCCCCTGTTCTCGGAGTCATCTGATGACCTGTCATGGCCGTGTTGTCGTTATCTAATAAAATGTAAGTGATATCATGACTCATCTGAACTGAGTTTGAGATATCAGTGATTCCTGAGTGAAAGAACGTGGAGTCTCCCATCAAAACAACTGAAGGGTTCGTGGTGAATAAATCCACACCTGCACCCAACGCTCCCCCTTGTCCCATGGCCGAGAGGTTATGCATTTCTTTAAATGGCTCAAGGAAAGATAGTGAGTAACAACCAACATCTCCGTGAGAGATCAGGTTGATATTTTGTTTTTTTAAGTGGCCGCGAAGGTCTTTTAAAAGAGAGAGAGTTTCTCTATGCGGGCATCCTGGACAGAAAGTGGGAAGTCTTCGAGGCATGACTTCAGAGAGTGTCACTCCATGTTTTGAGGGGTGACAAGCGCCAAGGTTTAGCTTGTTAAAAACCGTAGAGACTTTATCTAAAACAAGATCATAATTAAGACCTCCGTAGATCGGAAATCCTTCCACGTCATCAAAACGTTTCCCGTAAATTTTTGCCGTGATCCTATGACGGCTCATGAGCTCTCTTAGCTCTGTTTCTAAGAAGCCGCGCTTTTCTTCTACGACAATAATCGTCTCAAGCGTTTTTAAGTAAGGAACAAGTAGGTCATCAATTAACGGATATGGGGCCCCTACTTTGTAGAGAGAGAATCTCTCCAGAGCATCGTTGTCATCGAGAACTTGTTTTAATATTTCAAAAACAGCTCCGCTGGTGATGAATCCAACTTTTGAAGAGGTATTCCCAAAAATCTGGTCTAATTTTTTAGCTTTTAAAACATCAAAAACTTTTGGAAAACGCTCTTTGATCATTGAGATATCTGCTCTGAATGAATTGGGCGGAACCATAACGTTTTTGGCCAGGTCAAACTCAGCAGGGTTTAGTTCAATGAGTTCTTTATCAATTTTTTTCTCAGCTCCAATCTCAACACGCCCTCCCCCTTCAGCTAAAAAAGTTGTCAATAGAACACCCTGGTAAACCGAAGTCTCAAGAGAAATTTCCAGTGCAATCTTCATCCAGTCTTTTAACTCTTGTGGTGTCGATGGGTCTAAAAAAGGAATGTGTAAATGTTTAAACAGGTAGCGAGAATCAGCAGGGCTTGAAGTTGAAATTGACCAAGGATCATCACCAACTACAACGACAACTCCCCCTTTTCCAGGGTTGGCGAAATTACCAACAGACAGCGCATCTGAAGCCACATGAAGGCCCATTGATTTCATGGCCACCAAAGCATTTTTGTGAGCTTGTTTTGCTCCAGAAGCCATCGCTGCAGCGTTGGCTTCAGAGTTAGCGATTACGACACGGATCCCTTTTTCTTTAAACTCGTTTTTTCTTTCGTAAAGAATATTAAAGTAATCCGCTAAAGGAGATCCCGGATAGCCAGTATATAAATGAAAGCCTGCTTCCAGGGCCCCTTGAATAATAAGCTCATTCCCGTTAAGAATTTCGGTAGTCATATGTAAGATTCTCGTCAAATGTTTTTGTTTTCAAAAATATCTCACAAAAATACTGGAAAGCCTATTTTGAGAGGCCCAAAAAAATCCAAGGGAAGATTTTTTGTCAGACTTAACTAGAAATACATATTCAAGACCAGAGCGAGGGCAATGAGCGCTGGCAGCGCCTGGATAAAAAAGATTTTTTTGTTAGCGGAATACCCGCCATATAACCCCGCCACAATTACACATCCGAGAAAGAAAATCTTCAAATGTAAGGCTTCATTTCCCGAGGCCATGGCCGACCAAATAAGACCTGCCGCAAGAAAACCGTTATAAAGCCCCTGATTCGCAGCTAAAACAGCGCTTTTGTTAGCAAACTCAGCGTCATTTCTGAAGATTTTAAGCCCTAAAGGCTTGGTCCATTGAAACATCTCTAGGTAGAGAAAATATATGTGCAAGACAGCAACTAAAATCACTGCAGTATTGGCCACTAAATTGATCATTTTTCCCTCCGAAACACACGCCTTTAAAGTTTGCTAAAGCAAAAAAGCTAATGCTACTATTTTGAAACTTTTTTACTAAAATTACCAAGGAAAACTTTATGTTTAAAATGATTGCTGTGTACAAAGTTCCAACTGACGTTAATGCATTTGCAGACTGGTTTAAAGGCCACACGGAACTTGTAAGAAAAGTGCCTCACGTTGCAGAAGTTCGCATGAACAAAGTTTCTGGTGGGCCACGTGGAGCAAGTGATCTTCACTTAATCACAGAAGTTTGTTTTGCAACGAAAGAAGATTTCAAAGCAGCGATGGGTTCTCCAGAAAACATGGCGTGTGGAAAAGACGCTTTTTCAAACTATAAAGACATCGTCTCTGTTCACTTTGCTGAAGAAGAAGTGGTGAAGTTCTAATGGAAAACATTTTACTAGAATACCCGTATAACAATCACGAGCATATCGCTCTGGTGAAGCTTAATCGTCCAAAGGTCTTGAACGCGCTTTCAACTGACCTGATGGAAGAGTTAGTCAATACCATGCTGACTCTGGATAAAAATCCAAACGTCCGCGTGATTATCTTAACTGGAAACGAGCGCGCTTTTGCCGCTGGTGCTGATATTGCCCAGATGGTGACAGCGACTCCTATTGATCAAATCAACGACCAGCGCTTTCGCACTTGGGAAATGTTAAAGCTGATCACTAAACCAATCATCGCGGCCGTTAACGGTTTTGCTCTAGGTGGTGGATGTGAGCTGGCGATGTCGTGTGATTTAATCATTGCCGGTGACGACGCTAAATTCTCTCAACCAGAAATTAAAATCGGAACAATCCCAGGAGCAGGTGGAACTCAACGCCTGACTCGCGCGATTGGAAAATCAAAAGCGATGATGATGGTTTTAACCGGTGACATGATTGATGCTCACACTGCTTGTGACTGGGGTCTGGTGGCAAAAGTGGTACCAGCTCAAACACTTATGCAGGAAACGTTTGAACTTGCTAAAACAATTTCAGACCGTGCTCCAGTGGCCGTTCGTTTAGCTAAAGAAGCCGTCAACAAATCATTTGAAATGACGTTAAAAGACGGAATGGATTTTGAGCGCAGAAATTTCTACCTGACATTCTCTTCAGGAGATCAAAAAGAAGGAATGAAGGCGTTCATGGAAAAAAGAAATCCAACCTACCAAGGGAATTAACATGAGCCAGTTTAAGTATATTAAATATTCTGAAGAAAACAGAACGGCGACGATTACAATGAATCGACCGGAGCTATACAACGCTCTTAACTTCGACGCCAAAATGGAAATCGTTCAGGCGATCCGCGAAGCTAACAAGAGCCCGAATGTTTTTTCCATCATTTTGACAGGTGAAGGAAAAGCTTTTTGTACAGGACAAGACCTTAACGACCGCAGTGTTCAAGTCGGCAATGGCGGAGTGGATTTAGGTCACACGCTGCAAACTGAATGGAACCCGCTGGTCAGCGCCATTCGCGACTCAAAGAAAATTGTGATCGCTGCCGTTAATGGCGTTTGTGCCGGTGCTGGTATTTCAGTGGCCATCGCTTGTGATTTAATCGTGAGTAAATCAGGAGTCAAGTTCGTAGGAGCCTTCTCTAAACTGGGCCTTGCTCCAGATGCTGGTTCAACTTACATTTTCTCTCGCGCTCTTGGTTACCAAAAGACAATGGAATTTTTCCTTCTAGGTGAAGCGATCACGACGGATGAACTTCATACTGCAGGATTAATCAATGCCCTTAGTGACGATCCAATGGCCAAAGCAATGGAGTACTCACAGTCCCTTAACAAGCTCTCACCTCTTGCTTCATCAATGATCAAGGCCAACATCAAAGCGGCGCTTGATTCAAACTTTAGTGAATCGATGGAAAGAGAAATGCATGTTCAGCGCTTCTTAGGCAGGAGTGCGGACTACAAAGAAGGTCTGACGGCTTTCTTAGAAAAAAGACAGCCTAATTTTACTGGAAACTAATTTCGATACGGATTTTTATAGGAGAAGATTATGACAGGAAATGCTTACAGCTACTCAGCAGAAGAACTAAAACTTTTTGAGGACATCAAAAACGGAAAAACATTTGAGGCGACAGATGACATGCCGGCGTTCTACCGCAAGCACCTTCTAAACCTTATGTGGATGCAAGGAGATTCTGAGTACTCTGGTGCCCTTGGATACATGCCATGGATTGAAAAAGCTCCAACACTACAAGAGAAAGTAATCGTTGCTCAAATGGTTAAAGACGAAATGAGACACGCTAACGTCATGTACCGTTTATTAGATGAATTGGGACAAGACACTCTTGCTCACACTGAATCTAAAGACCTTGGATACAAGCTGGAAGAAGACCAAATCAACATTGGCTTCAAGAGAATCAAAGACGACTACCGCGTAAACATTTTCTACTACAACATCAAGCACTGGGAAGATTACATTCTTTTTAACTTCTTGATGGACAGAGCTGCTGGTCACCAACTTCAAGACACTTTCAACTCAAGCTACCTTCCATGGAAAAAAGCTATCGAAGGGATCTACAAAGAAGAAGTTATGCACCTTGCTCACGGGGACAAGTGGATCAAGATCCTGGCAAAAGACCCGGCGAAAAAAGAATTCCTGCAAGAAAGACTAAACCTTTGGTGGCCAAGAGTGATGAACGTTTTTGGGAACACTCAAGGCCAGACAAACGATCTTTACGTTCGCCTTGGACTTAAGCAAAGAACAAACCAGGAAGTTCGTACAGCTTTCCTAAAAGAAATCCAGGAGCTTTGTGATGAAGCTGGTTTAGTTGTTCCAACTTACAAAGAAGAAGACCAACCTCAAAGAGACCCTAAAAAAGCATAATCAAAAATGGATATTAAAAACGTTATCGTTATCGGAACAGGAACTATGGGGCAAGGAATTGCCCAATGGTTCCTGCAACAAAACACCACTGTTGAAATGGTGGATGCAAACTACGACTTCGCTCTAAAAAGTATGGACCGCATTCATGAGAGTCTCGACTCTCTGGTCGCCAAAGGAAAACTTGAAGCTGCACTTGTATCTGACCTAAAGAAAAAACTTTCGGTAAAAAAACTTGAAGAGATCAACCCAAAAGCGGACTTAGTGATTGAGGCCATCATCGAAGACAAAGAGATCAAAAAAGATCTTTTTAAAAAGCTCGATGAGTTAATGGATCAAAATACTGTCCTTGCTTCCAACACGTCCTCATTTCCGATTACGGAAATGGCCAAGGACCTAAGTGCAGGGAGACAAAAAAAGTTTTTAGGTCTTCACTTCTTTAACCCGGCAACAATTATGAAGCTGGTGGAAGTTATCAATGGACTGGAAACAGATCGCTCCCTTTCACAAGAGATCCTGAAGTGGTTTAACAGCAAAGGAAAAGTCGCTTGTCTTTGTGGAGATGCTCCAGGATTTATCGTTAACCGCGTGGCCCGCAACTTTTACGGCGAATCCCTAAGAGCTGTCGGACACTACGACCTGGAAAAAATCAAAGAAGTCGACACAGTGATGAGAGAAGTTGGTGGATTTAAGATGGGGCCATTTGAACTGATGGATCTTATAGGAATCGACGTCAACTTGAGTGTCACAGAATCAGTTTACCGCGCTTTTTTTGATGAACCACGCTTTAAACCTCATCGCCTGCAAAAGGAAATGGTCGATGGCAAGCGTTTTGGTAGAAAGACTAAAAAGGGGTTTTATATTTATGAATAAAGAAAACACCCTGGTGGTGATTGAAAATAATCATCCACTCTATGCTACTATCAGTAAACATTTTGCTACGAGATCAGTTGAAGAAGCTCTAAGCAGTTATGAAACATATGACCTGGTGATTGACCTCTCTCCTCTTCGCACAAAAAACAAAGTTCTTTTTTTAAAAGAGCTGGTGCGCACGACAAAAGCTGAAGTCATTTCTGATTTAAGCTTAACGTGGCCAGAGATGGTTTTACAAAACTGCCCGAAAGTATCGGGGGCCATGTCGTTGCTCTTTTTCTCGCCAACCCAAAAAGTTGAAACTTTCGCTAAAAATCCAGCCGCTCAAAAACATATTGATGATTTTTTAGCTGTGATTGAAAAAAGTGGTGTTAACCACCAAGACTTAAAAGTGGGCTTTCACTACCCTCGCGCTATTTCGATGATCATTAACGAAGCCTATTTTGCTCTTGAAGAAAACCTGGCCTCGCCAAAAGATATCGACCTCGCTATGAAGTTTGGTGTGAACTATCCCCTGGGCCCAATTGAATGGGGAGATAAAATCGGACTTAAATATATTGTGGACCTTTTAAATGAACTTTATGAGATCACTGAGGATTCACGCTACCGCGTTTCACGCGAATTAAAACTTAAAGGAAACCAGCTATGAAAAGAACATTTATTGTTCACGCTAAAAGAACTGCGATTGGAAAACTTAACGGAAAACTCTCAACAGTAAGAGTGGATGATCTACTAGCTCACGTTTTTACTGATATTAAAAATACTATTAACTTCGACCCTGCTCTTATCGACGACGTCATCGTAGGTTGTGCTAACCAGGCCGGAGAAGACAACAGAAACGTGGCCCGTATGGCGGTCATCCTTTCAGGTCTTCCCCTGGCAGTCCCGGGAACGACAGTAAACCGTCTTTGTGGATCATCTCTTGATGCTCTTATTGACGGATACGCACGCATTCAGGCCGGCATCGCTGATTGTTTAATCATCGGTGGAGCTGAGAGCATGACTCGTGCACCTTACGTTCTTTCTAAAGCTGGGGACGCTTTTGGACGTGACCAAAAAATGTTTGATACGACTTTAGGGTGGAGATTTCAAAACCCTAAGATGGAAAAAATGTTCCCACTTTTTACGATGGGAGAAACAGCTGAAGAGGTTGCTAATCTTTATAAAATCTCTCGCGAAGAACAGGATCAGTTTGCTGTAAACTCTCATAAAAAAGCAGCAGCGGCATGGGATCGCGGAGACTTCAATGATGAAATCATTCCTTACACTGTAGAAATGAAAAAAGAGTCATTCGTCTTTAGTAAAGATGAATGCGTTCGCAATGACACGACAATGGAAGCGCTTGCAAAACTAAAACCAGTGTTTAGAAAAGAAGGATCAGTGACAGCTGGGAACTCAAGCCCAATGAACGATGGGGCTTCAGGACTTCTTCTTGTCAGTGAAGACTTTATGAAAAAGCACAACCTGACTCCGATGATGGAAGTGACAGGGGCCGCGACTCGCGGAGTGCATCCAAACACAATGGGACTTGGTCCGATTGAAGCGGTTAAAACTCTGCTTACAAGATACAACAAAAAAATCACTGACTTCGATGCGATCGAACTTAACGAAGCTTTCGCCGCTCAGGCCCTTGGGTGTATCAAAGGTCTGGAGCTTGACCCGAATAAAGTTAATATGAACGGTGGAGCCATCGCTATCGGTCACGCCCTTGGAAGCTCGGGAACAAGAATTGTGACAACTCTTGCTCACCAGATGAAGAAAAATAAAAACATTAAAGAAGGCCTTGCCTCGATGTGTATTGGTGTAGGTCAAGGGATCGCAGTAAGCTTTAAAAACTGTTAGGACATTTATGAAAGTTTTACTCCTTTCTCTTTTTATCACAGGAAGCGCCTTTGCCGAAATCGCGCCCCCGCATATTGGACCAGAAGGTGGACGTTTTAATAACATTCACTCGCTAAAAATCGAGCGCATGATCCAAAATAAAATTGCCGAAGAAAAAGATGCAGCGGCAAGCGAAGAAGACAGAAAACTTGAAATGCTTCTTGCTGTTGGAAAAAGAGCAAGTCAGTGGATCACAAAAGTTAACACTGCTAGAACGCCAGAGACAAAGCTTGATCTTTCAAGCCCGTCAAAGACTGGTGGAATCCCTATAACAGAGCCACAAAAAAGCAGCACTAACATCATGATGAAGCGCTATGAAGACTTCTTAAAGTCGACCAGCCCACTTATTACTGATGTAGTGACAAGCTCAAGAGAGCTTCCCGTTAACCCGCCGGTTGATGATGCTGAATTTGTAAAATCTCTTCGCGTCCTTGATCGCATTTATCAATCAACGATCAGATGGGCCGGGGCTCGCCAGTGGTTGTCATGGTATATGAATAAGGCCATCTATGACATTAGAGGTTTCTTATTTTTACAAAAGACCCCTAACCTGGAAGAGACACTTAAGTCATACCCAAATATGACAGTTGAAGATCAAGCGAAATTTACCGGTTGGTTATTCGGACTTTGCCGTAACGGCGATTTCAATCCAACAGATTGTAAAACTGAATTGCAAAAGTACACAAAGAGAAACACTCTTTTTGAATTTTACAACAAGTTCAGTAAGTACGGTCAAAGTATGTACGACCTGAACTTTAAGATCAGGGCCACTCGTCCAGAAATGTATTGGAGCGCTAATAAAACTCAACTGATCGCTCCTTTTCAAACTCCTGAGCGAACAGATGTTCAGAAGTGGTTAAAAGAAAATGTTGAAGATGAGTGGAAAGGTGAAAACTTTAACCTGGTTATTAACTACAAAAAAACGACAGAAGACATTCCACGAATTCAGTTTAAAGAAGGAGTGACTGCCAATGTAAATGGAATTGGTGGAAACTTAATTACAATGGAAGCGGAATATCCAATTGAGAGTAAAGATCAAAAATGGACAATCCGTCACGAGTACGGTCACGTTTTAGGATTTCAAGACTGCTATCTTGAATTCTACGATGTTAATGAAAAGGCCATGGTTTACTACGAAATTGATGTCGACAATTTAATGTGCTCTCGCAATGGGCATTTAAATGCAAGTCATATTGAACAACTACAAAAAGCTTATAAATAACCTGCACAAGGAAAACAGTTATGGAAATTAAACTATTCATCAACGGACAATTCAAAGATTCATCTGACAAAATCATTAAGACATCTTTTGACCCGTCTAACGGAGCAGAAGTTGCAAAATACCACGTGCCATCAGTAAAAGACATTGAAGAAGCTGTTCAAGCGGCAAACAATGCTTTCTATAACCCTGAATGGAAAAACATGTCTCAGGACGCGCGCGCTGATTTACTTTTAAAGATCTCTGAAAAGATCAAAGAAAGAGCAAAAGAAATCGTGGACGTAGAAGTTAGAGACTCAGGTTCAACTCTTAGAAAAGCAAAAGCTGATGTTCACAACACGTCTGCCTTCTTTAAAGTCATGAGTAAAGTGGCAAGAGAGCTAAAGCTTTCAGTTAAAGACGAAGCGGCTTCTCGCGCAGGATTTTCAATCAACTCTCGCGAATTCGCTCCCATCGGAGTGTGCGCACAAATTATCCCATGGAACTTCCCGCTAGTCATGGCCGGATGGAAAATCGGGCCAATCCTCGCAACGGGATGCACGACAGTTCTAAAATCGGCAGAAGAAACTCCGGCAAGTGCGGCGATCTTGGCTGAAATTATCAGAGACGCGGGCGTTCCTGCTGGTGTTGTAAACATCATTACAGGGGGAGCAGACGTTGGTCGCGCTCTTATTTCTCACCCACTGGTTAAAAAAGTGGCCTTTACTGGTTCAACTCAAGTTGGGAAAGAAATTCTTAAAAACACTGCTGGCGGTGTTTTAAATGCCACAATGGAGCTTGGTGGAAAGTCAGCAAACATCGTTTTAAACGATGCTGATCTTTCAATCGCCGTCGATGGTGCTCTATACGCTTTCCTATACCACTCAGGACAAGCTTGTGATTCAGGAACAAGACTTCTGGTTCAGGAAGGAATTTACCCTGAATTCATGGAGAAATTTCTCTCACGTATTAAAGACGTAAAGGTTGCACCAACTACTGATCCAAACGCTGGTTATGGGCCGGTTGTCAGCGAAAAACAAATGAAGACCATCCTAGGCTTCATTGAAAAAACAAAAGCTGAAGATGGAAAACTTCTTTTTGGTGGTAACAGAAAAACTGACGGTGAATTCGCTAAAGGATTTTTTATCGAGCCAACTGCTTTTGAAATCACTCCGAAACACACAATCTTTCAGGAAGAAATTTTTGGACCAGTTGTCGGGATTACAAAATTTAAAACTGAAGAAGAAGCCGTTCTTCTTGCTAATAACTCTAAGTACGGCCTGGCCGGAGCTGTCTGGTCAAAAGATGCGGACAAAGCTCATAAGATCGCCAGCCAGCTTGAAGCAGGAACTGTGTGGATCAACGAGTATCACCTTCTAAACCCAGGTATGCCATTTGGTGGATTTAAAGAATCTGGAATCGGCAGAGAGATGGGATCTGAAGGGATCATGAGCTACCTTGAAGTCCGCCATGTATGGGAATCTGATTGTAACGAGCGCGAAAAGAAGGTTTGGTTAGATGCTATTTTCTAAAATACTTTTCCTTATATTATTTTCAATGTCGGGAGCGATGGCTTCCGACTTAAAAACCACTATTGAGTCAAAAGAGCTGGGAAGTTGTGAAACACAAAACTTGCTCTACTCGGCGATGAGATTTTATAAAATTCCACTTAATGAAAAATACGACAACACTTACGATGTCTATTTAAGAGTGATTCTCTTCTTCAATCAGGATGGCTCTCTTTCTCTTCGCTCGACGACTCAGGCCCTTATTGGCTGCCAGACATCGACTTCAGGTGAAGAGCTTTGTAGCTTCAAGCCTCTTTATGATCAGTGGTTAAAAGGCGTTTACACAACTGATGAGGCAGTCCACGTGTCTCTTTTAGGAGACATCGTCTTCACCAACCCGGCCAACATCAACCGCGGCTTTACGCTGACATTCAAAAAAGATTTTCTCTACCCTCACCTTGAAGGGCAAAGCTTTCCTGGTGGCATGGTAAGTGTAAACTTTAACCAGGACGGAAAAAACGTTCTGAACATTTGCAAGTGAGATAAATATGACAAAACCAATTGATCTATATGCTATGGCCTACCAGGATAGAAGTGACAGAGTCAGATGGCTTCTGGAGGAAATGAATGTTCCCTACACAAACCATTTCCTGAAGAAAAAAGACGGGGAAATGAACACACCTGAATACCGCAAACTCAACCCAATGGGACGAGTGCCAACGATTGTCGATGGAGACATCGTTCTTCATGAATCTGCAGCGATCTGTCTTTATTTAGCTGACCGCTACAGCTACGGAAAACTCGCTCCAAAAATGGACGATGTCAAACTTCGCGCTGAATACACAAAGTGGATGGTTTTTTCGGTAGGGTCACTGGAAGCAGTTATTGCCCGGATGTTTACTCACGTGAACACTCCTGAAGAATCAGCAGTGACTTATAAATATGTAAAAGAGCAGTCTGAATTTTTCAAACTAGTCTTAAACCCTGTACTTGAAAAACAAGATTATATTCTAGAAAGCGGATTCTCTGCTGCCGATATCATGCTTGCTGCCGTTATCCCGGGAGCTCATGATTACCTGGTTAAAGGAAATCCTCCACTAGAGCGCTATATGGAGCGTATGAAGGCCCGTCCAGCGGCCATTAAGGTAAAAGTATTCGAATGAAATTAAGATACACTCTCGTTCTTGCTCTTTGTTTATATTCGGCCGTCTCTTGCAGTTCCAGTGAAAAATATAAAATCACTGACCATTACGACGGCAATACATTCAGAAATGAAGTCCCAATCACTCCGCGCGGTTTTTTTGACCTTCTCAAGTGGAAGCTAAGCTTTAAAACTGAGAGCTGGCCTCAAAAACTTGAAACGGATTTCCCCAAGGCCATTCCTGTAGATAGATCCACAGATAAAATGATTATCACATTTGTCACTCATGCTTCGTTTTTAATACAGCTCGATGGACTTAATATTCTTACTGATCCGGTCTGGAGCAACCGCACTTCACCCTTTAGTTTTATAGGCCCTAAAGGTGTGCACGATCCGGGGATTGATTTTGAACAACTTCCAAAGATTGATGTCGTATTAATCTCTCACAATCACTATGACCACATGGATGCAAAAACGATTCAAGACCTGGATGAGAAATTCTCTCCTCTCTTTTTAGTTCCACTGGCCAATAAAGAGAAAATGAAATCTTTTGGAGCAAGAAATGTCGAAGAGTTTGACTGGTGGGAAACTAAAGATGTAGGCCCTGATGTCAAAGTCACCCTGGCCCCAGCTCAACACTGGTCGAGTAGAACTCCCTTTGACCGCATGAAGTCCCTATGGGGAAGCTACTACATCCAGGGCAAAAAAGAAAAAATATACTTTGCCGGCGATACTGGATATGGGCCTCACTTTCTGGAGATCAATAAAAAATTAGGCGCGCCGGATGTTTCCCTTTTACCGATTGGTGCTTATGAGCCGAGATGGTTTATGAAAGACATGCACATGAATCCCGAAGATGCGGTCCTCGCCCATCTTGATCTGCAGTCGAAATTTTCTATAGGAATGCATTTTGGGTCATTTCAACTCACTGATGAAGCGATTGATACTCCCAAAAAAGACCTAGAAATGGCCCTTGATAAACACAAGCTCAATAACTTTAAGACTCTAAATCCTGGGCAGAAGCTAGAATTCTAGTGGATGGCCCAGCATTTTAGGTTGTCGTTTTCAAAGAATCCTATCTCACCAGAGTAAGAGGCCACGTCAAATTTAACGTATTTTGCTTTTAAACGATCACTTGAGATAAGTTTACTTTCTGATGTGTACTGGTGACCACCAAGGGAAATTTTAATTCCATTTCCTGTTAGTGTTCCTTGGTATCCTAGAAAAGGAATTTTAGTTAAATCTCTGGCATTTTTTAGACAGCTAAGTTTACCAGTTGAGCTTTGAGCAAACCCATAAATGCGAATATCATCGCCAGATGTTTTAAAAATCTTCACTCTTACGCGAAGGCCATTACAAAAATTAATATCAGAATCGGCCAGGACTTTTTTGACAACTTCTTTTTCGCCCAGGTCTTTTTGCATAACTTCATCAATACATGTCTCTTCATTGATTGGTTTTACAGTCTCGAAGGCCTTCTTAGTTGAAAGAGAATCAACGATTCCCATTGAAGAAGGTTCTGAAATAGTCTCTTTTTTTCCGCACGAGAAAATAAGAGAGCTTACCATTAATGCCAGGATCATGTTTGTTTTCATAATTCACCCTTTGAAGATGAGCGAATTATAGTAAATTTATGGGGCCACAGGGGGAAATTGTAATTTTTACAGGTTGAAATACAAAAAAAAAGGCCCGCCATACTGGCGAGCCCTCTTATGATTCTTAGGAATCCTGCTTGGGATCAACCTAAAAGTTTTAGTGCTGCTTGACCTTGAGAGTTCGCTTGAGAAAGAACCGAAGTACCAGCTGAAGTTAAGATGTTCATCTTAGTGTTCTTAGCTGATTCTGCAGCGAAGTCTGTATCTCTGATACGAGAGTTAGCAGCAGATAAGTTCTCAGACGATGTCTGAAGGTTGTTAATTGTCGAAGTTAGACGGTTTTGAATCGCACCAAGTTCAGCTCTTTGTCCCGATACGTTTTGGATGGCCATATCGATTTTTGCAAGAGATGACTGAGCAGATTCTTTTGAGTTAACCGTTAGTTCAGAAACTCCAAGAGCGTCTAGACCAGCGTTTTGTTTAGCTGCATCGTACTTGATTCTATCTTGGAAATCGTCGTTGTTAATACCAACTTGGAAGTCAAACTTATCTCCAGATCCGTTAAGAAGTTTCTTACCGTTGAACTCAGTAACCTGAGAGATTCTTTCCATCTCTTGCTTTAGGTTTTGATATTCAAGATCTGTATATTTTCTTTCTGTATCACCTACTGTATCAGAAGCTGATTGAACAGCTAGTTCGCGAAGACGAACAAGGATGTTCGAAGTTTCATTCAGACCACCTTCTGCAGTTTGAATCATAGAGATACCGTCGTTAGCGTTTCTTTCCGCTTGGTTGACACCTCTAATTTGTGCTTTTAATTTTTCAGAGATCGCTAATCCTGCAGCATCGTCTGCAGACTTAACAATTCTTGAACCTGACGACAACTTCCCAAGCGTGTTAGCTTGTTCAGTGTTGTTTGCTGACAATGTTCTTTGAGCAGCAAGTGAAGTAACGTTCGTGTTAATACGTAAACCCATGAGATCCTCCCTGTAGTTTCGGTCGTCCCTCCTTGGTCTTGAAGTGCCTTTGCGGCCTGTACTTCAACGAACATACTGTTCAACTGAATGTGGTATTCAAGCGTCGTCACCATGACTCAGCCTTTGATTGATGAACATTTCGGCTAGCCTTCAGGAAGCTTTAGCCCTTTTTCAAAAATATTTTACTTTTTTCACTGGTGGATTTTAGTCAGGTATACGCCCTACTTAATATGCAAAATTAGGCCAGATTTTACTTATCTCTTAATAGCAAAAAGACGAAAAGTTCAGGTATGGAAGCCAATAAAAAGCAACTTGTAATTATTCCTCCAATGTCAGAAGCCTTAAAGAAACTTAACGAGGTTCTTGAGGGCATTTCTACTGACGAAAATATCGAGATCACGCTCATTGACGATCTCAAAGAGCTCTCGCAATTTATTGCGACAACTGGTCAGTGTTTGATTCTTGCTTCCAACGCTAAAAAATGTGCAACTTTCCTTCAAGATAACCGCTTTACTCTGGCAAAAAACCACTGCAAGACGATTCTCTTTACGCCTAAAGAAATTCCGGCCAAGACCATGGTAAAGCTCGCAAAGATTGGTCTGACGGAAAGTATTCTGGAGAACTCTCCCCCAAAGACATTCCTGTACAAAGTAAAACTGCTTCTGCGCTCGATTAAAACAGCTAAGCCTCAAGACGAAGGTGACAAGCTGGTTAAGTCGCTGGACGTGGCGGCTAAGATTCAGGAAGATCTTCAGGAAAAAGAGATCAAAGAAAAAGTCGAGGTCGAAGAAAACGTTATCGACATGGACATGGGAAAAAAGAAAAAGTCTGATGTCCAAGACGACGATGCCTTTGACTATAGTAATCCCCTGAAAGGAAAAATAAAACCACAGGAAGAAAACCTCGACACTCACTGGAAATCAAACCGCAAAAAAGATATTGCGACCGACAGTGAAGATGAGGTAGGAAATATGGCCGCTGAGTCTGAACAGACCAGCATCGACATGTACTACCGCGGAAAACAAAAAAAGAACGACACTCTTCCCATTGAGGAAGAGGAAGAAAGAACTAGATCTTCCGTAGCTCTTCCTGAAGAGGAAGAGGAGAAGAAACGCAAGAGCTCTTACGCTGACGTTATCGACGAAGGCTCAATGAAGCAAAAACGTTTCGATCATCCGGAAGAAGAGGAAATCAAAAAAGATAAAGTTCAACTGGTTGAACTCGACCTGGTTGAGAGCAAAAAGAAAAAAGACCAGCGCGAAAATATTGAAGAAGAAACCATCCCTCTCTTTAACCGTGACAAGAGAAAAAACATTGAGCCTGAGGCCAAAGAAAAAGAACGCGAAGATAATGCGGTTGAAGACCTCGGCGGTTACCTGAAAGGGAAAATCTCTCAAATTGAGGAAGAAGAACCGGAAATCACTGCGACTCAGGAGCAGGTTTACGACAATTCTGAAAAAGGCGAAAAAGAACCTCAGGTTAATCTTGAGCTGGAAGCGGGCGATTCAAAAAGAGATAATCGCAAAAACGACGAAGAAGCAGATGACCACGATCCTCATGAAGGTGAAGTCGATAAAATCGACGGCAACATGATTGGCGACGCCAGTACAGTGGAAAAAATCCGCACGCGCATGGAAGGAAAATCAAGTGGTGATGACCTGGCCCCTCCTGAAGAGGAAGAGTCATTGGATCTCTTTGCCAAGAAAAGATCAGAAAAAGAAAATGAAGAAAAAGAGAAAGAAGAGAAAACCTCTCTTGATCTTGAAAAAAATAAAAAAGAAAAAGAAGCCGCTAAAGCTAAAGAAATTGAAGAAGAGCTGGAGATGGTTCAAAAGGCCGCGAAGCTCGCTCCTCTTTTAGAAGGAAAAGAAAGAGAAAAGAGTGATCTTCTACAAGAAGAAGAAAAAGAGCGCTCTCGCCTCTCTCCTATTGAAAAGCTAGAAAGTATCCGCGAGCGCCGTGAAGCAGAGGCCAAGCGCGAAGAAGAAAAAAATGGCAAAACTAGAGAGAATACAAATCTCGATCTGGAAAAATCAAAGAACCAGACCCATACAGGTCAGGTAGATAAAATCGACACTTTCTATAGAAGTGGCGAGGCCAGCAAGAAAAAAGACCAAAACTGGGATAACTTAACAGATAAGAACACCACTTTAGACCTTATCCCTGGCAAAGGGAAAAAAGGCGACAATGCGACTCAGGTAAAAGAGAGCAACGACCTGGGCGAAATGACTATCGATTATAGAAAGCTTAAAGAAGAATTCGATATGATCGCGATGGGAGAAAACGTCGCTGATAGCGGTGCTATCAGATCAAGCGGTGAGAATAAACTTAAAAATGATGAGGATGAAGGCTCTTTTAAAGTCGTTGAAATCGACCCAAAAAGTTTAGACTTCTCTATCTCCATCATTAATAGCATTTATCAAAAAGACACAAAAGCTAAACAGATTTTTGCGATGCTGGCCATGGAGCTTTTAGAAAACTATCATGCCTACCCTGTTTTCTATACTTATAAGCTTTCAGACAAAAAATTTAGTGAATCTTATAACACGTTTTTAGAAGTATCTGGCGATAAGATGCCTGCGGATAAAAAAGAATGGTGGCTTGAAAAGAAAAAAGACACCGCCCTCTTTGAGCACTTCCAGGAAAAATCGATGAATACCTGGAGATGCCCGGAGATCATTCAGAACAATGAAGTCTGGGAAGATGTTGAACTTCCAACCTGGGCCGAAAATGAACTGAAAACAAAATACGTGGAACTGGCCTTCCCTTATTTTGACGGACTCGACCGCATGGGACTGGCCGTGGTCTTTTTCCCTGAGGGAATTGACCCTAAAGCGGCAAACGCTGTTTTAGTAGTTTTAGAAATGGCCCGTACTCTCTTCTTAGATACGATCCAGCGCTACCAGGTTCAACCTGTGCGTGCAGTAGATCCAACGAAGGAAGAAGAAGCGCCTAAGACAGAAGAAAAGAAAAATGTGCTGAGTTTCTTCTCCGGATTATTCGGAAAGAAAAAGGCAGGATAAAAAATGAAAACCGAATACGATTTTTTTATTATTGATAAAGAGCATTTAAAGGAAAAGAAAACTTTTCCTTTTCAACTTTATATCTTTAACCCTGCTCACAAAAAATTCTCAATGTTTTTAAATGGAAATCGCCCGCTGACTAAAGAGCACAACGACTTCCTGGACTATATTTTAGAGCGCGGTGGGAAACTGGCGATTCTAAAAAACCAAAGGAAAACTTTTTTAACCGCTCAGGAAACCAATGCCTCTGAAATTCCTTCCTTAAAAGAAAGAGAGCTTCATCCATTGGAAAAAGAGCGCTTAATGAATATCAAACTCAAAGAGATGTATGAAGAAAAGCGCGGTGCTTTTTCTCTACAGACCGAATTTGAGCTTGCCTGCCAGACAGATAATTTCGAAGCGATTATTGAAAATGCCCGCATGGAAATTCTCACTTTTAGTGTGACCATGTCTCCTACTGTGTCTCTAGCTGTTCATTTGGCAAAGACTCACCTGGAAAAAGACAACTTCACTAACCGCATTGTTGCTGTCTCTTACCTTCTGGCAAAAAACTGCAATATCGTTGATCAGGATGCCTTAGCTGATATCATCTGCGGAGCTTACTTCGCCCATATTGGACTAACCCAAACGCCTCTGACGATTGCAAGAACTCCGTACTTAAATCTCCCAGAGAAAGAAAGAACACTTTTTCAAAAGCATACTATTTTAGGCCACCATCTTATTAAGAAAAGCCAGATCGATATAAGTGAGAGATGTAAAAAAATCATTCTCGATCACCACGAAAGAGCGGCCGGAGGCGGATATCCTTCAATGAAGTATGGTGAACAAATTGAAATACTCTCACAAATCGTGGGTGCGGTATCGCATTTGTTTGAGTACTCAAGCGGGAAAATTACTGGTGGAAAACAATCAATGAAGGCCATCCTCATTGCGATGAAGTCAAAATCTTATATGCAAGGACTAGAATTTGATTTTGGAGAAAAGGTTTTTCAGTCTATAATTACACTGATTAATACCGATAAAATTGAAACAAAAGAAGATCATACAGAGTTAAAAAAAGCTGCGTAAGTTTTTTTATTTTGAGGAGTATCGAAAATGGCTTTAAAAGCGGACATTAAAATTCTAGTTGTCGACGACATGTCTACAATGAGAAAGATTATCAAGAACATGCTCGGGCAAATTGGCTTTACCAATATTACTGAAGCAGACGACGGTGCCACTGCGTGGCCGATGATGGAAAATGCCATTAAAGAAGGAGCTCCTTACGAATTCATCGTTTCAGACTGGAACATGCCTCAGATGTCAGGACTAGACCTGCTAAAAAAAGTAAGAGCGACTCCAGGTCTTGAAAAACTTCCATTCCTGATGATTACAGCGGAAGCAGAACAAGGAAACGTCGTTATCGCGGTTAAGGCCGGGGTAAGTAACTTCATTGTTAAGCCTTTCTCTGCTCAGGTTCTTAAAGAAAAAATTGACAAGATTTTTAAATAATAAAAAAGAAGTAACATATGTCGATGTTAAACGATCCTTCAATGAAGGAAATCATTATCGATTTTTGCAAAGAGGCCGAAGATCTCTTTGATCAGCTTGAGCAATCGCTGGAGATATTGGAAGGAGATCCTACCAATACTGCACAGCTGGAGCAATTCGGGCAGGTCATCGACAGGATCATGGGAGCGGCGAAATCTATCGGCGCCTCTGAGATTGCGACTTTTTGCGAGCTAGGGAAAACTATCGGATACAAATCTTCACAGATTAACGATATCCCTTTAATCGAAGTGGTTGTTGCTATTTTATTCGACACTCTTCACCTGCTAAGAAAGATGATTACGGCATTGAAAGTCGGCAACGACAGTTCAATGGCCAATCTTAATACTAAGGCCTTCGTCACTCGTCTAACATGGCTGTCGGCCAAGTTTAAAGATATCGAGAGATCGTCGGTGGCCATTGATAAGAAGGGCAATCTCTCTCAAGGCTCTATTGATGAATTAATGAAAAGTTTAGGACTATAATTGGAGACTTCTATATGACAGGCGATTCTAACTTTATTGACTTCTCTCGCCCATTTGTTGATGCTTGCAAAAACATCTTTTCAACGATGGTTCACTGCACTCTTGAGGCAAAAAAGCCTACCATCAAATCAGACAATGAATCGCGCGGTGACGTCACTGCAGTCATTGGTCTTTCTGGTGATTTGGAAAAAGGTGGAAAAACCACTCCGTATAAAGCGATGCTGGTCATCTCATTTCCTTATGAAACTTATTTTAAAGTCGGTAGTGCCATGCTGGGTGAAACTTATACATCATACCACCCGGACATTCACGACCTGGGCGGCGAGATTGTTAACATGATTATGGGGAATGCCAAGAGAGACCTAAAAACTCTGGGCTACACTTCAAATATGGCCATTCCTTCAATGATCGAAGGTAAAGGTCACTCGATTAAGTATCCGTCGGGAACGACTGTTGTTTTGATTCCTTTTGAATCAAACCACGGCCCTCTGTACATGGAACTTTGTTATGCTACTGAATCTTAATTCACATTAAAATCGGAACTCTTTGAATGGAAGGTCACTTTTACCTCTCCATTCATTGAGGCTGATGTCCAGGTGATCAAAGCGCTCAATAACCTTCCCTTCTTCCGCTTCTTCTTTTTCCTTCACATCGACTCTGGCAAATGTCAGTCTTGCGCCGTAAAAATTTTTCCCGAAATCCAGGTTGTACATTTTAGTCCATGTACCGGTGTTAATAAAAATAGACCCATCATCGTATTCCCTGAAAATCGGATCGTGAGTGTGTCCCACGATCAGAGCGTGAACCTCCGGATTAGTTGTCACGTAATCTTCAGTTAAGGCCTCATAGTTTTGAAAGAGGATGATCTCTTTTTTAACATGCTCCAGGACTTCAAAAATCCCCTTATTCTGCTTAAAGATCATCACGAATCTTACCATGAGAAAATAGAAGATATTGGCAAAACCAAAGCGCAGAGTATAAAGCGAATCGTAAATGATCCCGTTGATCATAAACTTGTTGATCGGGCGCACGGCATTGATATAGTCTCTGCCCTCTTTAAACTTATTAATAACTCTCGTTACGTAGTATGAACCCCAAGGTGGGATAAAATACTTCTTTCCTTCCACATCAGCGACGATGTTGTTTTTAACATCGTAATGATGGGCCAGTTCATACTCGTGCCCGTGTTTTAAAACCACTCCCTCTTCAGGAATATAGACTTCATCTGCATTAAGCAGGATTTTAAATTTACTTTGGTCTTCTTTGGGAAACTGGTCAATTAGGTATTCTCTTAGCGACTCAAAAATAAGTTCTGCATCGTGGTTGCCCAGAATGTAAACCAAACGGTTATTGGGAAAGGTCAGGAAATTTCTTAAAGCATCAAAGACACCCGGGTGGGCACTGATGATCATTTTTAATTTATCCAGGGCCGCTTGCTCGCTCCAGAACTCGTCGTCAAAATAAGGGACAAAAGGAACAGCTAAAAGATCGAGGAAATCACCGTTGATAATTAGTTCAACTTCGCGCTCCTGATAGTGCATGCTTCCATGGTACTCGATAAACTCAATGAGCTCTTTATCGTAATGAAAATCTTCAAGAAAATTTTTTCTTTTATTAACGATCAGGCCTGCCCCCAGGTGCAAGTCTGAAATCACCAGAATAGTTTTTTTAATATTATTTTTTTGGAGGAATTTCATACGTCTTGTTTCCAACAATTAATTCTACTTCTTGAAATGCAGGAGAGAGAGGAACAAAATGCAGAATGTCCCCTTTTTTTAATTTCACCACTGCTCTTTGATATTTTTCCGGATCAATCGACACCATACTGGCATTAGTTTGTTTATTAATAGTGAGTTTTCCAATCAAGCGAACCAGTGTTTTATTTTCAATAATCACTTCCATTGAGTTTTTAAACTTCTCTGGAGAGATCACTCGAAAACGATCATCGTACGCACTCACTAAAAAACCATCCAGCGACTCAATGGCCAGAGCACTGTGAACTTGCAGACATAAAAATAAGGCCAGGATACCTTTTAACATGAAAAACCTCATATCAATATTTTAGCAAATCTCTAGCACTTCTCCAGTGAGGGAAAAAGACTACCGGAGCATTTAACTCCACTTTGTTTTCTTTTTTTAACAAGAACGGAAAACTCTCCGATAAGTCCCTTATGTTGGACTTCTTCAAAAAATCAAAATCAGTAGACCTAAAAACCAGAAGAGAGAGCTTTTTTAAGGCCCTTTTAACAGACGGTAACCACCGCTGGATTGCCGAAGACCGCATGATCAGACGAGGCATGGCCATTTTAGTCAATGCCCTCTCGGATAAGCACCTGGCCTTTTTTGAAAAACACCCGACCTACTTTATCCCCTGCCAGGCCCACCTAAGCTGTGCTATCGGTAGAACGCAAAACCATCACCTGATTTTAGTTTTTCCAGAGCTGATGCAGATTTTAAGATCTGCAAGCTCCATGCATGGGGTGGCGATTCTCGCTCATGAATTGGGACATATCTATTATCAGCACACAGAAAATAAAGTGGAAACTCTCCAGGCGCAAATTGAGGCCGATGACTTTGCCTTTCAATTAGGTTTTGGTGAAGAACTGCAGGAAATCCTTCTCGACCACGCAAACAGTGTTGACTGCCGAGTGAGAATTTCCAAACTGACTTCTAAACTTATTACGCAAAAAAAATCATAAACTGCCCCACTAGAATGGGGCGCATTTTTAGCTTAACTCCAGCTCTCATTTGGTCTTTTTTTAGATTAACTTAATAAAACAGAATTATGGAAGGCAATATAGATGGCGAGATGGTCCTCAAGTCTTTTGGGTTTCTTTGTCGTGCACCAGGTTCTTCTAAACAAGCGATTAATATTTGCCCTCAACATCGCACACGTGTGATTGATCGCAAATAAAGGGTCGCGCCCATTTTTCTTAAGCTCGCCGAGCCCGGCGATCATCGCCTTCTCGCCCTTATACTGTTTGTAATCTGCATTCGGAAAAAACTCTCGAACTACTTCTTTATAAATGCGATGCTCATCACTTTTTATTTCTGCATAAGGAGAAACAACCGGAGTGATCTTTTCAAATAGCTTCATCATCGATTCTCTGTGATAGCTTTTTCTTTTTCCATATTTTTGTCTGGAAAGCGAGGCCAGGTGTCCAAATGCCGGAATTTGAGAGACAAAAGCGCCCAAGATAACTCGCGAGCGAGCATCGACGGCGACTGAAATGGAAAGAGGCTTAAGCTTAGTGTGCTCGGTAGTGATCAAATCATCGAATTGAAGACGCTCGACTTTTTGCGTGCCAATTTTCAAAAGAAGATCAGCATGCATTTGTCTGGATTTTTGCGCAAGATAGACGAGTTTTCTATCAATCGTCGTTCGATGAACTCCGAGAATGATCGCCGATCGTCGCATCGAGACGCCGGAAGAGAGAATCTTAAAAATGGTTTTGTTGATGCGCCTCTTTTTTTGTCCGAACTCTAGGGTGCCAGTTGCGCGGGAGAATTTTTTAGAGCAAGCGGAGCACTTGTAGCGCTGGATTTGGCGGGAGTCATCTTTGCGCAGATAATATCCATCTTTTTTACAAAAGGTGTTTTTTTGAAAGTAATTGCATCCTGAATTTGGGCAGCCTGGATTCATGGGGGAAGGATAAGCAAGAGGCAGACTTGCTTATGAAACTTAACCATCTAAAAAGAAAGGTCATTTTTTAGAAGTAAGTTCAAAGATTGAAAGCAGTGATATCGGATAAAGGATATAAGAAGCCCCACTGTCGTGGGGCAGTTTTAAAAAATCACAGCAGATAAAAAACTAATCCCGCAACAAATGTTGGAATCAAGGCCGCTTTAAAAAGTCCAAGCGGTTTAAAACTTTTTCCAGGGCAATAAGCACGAAGAAGCGCAAACCCTGCAGGGTTAGGTGCATTTGCAATAATTGTCATCCCCCCACCGGCAACGGCAGCAGCAACAACTAAGTACTTAGATGAATCACTTAAATTGGCCACCTGAGAGGCCAGTGAGGTAATGGCAGCGTTGTCCGTAACTGGCGCCAGCGCCATCGTTCCTAAAAAGAGTTGTAAGTTTTCAATCGAACTTAATATTGGTTTTAACCACCAGCCTTGTTTTGCCGTGAGAATAACTAATCCTCCGAGGAAAAAACCTACCAGCATACTCTCTTCAATGCGAACTTCAGACTGCTCTTCTTTAGTGATTCCATAAAAGCCCAGGAAGAAAATAAAAAGCCCTAAGACAAAGGCCGGATGGTGAACTGACATCACACATAGAGTGATAAAAACTAAATGCACGATCATCATCCAGGCCGGAGCTCTTTTAGCTGGAGCGTGCGCGACACCTGAGACTTTTTTAATTGATGTCAGGATTTCTTTATTCATCATTGTGACAATTGCCGTATTAATCGCCGCGGCCACAACAGCTTTCCATCCGAAATTCATAAACATGTAAGGTGTATCCCAATTCCACACGCGCGCCACCATTAGTACAGGAGGTGCGGCGAAATGAGTAAGTGTCCCACCGATTGAAATGTTTACAAAGAGAACGGCAAGAGTTGAGTAGAATAACCTTCCAGTGATTCTTCCCGAAAGAGGCTTAAACACAGAGCGCTTTAACAATAACGCTGCAATTGTCATCGCTGCCGGCTCAGTAATGAGTGAACCTAAAAGTGGCCCGATAAATAAAATCGTTGCAAAGATTCTCATCCCCGCTGGCAGAGGAAGTGCGCGAGAAATTCCACTAATGATCATTTCCGCAAAATCCGTCACCGGTTTTGATGAGGCAAGAATCATAATAACAAAAACAAAAGCAACTTCGGAAAAATTGAGTTCATCCATCCAGTGAAGCCCGGCCGAAAAGCCATCCATCACCATCAAGGCAAATAAGAAAATCGCGGCCCAGATCCCAAAGACAATTTCAGGCTCTCCCGCAAAGTGTAGAAAGCGCGACCATGAAGGTCGTGTGGTTTTATAATAATCTGAAAGCGCCAAAATCTTCCCTGCACGCAGGGATTGAATCAGGGCACAGGCAAAACATATCGTGGCAATTATACCAATAGCGGTCATTTCCATAGGACATCCTCACTAATTAAACATTATCAGTGTTAAACAAAAA
This sequence comes from Bacteriovorax stolpii, assembly GCF_002872415.1. Classification (GTDB taxonomy): domain Bacteria; phylum Bdellovibrionota; class Bacteriovoracia; order Bacteriovoracales; family Bacteriovoracaceae; genus Bacteriovorax; species Bacteriovorax stolpii. The sequence continues at coordinate 1,606,152 of NZ_CP025704.1, read as the reverse complement.
ATGTGTTAATTAATTCAGGCGGGGAACGCGCTTTGATTCTTTTAGTGAAGCATTTTTTATAGTGAGCAATCAGAGGAATTTCCAGGCGCACAACAGGCCCAAAAACAAGTGAGTAAGAAAAATCAGGCGGAAAAAACAGAGCGCTATCGAAAACGACGCGCTTTTTAGACTCTGAGGTGTAGTGTTGTCCAAATATAAAAGGCAGCACACTCTCTTTGGAGCGTTTCATTACCGGTGATTCTGGTAAAAGTTCTGCCTGAAGTTGAGGCGCCTGAAGAATAAAAAGAGCTAAGAAGATTCTCAGGACGGCAGAAAAAAAGTAAGAATTACGATTAACTGTCACCTGAGAATTATAGCACAAAAGGCACCATTTAGGGAGAAAAACTAGACTAAAATCCTTAAATCAGTGATGGATTTGATCTCATCGCGAATCTTTGCTGCATCCTCAAAACGCAGGTCGCGAGAAGCTTCTTTCATGAGCTTTTTAAGCTCCTCAATTCGCTTATCAATCGACTCAGGTGTAAGAAGCTCCACCGTCTGTTTTTTCTTCGGTCCTTTTGACCCTTTTGTCCCGCGCAGAGTTTCAATAACACCACCGCTGACACTTTTCTTAATTGTCTTAGGAGTGATGCCATTCTTTAAATTGAATTCTTCCTGGATCATTCTTCTTCTTTGCGTTTCTGTGATCGCCACGTTCATGCTCTTTGTGGTCTTATAAGCGTAAAGAATAACTCTTCCTTCTGCATTTCTGGCCGCACGACCTATCGTTTGAATCAGTGAGCGCTCCGATCTTAAAAATCCTTCTTTGTCCGCATCGAGAATCCCAACCAGAGAAACTTCCGGAATATCCAGACCCTCTCTTAAAAGGTTGATCCCGACCAGAACATCAAATTCACCCAAACGTAAGTCACGGATAATTTCCATACGCTCAAGAGTGTCGATATCGGAGTGCAGGTAACGAACTTTAATCCCACTTGAAGTGTAAAATTTCGTTAACTCTTCCGCCAATTTTTTTGTCAGAGTTGTAATGAGAACTCGATTACCTTTAGCAATCGTCGCACGTACTTCTTGAAGAAGGTCATCGACTTGCGTTTCAGCACTTCTGACTTCGATAACAGGATCTAGTAGACCTGTAGGTCTAATGATCTGCTCGACATATTCTCCGTTTGTTTTTTCTAATTCATAATCAGCAGGGGTTGCCGATACATATAAAACCAGGTCTTGTCTGCTTTCAAATTCATTGAACTTTAAAGGACGGTTATCAAGCGCAGACGGCAAACGAAAACCATAGTTCACCAGGTTTTCTTTTCTAGCGCGGTCCCCTCTATACATCCCACCCACCTGTGAAACAGAGATATGGGACTCATCAATGATCATTAAAAAGTCTTTGTCGAAATAATCAATGAGCGTTGGAGGAGGATCTCCTGCTTTTGCTCCGGTTAGGTGGCGCGAGTAATTTTCAATCCCCGAACAAAAGCCCAGCTCTTCCATCATCTCGATGTCATAAAGAGTTCTCTGCTCAATTCTTTGTCGCTCTAATAATTTTTCCTGAGCGGTAAATTCTTGAATGCGCTCGCGAAGCTCCTCTTTAATATGGGTCAGAGCGTCCTTCATTTTCGCCTCACTAACAACGTAGTGAGATTTTGGAAAGATAGTAACCCCTCTAAGTGATTCAATGACTTTTCCACGAAGTGGATCGACCATTGCAATGGTTTCAACTTCGTCGCCAAAAAATTCTACACGAACTACGTTACTTTCTTCGTGGGCCGGAAAAACTTCCACCACATCTCCGCGAACGCGGAAACACCCGCGCGAAAAATCGATATCATTTCTTTCATACTGAATTGAAACCAGAGTTTTTAAAAAGTCGTCGCGGTCTAAAACTTCGCCGACAGAGACCTGGGCCTTCATCGCCGAGTACTCTTCTTTAGAACCGATACCGTAAATACACGAGACCGAGGCCACCACAATAACGTCTTGCCTCTCAATTAAGCTTCTCGTGGCCGAGTGACGAAGCTTTTCAATTTCATCGTTAACGGCCGAATCTTTTTCAATATAAGTATCCGTTCCGGCAACGTAAGCTTCCGGTTGGTAGTAATCGTAATAAGAAACAAAATATTCAACGGCATTGTGAGGAAAGAACTCTTTGAATTCTGCGTACAACTGCGCTGCCAGCGTTTTGTTATGAGCTAAAACCAGTGTCTTTTTCCCTAAGGCTTGAATAACGTTGGCCATGGTAAATGTCTTACCAGAACCGGTTACCCCTAAAAGAGTTTGTTTGGTTTTACCTTTCTGAAAACCTTCCACCAACTCTTTAATAGCTCTAGGTTGATCTCCACCTGCCGGCCATGGAGTGACGAGCTTAAAAACGGAACTACTTTCTTTACTTTTGGCCTTATTATTTTCTTTCTTCATTGATGTTTTCTTCTATAATACTCTTATGAAAAATATACTACCAAGTCCGCTAGAGTACAAAAATAATAACCTCTATTTTGATGGAAAACGCCTAGACGCTATTGCCGCAAAAAAACGCACGCCTTTTTATTTATACAGTAAAAAAACCCTGCGCCATTATTACGAGCACTTTAGCAAAGCGGCCGTTAAAAATAACCTACCATCACCATTGGTTTGTTACGCATTAAAGGCCAATTCAAATAAAGACGTCCTGGCCCAGTTAAAGAAAATGGGAAGCGGTGCAGATGTCGTGTCCGTCGGAGAGCTTAAAAAAGCGCTTAAAGCTGGAATCGATCCACAAAAAATCGTTTTCTCTGGAGTCGCTAAGACTGCTGAAGAAATCCGATTTGCGCTTAAATGCGGGAAAAAAGGGATCTACTCTTTTAACGTTGAATCCATTGAAGAGTTACAGCTTATCAATGAGATCGCTAAAAAGGAAAAACGTATCGCCCGCGTAGCTTTCAGGCTTAACCCGCAAGTAAGTGCTAAAACTCACAAACATATTTCTACGGGAAATAAAACTCACAAATTTGGTCTGTTAAAAGCAGACATTGTTGAAGCTCTTGAAGCAAGAGAGTTCTGGACGAACACAACCCTAGTGGGACTAAGTATCCATATTGGCAGCCAACTCACAGAAATGAAAGCGACTGTAAAAGCGATTGAAGAGATTTCAAAGCTTGCCCTAAGTATTGATGTGGCCCTTGAGTTCTTAGACTTAGGCGGTGGACTTGGAATCGATTACACGGCCGAAGAAAAATCAAAGCTGACGTCAATCGACACTTACATGAAAACAGTGGCAGATGCCCTAGAAAAATACTACTACTCAAAAACTGACCACTGCCCGCGCGTCGTCTTCGAGCCAGGCAGAATCATCGTTGGGAAAATGGGAGTTCTCGTCTCTCGCGTTGTGCGCACAAAAGTCTCAGACTCCAACCACTTCACGATTATCGATGCGGGAATGAACGATTTGATCCGCCCTGCTCTTTATGAAGCCTACCACGAAGTGCTTCCTGCCCAGGCGTCTAAAAAATTAATTAAGACAGATATCGTGGGACCTATTTGTGAAACATCAGACTGCTTTGGAAGCAAAAGAAAACTTCCGGCCCTATCTGCTGGAGACCTAGTGGTTATTGATAACGCCGGAGCTTACGGACAGACGATGGCCTCAAGTTATAACGAAAGAGAAATCGCGACAGAGTACTTTGTGTAATGAAAACAAATCTCGCACGTTTTGTTTTTTTTGCCCTTGTTCTTTTTGCCTTGAGCCCTTATTCATCAAGTGCTCTGGCCCTATTGGCCGGGATTATCCTGGCCAGCACTTTAGGAAATCCATTTCCTGATTTCACTAAAAAACATACTTCAACTCTGCTTCAATACTCCGTCGTGGGTCTTGGAGCGGGAATGAATCTTAAAGTCGTCGGAGTTGTCGGCGCTCAAGGTGTGGGTTACACCATTACCGGAATTGCCCTTACCGCTCTTGTTGGTTACGGTCTTTCAAGATTACTCAAAACACCAAACATTCTTTCAACTCTCATCACTGTGGGAACAGCGATTTGCGGAGGAAGTGCCATTGCTGCGACGGGGCCCATTATTAAAGCTGAACACGAAGACATGTCTGTGTCCTTAGGTGTGGTCTTTATTTTAAACGCCTGTGCTCTTTTTATTTTTCCACCCATCGGTCACTACCTTGGGTTAACTCAGCACCAGTTTGGAATCTGGAGTGCTCTTGCTATCCACGATACAAGTTCAGTTGTGGGAGCTTCCATGCAATATGGAGCTGAAGCACTGGAGCTAGCGACAACTGTAAAACTGGCGCGCGCGCTGTGGATTATCCCTATCAGTCTTCTCTTTGCTTTTTTTATGAAATCAAAAAGTAAAATCAAAATGCCATGGTTTATCTTTGGGTTTATTTTAGTGGCCGCTTTAGTGACATGGGTCCCAGCTTTTTCTGAAGTTGGGCATCAGGTCTCTCGCGTCGCTAAACAACTCTTAGTCCTTACTCTCTTTTTTATTGGGATTAATTTAAACCTGGATTCAATTAAACGCGTAGGAATTAAGCCGCTTCTTCTAGGTTTTATCCTATGGGTCGTTGTGGCCACAACAACTGTCATGGCCTTAAAGCTTAACTGGATTATTTAATTTTACAGTTCTTTACGTGCTCTGAGATTTTTTCCGGCATCCCTTCATACAAGAAGCCAATGTACTCACGTCCTGCAATCTTAGGAATACTCCACGTATAACTTGGGTATTTTTTAATATAGACATTTTTTGTCGCGCTTGGAAGTTTCTCCCACTCTTTAATCGACCACTTTTCAAACTCTGGGCAAGCAACCTGGTAAGCGTGAATTCGCTCATGATTAATTGTGAGCGCCATATCTTTAATAACACTATCAGCAGTCGCATCCGGTGTGTGAATCGAAGCATATGGGTTTAAACCAATCAGTGCCACTCTTCCTTTTAAAGAAAGCTCTAAATCCGCAACTGTCACTTCCGCTTCTTTTTCTACGCGCGCTTTACAGTTTTTTCCGGCCGTTTGTGTGTTCAACCATTTTTGGTACGCTTTCACATCTTCATTTAAAATTGAAAATCCTGAAGCACTCATCGCTAATGAATCCGGCCCAATTTCTGCTGGGCTAATCCAGTTTCTATAGACGAAATAACAATAAGCGATCCCCGAAAGGTAGTTCGGGTCATTGAACATGAAAAACTGGATTTTATCGTCAATAGGAGCTGCTGGAGCACCTACTTGAGAAGGAGTGATTGGCGTGATGTCCTGAGTTTTATTAGCGAGAAAAAACTTCTGATGAATCGTCTCACAAAGAGGAAGGCTCTTTGGGTTGTTCTGCAGAGTTGTTTTACACAGGCTTAAAAAATCGGAGGCTGGCTCAGGTGCTGCGGCAAACACATTAAAAGAAACTAAAAGAAGTAATAAGTATTTCATAAATGCCCCTTAAACTGTCTTAATAAACTGCTCGCGCGGAAATCTCATACGTGGACCATACACTCCACCCTCATCTCTTTTTCCTGCACTGATAATCATCACAATGTCGGCCTTACAAGGAAGACCTAAAATCGACTTTACTCTCTTTGAATCAAATCCTTCCATCGGGCACGTATCATAGCCGTGAGCTCTAAAAGCAAGCATCAGGTTTTCGCAGGCAAGAGCAACTGATTTTGCGGCCCAGACTTTTAAACCAAATGAACTGATAGGTTCGCGCGGAACAACTTTAAAGAGGCCAAGAATCGTATTCAAAAGCCATTTAAAGGGAGTTAAAACGTTAAACCATCCTACAGTGTAAACAAAAGGAACAAGCTTTCCATAATAAGTCAGAGCGACCTTTGGTGTTTCCACTGGAAGCTTTTTAAATTCGGCCAGCATTTGTTTGCTGTGCTCGCGCCACGTATCTCTACGAGCAACACAGACAATAAGCTCTGATGCCGTTTTGGCAGCTGATTGAGAAAAACAAGCAAAAGCAATCTGCTCTTTAATCGCCGGAGTTGTAATGCGGTAGAACTCCCATTGCTGAAGATTAGATGAGTTTGGTGCTAAAAGTGCCATGTCCAGGCATTCATGCACAACATGATCAGGGATTTTTTCGCTGGTATATTTTCTTACTGAACGGCGGGCATGAACAAGTTTTTTAAATTCAGAAGGATTGTAATAGTCCATTCCCTCTTTTTGAAACGCTTCATTGCCTTCGAATTTTCCGTCCATTTCCGTAAAGACGTTTTTTTGCTCACTCATAGAGTTTTTTCCATATTAAGATTGGTGATTTCATATCCAAGTGATTCATAAAGAGCGCGGGCCACTTTGTTGTGACCAAAAACATGCAGACCGATATGACGAAGGCCAAGTTTTCTGACTTCGTCTTCGAGAAGAATCATCGCTTTTTTACCGATGCCTTTTCCTCTGGTCTCTTCATTTAAAACGATGTCGTAGATATAACCTTTGCGATTGTCGGGAGCGCCTTTGACTCCAAGCCAAAGTGTCCCGACCCAATCGTTATGGTCTTTAATTGAAAAAATGTACTGATCTTTGGACTTCAGACCTTCAGGCAAAAGCCTTGCAAAATCTTCATCCGCTTTTTTTTGAGCTTCCGTGAGAGTCGCTCCGTTTTTCACGATCTCGTCGCGGTAATTCGTTTCGCTTTTTGCTCTCCAGATAACATATTCCGCTTCATTCATCGGAACAAGGAGAACAGCACTCACTACTTGTAGCTCCATGTGTAAGTTCCATCCGGGTTGTCTTTAACCACAACACCAAGCTCGTTTAAGCGGTTTCTGATTTCATCAGACTTCGTCCAGTCTTTTGCTGTTCTTGCTTCTTTTCTTTGAACTAAAAGTTCTTCGATTTCCGCTTCGCCAGCTCCAGTTGTACCTGAAAGAGCTTTCCTTGCCATATTTAATTGTCTTAGGATTTCTTCCGGGTAATCGTGGATAAGTCCTGTCGCTGCTTTCATAAAGTTTACAACTTCTGTTAACTCAAACGCGTAGTCATCGCTGTAGCCGTCTTTGGCCATGCGGTTGTAGTCTTTGATTAAACCAAAGAACACTCCCATTGCACCTGGAACGTTAAAGTCGTTGGCCATTTCGCGCTTGATATCTTCATGAGCTTTTTTAACTTTCTCAACTTCAGAAGCCGGCGTTGTTCCTTTTTTATGTTCACCAAATAAGTGAATCACAAATTCATGGATGCGCTCAATTTCTCCAATCGCTCTCGTGATTGAATCTTCCGTCCACTCTAGTTTTGATCTGTAGTGAACAGAAAGAAGAATGTGGCGAAGGATTGCCCCCGAATAAGTTTCAGTGAATTTTCTGATCGTCACAACGTTACCAAGTGACTTACTCATTTTCTCTGAACCAAAATTTAAAAATTCATTGTGGGCCCAATTATTACAGAACGGGCATCCGTTAGCTGCTTCCGATTGAGCGATTTCATTTTCGTGATGTGGAAATAATAAATCCACTCCACCGTGGTGAAGATCGATTGTTTTTCCTAGATGCTTTTTTGCCATGGCCGAACATTCAATGTGCCAACCTGGTCTGCCCTTTCCCCATGGAGAATCCCAGCTCCAGCCCTCTTCAGGTTTTGCCGGTTTCCATAAAACGAAATCAGAAGGGTGTTTTTTATGTCCATCAGTTTCAACACGGATTCCGTGCTGAAGAGACTCAAGATGAACTTTTGAAAGCTTGCCGTAGTCTTTAAACTTAGGAACGTTGTAGAGAACTTCCTGTCCACCATCTTTTGCAACAGTGTACGCGTAGCCATTTTTAATCAGGTCTTCAATCATCTGAATAATTTCTGGCATGGTTTCACTTACTGTCGGAGTGACTGTTGCCGGAAGCATGCCCAGGCATTCCATATCTGTATTACACTCGCGGATGAATTCATCGGCGTGCTGTTTCGGGTGGATCCCACGTTGGCGAGCAGCTTCTAAAATTTTGTCGTCAACGTCTGTATAGTTACGAACGAATTTTACATTGTAACCAAGAGTCTTCATCGTTCTATGAAAAAGGTCTCCCACAACGAGTGCACGCGCATTTCCGACGTGAAGAAAGTTATAAGTTGTCGGTCCACAACTGTAGAATTTAACCTGGTTTGAATCGATGGGTTTAAAGACTTCTTTAGAACGAGTGAGATTGTTAAAAACTAGAATTTCCATTTTCTTCCCAATAATTAGACTTTTTTAGTAACCCTAAAAGTCTAACATAAAAAAGGCCCAAAAAGGGCCTTTTTCGCTATTGGAAATATGAATTAATTTTGTCGTTTACAGAGTTTTTATCGCTCTGGTTTGAAAGCGAGAATTCCTGTGCCAGTAACTCACGGCACTGATCTAACATTTTCTTTTCCCCAAAACTTAGGGCCTTTTTCTCTTTTAGAAGGAAAAGTTGGCGCAGAACTTCAGCGATTTCTACAACTGAACCAGTCTTAATTTTAGCTGAGTACTCTCTGTATCTGCGATTCCAAGTTGAATTATCAACTTTAATGTCATGGTCTTTTAAAAGCTTGTAAACTTCTTCTACCTCAGAGTCTCCAACCAGCCCACGGATACCCGTTTCACTGTCAGTTGGAACCATAACCGTCATCCCATTAGCTAGGATTTTGATGATGTAGAAAGTCTTCGTTTGAGCGCCCATTTCTCTTTCTTCAATGTCGCAAATCTGGCCGACACCGTGTCCGGGGCAGACTGCATAATCTCCAATTGAAAACATTTAGACCTCCAAAATATTAATCCCTCCGATCATAACGCATCGAGGCTCGGGCTTCAATAAACCCTGTAATATCTACATATAAGGCTTATTTTTTAGAAAATTTGGATGTAAGGCGAAAAAACCGCCCTGGCATCAAATCTGTCTACCCCTTAAACACCCCTGAATTTATCACCTGCCCCCCTCCCATCCCACTCAATTTAGCCTCAAAATAGCTTCACATAACCACTATGAGGATATTCTTGTGAAACACGCTTTAATGATTGCTCTTGTTCTGCTTTTTTCGGCCTGTAAAATTGAGACTCAAAAATCGACTCCAACAGAGAGTGCCTCACAAGCATTAACAGACAATCAAATTGCCCTGGAAGCAGACGTTAATAACTCCGAAGAAATCGCCCGTTTTAAAGAAGAGCTGGAAAGAAAACAGGCAGAAAACCCTGACCAAATTTTTGAAGTTGTCTCTAAAGAAGTCTCTTCAGGAAGTGTGATTCTTTCAGGTCTAAAAGACGATCACCTTTATAAGAATAAAAATTTTTATATCTTTATTGGTCTGGGAAGCACTGAAAATGATCAAACCATCCAAAAAACTGATTGGGATGCTATCTACTACATCATGAACTACGTCACTAAATTAAAGTTTCGCGTAATGATCAATGTTCAGGCCACATCAGAGCACCTAAAATTAGCTGCAAGCGATGAGGAAACATCAGTCATTCTTTGGAGTTCACACGGTAATAAAAAGGCCTTCTACGACTTCGACGGCAAGGCCGTTCCTTATGATGTTTTTAAAGGAAAAAGTAAAAACTTCTATCAGCTTATTCTTTCAAGCTGCGAAGGAAGAATCGCTCTGAATAATAACTATGCAATAGATGGCCTTAAAACATGGGCGTGGAGTGGTTTAACAAACTCGACTGAGTTAAAGCAATTTTTAGTCTCAGATAAGTGGTCGGCTCAAGATGGAGCGATTCTTTCAACTCCCAAAAACAATGTGACTTGTACTGCTTCTGGGTCAAAGTACGCTTTAATGAAAGCTTCAACTCGCTCTGAATACTACGGTTACAATTTTGATTCTCTTAATGACTGTAATGCCAGAATTCAGACAATGAAAAACAATAAAATCTGCTCTAGAGGTGATGAAGGAATCAGAAAAGTTGATATTAACACTCTTACTCTTTCAAATGAAGAATACGCTACTTTTGAAGAATGTATGAACTAGAGAAGTTCACCAAAATTCCCGGTCAAGACTCTTTTGGCTTCCTCTATTGGGAGCCAAAAGAAATCAAAAACCATCCCATTATCCTCGCCATCACTTTTTACAATATGCGACCAGCGCTCAGGCAAAGCATCTGAGGAAAAAGAATAATAATGGCGGAAATTGACTTCAGGCTTATCTTTGCGGTGATAGATCGTCTCACCGACTTTCGAAAATGATGAAGGTTCAATCACCAAACCTGATTCTTCCAGAACTTCCCGGGCAAGGGCCAGCTTAAAATCCTCGCCTTCTTCCAAAGTCCCGCCAACCACCTGAGTCCCGGCCTCCGGAAAATCCGCATGATCAAAGACCAGGACTTCACTTGCACTCTTTCTAAAAATGTATGCGATTACTTTGGTTTTTTCTTTCATATCTTTGAGCATGGGGGGAAATTAAACTAAAAACAAGCGAAAATTTACATACATCCTAATGAGCATCCCAATTTATGATAAAAGACTTTAACTTTTTGGAGGACACATTATGAAAGCATTAACTTTAATGGCCCTGACAGTTTTAACTCTTTCAACAGTAGAAGCGAAACTTCCTGCTGAAATCGCAAAATTAAGCGGACGTTTAGGAACATTCACATCTATCTACAATGGTAAACCAGTAGCGGCAGAAACTGGAACAGACTGTAAAATCGAAGAAAGCCAATATGGAGAAGGATCAGTTGTTATTGATTCTGTTTCTTATTTCACTCCGACAGCTCACCTGGATGGAGCTTCAAGATCTGAGAAAAATGGTGAAGTGACTTATGTTACAACATCGACAGGGAAAAGACCTGGTGGATCTGTTTGTGGAGACATGATTCCTCTGACTTCATACAAACAATCAGTAATTGTGACAAAAAACTCTCTGACAATTAAGCAGAAATTTTCTTGTGCTCTAGTTGATAGAAATGAAATTATCGAAACTTGTACTGTAAAATAAAAACGTGCGGGCCTTTTGGGCACTAAAAGACCCGCGCGCCTTCTTATGGGAACTCTTTAATCAAAGAGCTCTTCTAATAATGATTTTTTTCTTTTTGGTTTGTAATAATCGGATTTATAAATCACTTCATTGACCTTTTCACGGGCCATTTCTCGAGGTGCTTCCTCTGATGATCTGGATTTTTCAATAAGCTTATCCAGCTCTCCTCTATCCAGCCAGATCCCACGGCAGTTAGGACAGTAATCAATTTCAATTCCCTGACGGTCAGTCATCGACAAGACAGAATCAGTACAGTTTGGACATTTCATTCAAAAGCTCCTTGATCCACTTATAGTAATCGGAGTTTGAACTTTAAAAAAATTGATAATAGCTAAGGGATTCTTCGTTTATCTTGATGGATAAAAAAAAGGCCTGGATAAACCAGGCCTTCTTTATTTTTAATTTATTGAGTATAAATTAGAATCTAGCTTTAACTTCGTTCTTGTCGAAGAAGTAGTTAATTTCTCTTTCTGCAGATGCTAGAGAGTCAGATCCGTGAACAGCGTTCGCTTCGATTGACTTAGCATATAGCTTACGAAGAGTTCCTTCTTCAGCTTGAGCAGGGTTAGTTGCTCCCATGATTTTTCTGTTTTTCTCTACAGCGTTTTCACCTTCAAGAACCATAAGAACCACTGGTCCTTCAGTCATGAAACCAACTAGAGAACCAAAGAATGGTCTTTCTTTGTGTTCAATGTAGAATCCTTCAGCTTTCTCTTTTGAAAGGTGAGTAAGTTTAAGAGCAGCAATACGAAGACCTTCTTTTTCGAAACGAGCAATTACGTTTCCGATGTTGTTGTCAGCTACTGCGTTTGGCTTAATGATTGAAAATGTTCTTTCCATTTGTTTTTTCTCCTTTATAGAAAACAACTAAAATTATGAATTACGGATTGTTACGTTTTTTGCTTTCATTGCTTCTTCAAGCTTAGAAGCAAGATCAGCAGGGCTTCTCGCCACAGTGATACCACACTCTTCTAAAACTTTGAATTTCGCTGCTGCTGTATCGTCTTCTCCAGAGATTAGAGCACCTGCGTGACCCATTCTCTTTCCTTTTGGAGCGGCAGCCCCTGCGATAAATCCAACAACTGGCTTCTTCATGTTCTTTTGGATCCATCTAGCAGCGTCAGTTTCAGCTGAGCCCCCGATTTCCCCGATCATGATAACACCATCTGTGTCCGGATCTTTATTGAACATCTCTAAAACGTCAATAAAGTTTGTACCGTTTACAGGGTCACCACCGATACCAACACATGTTGATTGACCGATACCACGAGCTGTTAGCTGTCCAACCGCTTCGTAAGTAAGTGTTCCAGAACGAGAGATGATCCCGATTCTTCCTGGAAGGTGGATGTGTCCTGGCATGATTCCGATTTTACACTGACCTGGAGTGATAACACCTGGGCAGTTCGGACCGACTAAACGAACTTCTGGGTTTCTTGATAGGGCGTCTTTTACTTTAACCATATCTAGAATAGGAATCCCTTCAGTGATTGTGATGATGATAGGAAGTTTTGCTTCGATACACTCTAAGATAGCGTCAGCAGCAAACGGAGGTGGTACGAAAACCATTGCAGCGTTAGCTTCTGTTTTTTTAACAGCTTCTTTTACAGTGTTGAATACCGGCCATCCTTCGTGAACTGTTCCACCTTTTCCAGGTGTAACCCCACCAACAACTTTTGTCCCGTAGGCTTCAGATTGTTTAGTGTGGAAAGTTCCTTGTTTACCAGTAATACCGATTGTGATCAGACGTGTATTTTTATCAATCATGATGGCCATGGTTATGCTCCTTTTGCAGCAGCTACTACTTTCTTAGCTGCGTCCCCTAGGTCGTTAGCAGATGTGATTGCTAGACCTGATTCATTTAAGATTTTCTTTCCTAGCTCTACGTTTGTTCCTTCAAGGCGAACAACTAGAGGAACGTTTAGAGATACAGCGCGAGCTGCTGCTACTACACCTTCAGCAATAATGTCACACTTCATGATTCCTCCGAAGATGTTAACAAGGATTGCTTTTACGTTTGGATCAGAAAGGATGATTCTGAAAGCTTGCTCTACAGCTTCTTTCGTGGCTCCACCACCTACGTCCAGGAAGTTCGCAGCGTTTCCACCGTGAAGTTTTACGATATCTAGAGTTGCCATAGCAAGACCAGCACCGTTTACAAGACACCCGATGTTTCCATCAAGTTCAATATAAGAAAGGCCGTATTTTGAAGCTTCAACTTCTTTAGCTGATTCTTCAGTTAAGTCTCTGTAGGCCGCGATTTCAGGGTGTCTGAACATTGCGTTTTCATCGAAGTTAAGTTTAGCGTCTAGTGCGATGATTGTGTTGTCAGCTGTTAAGACAAGAGGGTTGATCTCTGCGATTGAACAGTCTGATTCAGTGTAAAGTTTGTATAGACCTTTGTAGAAAGCGTCTGCTTCTTTTGCTTGAGCAGCATCTAATCCAAGTGCATTTGAAAGAATTCTTCCAATGTATGGCTGGTATCCAGCTCCTGGTTCAACCGGAACTTTTACGATAGCTTCTGGGTTTTTGTGAGCGACTTCTTCAATCTCCACTCCACCTTCTTTTGAGGCCATGAATGTTACTTTAGAAGTGTTTCTATCTAGAACGATCCCAAGGTAAAATTCCTTAGCGATGTTACAGCCTTCTTCAATAAGAAGAGTGTTTACTTTTTTTCCTTCTGGACCTGTTTGGTGAGTCACAAGCGTTGAGTGAAGGATGTCTGTCGCGTATTTTTTGACTTCGTCTAATGACTTAGCAACTTTTACTCCACCAGCTTTCCCTCTACCACCAGCGTGGATTTGAGCTTTAACAACCCAAACTTTTCCGCCAAGAGCTTCTGCTCCCTTAACTGCATCTTCAACTGACTGAGCAGTCTTTCCGTTTAATACTTTAATACCAAATTTGCGCATCAAATCTTTTGCTTGATACTCATGGACGTTCATAGATTCTCCTCTAAAGAGTTTGTGTGAAGTGTAAGATAATAGTAAATGAGACGCCGATCATAATAATAGTCAGGCATAAGTCCTTAAAGGAACATCGCAAAAATTGATGAAAAAAAATGCCAAATCGCGAACAATTTTTTACCCTAGGGACTGCCTAGGGATCATTCTGGGCAAAAAACAGGCTTAACAATATGCAAAGTAAACAATATTTCTCTCTTGAACCTGCGCGCTTTAAACTGGATGGAGGTGCCATGTTCGGAATTATCCCCAAGCCCCTTTGGAACAAAGTTCACCCGGCCGATGAACTCAACAGGATCGAATTAGCGCTTCGTTTAGTGCTTATTAAGGATGGAAATAAAAACATCCTTATCGATACCGGCATCGGCGACTACCACGGCCAGAAGTGGGATGAGCGCTTTGGAGTTGTGGGAAAACCCTCACCACTTGAACTTGCTTTAGAAGAAGCGGGTTTAAAACCAGAGGATATCACCGATTTAATTATCTCTCACCTGCACTTTGACCACGTCGGTGGAATTGGCAAAATGGTGGATGGAAAAATCGAACCCGTTTTAAAAAAGGCCACAGTTCATCTTCATAAAAAACACTACGAGTACTCTCATCATCCAACCGACAGAGACACCGGTTCATTTCAGATTGAATACTTTGAACCTGTGATCAAATGGTATCAAGAGCACAATCAAGTGCATTTTGTCGATGGAATGGAAGGAGAGATTTTTCCAGGAATGAAGTTCAAATGCTCAATGGGGCACACGCCTTATCTGCTTCATGCTTACGATGATAAAATCATTTATATGGCCGATCTTATCCCGACATCAAACCATGTGCACATTCCATGGGTCATGGGTTATGACATTTCTCCGGGAGTGACGACAGAAGATAAAAAGGTTTTCCTGGATTTCATTGAGAGAGAAAAACTAACGATGATTTTTGAGCACGACCCGCTTTTTTATGGATCGAGCGTGATTAAAAATGTCAGAGGTGAATTTACCTGCGGGCAGAAACTAAGCTACACAGATAAAGCAGCTTACAGTATTCTCTAAATCAATTCCCGATTTTATCAATTTCAGCTGATAAAAGTGTAATATTGGCGTCGATTTGCGACTTGATATTTTTATAGCGCCCTTCAAATTTTGCTCTCAATGCATTTTTTTCGGCGCTATTAAACTTATTTAGTTTCTTCGTTTCTACAATCATGTCAGAAGCAAGCTCACCGATTTGCTTGCCCATCATCATTTGCGTTTTAAAGGAAGCAATCTTATTTTTTGGAGCCTCTTCATCGCCTTCAAATTTCTTCGAGTTTTCATTGGCCGCAACAACTAGTGACTGAATAATTGGAGAGACTTCTTTGACGTAACCTCTTTCAAACCCATCCATGTCCTTTGCCCTCTTCACACTCTCCAGAGTCAAGATATAGTTTTCCATTGTCTTGGTTAAAAGCGACTGGAAAGTCTGGAAGCGCTCAAGCTTATCCGCAAAAGGCTTAATCTTTTCTTCAACGATGCGCTCGCGGTACTGAGCAAGCTTGGTTTCAAATTCGCGAGGTGTGCCGGCATAAATCAGAGCAGACGTATGGTAAGTAAATGTCGTGTTCAGTTTCTTAAAAAAACCAATATCATTTAAGAACCTAAACTTTCTATTTAGGAAATGAATGCGTCTTCCGGTGAAGTCGATATTGTATTCGCCCGGAACAAACTGCGGCCCTTTTGTTAGCTGCATACGCGAGAATTCACCTAAGTGATTGCGGATCACTCCGCGGACCATGATTTCCACATCGTCAGTTCCCAGCGTGCGCTTTGGCAGCGACTGCATTTTAATGATTGAAACAATCTCACCTTCTTTGTTTGAAGAAGCATAGAGAGTTTTTCCATCAAGAGAAAGCGCCATCGTCATGGCAAAAGAAGGAGTCTTTTGGGTCGCCACTTCCTGAAGTTTTTCCAGGTACACTGGCATCATCCCTTTGATCCTGATTTGAATCGCGGAGCTTTGCTCGTTCGTGTAAAACCATCCGACAACCAGAATAAAAATCGAAACAATAAGCCCTAAAATCACTTTAGGGTCAGTAATAGAAAAACGATCGCTCTCTTCTTTTTTAAAGACGCGCTTTTTCCCATCTGGATTTAAAATCGCATCCAGAGGAATCGGTGGTGGTTCATCCTCATCCATTTCAACAGGAGCGGGCCTCTTTGCCGTTTTTGGCATTGGTGGAGGCAAATCATCCGGAAGATCAGGAAGGCTTGGCAGATCTGGCAAACTGGCCTTTGGCGCTGGCGGAGGTGGTGCTGTTTTATTGACTAAAAACTGCAATTCGCGGGTTTTTCCCAGCGCTTCCCATTTTTCGGCCCCTTCGCGCCATACCAATGACTGGGCATTGATCTCACCGACGCTAACAAACTCCTCCATTTCCTCAATAGAAAACGGACCGAGATGGTGGGTGCCTTTAAATATAAACCATTCTTTATTCATTTGATCTTTTAATGATATACTCACACTAAATTTTGGTAAACGCTAAACTATAGGGTGCCCTATGAAAAATGATCCGATCCTCTTAAACGCCAGTACTCGCGACCAAGAACGCGTGATTGCCGGAAAGTCTAAACCGAGTGAAGCGAGCATCCTTTTTCTAAAATCCTCTTCCGACATCGGGACCATCAGAAACATGGGAAGACGTGGCTCTGGCTACGCCCCAGAAGCGATTCTTAACATTGTCAAAAAATTGGCCCTCCATAATAAAGAGACTTGGTCTGATATTGAAGTGGCCAATCCAGAGCTTGAAAAAGAAAGTTTTGAGCATGCTCAATCGGAATACGCGAAAGCACTCTCTACTGCTTTATCAAGCTATACCCAGGCAAAAATGTTCATTCATTTAGGCGGAGGCCACGACCACGTCTACCCGCTTTTAAAGGCGATGAACACCCTTTCAAAAAAAATCAAAGTCATCAATATCGACGCCCACCTGGACACACGAATCGACACTTTTGTGAATTCGGGAACACCATTTAGGCAATTTGCCAACGAATTTGAAGGCCAGTTTGAATTGATTCAACTTGGGATTCACGATTTTGCCAATACAAAAACGACGATGAATGAACTTGGTAAAGCAAAAGAAGTCGTAGCGACTTATGATGACTTAAAAAACCTGACTCAAAATTTTACCAATAACCGCAAACTATTTGAGCGCATGATTCCTTATGACCGCGATGCCCTTTATCTCTTTAGCCTGGATGCTGATGCTCTTGATGCTGGAGTGATGGAAGGAGTGAGCGCTGTTAACCACCGTGGTCTTCCCTACCATTTTGTTGAAGAGCTTCTGACTTATTCACTTGATGTGCTCAAAACGCGCCATTTTGGTATTTACGAATACAATCCTGTTTACGACAACCTTTCTCAAAAAGGGGCAAGGGCCTTGGCCGGTCTTCTTTACAAAATAATGGATCATTGATGCTTAGAGTACTTAATGACCTTGAAGAAGTTCAATCTTTAAGAAGAGTAAGAATTTTTCTTTTTAGCTCCGCCATTTGCAGCATGCTTTTTTATTACCTGATGACTGCGCTGAATTCATCTTATATTGATGACATCCGTGGACGCTTGGCCATTAGTGTGGCTGCGCTCATTTTTCTTGTGGCCACTTTTTTTCTTAAAGAGCCGCTAAAATGGGGACGTTTTCTCCTGCGCCTTTGCACAGTTGGCTTCATCCTTTTTTACTTATACTTGTTACAACTCAATCACTGGTCTACTTTTCACTGCTGGTCTTACTTTGTTGTGGCCTCAATTATTTGTTCCACATCTATGACCTGGAATAATTATTTATTACATGCCTCATTAGGTTTGGGCGGGCCACTTCTTCTTAGTGCGATGTCACCTTTGACTCCTTTAGAATTGCTGCATTTCCATGCCGCCAATCTGGCCTCCTTTGCCATTATTGGTGTTGCTGTTCATTCTAATACTCAATACAAACAAGAAGTTCTTAAGTTAACTAAAAACCTGATAGAGCAATCCAAGATGACGGCCCTAGGTGAAATGGCCGGGGGAGTTGCCCACGAGATCAATAACCCACTGGCCATTATAAAAGTCTCACTGGAGCAAATGGAAAGAATTCCTCTTGAATCAAGCAATGATAAAGAAAAATTCGATAAACTGGCCGATAAAATCTCACGCATGGTCATCAGGATCAACAAACTCACAAGCGCGCTGAAAGATTTCTCTATTGATGGTCACCTTCAAGAAAACCGCTCCCATAACATAAACGAGTTGATTGAAACGGCGATCTCTCTTTGTCATCAGAAATTTAAACACACTGAAACACTGGTGCACTTTACTCCTTTAGCAGATACACCAATGCTAAAATGTAAAAGTAATCAAATCGTGCAGGCCATTTTTAATCTATGTAACAATGCCTTTGAGGCCACAAGAAATACTTCTTCACCTCAAATCGAAGTTAAACTTGTCAGGGACCAACACGATTATATCGTTCATGTCATCGACAATGGCATCGGGATCAGGTCTGAAGATATTGGCAAAATGATGGAGCCTTTTTTTACAACAAAAGAGGCCGATAAAAATTTAGGTTTAGGGCTCAGCGTGGCCCATGGTGTGGCCAAGGCCCATGGAGGAAGCTTGAGTTTTATGCCAGAAGAAAGGCAGACACACTTTATTTTAAGGCTGCCACATTCACTGACCTAATCAATCACAATATCTAAAGAGCTCAAAAGTGAGAGCGCTTCAGGCACACTGAATTTCGCTTTTTTTACCGTCGTCTCACGCACATCAATGAAATACTCCTTGGCCCCTCTAAAGTCGGCCTCAGATAAATTAGCGCGGTTAAAAACAGCTCCCTTTAAATGAGAGCCCGAAAAATCTGCCTTCATAAGAACAGCTTCATAAAAATCCGCTTCCGTCAGACGGCACTCTTTAAAGACAGCGCTCTTTAGACTCATGCCTTGAAAGACACTGTAATCGAGCACACATTCTGTGAAAGAGCACCCAGAAGCATTCGAAGCTTCAACCCAGTTTAAACCAATGAGTTTGCATTTTTTAAAGACACCACTTCTGATATGAGTGCTCTTTAAAGAAATATTGCTGAAGTTGCAATCGGTGAATTGGCAATCGAGGAATTTAAAGTGGCTCATATTCACAGGAGTGAAATCCACTCCTTGAAAACGGCACTCGACAAATTCGGCACGGGCGACACTTGGATCAAAAGAGCTATAAGTCTCCCCTTCAAAGTAATCATTCATTAAAAGAAGAACCTTCCACCAAGACCGGCCTGAAAATCGCCATCGGTAGACTTAATCAAACGCAGGGCCGGAACAAGCTCTCCAAAAAGAACAATTGGTGAGTTTGGAATTCGCCAGTCAATCCCCAGAGGAATACGCGCGCCTAAGGCGACATCATCATCGTGTTTTTTATCTTCAATTTTAAAGAAAAGACCAATCCCTGCATAAGGAACCACAGGAACAGAACCCTGGAAAAGATTTGGTAAGTGAAATTTGTAATCACCAATAAAAACCCATTCCTTATCCCACGTGTAGGCGAAATAAAAATCGGTGAATTGTTGAGCATTGATCTTGTGTTGAAATGTAATCCCCGAAGGGTCACCAAACACAATCCCTGCTCCGTTGTTTCCTTCGGCCATAACTTGAGTCGTACTAAATAATAAAGCGATTAAGCAAATGAGTTTCTTCATGATAAAAATCCAGGCTGAGTATTTAAGACAAATATTAAAGAAGTCATGATGATTATAAAAGAAGTGGGCTAAAACAAAAAAGCCCAGTGCATATTTCAGCAATGGGCTTTTTGAGAGACATTCACAGGAGGTCTAAAAAAATCCTTTTAATAGATTCTCCACACACACACTAATACCTATTGCAGGAGCTGTGCCAACTTTTAAAAGGCCTATTAGAGCACCTAATAGTGTGGATAAGAAGGCTAACTGTTTGAT
This sequence comes from Bacteriovorax stolpii, assembly GCF_002872415.1. GTDB lineage: Bacteria > Bdellovibrionota > Bacteriovoracia > Bacteriovoracales > Bacteriovoracaceae > Bacteriovorax > Bacteriovorax stolpii. Next base: position 1,586,366 of record NZ_CP025704.1, on the reverse strand, counting down.
ATATCGTAACTAAACTTACATTATGTAAGTCACTAATTTGACGATAAATCACTTTAGTAAGTCATTAAAATGACGGAGTACTCTTACTGAATCTTACTCCTAAAGCTCTGATCCTGAAAAATGACACCAAAGAATGAATAGTGGAATCTGAAGAAGAAGAAGAAGAAGAAGAAGAAGAAGAAGAAGAAGAAGAAGAATAACGAAATCTCCAAAGGGATCTTAATATTCTCACTATTTTTATATCAAAGCGAAATAGTCATCTTTTTTTGTCAGTCTTCTACGTAAAATTTATTAATCCTTGCAATAAGTATTCCGATAGAATTATTGTCGGAGTTCAAAACATTAAAGCAAAAATTCATCTACTACTTTTCATTTCTATCAAACTCATCAGCAGCTTTGGAGTTCTCTATTTTTTGCCAGTAGAATCTAAGCAGTTTTTACAAACTCTAAAAAAAGTGGATGATCTCGATTTTAAAAAACGAATTGAAATGCAAAAGGATTTTGCAAAATTCTACTTAGAGAAATACATAAATAAAAAAATTCCAATTCAAAAGCTTAGCTTCTTTACGATATTCAAAAACAACGTAAATATTGTTCCCTCTAATCTAGGAATAACATTTCCCATGTATTTAGCCACAACAGCTGAAAAGAGGGAAATGCTCCCATTGAAATCATTTATAATAGGAGAAGAGGTCACTGTTTTAGATGTCACTTTTCAACAAAATAATGATTTTTCTCTTTATTCTGACGAAGTACTGATTAAAGTTTCCTATAAGGATGAAATTTTAAACGTTCCATTACCTACATTTGATGAAATTTTCCTAGTTAATGATGATAAAGCCGAGACACCTCTTTCAAGTGATTATCCAAAACACTTTAAATATTGTGATTCAAAAATAAGTAATAAAAAAGCCTACACAGTAGAAGATATGCAAGCAAATCTTAAGACTTTAAAAGAAAGTAACATCTTCTTGAAAGACGTTGGGGTTCTCTATCCTGATAGCAATGGAACTTATTGCTTTGACACAAGCGTAACTGATTTAGAGTCTGAACTTTCAATAGTGATGAATCATGCATTCGTTTTTCAAGCGAGGGTTGAGGTTCATGAATAACATTTTTAGAAATTTCATTATCCCTTATTTAATATTAGTGATTTTGGTTCTAATAGAACTGAAATTACAGTCGAATTTACCTGAAAGAAAAGATTTATTTTCTACAAAGCTAGAGAGCAAGGATTATGTAATAAAAGAAATGTATCTAAAGACCCCCCATATACTACTCTACTCTGAGAAATCAAAAAGTATGAGTACATTGCTTGACTTAAATGACTATTCCCTTATTGGAAAAAGCGAAATATTAAATCCCCATGCAAAAATAAAGCTTTTACCGAAGGGTGAAAAAATTATTTTCTACAAAGCAAAGGATGACAAATATTTCTTAGATCATTTTCGCTATGAGGATCTAGAAGGCACAATTCAAAAAAGTGCTAAAGTATTGGAAAGTGAAATGGGACAAGCACCAGAGAAAAAGACCCCCCACCCACTTTCATCAGCTCTAGAAATGACAAATCAAAACAAACCTGCAGTTACAAATCTTTGTCTTCGTTTTCGCGATTCTTCATTTGGTGAAGCGATTAGCCAAGAGGCACCTGCTTCAAAAATTAAAATCATTGAAGAAAGGAATGTTGAGTTTATCAGTTACCGAATTGCTAAAGATAAGCTCCAAAAAAACATACAAATATTAAAAAGTGACCTTAAGGGAAGTGCCGATAAGATGGAGCAATGTCTCACGATTCAGGTCAGTGATCTAAAATACTACTTAATGTTACGTAACTTTTATTGGTGATACTTATGGAAGAATTATTGTATAAAAGATTATCGGCAAAATTGATTGATCTTTGTCTGATTAACATATTAGCTTTACTAGTAGAGCTCAAATTTCCAAATACTTCAAAGCTTCACTTATCTATAATATTTTTCATCATTTATGAAGTCATTATTCTTTATAAGTATGATACCACTCTGGGAAAATTTTTATTTAAATTAAAAGTTTTGAATCATGATAATACTAAACTAACTCTCTTACAGCACTTTATGAGAACGAGCCTATCGCTAGTATCTATCAATCTTTTAGGGCTTGGAATTTTGTATGCATTTTTTGAAAAACAAAAACGAACTGCGCACGACAAAATCTTAAAAACTCAAATAGCTAACATAAATTAAACGTCGAAATAACAAAATTTCCAAACGTGAATGCACCTCAAATTCTCAAGGTTCACTCACGTTTGGAAAATCTTTCTTAGATTTTAATTTTGCCGCGTTTTTGAAGCTCGTCGATTAACGAAACAAAGTATTCTGTAGGGTACGCCCCTCTAACTGGCACCCCGTTTAACAGGAAGCCAGGAGTCCCCTGCATTCCGAATTTCCCTGCTTCTGCGACGTCTGCTGCAATTCTGTTTTTAACAGCGTCAGAATGTAAATCTTTTTTAAGTTTAGTCATATCTGCTCCCACCTTCTTAGCTGCAGAATCTAAGAAAGCAGTTCCTTCTTTAAGCTTGCCTTGGTTGGCGAAAACTTCGTCGTGAAACTTGAAGGCCTTGTCATTATTTTGCAGACGAATCGCCTCGAAGTATTGCGCTGAAATCATCGCTTGTTCATGGAAAGAAAGCGGTAAGTGTTTATACACAAAACGAATCTTTCCTTGATACTTTTTCATCAACTCATTAACAGTTGTGTTTCCACGTGAACAAAATGGACATTCGAAATCAGAGTATTCCACCAGTGTGATGATGGCGTCCTTGGGTCCAAGGATCGCCTCATCACTTCTGATTTCTGCCACCAGGGGGTTATTGAATGATTCTTCTAGCTGTTTCTTCTCATCGGCTTCACGGTTTTTAGCCATGGCTTCCTGAGCATTTTTAGCTGCGTTTTGGAGGGCAGTGATAAATTCGGCGGGGTGTTTTTCAATTGCTTCAGTCAAGATACTAGGGTTCTCTTTTAAGACTTTAGCCAGCTTCTCCTTCATGTCTTTCTCAGACGTCGTACAGCTCATTAAAAATGCAGTAGAAAGAAGCGCGATTGTGAAAGTGAATTTATTCATAGGTCCTCCTGATGGTAATCTCATCGTAACAGAGGACTAAATTCTTGCGTCAGTTCTTAGTAAATTGATTGTCAATTCGAATTGACATTAGAGATGGTTCCCAGGCGGTAACCAAGCCCTCTCACCGTCTCAATCACCTCATCAGACGTTTTTTGTCTGATTTGTAAGACGTGAGTGTCGACAGTTCTTGTCGTCGGATAATTCTCATAACCCCAAACCTTATCAAGTAGGTTTTCACGGGAAAAAGTCTGGCGAGGATTTTCGGCCAGAAGTTTTAAAAGCTCATACTCCATCTTGGTCATAGTCACGCGTTTGCCGTCAAAAAGAACTTCTTTATCGGCCGAATTGATAATGAGTTTCCCCATCACGATGCGCTCGTCTTTTTCTTTGGGAGCAAGTTTCTCACGAAGTTGCACGCGAACGCGCGCGACCAGTTCGCGAGACTCAAAAGGTTTCGTCATATAATCGCTGGCCCCAGTTTCCAGGCCCAGGACTTTATCAATGAGATCTGTTCTCGCTGTTAGCATAATGACAGGAATAGAAGCATTTTTTGCGCGCAATTCACGGAGAAAATCAATCCCCTGTCCATCCGGAAGCATCCAATCCAGGACAATGACATCCAGTGAATCGCTGGTGAGCTCGCGCGCCTCTTTTAGAGTCGGAGCTAAATGGGCCACAAGTCCTTCATCTTCGAGAATTTTCTTAAGAGACTTCCCTAAATTTTCATCGTCTTCAATGATAAGAACCTGTTTCATTTTTTATTCCTTAAAAAAAGCGAAAACGTTGTTGGAGTCTGATTGTATGAGAGTCTTCCATCCATCTCTCTCATAATTTTCTGCACGATACTCATTCCAAGGCCCAGACCAGCACTTGGTTTTTTACTTCTGTCGGCAGAAAGAAGTTCATCTAACGTCTTATATGGGCAAAGGCCTGAATCAGTCACAGATAAAGTCAGTGCCTCATCTGTTGTCTCCAATCTTACCACAACCGGGCTTTTTCCGTGATAAAGGGCGTTTTCCAGAAGGTTTTTTACACAAATACCAAACCAGTACACATCCAATGAAAAAGTGCGGTCAACTTCTGGAAGAATCACCTTGACGCCTTTTTCTTCGTAATCAGCGAGCATACTCTCCACTAATTCATTGATCGAAGGCACTGGGCTCAAATTGATAAAAACCAAGGACTGTCCATCGTGAGTTTGAAGATAGCTCGTGCTTTTTTCGGCCAGGCGCTTTAAGCGGTAAACTTCACCTTCCACTTTTAAAAATTCCTCTAAGACATGAGCAGGAATGGTGTCACTCTCTTTATTGATGCTTTCAACTAAAAGCATAAGGTTTGCTATCGGAGTTCGCAGTTCATGGGTGAGTACACGAAGAGCGTGTTTTTTTCTTTCTTCTTCAAATTTTTGTTGTTTGATTTTCTTGTAAAGAATCACGGCAATCAGGACTAAAACGATGATAGATCCGATAAAAAGAATAATCGATGACTGCATTAAAACAGAAATCAGTGTACGGTCATCTTTTTCCCAACAAAAGCGCCCTTCCTTATAATAGCAAGGCTCACCTTCGTCATAACTTTGCAGGAAGTAAACCTTCTCTTTTAGGTAACTATCAAGCTCTGTTCGCGGAAAAATCTTGTATGTAACATTATAATCCTGACGGTTGCGTACTAAAAAATAAGAGTCTGTGACGATGTAGCTCTCACCTTTAACCAGTAACTCAAGGTCTGATTTTTTTAAGTTAGAAAGAATTTTAAAGTTCCCTTCCAGGCTTCGGGCCGGAAGTTCTTCTAATTCATAAGCATGGAATAAGTTAAGATTTGACCTCACCCACTCTGGCGTATAAAAAGGCTCGCGCCCCGATAAAAAAGCGAGATAGGCATAACTCACACCACTTTCATGGATTAATGGTGGCGTTTCAAAAAACTGATCCGGAAGTTCACTAATTTTATTACAGCGGAAATCTTCCCAAGTTTCGCTCTTACTTTGGTAGAGCTTACTCATGAAATCGCTGGTAGATCGACAAGGTCTCGAAAAATATGTTTTTGTATTGTTGCCTTCGCGGGAAAAGGCATTTACCGGCTGAAGAAGCTGAGCGTATCTGCGCGACGGATACATCGCACTTAAGTCGATTTCAAGCACGGGCTTTTTAGTGAGTTCAAACTCTTTTTTATAACCCTGGATTTCTTGGATCTCTGCTGGCCCCGCAACACTTTTTTTCTGAAGATTGATAGCGTAATAGGCCGCCTGAAAAGACAGAAAGATGGCGGTAAATATAAGGAGGACGTACATTCTCATTGAGAATGATTATAACATCATCGCCGCCCCGTTTGTTAAGTGAATGTGGGCCGAAAGTAAATAAATCAAGGTTTCACATATTTCGAGAGCATTTGAACTGACGACGTTATGGCCTCATCCAGATCAGCGACATTATAAAGGTTGCCCACGTGAGCAAAAATCTTCTTTGATTCTTTTTGAACAATATCCACTTCTACCCAGAAGCTCTTGTTCATTTTATTAATAGACAAGCGGCCAAGAAGAAAATCCTGGCCTTCTAATTTGATGAAATACTCTGCGGGAAACTCTGTTATTTGCACTTCTATTTTCCTTAGCCGTTTCCTTTCGTCTCAGTCGAACTCTTATCCATGCGCTCAAGATACTCGATGATCATTCCAGCGACATCTTTTCCAGTCGCTGTCTCAATTCCATTTAGACCTGGAGATGAGTTAACTTCCATAATAAGAGGGCCACGTGATGACCTCAGCATATCCACACCGGCAAGGTTAAGCCCTAAGGCCTTGGTTGCATCAAGTGCTGCTTTTCTTTCTTCTTCAGTGATCTCGATAATCTTAGCTGTTCCTCCGCGGTGAAGATTACTTCTAAACTCTCCCGGTTTTGCTGTTCTCATCATCGAGGCCACGACTTCATCACCAACAACGAAACAACGAATGTCAGATCCTTTAGCTTCTCTAATAAACTCTTGAACTAAAATGTTGGCGTCCATTTCTCTAAAGGCATCGATAACCGACTCTGCTGCCGATTCTGTTTCAGCAAGAACCACTCCCTTTCCTTGTGTCCCTTCTAAAAGTTTCACAACCAGAGGTGCGCCACCAACAAGCTTGATGAGTTCCTGAGTCATTTTTGTCGAGTGAGCAAATCCTGTCACCGGAAGGCCTAATCCCTTTCTCGATAAAAGTTGTAGAGAGCGAAGTTTGTCGCGGCTTCTGGTGATGGCCACACTTTCATTTAATGAGAACACGCCCATCATTTCAAATTGACGGATAACAGCACAACCGTAGAAGGTAATTGACGCGCCAATGCGGGGAATAATCGCATTAAAATCATCCAATGCTCGGCTTTGATAGTGAACCATGGGCTTTGTGGAAGTAATATCCATGTAACACTTAAGTGTATCGATGACTTCGACTTCGTGTCCGCGCGCTTTTGCGGCCTCTACTAATCTCTTGGTTGAATACAGCCCTGAGTTTCTTGAAAGAATACCAATTTTCATTGAGTCTTTTCCTTTTTAGATTTGAGCAAGTTGTGTTTGGCCGGATTAATTAGGAATCTGCCATTTAAGGCCTCACGTCCGATGAGCATTTTAAAACCCATCAGGTCGCGGTTAATTAACGTCACTTCGATTTCAAAACGCTCTTTACCCATTTTGATTTCAGTCTTCACGACAGGTCTAATGGTCTTGTCACCGTTAGAGCTTTTAATCGCGCGCTCTTCAATAAAAGGCGACTTTATATAATGATGCTTGCCATCTTCAGTAATAAAGAGAAATTTGACGTATTTCTTACCGTTAATGTTGATGAACTCAATACTGTCTGCATGCAGGGCCGATGTCTTAGCACCTGTATCAATTTTCGCTCGCAGGTCTTTTAACTTAAATTTGGGAAGACTAACAACTTCTCGCCATCCCACAAATTGCATATCTGTATCTTTCATATTTCCTCAAATAAAACTTACCTAATAGTGCCACAGCATCTGATCAAAAAATAGTGACTTTTTTTGAGTAAAACAAGGCTAAAATTAACCTATTTAAAAAAGTCCATATTCTGCTTAACCATTCGTTTCCACTGGAGTAAAATCCTTTTGGACAACTCACATTATTTTGATAACGATTTTTTCCAAGGGGCACTTACCTATGAGTTCTAAATGTTCGTGCTCGTACCTCAACTCTGTAACTAAAAAACAGATTATGGGTGTGACGGGTCTCCTTCTTTGCGGTTTCGTTTTATCTCACTTACTCGGCAACGTTCTTCTCGTTGTTGGAAGCGACGCTTTTAACAAGTACTCGTACACGTTAACAAGCAACCCGCTTATCTATTTAGCGGAAGCTGGTCTTGGTCTTCTTTTCATCGTCCACACTGTCATGGCCATTAAGCTTGTTCTTGAAAACAAAGCGGCAAGACCTATCCAGTACCACTCGAGAAAACATTCAGGCCGTGGGGCCACGTTTGCATCGAGCACGATGCCTTTTACTGGTATCATCACTCTGATCTTTTTAATCCTTCACTTAATCAATCTGAAATTCGGTTCTCACTATGAAACTGAAGTTCATGGTGTAGTGATGAGAGACATGTACAGAACGACGATTGAGTATTTCCAAAATCCTCTTCACGTTCTTTTCTACATCGTGTGCGTGACGAGCTTAGGTATCCACGTCAGCCACGGTTTCTGGTCAGCATTTCAGTCACTGGGGTTAAACCACCCTAAGTATATGCCAAAACTAAAATGCGCAGCCTGGGCCTTCGGAATCCTTGTTTCTGTAGGATTCTCAGCGCTTTCAATTTTCTGTTATTTCCAAGGAGCACACTAATATGACAACTCCAGCTGATAAAATTAAAAAACTAGACGGGAAAGTTCCTGCAGGAGCTATTTCTGAAAAATGGAAAAACCATAAATTCCACATGAAAATCGTCAACCCTGCTAACAAGAGAAAATACTCTGTTATCATCGTTGGAACAGGGCTCGCTGGTGGATCTGCTGCCGCTTCTCTGGCCGAACTAGGGTATCATGTCACAACTTTCTGTATCCAGGATTCACCAAGACGCGCTCACTCGATTGCCGCTCAAGGTGGTATCAACGCTGCTAAAAACTATCCAAACGATGGGGACTCTGTTTACCGCCTATTCTACGACACTGTAAAAGGTGGAGATTACCGCGCTCGTGAAGCAAACGTTCACCGTCTTGCTGAAGTCGCTAACAACATCATCGATCAGTGTGTTGCTCAAGGTGTACCATTCGCTCGTGAATACGGTGGAACTCTTTCAAACAGATCTTTCGGTGGATCTCAAGTATCAAGAACTTTCTATGCCCGTGGACAAACAGGGCAACAGCTTCTCTTAGGTGCATACTCTGCAATGATGAAAGAAGTGAATAACGGAAAAGTAAAATCACTTACTCGCCGTGAAATGGTTGAGCTAGTTATCGTTAACGGTAAAGCTCGCGGTATCATCACAAGAAACCTTGTGACTGGTGAGTTCGAGCGCCACATGGCCGACGCTGTAATCTTAGCTACAGGTGGATACGGAAACGTGTTCTATCTTTCTACAAACGCTAAGGCTTCAAACGCTTCAGCTGCATTCCGCGCTTACAAAAAAGGTGCTTATTTCGGAAACCCATGTTTCACGCAAATTCACCCTACATGTATCCCGGTTTCAGGTGATCACCAATCGAAACTGACTCTAATGTCTGAGTCTCTTCGTAACGACGGACGCGTTTGGGTTCCAAAGAAAAAAGGCGACACAAGAAAGCCACAGGATATTCCTGAAGAAGAAAGAGATTACTACCTAGAGAGAATTTATCCATCATTTGGTAACCTTGTTCCTCGTGACGTAGCTTCAAGAAACGCGAAGAATATGTGCGATGCTGGTTTTGGTGTCGGGGCCACAGGTCTGGCCGTTTACCTGGATTTCTCTTCTGCAATTAAGCGCGATGGTATCGATAAAATCAGAGAAAAATACGGAAACCTTTTTGATATGTACCAACAGATTACAGATCAAGACCCGTACAAAACTCCGATGATGATCTACCCTGCTATCCACTACACAATGGGTGGTCTATGGGTTGACTATAACCTTATGTCAAACATCGAAGGTCTATTCGTTCTTGGAGAAGCAAACTTCTCTGACCACGGAGCAAACCGCCTTGGAGCTTCTGCTCTAATGCAAGGTCTAGCTGACGGGTACTTCGTTATCCCGTACACAATCGGTGATTACTTCGCTTCAAACAAATTCGAAAAGCTTGAGACATCTCACCCTGAATTTGAAAAAGCATTGAAGAACTCAAAAGAAAAATACGACAGGCTACTGGCAATCAACGGAACAAAAACGGTTGATGATTTCCACAAAGAGCTTGGAAAAGTTATGTGGGATCACGTTGGTATGGCGAGAAATGAGCAAGGTCTAAAGAAGGCCATTGATCAAATCAGAAGCATCCGCGAGAGATTCTGGAAAGATGTAAAAGTAACTGGATCAAATGTTGACGTTAACACTGAGCTTGAGAAAGCTGGTCGAGTTGCTGACTTCTTAGAGCTTGGGGAGCTTATGGCCCTTGATGCTCTAATGAGACCTGAATCATGTGGTGGACACTTCAGAGAAGAGTCTCAAACTGAAGAAGGTGAAGCAAAACGCGATGACGAGAACTACTGTCACGTTGCTGCTTGGGAATACCAAGGCGACGGCGTAGAGCCACTTCGTCACATTGAAGAACTGAAGTTTGAGAACGTAAAACTAACACAAAGATCTTACAAGTAAGGAGTCCCATATGGGTGGAAATAGCACAGAAACAATGTCTCTGAAGTTAAAAATCTGGAGACAAAAAAATAGCAAAGATAAAGGACAAATGGTCGACTATAACCTGGATGGCGTCTCTCCTGATATGTCATTTTTGGAAATGCTAGACATCCTTAACAACAAACTGGTTCGCGAAAAAGGTGACCAGATCGCATTCGACCACGACTGCCGCGAAGGTATCTGTGGAATGTGTTCTCTTATGATCAACGGACAGGCCCACGGACCACAAGGTGGCGTAACAACTTGTCAGCTACACATGAGAAAATTCAAAAATGGTGATGAAATCGTTATCGAACCATGGAGAGCTAAGGCCTTCCCGGTTGTTAAAGATCTTATGGTTGATAGATCAGCTTTCGATCAAATCATGGCAGCTGGTGGATACGTTAACGTCAACACTGGAAACGCTCCAGATGGAAACTCAATCCTAATCGGTCACGAAGAAGCAGAACTAGCGATGGACGCTGCCGCTTGTATCGGTTGTGGTGCCTGTGTAGCAAGCTGTAAGAATGCTTCAGCAATGCTTTTTGTTGCTGCCAAAGTTTCTCAACTTGCTCTTCTTCCGCAAGGACAAGTTGAAGCTGAACATAGAGCTTTAGCTATGGTTGAAAAAATGGATGAGCTTGGGTTCGGAAACTGTACGAACGAAGCTGAGTGTGAAGCTCAATGTCCGAAGGGAATTAAGCTTGATAACATCGCACGTATGAATCGTGGTGTTGTTCAAGGGATTTTCGCTGCTAGGAAGTAACTCGACAAAACAGTCCAGTGGACTGTTTTGATTCTGCAGAATGGAATAAAAGCCGTCTTCGGTTTTTAAGAGTTCGAGTTACCAACCGATTAACTTCAAAAACATAAAGGCCCCGAAAGGGGCCTTTTTTGTTTAAAACCTAACCCCAATCATGTTTATTTAAATGATCCCACGCTATCGTCATTTACCTATGACGATATATTTTTTTAACGACATAAAAAAAGATCACTCCTTCCTTGGCGGCAAAGGCTTCACTCTAGGCCTGATGAAAAATGCCGGATTTCCTGTTCCAGATGGACTCATTCTAGACTCCCTTCCAGGTGAAAATGAAATGAATGAGATCTTTCAATGGTGGGATAAAAACAACAACCAAAAGCTTGCTGTCAGAAGCTCTGCCGTTGGTGAAGATTCAAGTGAGCAGAGTTTTGCCGGTCAAAACTCGACTTACCTCAACATAGAAAAAAAGAGTGAGCTGGAAGCCGCTATTAAAAATTGTTTTTCTTCCATCAATAAAAAATCCAGCGCACTTTACCGAGAGCACTTCCTGGGAAATTCCAAGGGAGTCATGAACGTCGTTCTGCAAGTCATGGTCGATCCACTCTACTCTGGAGTCTTTTTCAGTACTGACCCTCGAACTGGAGAAAAAGGCTGGATAGCAGAGTCTATTATGGGGCTTGGTGAAGACCTGGTTTCGGGCAAAAAAACACCAATGCATTTTGAAGAAAAACAAACGGGAATAAAAGCGCCCTTTGATATTGAAAATCTCGTTTCTACTGGGATGAAAGTCAGGGACCTATTTCAAGTTGAAATTGATATGGAATGGGCCATCGATAAAAACAATAATCTCTTCGTTCTTCAATCCAGACCCATTACCGCTCTTTCGGGAAAGTCAGAGACAAAAAGAATCGTAGAAGATGAAATAAAGAGATTAAAAACCCATTATAAAAAAGAGACAGTCTGGGATGGTGGCACTTTTGCAGAATGGAGTGGTCCTCCGAGTGAGTTAACCTTCAGTATCTGGAAAGAGGCCTTTTCAAAAGACCATGCCTTTTCAAAAGCACTCAAAAAATTAGGCTACATAGGCATAGAGCAAGAGATCGAAAATCCGGATCACTCTCTACTGGAGAGAATCTTTAACAAAGGTTATATCAATATTTCGATGCTCGCTCCTTTTTATTTTGGGCCAATTCCTTATCGTATGATTTTAAATAAATCTCACGAAAATAAACCCAAGCTTGTTTTTGATTTGAAACAAATGACCTTTAAAACCTTTATTCTGACTCCATTTACAATGTGGAGAATGCTTAAGGTTGGACTTCGCCTTTCAACCGAAAGAAATGTTTGGCTTAAAGAGTGCACCAAAGAAATGGTCGCTTTTAATGATAAGTGTTTTCGGGTTCAGGATGCCAATTTCTATAAAGAGTATTCGGATGACGAGCTATTAAAAACATTTAAAAATGAGGTCAGCGATTTTTACAATGCCCACCTGCTCTGGCCATTGCTTCTTGTGACTTTGATAGAGACAACTTCGCAAAATTTAAAAGCACTCTTAAAAGGTATTGATACAGATAAAAATATCGACCTTATGATCAATAAATGGATGGCCCAGGGTCTTCATACCGTAACAATGGATATGAACAATGAATACAAAGAAGCTCTAAGCGATAAAAACAAACAAATTTTTTTCCTAAAAAAATTTGGGCACCGAGGTCCCGGTGAATTAGAGCTCGCCAATCCACGCTGGAGTGAGCTGGCCGATAAGGCATTTTTTAAAAATATGCCAAAAACCCCCTCTAAGGAAAATTCACTTTCATACACAGTGGAAGCCGATATAGACGCTTTAAAAACTTATAAAAAAGAAATTATCAAAAAAGAATGGCTCCTCTTAAAAGAAATGCTGGAATTAAGAGAAAAGTGGAAAATGTTGCTTCTATCGCCTTATTCTCACATTCGTTTTATCGCGCTGGAAATCGCGAGAAGAAACCAACTAGGTGATTTAATTTTCTGGCACAGTTATAAAGAGATTGAAGACAGAAAATTCGATCTTTTTGTGGCAAGTAAACGCAAAACTCAATCAGAGCTTTGCAAAACGATCTCTCTTCCTACGATCGTTGAATTAGAAAAAATAGAAGAGGTTTTAAGTGGAAAAATCCCGAATAAGAGCAACATTATAAACGGGCTCGCTCTATCCCCTGGTCTTTCTTATGGTGAAGTTAGAGTCGTTATTGACCCGGATAATGCTGATACAGACTCATGGCCGGAGAACACCATCCTGGTTGCTGAGTCAACTGATCCTGGATGGACTGGGCTCTTTTTAAAATCTCAGGCCATCATCGTCAGCAATGGTGGAGTCCTCTCTCATTGCGCAATCGTTGCTCGCGAAATGAGTTTGCCGGCGGTAAGTGAAATTAAACAATGTCATCTCCTTTTAAAAGATGGAGATAAAGTATGGGTGGATGGAAATAATGGACGTATTACACTGGCTAATTAGCAATCATGAAGCTGCGACAAGAGGTTTAAGTCCTGCAATTATCCCTACGGTCCTCATCCCACTCACTGCTCTGATGGTGGCCATGAGCTCACTTGCCACTCTTGTTGCAGGCTGGTTTGGACTTAAATTAAAGGCTGAAGGCCCTAAGCAACTTCTTGAAGTTTTATTAAAAAAACGTGTCCTCATGTCCATGATTGCCTTAAATCTCTTGGGACTTGGAATTTATAAAAGTTTTATCTACATTAAAACTATGCCAAGTTTCATGACGACAATTAATTGGCAGTCTAACAAAAATGCCATTTCAAGCAATGAACAATACTCCGACAACCTTACACGCAAACACGATTACATTGGAAAAATAACAAACGCTGAAGCGACAGAATTAAAACTTCAAAAAGAGATTAAATTGCCAAAAGGATCATTCAGATCTGGCGCTCCCTCTAATCAATCCTTATTTTTTGGCAGCGATGATGGGTTTATTTATGAAGTTGCTCAAAACTCTTTAAAGGTTAATAGGAAATTCTTTATTGGGGCCAATGCGACAACGAGACCAATTATTTACCAAAAAAGACTCTACTCAGGTGAAGGAAATCACCTCACTCATCATGCACGCATTTATTCTTTTGACCTACAAACTGGTAAAGTTTTTAAAGTGTTTAAAACCAAAGGGCATACTGAAGGCCAACAGCTTATTACAAAATACCAGGATAAAGACATTATGCTTGCTCCGGCCGGGGCCGATGGACTTTATGCTATTGATCCTCTTACCATGAAGGAAATCTGGCATGTTAATGATGGGCATATAGATGCGACTGTTACAGTTGAAGATAATGTTGTCTTCTTAGGTACGGGGGTTGAAAAAGCAAAACTTTCCGATCGCAGCTACGCTGTGGCCCGCGATCTTTTAAGTTCAAAAATTATTTGGAAAAAAGAGTTGCCCTTATCCAACTGGATGCATCCTGTCGTTTCGAAAAACAATGTTTGTTACACTCTGGGAGAAATTTATACTCCTTCAACTGTTGGGCTTCTTTATTGCTTAGATAAAAAAACAGGAGAGCCTCATTTCTCAATTCCCTTCAATGCACCTATCGCCTCTCTTCCCTATTATATTTTTTCAAGTGATTCAAATGAAGAATATGTTTTCCTGGCCACTATGGCCGGTGAAGTTTGCGGTGTGAGCTTAAATAAAAAAGAAAAAATATGGTGTAAAAATACGGCCAAAGATATTTCAAAAAGTGCAGACCTCTATGCACTTTCCAGTCTTGAATATGACTCAAAAAGAGGAATTCTCTGGTACCCCTCTCCCGACAATGGCATTTTTGGTTTTTCTGTCACAGAAGGAAAAGAAGTTGCCAGATGGACACCTGGACAAAACGAGACTCCGTGGTCTGAGCACTATGCTTCCGTCAATATTGAAGGAGATAAACTCTACCACATTGATATAGACGGGCATTTAAGAATGCTTCAATTGAGTTCTGGCCGAAGTTCCAGCAAAGAGCACTCGAGTGCTCTTGCTGGAAAATAAGTGCCTCTACTCTAAGCATTCTTGGTCATATTCCCGTTTATAATTTTGGGCCATAAAGCTTTTTACTTCCATCACTGGAATTAAAGAATCTTCTTTTTGGGCCTCATAAAGTTTTGCGGCCATTCCACTATTTTTAGCTGCCACAATTTCTTTGGGACTCTCTCCCACATACAATGATGGGCAACCCTCCGCCATATTAATTGCCTTCAAGAAAAGAGTTGGAGCTGGTTTCATTTCTTCATTTTTTAAAGGCAAAAGAATCTGGTCATAATCACTCCAATCAAAAGCATGTTGGTCGTCCCAGCCGCTTGAGATCACTTCTTTGAGTCTCGCGAGTTTTTGTTCATAATCGAGCCCCCATTCTTCAGGAATGTTAGAGATAATCCCAATTTTAAATCCTTCACGTTTTAAATCCTCAATGTACTCTTTTGCTCCTTTCATATATTTAATATGCTTCATATCACTGGTATTAACGATCGTGTCCCCGAGGTCGAGATACACCCAAGGTTTCTTATCTCCAGCGTAAGATTTAAAAGCAAAAAGACTCATAAAAAGCACAAATTTTGACATCCCTTTCATAGCAGTACCCTCCATAACTAAATTATGGGCCTGTCCTTTAAAGAAATATCTGATTTAGAGCATCTATAATCATGACTGTTTAAAGTTTTCACGGCCTGCTCTTTTTTACATTGTTTAAGGTTTTTAGTTGGGTCATCGCCTAATATAGGTAAAAGACACATAGCTCTGGAGACTATTATGAAAATTGCGATTACATTGTTTGCTTTAACCCTATCTTTTGGTGCCTTTGCTGGCCCTGTACCTTGTAAATCAGAGGCCTACACTGCTATTTACGAGCGCTATACTCATGATGCTCCTGACGCGATTGTTTCTCTCACATCTAAATATAAACCCTATGTTTCTGGTGACGAGGCCATTTTTGTCGTTACAGTAAGCGATTTAGAATCGGGACAATCAACACTTATGTCGGCCATTATGGATGCCAAAACTTGTAAGGTTAAGGCCGTAAATTAATTATTGATCTTTAATGCCCCATAATGGAATATGGGGCATGTTCTTATACTCCGACACCATCAAAGCTTTCATCTCCCGCGTCCGCGAAGACGTGCGCGATATTGTAAACAATGAAATGTCGCTAAAAATGGACCGCAGCCGCGTCCTTCATAAAGGCATCCTCTACCCACTTAATATTATCGTTTTTGAAGATAACTCGAGACTAGGTTATTTCGATTCGAGAACCTATGAGCTGGGACTTTCGAAAAAACTTATGTACACGGCCCACGACCGCGTTTTAAAAAATGTCATCCGCCACGAGCTGGCCCACTTTTGGGCCTACATTATTCATGGGCCACAAGTCATGCATGGTGAAGAGTTCAAAGCGATCTGCCGCAGTTTTAACTGGGACACAGATGTCGAGCGCGCCTACTCTAACGTACAAATTGAAAACGATAAGATTGAAGGCGACCTTAAAACGCAAAAGTTGTTAGAGCGCCTAAAAAAGCTTCTCGCTTTATCTAGCAGTGATAACCCTCACGAAAGAGAACTTGCCACTCTAAAGGCCAATCAGCTCCTTTTAGAGCACAACCTGGATATGACCCGCACTCAGAGTAAAGAAGATGAGACGGTTTATGTAAAACGCGTATTGGAAGCTTCCCGCAAGCAAACGAAACACGTGGCAATCTATGAAATCCTAAAAACCTTTTTCGTCTCTCCCGTTTTTAACCACGGCAGAGGGATTTTTTACCTGGAAGTTATCGGCGATAAGACCAGTGTCGAGTTGGCCGAGTACGTCGCTCATTTCTTAGACCACGAACTGGAAGCTATGTGGAAAGATGTGAAAAAGAAAAACCCGACTTTTAAAAGCATTGCCGCTAAAAACTCTTTCATGCGTGGAGTTTCTAAAGGTTATGTAGAAAAGATTGAAGACCAGAAGAAAAAATCGGCGCAGAGTTTTGAGCTCGCTCTCATCGAAAAAAACCTGGCCCATAAACTTCATACTGTTTACTCACGCATCGGGCACTCTTCAATGAGCGCCGGCACCCATCATTCAGGGGCCAATGCCGCAGGGATTGAGTCGGGTCGAAACCTCTCGATTAAACCGGGGATTTCTGCCGGTAAATCAGGAAAAACACTACTTCTGTCTTAAGTTTTTACACCCCTGTAGAATCTATTCAATCCCCTTAATTTCCCTCCTTTTTTAGCTACAATTAAGCAAACTATTTTTTGAGGTTTAGCTTATGAAGGCACTATTTGTTTTAACTCTTCTTTTATCTGCCAGTGCGGCCCACGCCATTTCAGATGAAAAACTAATCACTAAATGTGCACCTGTGGCCTACTTGAAAATTTTAGGTCGCTCTAAAGAATTAAAATGTCCTTTAATCAAAGACACCTTTGCTGCCATTAATATCGATAACAGAACACTTAATCCGTACAAGTATGTTATGTACCAGGCAGACACTGAGTGCCAGGACGTTCCAACAATTACCGCCATTACTCAATACAGCGCCACTAAAAAAGATTGTTACTAATAACGGAGACATTATGAAAAAGATTTTAGCGACAACCCTTCTTGTTTCTTTTCTTTCGACTTCTGTGATGGCCGGAGAATTTGTCAGAAAACATGGTGAAGCTTTGGGAATGAGCTATATTGGCGCTTCTATTTTCCTGGGAGTTTATGCAACCACAGGTCCGGCAGTTGGTATGGTGGTTGGTGTCTCGACACTGGCGAGTGTAACGAAAAAAGAAATTGAGGCGAGCAAAAGAGAAGCTGCCAAAATGTTACTAAATGATCTTCAAGATTATTATCAGAGTGGTTCATTGACTGCATCTCTGGCGACATCGGTTGCAAAATTAAAAGAAACTGATGTCGAACTTTCAGAGGCGGAAGCGCTGGATATTTTACAAGAAGCTGCCGAGTCTATTTTAAATTAAAACTTCAGGCCCTGCTTAAAGTGCAGGGCCTTTCACTTCCATTCCAAAATGCTTAAGTGCAACTTCAGAAAGATAACTCTTTCCTTCCTTGCAAAAAACCAGTCCAAAAAGTTGTCGTTTATTCAGATACTCTATGCCCTCTTTTTTTGAAAGATTCATCAAAATAGTCGCTGTGGTATCCGCAGTGATAGCATTATCAGCAAGCACTGTACTACCTATAATTTCCCGGGCCGACATCCCCGTTTGCGGATGAATAATGTGATTGTTAAAACGGTCTCCACCGACATTGTGGACATAACCACCAGATGAGGCAACGGCGCCATTATGCAGTTGAATCACTCCCACTGCTTTTTTTGGGTCCGATGAAAGAGGATTGCGGATGCCAATTCTCCACGAGCGCGGAGCCGTCAGTTCTGCGGCCACTCGGATATCACCAGAGCCATTGATATAAAAATTAACCAGGCCGCGTTTCTTAAAAAGGTCATACACTCTATCAACAGCATAACCTTTACCGATTCCTCCAAGCCCGATTCTCATTTGAGACAAAGGAAGGAAGATCGTTTTCTTTTTTTCATCTAGCTTAATGAGGCGGTAATCAATGTATTTCAAATGTTCTTTAATAAAATCTTCGCTTAGGACTTTTCCTTCATCTTTATGCGCTCTCCACCAGTGCCCGATAGAAGCAAAGCTGATATCAAAAACACCGTTAGAGTTTTCTGAAACCTCAAGTGATTTTTTAACGAGTCCTAAAGTCTCCTCATCAATATCAACATGCCCCACTCCGGCCATGGAGTTGATACGACTAAAATAGCTTTCTTTGAAGTCTGTAAACTTCTCTTCAATTCTTTTGACTTCCTGATAGGCTTCCTCAAAAAGAGCGTAAACATCTTCCCGGGATAAAAATGACTGAGGAAAGCACAAGAATTGAAACTCTCCCCCCATCACTTGATAAGTTTTTTGGCAAGTCACCTGATTCATAGGCTTGTTGGCGGAACGACATCGCGATAAATAATGTTCATGTCCTTATCCACCACGATTGTCACCGGCAATGAATCGACTCCCAGGCCTTTAGAAAAAGAGCGGTCTTCATCCTTTAACATGGTATAACTGAACTTATATTTTCGTTGAAAACGCTCAATCAGATTGTCTTTTTCTCCGGCATTCACAGAAACAAAAGTCACGCTATCTGAGTATTTTTCTTTTAAGGCTTCCAGTTTTGGCAATTCATGAATGCACGATGTGCACCAAGTGGCCCAAAAATTAAGCAGGACTTTTTTCTTCTTCACTTCTTCCTGTAAATGAAATTTTTCGCTCTTTTGATGTATAGGAAGAGTGAAATCCTTCATCTTTTCCGCTTGAGCATTTAGAGAAAAAAGCAATAGAGCTGCTATTAACACTTTCATTATGACTCCTTAAAATGAAACACTCAATGACGTTTGTAAATAAGCATACGAAAGCCCGGTGTTTCTTTTTCCATAAGTCGCCCCTGTCGCCCATTCAGAGTCGGCCAGGTTCATTCCAAACACCTTTAAATCTCCCAAGAGATGCGAGTACATAACTGAAGGCTCTAATGAAGTAAACTTACTCATATCAGAATCACTCGTCATAAATCGCTCTTGTGTCCCGAAGCCATCTTTATAATAATCCACGGCCGTTTGAGAATGCACTCTCATGGCAAACTCTAAGAAGTCCTGGTCATCACGCAAAGAAAACAAATAAGCAGCGCGAGCAGTGTGTGCCCTTGATCCCCAGTCATCAAAGTAATTGCGGTAACTCACATGAAAGGACATCTCTTCACCAACAGCATGCACCCATTTAGCAGAAAAGGCCGTTCTCTCTCTTCTTCCCGGAAGCGCTTCGAGTTCACGAGTCCCATTGATATTGACTGTTCCTGCCGTTGACTCAAGTCGCCCTTGTGAATTAGCGTAAGTCGCATCAAATTCAACAATGTCACTTCTCGTTAGGATTTGTGATCCTCCTAAACTAATGGCATAAATATCGCGGTCGTGTTTTTTGTTCATCACCGCACTTTGTGGTGGTGTGATATCCTGGAAAAGGCCCACAGTATCGGCGTAGTACTGCAGCCCAAGTCCGATAGTGAAGTTGTCATTCTTAAATGAATGAGCGTAATCCAATGAGATATTTTTTGAAGTGTAGTCATACTCGCTGGAGAATCCAAGATTCATTCCATAAGTGGCCTTCCCTGATTCTCTGCGAACTCCAATATTGGGAGCGACGCGCGCCTGCCCTTTTTTCCCCTCACCACTGGCCCCGGTATTTCCATCTAAAATAGTGTCGGATTCAGCAGTCCATGTATCGAGAACGAAGCTGGCGTTGATTTCAGTGTCTTCAGTAATCTGATGTTTGACAAAAATTTGCGGTTCAATCACTCGAACATCTTCATTGCCCGAGTTATCCAAAACCTGCTTTCCTGTCTTGCTATTTTGTGAGTAGAAGTTAAAGAGTGTTTTAACTTTAGTTTTTCCTTTCACCATCATTTCAGCAAAAGCGTTAGAAAGACCTACAATAAAAATAAGCAGCGATAAAAAGAAGCGCTGAAGCTTAGTTGCACCCACAACCACCTCCTACTGCTTTTCCTCCACCGATGGCCCCTTCTCTAAAGGCCCTTACTTCGTCCTGAAAGACTGTCTCTTCTGGATGAGGATCAAGTTGCATAATTCTTTTAGCAAGCAAACCGCGATCTATCTGATCGACGTTCGCACAAGACGTCAGAGCACTCAGCAATGACAAGATGATAAGCACGCGCATGAAAAACTCCCTTTTTTCTTTTCCATTCTATTGTTGGCCTGGAAAAGACAAAAGACAATCCATCAAAACAATTTTTTACTTAATATAAGGCTTCCACTCTCGTGTCAGGTAAGAAATCTCAACAAAGTCGATTTTGCCAAACAAGCAGCGCTCAGCACTTTGCCAAAGACCATCCGTAGAGAATGAAAACTCAAAAATCTGCGGCACTCCACCAAGCTCTTGGCAAAGCTTAAACCCAGGTGAGCCAATGTTTGAGCGGTAATCTTTAATGACTAGTTCACTCTTATATTTCTTTAGGATGTCACATTTATCGTTTGCACAGCTTGCAGAAAGATAAAAAAGCATATTATCAGGTGTCTTTTTCTGACAGAGCTCAGTTTTTTCATAAACAGGTTTTTTATCGAAGATGTAGCGGATACTGGCCTTCTTACAAACCCCGGCCATGGCCTCAAACGAAAATAGACTCAGCAAAATAAACAACACTTTCATTTTAAGTATGTCACTCCGAGAATAGATTGCTTAAGCTTAGAATCAGACACCCAAAAATGGCCACTGTAACGACAGCCTTCGCTGTCACAATTTTTATGGCAACTCAAACCTTCTCCTTCATTTTGATCGCAATTTTTCCCCCAACTATTACGCAGAAGATATTCGCAGGCGCCTGTCTCGGGATTTGTTCTTCTTCCTACCACGATTGAGCCGTGGTCTCCGGCACCATTTTCACCATTAACTTTGTTATAGTCATAGCCCACACCGATGATCTCACCTTTTGAAATTTGATCATCAATAGTTTTCATCAGTACATCTGCTGAGTAGCGCGAGGTATACTGACTGACAACTTCAGCGCGGTAGCCTTTGAAGCTCAGCTCTTTACATTGATTGTCGTATAAGGCTTCGACTAATTTTTTTGCCCCAAAACGGTTGGTGTGATTGCGGATAAAATTAACATCGACACCAGGAAAGGCACTCTTGATATCGCTTCCGAAACAATTACTGGTCAGGTCCTGCTCAATTCTTTTTTCTCTGGCAGAACTCAAAAGATTATTTAAAAAATCGCTATAGTTGCTATCTGTGCAAAACTTAAAATCGTTAGAAGGCAAGTCATCCTCTAAACACAGACCATTCTTCTTAGCGAGATAATTATCAATACTCCGTTTAATATCTCCACCCTTGGCCGATTCACGAGTCTTGATATCCTGTTCGATTTCTTGTCCGGAATTGTATAAACTCACCGCCGAAATTCTTTTTTTCAAGCGGTAACTTAAAAGATCAGCTGCCGTGTAGGCGTAACACCACCCGACTGTGTCCTGATTCCTAACATTGTCTAAGTTCACAGCTTCATTTTGATTAATTTTATCTGCACACTTTCCGCCGCTAATAACTGGCTTTACCACTGTTTCATTTTTTTTCGGAGGAACGACAATGTCTTCGTAGACTTTGTTATTGACAACGACTTTACCAGCAGGCTGGTTGAAGACATCTTCAAAGTCATATTTGTATTTTTTACTTTTTCCTGTGAGAAAATCGTACTCGCTCGAAAGGTCCTTTCCACTTTCTTCTTTTATCCCAAGCTTCATGTACTTCTGAATAGTCTCAATGCGCTTTTCTTTAACACTTTGTCGAATATCATTTGTTTCAAGAATGGCATTTGCAGAACACTCTTGTCCGGCAATTTGCGATTTAAACTGAGAATAGATTCCTGAGAAGGCCCTCACATCATCGTAGGCCATTAAACGTTTGCTGGTATAAGCTTCTGAAGCGACTTGAAATTCTAAAACGGCATCGTCACAAACATCGGCACGAGCCTCTGAGAGGACGACGATGAAAGCGCAAAGAATATAGACTAAGACCCTCGTGGTCTCTCTTAGGTTTGCCATCTCAACAATTATAGCTGAGGGAGAAATTTTTTAAACTTGTTTTACACTAATTTTTGATCTGGCCCAAAGACCCATTTGTGCTGTTGACCGATCACGCGGAAAAATCCGCCGTTTTCTTCATTCCAGCTTAAGACATTTTGGAAGCGCTCCATTGGGAATTTCTCTCCCAGGTTATAACAAGGAGTCAGAACCCATGGAAAAGAAAGAGAGCTTTCTGTTGTTGCCAAAGATTTGAAGGCATCGAGAGTCGATTCAAAATCCACTCTATCAGCGATAACTGATTTTAACTGAAACTTCGCTCCGTACTGAGCGTTCATTTTTTGAATGTTCTTAAGGGGAGTTTTTACCCCTGTTGAAGGCGTTTTATAGTCAAAACTGATATAGTCAACTAAGTCAAAAATCTCATCAACTACACGTGTTCCGGCCGCTTCAATATTCACGTAATACTTTCTTTCTTTAAGCGCTTTAACTAATGCTAAAACATGAGGCACATGACTCGGGTGAAGTGGATCTCCCCCCGTGATCGAAACGTTTTTAATCGTCCCGTTAAAGCCTTCAGCGTGAACTCTTGCTAGAATCTCTTCCAGGTCGATTCCCGCTTCTTTATCGAAGTCCCATGTGTCCTTTGAATCACAGTTCAAACACCCTACCGTACAGCCCTGATAGCGAACGAAGATTTGCGGGCGTCCTAAAAAGACTCCTTCTCCTTCGGTAGCGCGGTAAATAGAATTTATGAGGTGATTTCCATTCATATGTAATTTGTCTTTTTACAGGGGGGGCCTATAGGCGTCAAATGATACCTTTGGGAGTAAGTACTTTTTTCAGCCTCTCCCCCTAAATTAGTGATAAAATACGTATATATGAACCAAAAATATCAAGAATTATACCGAGATACTATTGAGAAACTACGCCAGGGGCACCGCCCTCAGATCAAGCTCACCCCAGAGCTCCTGGCCGACCTTAAAGGCGAATGGGAGAAAATCCTCGCTGAAGGAACTGACAAGGCCCTTCAAAGTGAGACGCTAAAGAAAATTCTCTGCATCCTGGATAACTCACAAAATACGACTGCTGAGTTTAATGAACTCTTCATTAAGACCCTTAAAAATATCAAAGACCACGAACTCATCGTCTACGCTTTATCGGCTTCACAAAAGCACGTGGTCGCTGAAAGTTTAAAAACTGGAACGATGATTTCTTTTGAATATTTTGAAGTGTTAAAAAATTTAATCAAAGACAAAAACCCTGAAGTCAAAGAATGGGCCCTAAGAACCATTGAGTCTCTTGGACCAATGAGTTTGCGTTTAAAGAATGAAGTGCTGGCCGCCAAACCAGGGCTGATGAAACTTTTTGATAAACACCAAAAAGCGAGTTCTCAAATCATTGAGTATCTCGAAAACGAATGGAAGCGAATGAAGTTATGAGCCGCTATAACGACGAAGAAGTTAGAAAGTTCTTACAAAAACATCACGATCCACAATCGCAGCTGGAGAAGTTAAAAACATACACCAACGCTGCGACCACTCCCCTTTTTGAAACTGATTACCACGAAACTTATAAGGTCAATATCATCCCGGATAAAGCTGTCGCGCCTGCGATGTTCATTCCAGATAAACTCGATCCAAAAAAATTCCGCGCGCATCCAACGACAATTCGTGCGATGAGAAAAGATCTCTTTATGGGTGGAGAAGACTTTGTTGACTTAGAGTGTCTCATCACTTGCGCATCATGCAAGACAGAAGTCGACCTGCAATTCTGGCACTTTTGCCCATACTGCGAAGCCTCTTTTCCAAGCGGAATCAAATAAATTCTATCAAAGATGTTAAGCTTTGTTAGATTTTAGTAATTTACTAGATTACTCCCCTATCTGTATCTTCAATTTCCAGAATACTGTTCTTTTAAATGTTTGCCGCCGCAAAAAATCATTGAGGATAAATGCGGTTATTTTTCAGGAGTAAGAATGAAAAGAGAGAATGCTTATCTGTCAGACAAACAAATTGCTATTTTAAAAGATAAACTATTATCGGAAAAAGAACGCATCGCGAATAAGAAACTTGAGCAAGAATCATATCAGCTTGATAGAAACGAGCTGTCTGATCCTCTTGATGAAGCAAGTGTTAACACACAAACTTCTCACGACATTCGTTTCATTAACCGCGAAAACTTCTACCTAAAGAAGATCAATAAATCTCTGGATGCTATGAACCGCGGGACTTACGGTCTATGCGAAGAGTGTGATGCTGAGATTGGATTTGAAAGATTAAATGCTCGCCTTACAGCTGAACTTTGTATCGCTTGTAAAGAAGAAGCAGAAATGGCAGAAAACAACAATTTCTTCGACAAAAAATCGAAATCTCTTGGGCGTGCTCTTCACGACACTACAAGATAAGAAACACACAAAACAATTATTCTTTTAAGGATGCGACTCTTTTGGGTCGCATTTTTATTTTAGCGGGGCCGCTTCGCCCACTGGATGCTGATAGAAATTAAGTTCGACGTATTTGAGATTGTGTTTTTTTAATTCATCCATCGCCGCGTACTCTTTCCCATGAAACTCATCTTTTAAAACAACTTTCATCGTTGTCCCGGAAATGACAGAGACAGATTTTATCATGCTATGGAATTGTTCTGATTCAAGTAACTGCTTTTGATCAATTGATTTTAAACCAACAATCAACTCTCCCCACTTGTAACCATCACACAACTCATTTTTTGTTTGCTCTAATCCACCCATTGACCTGATTTGCAACTTTCCTTTATTCAGTTTTAACCACAAACAGATGGGACGATTGTTAAATTCAGACTTCACAACTAGGCTTGATCCATACCCTCCACAGTGCAGAGTGAGATCACTGGTTAAGGCCTTCTCTCTTTTTTTCCCGTAAAGCAATTCTTCAACCTGATACTCGACTTCATCGCGAGTGATGAGAATGGATTCTCTGTCGTTAAAGCTCGCGATCCTTAAAGCATCACCTTGCTCATACCAACAAGCTCCATCAGAAAGCGACTGCACGCTCACGTCTTCCGCCATTACAGAAGCCGCTATCATGAGTCCGATCATAAATTTGGTGAAATGGGATAGGCCCATCACAACAATCCTCTTAAAGGGTTTACTTTACCAATCCTATCGGTTACTCATGAAATAAGTTTACTTTTTTAGTCTGATAATGAATTTTAAGGGTTTAGGGCCACTTTTTTATGCGTGAACTGATCTATATCGTAGTGGAAGCTTTCTACAAAAAGGCCGTCTATGACGTCTTAATTGGCTATCATTTCGAGAAATTCAGGCAGCCAGAAGAGCTTGAAAGCCATTTACAGAGGATTGCGACTTTCTGGGAAATGCAACTCACAGGAGCGATCACAAGGCCTTTAGAAGGCCCGCAATTCAGGCTGATGATGACACACTTTCAACTGGGGCTTAAGCGCGGTGAAATTGGAAGGTGGGTAGTTTTATTTCATCAGACGTTGGATGAATTAGAGCAACAATTCAAAGAACAAGCACCACCCGAAGAGCTTGCAGAAATCCAATTAATCACCAGTGAATGGAAAAAGAGAATCGCTTTTTTCAAAGAGCGTTTTGAAGCTAACCCGCAAATGTTCAACTAGAAAAACTTTAGTGACCGGCAGGTGCCTGGCCGTGACCTTCACCGTGACCATGCTCTTCTTTAGGAATATTCACAGGCGTTCTTTGAACTCTGCGCTTTGGATTGGCCGCATGGAACTTAACAATCACTAAATCTTCTAAGATTGGCTCCCCTTCAACTTTATCAAAAAGCCAATTGCGAGAGTAATACTGATTAAGTCTTAGAGCTTCCTCACGGGCCTGTTTTTCAGTTTCAAATTCAACCACAGCAAAACTTAAGCGCTGATAGACCATAGGCCTAGAATTGACTCTATTAACTCCTGGTGCGTATTCTTCAAACTTAATGGCATTGGCCGCATCTTTGTCTCCGGCCGCCCCAGTCGTATCTAGGATAAGATTAAATTCTTCCAGCGTGTATTTCAAATCAGGCGCTTCTTTCTTTTTGGAACAGCCAAAAAATATGAAGGCACTTAAAAATAAAACCGCTAGTTTCAATTTCATTATCTTGATGATCTCGTCGTTTTTTTCGCCGCAGGTTTCCCCGTGCGCTTATAGCGAGGAGTGTTGGCATTCTTAACAGTCTTAGCGTGGCGTTTTTCACCTGGTTTTTTCTTAGTGAAAACTTTCTTTTTAAGCTCATCAAGCTGCTTTTTCTTTTTATCAAGCTTCGTCTCAACAGCTTTTGCCTTAATCGCTTTAACCGCAGAGAATTTTTTCTCATCAAAGGCCGTTAAACGAATCGCCGATTGGTTTTTAATCGCTTCGTTAATACGCGTGATGATGTTCATATCTTTTGGCGTCACCAGGTTGTAAGCAAAACCTTCGGCCTGTCTTCTTCCTACGCGACCGCAACGGTGAATGTAGTACACAGCTTCAAATGGAAGATCGAAGTTCATAACCCATACCAGGTCATCAATATCCATTCCGCGGGCAGTGATGTCTGTTGAAATCAGCACTCCACCCTCTTTCAAGAATTGATCGTAAGCTTTTTTCCTCGCCTTCGCTTCCATTTCCCCATGGAGAGCATGAAACTTCATCTTTGGGAATTTTTCCGGTAGCTGAGAGTAAAGCGAGTTGACCGTATCGTGCTTGTTAACGAAGATAATCCCGCGACCTTGGGCCTGATTCTTTAAAAAGGCTTCAGTCATTTTCAGTTTTTCATCGTCTTTTAGGTAAATATTAAATGTGCGCACTGACTGAGTCAGTTTGTTTTTGTCCTCGCTGTTGTAGCTAGCAAAATCAATCTCTGAAAAGATTGTACGGCAGAATTCATCAAGGCTTGATGAGTGAGTCGCACTAAAAAGCCCCACGTGCACTAAAGTGTCATCACAAGACTTGTAGATATTTTCCAGGTCGCGACGAAAGCCCATTTCTAAAAGCTGGTCTGCTTCGTCCATGATCAGGTAGTTTGTTTCTTTAAGGTTTAGTTCTTTTCTTTTAAGAGCGTTACTTAAGCGCCCTGGAGTCGCGATTAAAATATCGATGTTGTCGCGTGAAAGAAGATGGTTTGCTTTAGCAGCTTCCCCACCGGCCAGCATACGCACACGAAGCTTAACATGGTGAGAGACTGATTTAAAAACTTTCTGCAACTGAAGAGCAAGCTCTCTTGTTGGAGCCAAGATAACAGCGCGAGGTTTCCCTTTTGTTTCTTTCGGGTCCCCGACCATTCCATCTTCTTCGGCCGTTTTTAAAAGCTCACAAATCGGAAGAGCAAAACACAGAGTTTTTCCTGAACCAGTTTTAGCGATAACGTTAACTGATTTGCCCTTGATGAAATCAGGAATAACTAAAGATTGAATGCGCGTAGGCTCTTTAAGTTTATTTTCAGTGGTAAAAGCAAGGACTGTAGGATGTGAAAGGATTTTTTCGAAACTCATGATTGGACTCATCTGATATGTGGTAAGCTAGTTAATTTAAAACCAGCTTACCACGACTAACAGACTATTAAAAGAAAATGCGGAAATCGATTGAGTGAAGCGCTGTGAGTTTTACGTCCCCATCAGTGTCCTTAAGCGGCTTTTTAAGAGAGTATTCAAGCTGCATTAACCATAATTTCATTCGTGGAGTCAGGGTTAAATATTGTTTGTCTACCATGCCGCGGAATTCCAGCCCCAGGCGGTCTCCCCAGACGTGGGCCCCTACACTCGTACCGGCGTACATACCATCAGCAAATCCGTAACCTGACCTCTTGTGGACCCCGACAAAAGGTTGAAGAGAAAGAGCGCTTAAACGGTATCTTGCATCAGCATGGAAACGGATTAATGGATCGTAGTCATACATGTGGGCCTTTGAGCCTTCTTTTGCGTCACCAAGTTTTGTGATTTTTAACTCTTCAATCCCCAGAAATGTAGAGTAATTTGTGTTTCTGTACCCTAAACGGTAGTCCAATTGAACTGTCGTTTCAGTGTTCATTTTATCAGGAGTATCAATTGAATCTCCTTTTGCGATCTGAGTCCCTGTTACGAATTGGTACAGGTCAGCTCTCCCCATCCCATAAAGGTTGAAGTTACCAAAAAAGTGCTCGCCATAAGTGTAATCGTTAAAAAAACCTGCTTTTGCATCGGCCTTTGCAAAAAGAGTCATTGTCGGGTTATTCCCTACGTTTGGAACAATATATTTTCCAGTTGGCAGGTTATCACAATAGAGCCTTGCCGCTGTGTTGGCCGTCGTGCGGGCAATACAGATTGTCTTAATATCGTTTCCTTGCTCTGAGACGAGGTCTAGATTCAGAATGATTGTTTGTAATTCTGCCGGTACGTCATCTTGAAACAGGTCAATAAGATCCTGGTTCGTTACTTTTTGGCTTCTGATACCGATATTTGCTCCGACATCAACGAAAACGCGTAAGTTCGGTGTAACCTTTACATCCCATGCAGTAAATGAAGGCAGCGGAGTCCCCAGAGCAACATTGAGCTTTATTGTCTGCTCGGTTTTATCGTATTTTGTCAGGATGCGGTTAGCTTCATCAATTTTCTCCTGATCAGTCCCCTGAAACTTTGAAGCCTTGTCGATATCGTCAATAACGTCTTGAACGTTTTTATTGGCAGTTGCTCCGATATCAAAGAAAAAATCGTGGCCGATTGGTCTTAGCATTGCTTCAGTTTTTAATTTATCGTCAATGATCTTATAGCGTTCAACAACGTCATAAGCTTGGGCCGAAATCGATCCGGCAACCAGGGTTCCTAGGGCAAGAGCTCTGATAGGTTTCATTCAAATCTTCCTTGATTATTCATGATGCGCAAAATTGTTATTAGTCTCCATCGTAGTGGGTGCCAAAAAATTGTAAAGTGGATTATGCCCGAGTAAGCCCGTCCGATTATCTTTTGATTGTTAAAGTCCGATATTTTTTGCGATAATTATTTCACTATGACCCAAGAAAAAAACCAATTCCGCCTCGATGTCCGCCTAGATAATAAGCCTCCGATGAAAATCGATGTCGTCGACACCATCACCGTAGGCCTTGACCCTCGTTGCGATTTGGTTTTATCTGGAGCAAAAATTAAGAATCGCCACCTGGAATTTATTGCGAAAGGGGAAAATCTTGCACTCGTTTATCTGGGAAATACGAACCAGACTTTTTTAAACTCCCTTCCTCTCGAGGAAGGCAAAACTTATTTACTAGAAATTGATGACCGCATTCAACTTTCAGGTGCTGAAATTATTGTCCGCTCTGAAGTCGTTCTCGTTCATGCAAGCCAGAGAGTGAAGCCCATTGTCTTTAATTCTCTCGAGGATCTTACTCCTGAGTCTATTCCAGAAAAGATCGTCTACGCCGACAACCCGACGGGCTCAATGAGACGAGAAGTGCACGTCAGACCAAATGTCATCGACAGCATTGAAGGCCACTCCGTCATTAACTTATGGGTCGTCAAACTCTCTTCTCTTGTTTTTGATTTTTTTATCACTTATCTGGTGCTGGCGATTTTACTTCCCATCATCTTTGCCCAAGACTACGCCATGGTGATTATCGATTATCTTGCCGCTGTCATCTTCCCTCTTAAGACCCATTCATTTTTTAAATTTTTCATTGCCTGGTACTTATTAAGTTTTGCCCAGACATTAGTGCTTGGAACAACTATCGGCCAGTTCCTACTTGGTCTTCGCCATAAAGGCGAAAACAAATTCGGCAAATTGATTTTCTTTCGCTTAAAAACATTTTTATTTTCTCTCTTTCTTATTCCAGCACAAAACTCACTAAGCCAGAATTATTTTTTTAAGGGAGTGAGAAAAGTTGGGGTTTTCATTGTCCTACTTTTTATTATCTTCTCTCCTTTTTTCCTCCCTTCCCCTTACAACCTACCGATTACTCCCATGGCCGATGAGGTGAGCACGCACAAAGAATTGCGCACTAGAAGTATTTTTAGTTTCTCTAAGGACCTGCAAGTCAATCTCAACGCTGAACTCTCTCCCCGCTACATGCTTCTTCCTTACATTGGAGAAGAATCGAAAAAAAGGGCCTTCCAGCTTTTTGATCTAAAGACCAACACCAGCGTGGTGGTTAAAGAAGTAAGAGACTTTCTCTACAACGACCTCGATGATCAAATGGAGTACGCCAACCCACTTTATAAAACATTTCACCGCCTCCCTTTTAGTGAACTCACAACGAGAGAAAAAAAGGAAATGATTGGAGTGGCCTTAATGTCTTCACCGGGCCAGGTAAAATCATTATTCTTAAACTTCGGTCCCTTCTTTGGAAGTGCCACTCTCATCAAGGCCCGCTTGATGGAAGGAATCAGCACCAATGAGGCCACACTTAAATTCTATGCCCCGCAATCCCCAATGTTTTTTATTGGCAGCACTGGCATCGACTACTATTACGTCTTCACGCCAATGGGGATCAAGTGCTTTAGCATCGATTCACCTAATAAAGGCGCTTTATCCGCCATTTTTGAGGAACAGATCTGGAGCAAGCTTCTTTCTGAATCAGAAAACACCGTAGTCTTAAACCGCCAAGCAGTGGATCTCCTTTTGGCCCAAGACTCTTTTTTACACGGTGACGAACAAACCTTTTTGACTTATTACGTCGGAGTTGCTAATAACCTCTCTAACGCAAGGATAGTACACGCAGAAATGGACCTGACCGACAGAGCGAAACGAGCTGTCATCAAGAATATCGATGCCGTCATGAAATCTGTGACCAACAAAAACGTTCACAAGTCCTTCGCCGACATTAAAAACCAACTCACACCAATGGAAAATCCTGGAGACAAATGATGAGTGCTGATAAACCAAGAATTCAAGACCAAGTCAAAGAACACTTCAAATTCAAACTAGAGCACGTCGATAAACACTCAAAGGCCCGCGCCGGTGTAATCACGACTCCACACGGAGACATCCCAACTCCCGTTTTCATGCCCGTAGGAACTCACGGAGCGATTAAAGCGCTTCAGCCGCAAGTTCTCGAAGACATGGACACAAAAATTATTCTCTCAAACACTTACCACCTTCACTTAACTCCAGGTTCAGACCTGGTGAAAAAAGCTGGTGGACTTCATAAGTTTATGAACTGGCCTCGCCCAATACTCACGGACTCGGGAGGATTCCAGGTTTTCTCTCTTCAAAAGAAATCAATTAAAGAAGAAGGCGCAGAATTTAAAGACCAAAAAGGACAAAAAATTCTTCTTTCTCCTGAGACATCAATCACGATTCAACAGAACCTTGGTTCTGACATCATGATGGCCTTCGACGAATGTATTCCTTATCCAGCAACTCGCGAGTACACAAAAAACTCAATGGATAGAACTCACCGTTGGCTTGATCGTTGTATTGAAACTTGGAACAATCCAAAGCAAGCGCTTTTTGGAATCATCCAAGGATCAACTTACAATGACCTTCGTAAAGAGTGTGTTGACGAACTAGTTAAACGCGACCTTCCTGGATACGCCATCGGTGGTGTATCAGTTGGTGAAGGTGCCGAGTGGATGGAAAAGATCGTAAGCTTCACAGCTCCTCTTATGCCAGTTGATAAACCTCGCTACGCTATGGGTATCGGTAACCCGGAAGATTTAATCATGTTATGGGAAAACGGAATTGATATGAGTGACTGTATCATTCCTACTAAGTTTGCCCGTGGAGGAACTCTGTTTACTTCTCGTGGGAAGATCAGAATCCGTCACAGAAACTACCGCCGTGACTTTTATCCAATTGACCATAGCTGTTCTTGTTACACTTGTAAGAATTTCTCTCGTGCTTATATTAAGCACCTTTTTGATTCAAACGAGATCTTAGGGCAGGTTCTAGCAACGACTCACAATATTGCTTATTACAAGTCGCTTGCTGAGGGTGCTCGAAAAGCGATCCTCGAAGACCGTTTCCTGGATTTCAAAAAAGAGTTCTTCGCTAACTACAAAAAAGACGATTCAAAAGATGATGATATGGGTGGAGAGGATTAGTCCTCTCCCCTTTTTTTAACCTTTCCATAATCTTCCCACAATTGGCCGTTAAGATTGGCCAATGAAAAGACAAACGATTTCCTCTGATTCTAATTTAGACCTTCTGATGCTTGGAGGACTTAGCATTGCCGTCTGGCTTGTGATGGTCGTCTTTTCCACTTTTCGAGGTGAATCGGAACTTCTCAACTCTCGTTTTCTGCAAATTCCAATTGTCTTTGCCTGGCTTTCATTTTTTTGTAACTTTCCGCACTTTATGGTTTCGTACAAGATTGCTTATTCAAAGAAGAAATCTTTTATTTTTGATAATTGGTTTCAACTGATCTTTGTTCCTATTGGCCTCATTGCACTTTACTTATGCGCCTATTTCTTTTTCAATCACAACATTGGCCATTCCGCTTTTGTTCTAAAGATAAATGAGTTTTTTTCTTTCGCGCATTCAAGCTATCGCGTAGGAGAAAATGCGACGTTCGGCGTGGAAATGCTCATTCTCTCTGTTCGTTTGATGTATATCCTGGTTGGGTGGCATTATGCTAAACAAGTTTATGGATGCATTCTCATTACGCTTCGAATGGATCAGGTTCAGCTTAAAGAGATTGATCGCAATCTTCTAAAATACACTTTGTTTTCAATCGCAGTTTATAATTTTTTCTTTTCATCTATTCCAGTAGGAGATGCGCCATCGACTTCGTATTTTTATAATTTGCCGATTGATGCGATGGGGTTTAGTTCTGAGTTTATTTTTTATTCGAAGGGTTTAAGTATTTTGATGTCGCTGAAACTTCCGGTTTATTTTTATTTGAAATACAAAGAGGCCATCAGAAGTTTAGTTCCCGTTCGAGCGATTGTTGTTTACCTGGCCTTTATTGTTTGGTGGCTTCCGCCTGTGAGGCAGATGGAGTACTCACTCTATGCTATTCCATTTTTTCATTCGCTTCAGTATTTGTTATTTGCTTCGAAGATTGAAGGGCATCACAAGATGGCGTTTAAGAATCATTTGATTCAGGTTTTCCTTTTGGTACTGGCCGGGCTCTTGTTTTTTGAAACAGTGCCGAATTATTTGGATATTTCGCTTGGGACGGTGACGGGGTTAGGGACAATCTTTTTTTATATTGCGTTTCCGGTGTTTATTAATATTCATCATTTTTTTATTGATAGTTGTATTTGGAGAGGGAGTAACAATCAAGCAAAAGAGAAAATTTATGAGTAATTCCTCTTCTGCTAAAAATGAAATCAATCATTATTTTTTAAAGTATGTAATAAAGGATGCCCAGCTGGAGCATATTTTGTAACTAAAGAATTAAACGAGCCCTTTGTCGCAAAAAAAATAGGAATCACATGATCTTTTTTGAATCCATCACAAGACAAAGAAACTTCTTGATAAAGATTAAAGTAATTACTCCTAACTTTCACTTGAACTTCAGTCCAAGGTGCAAAATACTTATCATCAGAAATAATTACAATATCGTTCTCCGAGAAGTATACCCCATGCTCTTCATTGTTTATTCTACGAGTAAAATAGAGGACCATTAGAGGTAGGATGATCAACATCCCCCCTCCACTTAGTAAGATATAAGGTAAAGGGGTTTTAGTAAAAATCAAAAATAAATTAAATATCACTACCCAAACAAATGATAAGATCATCATCTTTAGCTCACTAACAATCATTTTTTCCAAATTTCGAGATCCTTTGTTATATTCTAAAGATGATGATATGGGTGGGGAGGATTAGTTCTCCTCTCCCCCTTCCTTTTAATTTTTCTTTGGAAAAGAATGAGTTGAAGGCGCATATTTTTTTACTAAAAAGTAGAACGACTTACTATTAAACAACGAGATGTCGTATTTATATATTTGTCGCTTCTCTTTCTCTAGTGAGAATATAATCCTTTTACAGTAAAAAGGGATAAGAATTTTATACTCAATCTGCAGCATTGCCCAAGGATAGTGGTATTCTTCATCTCCATCAAAAATAGTTATCTCATTCTTGGAAAAGTAAACACCATTTTTACTTTTCTTGTTAAAAAACCAAAGTCTACCGACAATAATTGGCATAACAATAAAAGTTACAGATGTTGTCATTGCTACAATCTTTAAAAGATTATTTGAAGAAGAGACTACAGCGCTAGCGACAACGCTTACCAAGACAATTATTATCATAGCTCTTAATAAGTCATACTTTACTTTTTCCATTTTTTAGCTCCAAAAAAAACTATGGGAACAAATTACCAACTGAGCAATTATAGAATACCATCCACGGTTTTACACCATTACCAGTAGGTAGATATTCTAAATCATTAGCATAACAAGTACCATCCCCTTCAAATATGTATACATACTTAAATCCTATATAGTTTGTGGGGTTATAATAGATATTGTAAATCGAGAGATCATCTGAACCTCCGGTGTAAAAATAAATCCGATCTTCCACATAAGCTGTCGATTTCTTTTCATAGAGCATTACAGATGAGGAGTTATACATTTTAACACTTACTTCATAATTTCCAGGAGATGAATATCTATGCAAAGTTGTAGGTGTTGATGTATTAACAACTGGTGAATTGTCCCCAAAGTCCCATTCGTAACGCTGGATTACACTTGAATCAAAATCATGATCAAAAAACTGTACAAGTCCTCTAATATCTCGATTCCCATAGTTAAAAGTTAAATATGGCTCTTGGGCATGTATAAACATATCCACTTCCACGGTGCGATCAATCCCAATATCTTTGTTTTTGTATTTAAACCTTACTTTAACAGCTTGAGAATGATAAAAATTTAAATTCAATTTGATTGTAT
Organism: Bacteriovorax stolpii; assembly: GCF_002872415.1. Lineage (GTDB taxonomy): Bacteria > Bdellovibrionota > Bacteriovoracia > Bacteriovoracales > Bacteriovoracaceae > Bacteriovorax > Bacteriovorax stolpii. Next base: position 1,551,345 of record NZ_CP025704.1, on the reverse strand, counting down.
TGTCATCTTTTATGATACTATTAATATTTACATTAACTCCCTCTACAATTTTCACATCTTCATTCTTAATATACTTAGGGTTCAGGCTTGATGTCCATGACCCTGTTGGAAACTTAATTTTCGGTAATTTCTCTAAAATCTGTGACCTGACCCCAAACGCTAGACTACTTTTAATCTCACATCCTGATCAAAACCGTTTATCTTTTTCATTTCAAATTGCCTAGTAAATTCTTCCGGAGTCAGACCATTCAAAGAGCTATGAGGTCTGAAATTATTGTATTCCTTTCTCCATGTTTCAATTAAAATCTTTGCTTCTTCGATCGTTTGGAACCAATGCTGATTCAAACATTGTGCTCTAAATTTCCCGTTGAACGATTCTATGAACGCATTTTGAGTAGGCTTTCCTGGCTCGATAAAATGCAGCTTCACATTGTTCTTCATCGCCCATAACCCCAAATCTTTTCCCGCAAACTCTGGCCCGTTATCTACAAAAATGACTTCTGGTAACCCAATTTTAATTTTTAAAGTATCAAGCGCTCTTGCAACCTCAGCTCCTGTCATTGTCACTCCGACGTTTATCATTGGGCAATTCTTAGAAAACTGATCAATGATTGTGAGGCACTTAATTTTTCTCCCACTGAAACATCTGTCATGGACAAAATCCATCGACCACGTTTTTAAAGGAGCTTCTGGAGGAACTTGAACAACTCTTAAATGTCTCGCTCTCTTATTTTTCTTTTTTAAACGAAGAGAGAGCTTCTCTTCTTTGTAAATTCTCTCAGTTCGCTTATGATTTATAACAAGTTCTTCTCTTTTGGTGATCTCATGTAAAGTTCTAAGCCCAAAACCTGGATGCTTTTCTGCAAGCTCTTTTAAACGCGCTCTAAGCTTGATTTCAGCAACGTCTTCAACCTCTTTGTAGTAGAAGGTTGCTTTCTGAAGATCAAGGATTCTGCAGGCCCTAGAGCAGCTCATCCTGTAGCTGTCTCTTATGTAGCTCACCATTGTGCGCTTTATTTTGGGGCCTACCACTTTTTTGAGTTAATATCCTTCAAAATCAAATTATCAAGAGAGAGATTGGCCACAAGACGTTTGAGTTTTGCATTCTCAGCTTCAAGCTCTTTCATTTTTTTAAGCTCGGCCACTTCAACGCCGTTGTATTTTCTTTTCCAAGCATAGTAGGTCACTGTGGTGATGCCGTGTTTGCGACAGACTTCTTGAACAGTTGAATTACCCGACTTGGCCTCTTGGAGAATATGGACGATTTTTTCTTCGCTGAACTTTGATTTTTTCATTTTTTTACCCTCTACATGTTAAAGTTTAACAGAGTGTAAGGTTTTGAATAGTCCAGATTTTCGGGGTCAGGTCATTAGTTCCCGTTCGAGCGATTGTTGTTTACCTGGCCTTTATTGTTTGGTGGCTTCCACCAGTGAGACAGATGGAGTATTCACTCTATGCTATTCCGTTTTTTCATTCGCTTCAGTATTTGTTGTTTGCTTCGAAAATTGAAGGGCATCATCAAATGGCGTTTAAGAGTCATTTAGTTCAGGTTTTCTTTTTGGTGCTGGCAGGGGTCTTGTTTTTTGAGATGGTACCGAATTATTTAGATATTTTGTTTGGGACGGTGACGGGGTTAGGGACGATCTTTTTTTATATTGCGTTTCCGGTGTTTATTAATATTCATCATTTTTTTATTGATAGTTGTATTTGGAGAGGGAAGTAATAAAGAAATGCTTTCGAAGGAAGCTTCATTTGAATAAATATTAAAAGACATTCGTATCTTTCTCACAATCCTCTTTCAAAAAAATAACAAAACCTAAATCAAAGATTCTCCATATTCATTAATAATCTTTGCAATTTTCTAAGGGTAAGTATTGCTACTGCCTTCTCGAAAAGGAAAAACAATGCATTTTTCGGGATAGCCTTTTTCGTAATTAACAATACAGTCTGAATGATTTCGATAGACCCTATCATTAATTATTCGCCTATTCGCCGAATAAGCTGACTGCATTTCAAATATACCAAAGGGCGTTTTTACAGTATTAAACTTAAAATTTTGTTCTACATCTTTTAAATAATTCCTCAAAGGTGAGTAGTCAGAAGAAGTATATAGTTTTACCCAATAATTATCACCGGTATAGTTTTGGTTGCGATATAAAAAATTTATAATAAATAAAAAGATAAAAAAATGAATATTAACTCTTTTTGAGACTTTATTCCTATTTGAAAAGAGCAAAAAAAACATTAACAAGACAAAATGAATAGCAAACACAGAGAATGCAAAACCTCGATCATGTCTATAAGAATAAGCATAATAACTTGGCTTAAAAAAGATAAGGAATTTTGTATCTAGTATCATCATTTTATCAACATAATACTTATGCAAATAATAAACACTTGCAAAAAACCAATCTGTTACAATCAAGCTAGGATATAACCAAGGTGATGAAAACACTCTAATGTACATTCTCTTTAAATTAATTTGCAAAGAACCACTCACCGTTGTTGAATACGCTGTAAAAATTTACAACTCCTGAACTATAGTTTTTAGTTTCAATACTATCTGTTAAAATTCCCGGACTATAGGTAAGGTTAACCTTACAGTCGCCATAAAAACCTATCATATACTGCCTGTTGTCATTTCGCCAAGCCCTTCCATAAGAATAACATTGATTTGACGATGATGTTGATCGGAAATTATAGTAAATATTTACCCCGGAGCCAAAACACACACCACCACAATCTATAAGAATAGCCTTCTCCCAAGAATTGACGGATGTTACATTAACAGACTGGCTCCTTGTGTTAGATTCAAGTTTAATCTCTACCTCTTCTTTTTTGTCATTCTGATTTAATATATCTAAGAAGGCGACAGACTGATTAGAATTATAAAAACCAATAGTATATTCATTACCATTCTGTATTTGTTTTACTGAATATGCCCCAAGCTCTTGCTCATAATTGCGATAGTAGGCCGATCTTTGAAATTGTCTTAGTTTAAATTTAATTTCAGGACTGGATACCTTTAATTTTAATAGAACTGGAAGGCTAACCCCCACCCCTCCATTCAAGTTTCCAATCTCTGGATTACTATTATTGAAATAAATTCTTTTCCCTGACAAACTTGAAATTTTCATATGATTAGAATTTATTGCATCTTGTGTTTTAGTTACGACACGATCAAAAAAGGTAGAATGCTCCCAAAAACTATATTCCCTTGGATCTTTCAATATTTTTAAAATTGGTGAATCTGTAGAGTCATGTAAAGCGATAAGGCTATCGCCATCTACAGCATAGGTTGGAGAACTCAGGTCAATCAACAAATGAAATAAGAATTTATCCAAAGATAATCCTTGAGAATTTGAATATGCTTTTAAAAATTTATTTCCATCCATCTGAAGCGGAATTTTTATTGGTTCATAACTATCAAGAAATCTAAAAACATCATCTAAACTGTGCGATTGTCCTGTGTACTGTCTTAAGTAAGTATCCCAGAAAACGAAATTTCGGTAATCATTATCTGCAATTTCTATATCACTATTCAATATCCCATCATTAATAACACTTTCGCTTAATATTCTATTCATTTGAGAACCATAAAAAATAGATCGCAAGACAATCTTTCTATCTGATTCTGATAAGCTTTTAATCCCAAAATATTCTGCGGAGCTTTCGACTAAAGTATTAAATGAATGATCAGAATTATTTTCAAAAATAGGCTGTCCACACGATGATAATAAGTTTTGTTTTGTGTGATAAAACTCGTGATTTACAACAGCCCTTATAAAAGCCATCTTCATTTCATCTGTGTTTATTGATTGTGACCATGTTTTTGGTATTGTTACATAAAAAGTACTCACAGAATGTTTTTGAGTTTGTCCAACAGGCTTCATTTCTGGAACGTCATCTAGGTTAAAATAGATACGACTATCTTTCTTAAAAAGATCGAACTTCTCTTTGGAGAACTGAATAGCATTCAGCACTAAGTCTAGCTGTCCACTGCGATACAATTCCTCAGAAACGAAAATCTTAGCATATATACCTCGGTTTTCTGTATCTACAGAACGGTATTTTTTTGCAAAATCATAAAACAAATTAGCATTTAATTCAGCAAAATACATTGGAGATGCTGTACATACAATTGTACCTATAGTTTTTTCCAGGCCATTAAAAATAGATTTCAAATTGAAGCCTTTGTTTAACATTCCTTTTTTAGAATTATCCAACTGAACTTCTTCTGGAAATTGAACATTAACAATTTCATTCTTTGAAGATTTTACATACATAAAATCTCTGCCGCTAACATTGCCTTCAAAAATTTCAACATGCCTACCTTCAGAAATAGGATTAAAAATGATTCGCGTGCCTGAAAAACGTGAACTTGGGTTACTTAACTCAATGACTTGATCATTTGGCAGCAAACTAAAACTTCCGACTAACTTTTGTTTATAAACATTAATGAAGATTTTTTTTGTATAAGTCAAATTGCCAGAGGCGACTTGGATTTCAAAGCTATTTTTACCGATATCATTCTCATTTGGTACCCAAGATACTTGGGCATCATGTATTTGCATTCCTTCTGGATAATTAATCAAGTTGTAATTCAAGCCTTCAACCTCGCCGCCAAGAGTTGAAATACTTAATGACAATTCTTCACCTATTGCAGCTTCAATGCTTTTTTCATTTGTGACATACAATAGAGGTTTAAGCAGATTCATTTTTTTAGAGATAGTTGTTGTAACTCCATATGTATTTGTAGCCCTCAACTCTACAGTTTTTTCATTTTCATCATCAAACAGATATTCAAAGTTTGCTCCTTCACCCATTTTTTCTCCCGCAACAAACCATTCATACTTTATAATCCCATTATTATCGTGGGAATTGTTAGCATCAAATGAAACTCTTAAAGGCAACCCCCCTTCATCTTCGCTTGAATTAATGATTAGATCAGAAGGATTTGAAGTTCTCACTTCAATACTTTTTTCAGAAACACCACCTCGATTATCTGTAAGCACTGCTTTTAATATGTGGACTCCTTCATTGAGAACTGTGTAATTTAAACTTTCTCCTTGTCCTACCTCAACATTATCCAGCATCCATTTCATCGAAGTAATAATTCCATCATTATCTTTAGAATTTTTTATGCTAATTTTAAATTCTAACGGTAAATGTCCCACAATTACATTTTCACTAAGATCAAAACTAGGTAAAAAATTAATAGTAGAATTAACTCTAAACTCTTTAGTCGACTCTAGGCCAAAGTTATCAAAAACCTTCATTTGTATTACAACTTCTTCATTATATCCGTAATAATGAGTAACAAAACTTCCCTCTACAATGTGCCCATTACCAAAATCCCATTGAACTTTTTTTACTTCTCCATCCTCATCAAAAGCGTAGGAAAAGCACTCAACCATTCCATCAATAACAGCATAGCAATAACCATCTGCTTGCGGTGGTTTATTTTCTTTAACATTTACTTTTATTGTTTTGCTTGCTTCGCCGCCAAATTGATCTTTAACTGTTAAAACTATTTCTTTTTCTCCAGGTTCTGAATATTCTAACAATATTGAATTGCCTAACAATGTACTTATTGGCTGGCTATCTAAATTCGCTGACCATAAATATTCTGAGATATTATCATAATAATCTGGATCAAAGGCTTGAGCGTAACATTGCAGCTGAAATGTTTTACCGTCATAACAATATAGGCTCTCGATTTTTGGTGTTGAATTTATTTTCAGACTAACTTCCGTTTGCCCAAAACTAATACCACCATCATTATCCACGACTTTTAAAGAGATCACCTTCGGATCGCTAGTCGCAAAAGTATAGGTAATTTTCTCTGGCGTACTTCGAGATACAATCGCTTCTTCATTAAAAGAATACTCAAATAAAACTATATTTCCATCGGTATCAAAAGAAGACAAAGAATCGCATTCTACAGTAAAAGGATATACTGAAAAACAATTCAAACGAGCTATAGGGTTTATATTATCGACCTTTAAAGCCATTATAGAAAGACGAATCTCATTTGACTGAAAGTGATCATCGGTTACAATGAGACGTACCTGATAAACAGCAGATAGCTCATATGTGTGCGTAAAAATAGATGAAGTGAAATTTTGAATATTTCCATCTCCCCAATCTACTTGATAACTAATAATCGCATTTTCTGGATCGTAAGAATTTAAACCATCGCACTCAATACGCAGACCACTTGTTAAACATTGTAAAAAAGCAATTGGAGGCAGATTAGAAGAAGGGGACTCCTGAAACGTCTCACTCACATACGCATACTTCGTCTGCCCTCTCGCCGTATCCACCGTCAATCTCAAATTATAAGTCCCATAATTTTGATAAACGTGCTCAGCAAAATACAACCCCCACTCTTCAATCTCCGCCTGGTTAGTCAAGTTCACACTCGTTCCATCCCCCCACTGAACACGCACGCGTGTAATCTCATCAAACTTATCAAGCGCAAACACATCACAGGCAATCTTCTTATCGCCATCTTTCCAGCAAGAAAGATTCGACACAATATCGTCCCCTGGTTCAGCAATCGAAATCATTTGTCTCTGAGTTGACGTCAATCCCATTGTGTCCGTTACAGTTAACGAGACAACGTGATCCCCTGGCCCAAAGAAGTGAGAAACCAATTTTCCGTAGGCCTGCGTCCCATCACCAAAATTCCAAACATAAGAAATAATCTCTCCGTTTGGAGTCGCTGAACGGTCGTCGTTAAATGTCACGTTCCCTGCAAAGTCGAATAAGTGGTAATCAAAGGCCGCGACTGGATTCAAGGCCGGTTTGTTATCATTAGTTACAGTAACTGGAATAATAGCGAATCTCTCATTTCCGTTAAACTCAGCTGTCACCTTTACGTTGTAAGTTCCAGGAGCTGCATAGGTGTGAACAACCGACACTGCATCGTGAACTTCAACAACCTGTCCATCACCAAACTCAACTTTAAAGTCTTTTAAAAATTCGTCTGGATAAGGAATGAATGAAGAGGCCATATTAATAAAGGCCGTTCTTGGAGCTGACTGTTCCCCATAGAAACGAACAACTGGAGCAATGTCATCTTCATTTTGCTTCAGGTCGATCATCATGGTCGTATTGTATTTTTGACCTTGGATGTCTTCTACATACATCGTCACTTTATGAGTTCCAAATGTATTCATCTCAACACTCGAAATCGAGTTTTGATAGAAGTTAGTCATGTAGATTTTATTATTTTGATTATCGTCGATGACGTAGTAAGCGCTTGCTATATCAAACTGAGTTTTACGAATAAACGCTTTTAGGTAAACAAACGTTCCATCCTGGGCGTAACTAAAATTTCCGCGAGGAGGAGTTGTTGTCTGATTCACCACTGGTGCTTTAACATCAATTTGGACAAATCCAGCGTTTTTTAGACCTTTGAAGTTATCTTTAGTTGCATATTTTAAACTGGCAGTAAATGAGCCGACTCGATTATACACGTGAAAAATCGTCGGAGATAAAGTGTTTACTGTTTCCCCATCTCCAAAGGACCAAACAAAACCTTTGGCCTCTGATACAACCGCCGAGGCATTAAAATGGACTGTTAGTGGATTAGTGCCTTGGTTTTTATCAATAGTAAAACCAGCTTTTCCAATACTTCCTAAAAAGCAATTCCCCATCTTATCGGCCGCTGTTAATGAAGCGGTTTTATCAATAGTGCATACTGACCCGTTTAGAATAATCTCAGCGGCATTGAGCGCTACATTTTTAGCCACTCGGGTTTCTTCCGTAGATGAAATCTCGATTTTATTGGCCGAGACCTGAGTTCCTACACGAATAGAGGCTTCATCATCACCTAAGGCATATATTCCCAAGGTGCCAGTCAACGTTAATGCCGAATTTTTTCCAATAGATCCTTTATCATGTGATTCAAGCAAAAGATTTGCGGCATTAATAATCGCCCCATCTCTAATATGAGTCTTACTTGTATCTCCAGAACCATTAGAAAGTAGCTTAATATCTTGGCCGGTTAACTCCGAATTAATCTTAACGATGACTTCATCGCGGCCTTCTAGGGAAAGGTTCTTCCCATTAAACTTAAATCTCTCACCAATATTGATTCCATTTTGTCCATGAAAGCAAATGTTGCCAGTTGAACTCAGTACAACATCATCAGCAATCTTAATCGTACACGGCGAAGAAATCACCAGATCTGAAGTAAGACCAAGAGAAGAAGTAATAGTTAAGTTTTTCGCTTTTCCTTTTTTTAGTCCTAGATCATTCGCATAAGAATTAAGCTCTGCCACACTTGTAACACTTACTGTACCAGAACACTCTAATGCCTGCTTTTCAACGCTAGGAGGACAAGAATACTCTCTTCCTGTAGCAAAAGAGCTAAAAGAGAACGCAAGAATCCCTGTCAAAGTCATAAGACTTTTCATAATTATTCCTTTATTTGTTTACTAAAATAACAGATCGAACTTCGGATTATTCTAAAAGAAATATGAGTTTTATTTTAAAAATAAATAAAAAAAGGCATAAATGATTGGATTGTTATTTTCTTGAACAAAGAAAGTGCGAAGCTATGATAAAAAAAGTGCCAACAAAAGGGGATGATTAGTCCCCATGTCTATTTCTTATAAACCGATATCCCCGCATTCTTCCACTTATGCGAAATATTCTGAAAACTCTCCGAGTGACCAAGAAAACAATGTCCGCCGGGCCTTACGTTTTTGTAAAGCAGCTCATTAACCTTCTCTATCGTATCGGTTTGAAAATAAATCAGCACGTTCCGACAAAAAACAACATCAAAAGCTTCCTCATCCATTACGGGGTTCACAAGATTGATCTGCTTAAAAGAAATGCACTCTCTTAATTCAGGCCTGATTCTAAACCAACCAGAAGCTTCCTTCGTCCCAACCGTCAGCCACTCATGATAAATTTCAGGTATCCCTTCTCGCTCAACGAGAGGATAGACCTCGCTACAGCGGCAAAAATTGCAACTTCTACAGTATGGGAATTGGAGAATGTAAAGGCCGAAGATTTTAGAATGAGCACGATTACGGCCATTGCAAATCAGTTAGGAGTTTCCCCTCTGTCTCTTATAGGAAAATAAAAAGTTATTTCACTTCATATGTCCCAGTGTTTCTTTCAATAGCGATAATCAGTTTTCTCAAACGAAATTTCGTTTTCTTAAATCTAAAGTACAAAAAATGTGAATAGATTTTAATTCTCTGCTAAAACCGGAACAAGCATCAGCTTCGGTTCAGACACAGATGCCTCGTCTTTTTTCTCCAGCGCCGATGTCACTTTCGAATAGGTCACATACCCAACACCCATATCAACCAGCGCGATAGCATAACCAACAAGCTTTAGTTTAGGATTTCCTTTCTTTAAGGCCATCTTCTCAAAATACTCCAGGGCCTTTAAGTCAATCTGTACTTGAGCATTTCCTACCACAGTCTCCCATGCCGTATCAAAAGCAACGCGAGAAATATTGGCTTCATCTTTAAGAGCAAAATTTACAACAGATGAGTTCGTAATCGCCACTGCTCCACTGGCCATAAAACGCGCCTTTGTGGTTTTTAGATTTTTTGAAATACCAGTCATAAGAATTGTATCTGTCGTCATGAATCCTACGTTCTGAATCACTTCAGGATTAGTCGCTAAATTTTTTGCCATGACTAGCGGATTAGGATCATAAATCTCATCATAACGGGCCACGGCCTCTGACCCCATCTGCACTCCTGTATTGAGAGCAATGTACTGCCATTCAGACTTTGCTCCGATGAGGATTTTCTTAGGCCACTTGATAGATTTTGCCAGATACAGGCGAAGACGTTGTTTCATCTTTTGTGATTTAATCGTCGCAGTTAATGCTTTTTTATAAGTCGCTATTGTTAAAGCTGTGACCACTTCTTTTTCTGCGACTTTCATTCCAAACTTCGCTTTGGTACTTGCCACTTTCTCCTTGAGTACAGATAAACGGCTTTCAATTGCTACCTTTTGTTTTTCAAAGAAGCCAATCAAAGTTTCTTTTACTGTTGTGACGAATGCCGTTTCTGAAGCAATTAATCCGACTTTTGCCAGGATTTTAGCTCCCCAGTTAAGCACAACACCGCCAGTGATCCACAATCCGATATCAGCGAAAGCATAACCCCAGAAAGTTTTCTTTCCAAAAGTTTCCATGCGGTTTGCAAGATCCTTAAACCCCATAGAGATAAGTTCATGGTGATACTGTATCTGGTTGTATGTGTAAGCTGAACCAAAGTTCGCCATATCGTCTTCAAATTGAATGCGCATCTCTTCTAAGTCCATCCAGTCGCGGTAATACTCTTCCTGGACATCCACTCCAGCACTTACTGATAAAAAGAGATAACTCAAAAGGCTTGAGGCTGCCGAGCTGGCATACATCGTAAATGTTGAGCGGTATTTTTTTACTAAGATATCACCTAAAATATCTGTCCCCGTAGGGTCAGATCCTTCTAGTCTCACTAAGTCGATTCCTTGTTTCGTGATTAAAAACCATGAATCAATTTTTCCGTTTCCATCGATATCACGGCCAAAACCTATAACAGGATTAATCTTGCTGGCAAAACGAGGAATCCCTGCCGCTTCAATGCGCACCTCAAACTCGCCATTGTGATTGGTGTATTTAGTAAGGGCTACTTTAAACTCTCCCCCATAGGCGTCATGAAGTACGGTCTTTATAGTCACAGGTTTTTCTGCGGAATACGTGACTCCACTTTGAATACCTAAAAATAGTAATGCAAAGACTGCTATCCATCTTTTCATAAAAATATGCCTCATTCGTAGGTGTCAGAAGCAAGTTTTAGACCCAAAGCTGAAGTCATCTTTTTAGAGGGTTATAAACTATATGGTGTCTATACTTTTGACAGTATGATGAGAGATTCAACACCGAAGCTTAAACAAAAATTAAATTCAAGGAGTCTTTCTCCTTCGGTAGAAATATAAAGGCACATCACTCTTAAGGAGATTTATGCTCACAGAAAGGCAGGCCAGAGAAAAAACCTACTATGAACAATACGCTCTGACGTTTGACCCAACCAAGCGCATTGACCTCTCTCCGGTTGAAGGAAAAGAGCAGAGGCCTTGGAATAGTTACTGGAGAACGTATGAGCTCTCAAAGCGACATTACCAGTCGATTTACCACACACCAGTCTCACTCCTGGATTTCGGCTGTGGTCCCGGCGATAATGCTTTGAGATTTTCCAAGATTGGCTACCAGGTCACTGGCTTTGATATCTGTGAAGAAAATGTAAAAAACTGTCGTGAGATTTTCTCTCTTTATCCCACGGATGAGAGCGCGCGCTTTGTGGTCTGTGCGGCCGAAAGTCTTCCTTTTCCAGATCACTCTTTTGACACGATTGTCGGAATTGATATTCTTCATCACGTCGACATAGCAGCAGCAATGAATGAAATTCATCGTGTCCTCAAAGAAAACGGTATCGCTATTTTCAGAGAGCCTCTGGATGTTCCTTTACTAGACAGGCTAAGAAATACCAAACTTATGAAAAAGCTTTTCCCCAATACGCCCTCACTCGACCACCATATCACTCCAGATGAAAGAAAGCTTAACTCAGAAGATTTAAAACTCATCCGTAAAATGTTTCCTGATATGGAAGTTGAAAGAAGTCTTATTCTTTCGAGGCTTGATAAATTTATCAGGCAACCGGGAGATAAAAGAGCAAGCTGGCTTGAGAAAATGGATTATTTCTTAAGCAAGCTTGTTCCCTATTGGAGTTATCTTGGTGGGGCCGCTGTGATCATTATCAGAAAAAAGACCCTCATGAGCTTTATTCCACTGTTACCCATACTGAACCTACACCAGTATTTCTAACCATGCGGTTAAAGATAAAGGCATTGTCAGGATGCAGGCGAATGCATCCGTGAGAAGCTGGTTTTCCTAACATTGGCCAATTCCCTCTGGTTGTTCCGTGAATGGCATATCCTCCGTAAATAAAGACGGCGTAAGGCATATTACCAAGTCCGTTGTAATCACCACCTGGCCAGGTAGTTGACGAGTAACGGTCATAAATTCTTCCGTTAGGGTTTTGATCCATCGCCGGTGTTCTGTATCCAGACATACCGGTTGAAACCAGCCAGACATAAGTTACCACTCCATCGATGTAGAGATACATCATTTGCTCTGCACGGATGATTCGCGCCCAAACAGGGCAAGCGCTTTGGTAACACCAACCTTTCTCCAGGCCACCTTCACCTATGAATGGCGATTGCCCAGTTTCTTCGGTGTAGCGTTCGTCATAATATTGGAGGATTTCTTCAATCTGTGGGTCGCGCGGATTTAATTCATCGAGGATATTATAGGGCACACTTTCGGCCCCATGGGCAAGGTTAAGAGAGCAAATCACAAAGACAGACAGGACTAATGACTTCATTGTTCACTCCTAATGTTTTAAATTAAAAGTGATGCTTCGATCCCATCTACGAACGAAAGGCCATCCTAGGCCAGCTTAGGAAACGATGGATCCAGTTGATCCGCAACATTTCTTTGGTAGAGTTCCGCGACTGTATGGTATTTGACGGACACTGGACCATTTAGGAGTGTTACGGTCAAGAATGCTAGGATTAAAACTTTCATACATCACCTTTTGTGTAGTTGGAGGGATTTCCCTCTTCTCCCTTGAGAGTTGCAAAGCAGATACCGTCCTTTTTCATTGGTAAGTGTGACAATTTGTCCCAGTTTCGATGGCATTTCCCATGCAGAAAGAATGCTCAGGAGGAAAATCGCACCATGAAAAAAATACGTATCGAAAGCAAAAACCAAGCAAACACCATCGGTAACAAAATAAGAAAAAAAGGAAAATTAGAAAATAGGAATGAATTGATAAAGAAAATGAAGGGCCTCACACGAAGGTGAGGCCCAAAAGAGAAATTAAAGTTTTGATTCAATCATTAGAGAAAGAAGTTTTGTTAACTTCTCCAGATCCCCGTAAGAGATGTTATGGAACATAGAAATTCTAAACTGGTTTCTCCCCAGTTTTCTGTATCCATCAATTCCGTAAACATATTTTTTCTTTTCAAGGTATTTGATCACGTCATCCACGTTAACTTTTGCATCAACGTCAATTGTCGCTACTGCGATTGAACGGAATTGTTTTTCTTCAATAAAGCAAGAAAGGTATGGCTTAGATTCTGCCCATGAATAAAGCAGGTCTGCTTTCTTCTGAGAAAGTTTTTGAATTTCTGCGTATCCTTGCTCGTTCATTCTCTTTACTTGTTCATTCATAATGAAGATTGTTGCAAGGGCCGGAGTATTGTAAGTCTGGTTAGCCTCTGAGTTTGTCATCGCGTGCTCCCAGCTCATGATGTCTGGAATGTAGCGAGACTTATCAGCAGCGATTTTCTTTGCGCGCGCCTGAGCTTTTGGCGACATGATCGCTACCCATAATCCTCCATCTGAAGCGAAAACTTTTTGTGGAGAGAAGATGAAAAGGTCAGTCTTAGAAACATCACACGGGCACTGTCCTGCTCCAGATGTAGCATCTACTGCAAGAATTGTATTAGCATCAACGACTGGAAGTTCAGAAATCTGAACACCTGTTGAAGTTTCATTAAGTGTAACTGCGATCATATCTGACCCAGCAACAGCCTTACCGTTAATTCCTTTTCCAAATGGTACAGAAACTTGCTCTGCTGTAATCCACGGAACAAGCTTAGAAGCTTTATACCACTTCTCAGAGAACTCTCCACAAGTGAAGTGAGTGACTTTCTTTTCAACGATCCCTAGAGCAATCATATCAAAAAGAAGTGTTGCTCCACCATTTCCTAAAGCTACAAGGTAGCCTTCTGGAAGGTTAAAATATTTTTTGATTCCGTCTTGAAGTTCTTTAACAACGTTTTTTACACCTGGCTTTCTATGGCTTGTTCCCATGAACTCATGGCCGGTTTTTGCCAGTCTTTCTAAAAATTCTGTTGGTACAAGAGAAGGCCCTGAACCAAAACGTGGGTCACTTGGAATAAGTTCTTTTGGCATTTCGAAATTATCAAACATAGTCATGTCCTTTGCGATGGGGATTATTTCGTGAGCAATTAGGTAAATTTTCTTAGACATTTTAACAAATCTTTTGACAGAATACTAAGCGATTATGAAGAAAATAAAATACCTGACACTAATGCTTTTTATCAGTACTCCGCTCTTTGCTGCGACCAGCAGTGCGGGCCCAACTTCAAGAGATTTAAACTTCTCCTTGGGGAATCTCTGCGAGTACGTAGGAAAAATTCAGACTGATGGCGAAGGAAAGTCTAATACATGCAGCTTTCTTCCAACTCTTGCTGGAAGCTATGACATCTTTTTAACTAAGGAATTAGCTCTTTCTCCACAGCTTGGCGCAACCCTCCCGAAGTCAGGTCGCGATGAAAATATCAAGCGCATGACTCTCTTTGCTCTCTTAAACGGCAAGTATAAGACGTCTTACCTGACTTTTATTGCAGGAGCAGGCCTCTACTTCACCAGGATCTGGGGACCCGGAGGAGATGAAGAACTCAATAACGGCAACAGCACCGACTCATTCCCTCTTCCTAAAGACCCGGTCTACTCGAGAAACTTTATTGTGAACCTGGGCGCAAGCTACGACTTCAATACGACCTGGTCTGCCGAACTCTACACCTATGTCTTTAACGCTCTAGAAAGCGAAGACAGGGCCTTTAGTGTTGGCGCTACACTCTCTTATCACTTTGGAGATGTCCTATGAAATACACGCTCGCAGCTCTTGGGCTTCTTCTCGCTTTTAATGCTTCGGCATTTACTCTGAACAATTCTGCCAAACTGACTTTTGCTCAAGACGAAGTCAAAGTAAATCTCGCAGGAGGATTCTGCGCGAATCTTGGTATCACTGATGAAGAGTTTATGAGTATTATCGGCAAGGCCGTCGATACTTTCTGGAACAAGTCGCCGACCAGCCGATTGAAACTAAGAAAAGGAAGCATCGTGAACGTCGATTCAGCTTTTCATACTGATACAATCTGTACTCCATCGACGAACTGTACACCTAACCCTGACCTGGAAGTCTCCAGCGATATCCTCATCAGTTGCAACACTAACGTTTCAAACTTTTCCAGCTCTGCTATTTTAGGGGTTACTATTCCCAATAATGTCAGTGGCGACACTATTTATGGGTCGTTGGTTTTAATCAATGATCAAGCTAATAATCAGTTTAAAAATAAATCGGCCGAACAAAAAGCTTCTATCATCGCCCATGAACTAGGCCATGCTTTTGGCCTGGGGCACTCTCCGGTAGAAGACTCACTGATGTATTATGCAACAATGGCCAACAGAAAAAGCCTGGGCCGCGATGATATCGATGGTATCTCTTACCTCTATCCTAAAAAGCAGCCTTTTAGTGGCTGTGGGACTGTGGATTTTAGCGGTGGTGATAAACCCAATTACTGGGGCGGACTGTTTATTGGATTTGCCCTGATTGCTTTGGTTGAATTAATGAGAAAAAAAAGAGCGGTTTAAAACCGCTCTTCTTTATTTTTTTTATTTTTTCTTTATTTTTTGTATTTAAAACTTCTACCGCGTTTTGCGCATTCTTTTTCGTACTCATCAAGCCATGTCTTCTCTTGCTCAGAAAGCATATTAAAATCGATCAGGTCATGATCAAATCCAACATACACCATGTTCTTAAAGCGAAGCATGTTTTTGTACTCCGGATGGCGCTCAACCGTCGCTACGTTTTCTAAACGGACTCCACCAAAACCTGGAATGTAAATTCCTGGCTCGATTGACCCAACAGTGTTTTCTCTCAGAGGAACATTTGACGTCGTTGAAAGCCTGAAGCCCCCTTCGTGAACGTTGATCCCTACTCCGTGGCCTGTTCCGTGGTTGTAGTTTAAACCAGCTTTAAAGATCGGCTGTCTTGCCACACCATCAACCACTGATCCCCATGTCCCTTCTGGGAACACAGCATTTAAAGTGTGAAGAATAGACTGAAGAACAAGAGTGTAAACTTCTTTTTGGCGAGGACTTGCTTCTCCTCCACTTAAAAAAGCTCTGGTTGTATCAGTCGCGTATCCTGACTCAAAGTATCCACCAGAATCAAGAAGAACCATTTCATTTTTCTTAAACGCTACGTCGGCGCTTGGATTTCCGTAGTGAATGATTGAAGAGTTAGGTCCAAAAGCGGCAATCGTATTAAAACTTTGGTCCAGGGCCCCGTTGTTTTTATAGAACTCATTGGCCTTATGGTAGAAATCTAGCTCTGAGAAGCTCGCTCCATTTTTAATGCTTTCTTTTACCCATAAAATCGTTTCGTAGATAGCAGTGTCAGCTTTATTGAAAGAGTCCTGCATCGCTTGAAGTTCCGCTTCGTTTTTTAAAGCGTGGAATGGGATCAGCCCTTCTGGTCTGTTGATCATTTTATCAACGCCAAAGTGAGCGCTTAGTTTTAAGTAGTCAGCGGCATTTGTTGAATTGGCCGAATAGAAAATCTTGTTGAACTTGTACGTTGTCTCACCAGATTTTTTCTTCCACTCTGTTTCGTATTCATTTACTAACGCCAGAAATTTTTCCAGCTCAGAGAACTTTCCAATAGAAAGATCGATCACATCGCTTTGAATCTCTCCTTCAATATGCTCCATTAATAAATAAACGCGCTCGCGAGTCGCTAGTGCTTTTGCCCTAAACGTACTCTGGCTTGGCATCTCATAACGGCGCATGTTCGTTAACCATGCAATTGAATCAAGAGCGCTGATAAAGAAAACCTCGCCGTCATTTAAAATGCGCTCAAGTTTGCTTTTTGTTGTTTCACCAACAAGTGAAAGTGGAAGCTCCATGATTTTCTTGTTGAAAGAAAAGTCCTGGAATGAAATGACTTTCGAGAGTTCAGCGTTGTTAAACGCTTCTGTCTTAAGTTGTGTTTTAAAATCGTTGTAAAGAGAAAGCTCAATGCGATCCCCTTCAACTCCTAGAGATTTTAGTTTGCGAGAGCTGATTGCCTCTTTCATCGCCTGACGAAGTCCTGTCCCGTAAGGAACTTTGAAAACTTCAACCAGAGAAGGGTCGCACTCAAGATCGGCCTGTTCATAATAACGGCCATCGATAAAAAGCATCACTCGGCCTTCAAGCGGCACGATAACTTCGGCCGTTGAGCCCGTAAAGCCTGTGACGTAATAGCGGTGACAGTCGGCCAGAGGCACATATTCATTCAAAAAAATATCTGAACTCGAGAGATAGAAGCCCTCGAGCTTCTTTGATTTCATGAATGATTTCAAAGCGTTAATATTGTTTTTAAGTTCCGTATTTCCTAGAAAACCAGTCTTTGCCATAAACTATACCTTTTTAGTTAAGTTCTTTTCTGAGTCTGCCGATAAAGCGTTCACGATTATAACCCAACACAGAGTGCTTATGAAACCAAAACTCCACCCGGTTTACATTATTATTGGACTGTTTCTTTTCAAAGTAGGAATTATCGACAATTTCCGCTTTCATGGAAACAATTCAAACGCCGAAAGACGTGTAGCAAGTATCGAAGAATCGAGGAAAGCGAGCCGCAACTAAGAGGGTGTTCCCAGAAGTTTGACGAAGGTTTCACCACGCTGAGCGTAGTTTTGAAATTGATCAAACGATGGGAATGCCGGAGAAAAAAGTAAAACTCCCTTATCGGCACTAAAATTCTCTCTTAGAAACTTCAATGTTCCTTCCAAAGTATCCTTTTTTTGATAAGACACTTTCCCTTTGATTTCACTTTCAATTTCCGCCCCCATTTCACCAATTAAGTAAAAATGCGCGACTCTTGATTTTAAGAAATCCAGATGAGGAAGAATCGAATCTCCATGCCCTCTCTTTTTCCCGCCGATGATTAAGTGAATAGGAAGATTAAAATCCTCCATCGCCTTCACTGCCGTCATCGTCGCGTCCCAGTTCGTACTCTTAGCATCGTTGTATGCGCGAAAAGATGGAAGACCTACAACTTTGTCGACGTATTCAATGCGGTGATGGACACCGGCGAATGTATCGATTGAATGCTGGATGGCCTTTGGTGAAAGACCTAAGCTCTTTGCTGCTTTTAAAATAAAAGCAAGATTTACTTTGTTGTGAATTCCTGGAAGTTTGAAATTCCCAATGGGAAAATCAATCTCTGGAGCTCCTGTATTGATGGAAAGTTTTTTTCCTTTCTGAGTCTCTGCCCAGTTTTTAATAATAGGAAAATCTTCCGGATAAATCAGCACATCGTTTTCTGTAAAACGATTAGTGATAAAAAATTTCGAACGCCCGTACTCTTCAATCGTCGCGTAGCGCTCTCCATGGTTTTGGAAAAGGTTTAAGATCATCGCCACATTCACGTGGAAATGATCAATGCTCTCTAGCTGAAAACTAGAAAGTTCAAGCAGGATAAAGTCGGCGTGGTTTTGATTTTTAAAAACATCGTAAGCGTAATCACAAAATGGAACGCCAATGTTTCCACCGACAAAAACTTTTTTGTGATCGGCCTCTATCATCTCACCTAAGAAAGTTGTCGTTGTCGTTTTGCCGTTGGTGCCAGTGATACCAATCATAGGTCTTAAAAAATTATTGGCCTCAAGGTATTGGTACGCGAGTTCAATTTCTCCCCACACCGGAATGTTTTTATCCAAAAGAGGTTTGAGAAGTTTGTGGTCGCGGGGAATTCCCGGGCTCAAGATCACCAGATCAACTGAATTTAATTTAGCTGGCAAGGCGGAGTCTGTTTCCGAGAAACACGCCTCTTTAGAGACAAAATCAAGCACTCCCGGACTCTTGGCCCATGAACTGACTTCACCTCCATTGATGGCGATCAGATCGCCCTCAAGAGCTTTAACAAAACGAAGGGCCGAGAGTCCAGAAACACCCATCCCATAAACTGCAATTCTTTTATTTTTTAGTGTAAACATGCTATCAAGTATAGCCTATGAACTATAAAAGTCACGCTATGAAACTCCTGGATTTCGTCAATCTCTACGCTCCGATGTGGAAGGAAGAGATTATGAATGAATACCCGGAAACCATTTCTGACTACCCTCGTGAATGGGTGGATCTGCTGGACTCTTTGAGTGAAAAAGAGCTTTATGACGTGGATTGTAAGCGCGATATCCCTGCCCTGAATGGCAGCTCTTTTAGAGAATTCGTGCAGACCATCAAGACATTGACCGAAGTTCCAAAGATTCCCGAGTCCCCAGAGCTTCCACTGGAAATGTGGGCCTTCCATGGGGTGAAGAAAAAGAAAAAACATGAAATCCAAAAGATCGTCCCAGTCCTAAAAAATCTCCGCGATCAAAGGCACTTTGATTACGTCGTCGACATTGGCGGCGGTGTCGGTCACCTTTCCCGCGTCCTTTCTCACTATCACCAGATCCCTTCGATCTCGATTGATCAAAACAGCGAGTTCCAGGAAATCGGAAAAGAGCGCCTGAAGAAATTCAGAAAACTCGATGGCGCTAAAGACGTGACGTTCATGAACCTGACCTTTGGGAAAAAAGAAGACCAAGCCGCTTTAGAAAAAGTTTTCCATGAAAAATCAGTGAGCCTTGGCCTTCACACGTGCGGCCCATTAGCAAACAAACTGATTCAAAATACTATTGATCACCACTCAATGGGTCTTTTAAATTTTGGATGCTGCTACTACCGAATCAATCCTGAAGTAGACTTCCCTCTTTCGAACTTCTACAAAGAAAATAACTTCACTCGCCTCAATCTTTTTGGACTGAGCCTGGCGACCAGGTCTCATGCAGCGATGGAGCTTTCAACGTATCAGACAAAAGAGCGAGTAAAGAATTACCGTTATGCTCTTCATCTCTTTTTGATGAAACACTATAACAACAAGTACGCCACAGACGTAGGCGAATGCCAGATTCAGACTTACTGGAAACCTTTTCAGTACTACATCAGAGAAAAGCTGGCCGAGCTTAAAATCGAACACACATTCACAGATGAGTACTTCAACAAGTTCTACGCCGATCCATCTCTGCAAAGAGAGCTGCGTGAGATGTTCTTATGCAATATTATCCGCTGGCAACTGGGCCGCGCGCTGGAAGTTTACCTGCAACTTGACCGCTGCTTGTACCTGGAAGAGCAAGGTTATGATGTGAAACTTGAACAGTACTTCGACGAGGAGCTCTCTCCTCGCAACCTGGGCATCCTGGCGCTTTTAAAACAGGCCTAACCTTTAAGCTTACTTAAAACGAACTCCATCATTTTTGAAATCGCTCTAAAGAAAAACAAAGTCACGGATAAAAAATAAAATCTTAAGTGCAAAACTATTCGCTTAACGACTTTCATCCTTTATTTTTATAAAACCGCAAAATAAAAATCAAAGCCAGGGCCTTTTCAGTCAGCACTATTGAGACAATTGTAAGAAGAATACGTTTTAAAGAAAGGTTGTCACAAGATTTGGGGCCAATATGCGCCTGTTGAAATAAAAAAGGCCCTCCGAAGAGGGCCTCACATGATCATTATTATCTTAAGAAAAGCATGTCGTAGTATTTTGGAAGTGTGTAGAACTGATTTGGGATCAATTCTTCAAGTTCGTTACAGATGCCGGCCATTGTTGTTACCATTGTCATCAGCTCACTTCCAATTTTTTCTGCATACTTCTGGTGGTCTGAGTGATCACCTGAAAGTTCTTTTTGCAGGTTTGTAGACAGAGAGTGAATTTCATCAATCTTTGTCGATACTTTTTTGTAAGCATCCATTTCAAAGTTTGAAGCGACACCAATTTCTTTTTGTCCCTTAATCAGGTTTGCAAGAACTGATTTATACTCAAGCCCCGATGGAATGACGTACTGGTGAATCATGTCGATCATTGTTTCAAACTCGATCTCTCTGATCTTGATGTATCTTTCAAGAAGAATGTTATAACGAGTTGTCACCTCTTCTGCTTTAAAGATTCCGTTACGAACTAAGAAGCTATAGTCTTCTGCGTTTGTCATAGTCTTTAGAGCTTCTGGAGTCGTGCGAAGGTTTGGAAGACCACGTCTTGCTGCTTCTTGAACCCACTCTTTCGAATAACCGTCTCCGTTAAAGACTGCTTTCATTGAGTTCCCCATAAGCTTTTTAATTAAACTCATTAGAGATTGGTCTACTGTTTGTCCTTTTGCTTGCTCAGCTTCAAGATAAGCGTTTGCTTCATTGAAGATATCTGTTACCGCTGCGTTTAAGATAGTCATCGGGAAACCGATCGCGTGGCTTGATCCTACAGCGCGGAACTCGAACTTGTTACCTGTAAAAGCAAATGGCGATGTCCTGTTTCTATCAGTATTGTCCTGTAGAAGATGTGCCAGTTGGTTTGTTCCCAAGTCGATCACGTTATTTGATCTTGGAGTAAATGACTTGTCTTCCATGATTGTATGGAAGATTTTATCAAGTGTGTCTCCTAAGTAAGCAGAGATAATGCTTGGAGGGGCTTCGTTCGCTCCCAGGCGGTGATCGTTACCTGCTCCCGAGATCGCCATACGAAGTGGCTTTGAATAACGGTGAAGAGCTTCGACGATAACAGCAACTGTTGCTAAGAAACGAAGATTTGATTGTGGTTCTGATCCTGGCTCTAACAAGTTTAATCCTGTGTCGTCGCTCATTGACCAGTTAACGTGTTTTCCAGAACCATTGATTCCAGCAAATGGTTTCTCGTGAAGAAGAACCATCATGTCGTGTTTTTCAGCGATTCTTCTCATCGTCGTCATGATCATCTGGTTGTTGTCAGAGGCAACGTTAGCTTCAGAGAAAATCGGCGCCATTTCAAATTGCCCAGGAGCAACTTCGTTGTGACGAGTTTTAGAAGGAATTCCTAAGCGGTGAAGTTCGTAATCAAGCTCTTGCATGAAAGCAAGAACGCGGTCAGGAATTAAACCGAAGTAGTGATCTTCAAGCTGTTGGTTACGAGTTGTGAGAGCTCCAAAAAGAGTTCTACCTGTCATCACTAAGTCAGGGCGAGCGTAGTAGAAAGCTTTATCTACCAGGAAGTATTCTTGTTCAGCTCCGCATGTAACGTGAACTGAAGTTGTTTCTTTATGTCCTGCTAATTGAAGAAACTTTGTTGCTGCCGGGCTAAGTTTTGAGATCGATTTTAAAAGAGGAGTTTTAATATCGAGAGACTCACCAAAATATGAAACGAACGCTGTTGGAATACAAAGCGTTCTTCCGTTTGTTGTTTCAATTAAAAACATAGGACTTGTTAAATCCCAAGTTGTGTATCCACGCGCTTCGAATGTTGAGCGAGATCCACCGTTAGGAAATGAAGAAGCATCCGGCTCCCCTTGCATAAGCTGAGAAGCTGAAAGTCTTTCGATGGGCTTGCCATCTTTTAAACTGAAGAAGGCATCGTGTTTTTCTGCCGTTCCACCAGTTAGTGGCTGGAACCAGTGACAGAAGTGAGTTGCCCCATTTCTTACGGCCCAGTCTGTAACCGCTTTAGCGATCGCTTCTGCGTGATCTTTTTTAATCCCACGTCCTTCATCAAGGGCCTTGATGATTTCTTTTTTCGTAGCATCTGAAATGTCTTCTGATGTTTTGAAATCAAACGTGAGCTCGCCATAGTAATCGCTTACTTTTTTTGGCAGTCCCAAATTGTCGAGAGGTACATTAAAGTGTCTTGGATTTCTTGAAGTGGCACGGTTACGCAAACTAGAGACAGAATCTTTCTCGATCGTCATACATCCTCCCCGATGAATTTTTGGCACGAGAAGATTGTAAAGTTAAACGGTTAGTTGATAAAGAAGATTTGTCGCAATTTTTCCTAAAGAGTGCGAAGGCACATCATCGCAACCATGGCGAAAAAAAGGAGTAGCGTACCAATTGTTGCCTGCATTTCTTCTGGCATCATAACGATTAATTCCTGACTAATTTTATTTTTCGTCTTCATTTATGCCAAAAAGTTTTAAACCCAGCAAGTCAAAATCTCTGAATGTGTAAATGACTTCCTGGGTTATATTTAATTACTGTCCTACGAGAATATCGTATTGAGCCCTCTCTAACTTGTTAAAAGTATTGAGGATTGTCTCTGTATTGCTTCCTTCTTCACGGTCTTTGAAAAGTTTAGGAAGATCAATTTTAAGCGTGTAATCTTCGTTGTATTGGCTGGCAAAGGTCCCCATTCCAAGTGTATCAACCTGGCCATTTAAGAGCGCACTGACGACGTAGTTTCCAAATTGGAAGGCCTCATATTCATTAATAAGCGTGAGAAAATCACTAAAAGAAGTAATCGCTTTAGCATGGTTCTTCTGCGCACTAAAGGCCGCTTTGTAAGCGCGTGCTATAGGATTATTTAATTTGAAGGCCTCCTGAAACTGCGCCGAATGTCTTGTCTCGTGAATAAGAAGGAGAAGTCCCGCATGAGGGTTGCTATCTTTTTCTAGTTCATCAATATTTAAAAGCACTCTGCCTGCTCCTGGATTTGTCATATCAAAATCAAAGTACGCTTCATTTTTTGTCGTCGTCTTATCAATGATAAGTTCTGGAGCTTTAATTCCCAGGGCCTGTACTTCAAGAGCAAAAACCTGGCGAAGAACTTTTTCTTTTTCTTCCCAAACTAACTCTTTATACTTCTGGATTTTTTCTAGAAGAGCGTTGTCTTCTTTAACTAATTTCACAAAAAGCTCACGCTCTCTTTTGGATTTTTCCCCAATGAGTTTATGAAACTCACTTGCTTCCGGCTGAAGGGCAAAGGCCTCCGGGGCCAGTCTCTGGACTTCTTCATTGGCAAAGTAACGATCAAGAGCAAAAGAATTTTGAATAGATAGAACACACATTAACAATAACATTTTCATGGGACCTCCGCGGATCTTACCATCCCTTTTTTGTTTTTGTTTGGCTGTTGACAAATATCAACAACAAGATAGATAAATATCAACATGGAAAACTTCACAATATCACCTGATGACTGCCTGATCCTGCGCGCTTTTAAAGAAGCGTCTTCTTTAAGGGAAGCGGCAAAAATATTAAACTGCGACCCGGCCGGGCTTCAGCGAAAAACCCAGCGCATTTCTGAAGACTATGGATTGATTCAAAAAATCGATGGCCGTTGGGGGCTTACTGATTCTGGACTTGCACTTGTTGGATGGGTAGAAGAAAGTATCGCCGCTCAAAAAAAAGTGATGCAGGGTCAGTCGACGATTAGGATTGCTTCCACCATGTGGTTAGTTGAGCAGTTTCTCATCCCTCACCTTTCTTTTTTTCCCACGAAGGCCCATTTAAATATCAGCACACCTGGTGGTGATATTGAAAATCATCTTATCACTGGCGCCTGTGACTTTGTTATTGTTTGCCATCCGCCAGAAGACCCGGCGATTGCTCATAAGCAGCTCTTTAAAGAAGAATGGCTGGTCGTGACTCCTGTTTCATGGAAAACAAAAGGTCAGAAACTTTCAATAGACGCTCTGATGAAAAAACCCTTTATCCGCCACGAGCAGATGAATCCGGATATTTTTTCTTTTAGCGATCTTTCTGCGCAAACGGTTTTAACTGTGGATAGTTTAATTGGTGTGCGCTCAGCAGTTCTTAATGGTGTTGGCTGGAGTGTGGTTCCTAAAATTCTGGTGCACGATTTGTTAAAGGAAAAGAAAATCGCTCTCGTTGAGCATGAAATTGAGATGGATAGAAAGATGTGCGTGTGGTGGCTTAGAAGAAGGACTGATTCAAAGAAGCTTTCAACTCAGGTCTGCCAGTTCCTGCAAACCGCTTACGATAAGCTCAAATGAAAAGCGCTCCCGAAGGAGCGCTTTAATCCATTATGGATTAAAAACTTTCACGGCCTTGTCTTTATCGGCCACAGTAATCGCCTTTAGTTTTGCCGGCGTCACTCCAACATTTAAAGTCACAGTCTGAAGACTTGCCAGTCTTGAGATCATGAATGTGTATGACTCATTAGCTCTTAGGTATTTTGCATAATCATTGTAGCGGTCTTTTAGGACACGCATACCGTTGATAGCGATGATTTCATCTCCTGCGTTTAATCCTGCTTTGTAAGCTGGGCCATCAAGAGTCACAGCTCTTACGATCACTCTATCCCCTGAGAACTCAGGATCAAACCCTAGCCATGGTGATTCAGATTTATCCCACTCGAACTTTAATCCGGCCGTTGCACAGATTGATTCAAGATCGATTTCTTCAGTTGTTGAAGTCATTACTTCAAACTTTTCTCTAATATCTTTTCCACCTACTTCTTCAACCATTTTGTAAACCTGTTCTGGGTTTACTCCACGCTCAGGGTGCTTTTTATAGTCATCCCATAAAAGAGTTAGCAGATCGTTAATGCTCTTTCCTTTTTCGGCCAGAAGGATGTTTAAAGCAAAGAAAACAATCCCACCTTTAAGGTAGTAACTCACACTTGAGTTGTTTGAGTTTTCATCCGGACGGTAAAGTTTGATCCAAGAGTTAAAAGATGAATCATCCAGTGAGTGAAATTTTCTTCCTGGAACAGAGAAGTACCTGTTCAGGTTGTCTTTTTGCATTTCTAAGTATTCTTCCATCGTGATCAGACCCGCTCTATAGATGAATAACTCATCCATTAAAGATGTCAGACCTTCAGCAAGCCATAGAAGTTTTGAAGTTGCTTCTTTTAAGTAGTTAAATGGCCCAAGTTCGAAAGGACGAATGCGCTTTACGTTCCATGTGTGGAAGTATTCATGAGATACAAGTGCTAAATAGTTGATGTACCCTTTGCGGTTTGTAATTGCCGTCGGGTCAAATTGCAGTGCTGTTGAATTTGAATGCTCAAGACCACCATATAGACCGGGAACAAAATGAGTCATGAATGTGTATTTTTCGTACGGGTATCCCCCCATAAAATCAGCAATGTGCTCAACGATTTTTTTCGTGTCTTCTTTTAGGTTTTCTTTATGAGGAAGAAGGTTTCCATAGAAGGCCACATCATGAGGGATTCCTCCGGCCATAAAACCATCAGTTTCCTGGCAACCAATTTCAATTGGCGAGTCGATCAGGTCATCATAATTTTTTGCTGTATAGATGAAGGCTTCGCGCTTGACTGAAATATCTTTTAGTCCCGTTGAAACTTTTGACCACGATGGTGGGAAAGATAATTCGATAGTCGGGTCAGTGATATTTTTTCCTAACACGCCCATTAGAAGAGTTGGCAGGTGTAAGAAAGCATGTGAGTCATCAACGTGTGATGTTCTTACTGTTAGCTCATGGCAATAAACATTGTAAGAAAGTGTAAATGTGTCGGCATCCTTAGTGTTTTTTAACTCGCTTTTATTCCAATCGATATTAAAAGTTGAAACATCTGTTTGTTCGAGAAAAAGTCTTTCTCCATTAGCTGTTTCCGCTTTTAAGCTAGATAAATGACGTGAATATTCACGGATTAAATAAGATCCTGGAGACCAACGCGGTAGAAAAAAGTCCAGCGATTTTTCACCAGATTCTTTTTTTCCTTGAATTACAACTCGAACTTGGTGCGTCGAAGGTGTTTCAATTATTAATTTATACGTTAGCTTCATAAAAAATTTCCTTTTTTGACTTGTAAATTCTTTTTTGGTTGGATAGTTACTGGTGCACATACAATAACACTAACGACACTTTTCCGCATGGGATTTTCACATGGGTTTTAAACAAAATAAGGTTAACAAGGACTTGGTCCTTCCACCTGTGATCATGTTTACTGAGCGCGCCCTAGAACAATTAAAATTGATCATCGACAACGATTTTACCTTGGCGGGTAAATACTTTCGTATTGTTGTAAGTGGGAAAGGTTGCGAAGGTTTTACTTACGCAGCAGGATTCACAGATCTTCAAGAAGACGACTTTCAAGTTCGCATTGCTAATAGCAACGACGAAATTTTTGTCGTTATCGATCCATTCGCGGCCTTCTATTTACAGGAAGCTTCTGTGGACTTCATTCAGGATTTCAACCAGGACGCTGAGGGCTTCGTCATTACGAACCACTCTCAAGGCGAGTTCAAAGGAAAATTCTGGAGAGCAAACCCGGAAAAAACTCCTCCCGTAAAAGAAGGGGTTTAGAATGTTAGATTTTCGCTATCTCAAGGCCTTTATGCTTACGGCTAAGTACGCAAGCTTCTCAAAGGCCGCTGAAGAATTAAATATTGCTCAATCAGCTGTCAGCCGTCAGATTAAACTTCTGGAAGACTCACTTCAAGAAGAGCTCATCATTAGATCGAGCAAAAAAGTTATTCTTTCGGAAAAAGGAAAAGAGCTCTACCAGGCCTCTCAAAGTTTTGAGAAGACTTCTCTTCAGATTTTCCAACGCGAAGATCAACTCCCACTTTCTATTGGTATCCTGGAAGGACTGCTTAAGAACTGGTTTACTCCTCTTCTGACAGACTACCTTAAGGGACAAAAGCGCGACGTGACAGTTCACGTCGCCGATATGCCGGAACTTCGTTCAGGAATTGAAGAGAGCAAATTTGACGTGATCTTTGGAACAGAAAATATCCAATCGGAGCTAGTTACATCGCTAAAACTCTTCGAAGAAAAACTGGTCCTGATTTCTAAAAACGAAGTGAACAGAAAAAAACTGAGCGATCACCGCTGGGTTGTTTTCTCAAATAACGATCACCTGTTTAAGCTTTCAAAAACTAAAAGCGAATCTATCGTCATGGTAGACTCATTTACTTCAATCATCTCATTGGTAAAAAACGATGTGGGGATTGCAGTGATTCCAGATCATTTAATCAAGAAAGAAGACCAGCTCAAGGTCCAGGAAATCCCAGGACTGCCCTCATCTCAGATTTATATGAGTACGCTGAACTACAAAAAGATGCCTGAGAGAATCAAGCACCTTTCTGATATCGTTAAGAAAAAGTAGACCGAAAAACAGTCCTGCGGACTGTTTTATATCGCAATGAAACTCACGAAACACTGAATGCCGCAATTTTGAGTTCGGCCTACATTATTTAGCTTTCTTTTGATCGACGAGCGGCTTGTTTTTTACGTTATCCAGGCTCTCGAAATAATCGTGAAAGTAACCGCTAAAGAAGTCATTGGCCTTCTTAAAGTCAGCACTGTTTGTGTTGAAGAGGTTAATGGCATTATATGGACTTGAGTCGTATGGTCCAAAGCGCCCGGCCTGAGTGACAAAAACCATGATGTCTTTTTTTCCTTTCTTCATTGGCATGTAAGTCGCAATCCAGGTGTCGATATCAACACTTCTACCAAGGTTCGTATCAAGGACGATCCATCCTTTTTCAGTGTACACCATCGTGGCCACGTGGTGACCCCACACTCCCATATCACCAGCGATCCAGATCTTTTTAACTGAATCAGGGTGCACTTCTCTTACGATCGCTTCCATATGAGCAATGGTTGCACGCCCAAAACAAAAACCAATCGTGCCTTTTGGATCGTAACAATAGTGGTTCTTATTGACGTTAGAATCGGCCATGGCACGATAAATCACGTTGGCATCATCCATGGGAATAGCTTTGATTTTTCCCGGTACATCCTTTGGTTCAAATGGATCTTTTAAAAGCTGCTTTAAATTGGCATTGTTTTTTAAGATTTCATCATTTGAAATTCGTCTTTGGATTTCGATTAAGTTATCACCACCATACAGCCCTTCAAGCTCCTTAAGAGATTTAGCATTAGAGAAGACTTGAGCGGCCGGACCGTAGTGAGTTTTGTAATTCATGATGTTGCTCATGGCCTCAAAACAAGTCTGAAAATTCGCTGGGTCTCTCTCTGGAGACTCAACATGAAGAGGTGTTTGTGAGCAGCTAAAAAAAGTAAAGAGAACGACTAGAGGTATTAGTTTTTTCATACCTACTTCATCGGAGAATTGTTCTTAGAGTTTTAATAACAATTTTTTGATCTTGGTAGCACGCGACCATCTTCGCAAAGGTTTAATTCTAAATGCTTACCTTTTCCTGAGAGTTTTTGTAGGTTATACTTTCGTACCAGAGGTGCCACTCGGCCTAGGCGGTCTTCACTGCCAATGCTCCATCTGACTTCAACCTCCTTAGGGGTTTCATGTCCGAAAGCAAAGTAAATACCTTCTTCATTTTGTGAAGGAAGAGAACCATAGGCGTAGTTGGCCTCGCCGAAATATTTTGTTTTAGTCGTTGAAAAAGTCAGTGTTGAAGAGATGCCATGGAAGTTGCTCTTCTTTCCTTGAAGGTGAAAACGCATTGAACCCTTCCCTTCACGTTTTGTTTGGTTTTCAAAAATATAAAGACGAGTGTTGATATCTCCGGCGCGAACTTTACTTTGCCCGGAAATAAAATCCATCACACCATCACCATTTAAATCGATCGTCACAATCCCCGATGGATTCATCAGGTTGATCCCCAGCTCTTTTGCTTTATCGTCGTAAGCGTGGTCTGGCTCCTGTTCAAAGAAGACCAGTCGCGAAGAAGGAGGAAAACCAGAGTTGGCGATTAAAAGATCGTTTAAACCATCAAGGTTATAATCAATCCATGCTCCTCTTCTATCTCCCTCTGACCAATTCTCTTGTTTATCCTGAAGGAAAAATTCCGAGCGGATAAATTTTGGTGGAAAAGTTTTTACTGAACCAGTCAGTACTGCTGATTTGTCGCGGGATTCAGGGTCGCTGTCGCGGGCCAGGTTTCCAACCACGATATCAACAATTCCGTCGTTATTGTAGTCGCCACATAAACTAAAAAATGAATTTCCTCCGCCCTTTTGATCAGCAGATCCTTCATTATCGGCCGCATAACCGGACTCCATTCCGTAGTTAACGAAATTTTTCCCATCGATATTAAGCCACAGCTTATTGTAATATCCGTTTGAATTGCTGGTCATAATATCAGGAAGACCATTTTTATCCACGTCGCACACACTTGCTCCAAAAGTTGGTGTGGCATTCGAGTAAATCTTGTCCGATTTATTATAGTCGTATTCGCCTCTTAACTGGCTTCCTAGATCGGTGAACTCAAACCCTTTTCCCTGAAGCAGATAATCTGTCACAGGTTTGGGATTGTTGTCTTTTTGTGAAAACCAATTGGCCAGATAAAGATCAATTTCACCATCAAGGTTGAAATCTAGTGGCACGATACTCGCCGTTGGAAGAACTCCCGTTGGCAAAGATGACTTGGCCTGATAGCGAAGCCTTCCGTTTTCTACGATACCTTTGTAAACGCGCCCAGGATACTGGGTCATCTCACTTCTTTGGTTGAGATTTCCAACGATGACATCATAGATACCATCATGGTCCAGGTCGACAAAGTTGAGGTAACTTGCTCGCACAATTTCATTAAAAGGGTTTTCCCCTAATTTGAATTTTTTTTCTTTTTTATTGAAGTAATAGAATTTTGGAGAAGCGTAAAAATCATCAAGGATCACCAGGTCTGTGGCCCCGTCATTGTTGACATCGACAGCATAAAGATGAACTGCTGAAATATCTTTAAGTCCATACTCTTGAGTCTTATCGACAAAAATTCCGCCTGATCTTTCAGGGGCAATATCGTAAGGAATCGACTGCTCACGAGGGCCGCCGAGATCTTTTATAGGCTGAATCTTTTTTTCAGCACACCCTGAGAGCAAAACCCCCAGGAGTGCCAAATAAAGGGACTTAGAAGTCGATGATGTCAAAACCGTATCCACCATTTTTTACAACTGTTTCAGAAATCTTGATAACATTTTTGTCGTTGTTTTTTGACATTGCCTTCAGGTTTCTCTTAATTTTTCTTCCTGATTCATTACAGATGTATTTTGTTAAACGAAGTACATAGTCTTTTTGCTCTTGAGTTGCTTTTGAGCTGTTAAGAATAGCTGTCGTTCTCGAAATACAGGCAAGAATGATATAAAGGTCGATAACCATATCTGCAAGTCGACCTTGTGGAAGTTCATTATCAATGATGTTTTTTCCATACTTGATCAGCGTGTCTTCTACGGCAATGGCAAATCGACCAAGCATAGAAGAGAACTTCTCTGCCTGCTCTTTTAGCTCAGGGTGAGCTTTTGTAAGAGCTTTTGATCCCATCATATGAGACATTCTCTTTCTGGCAAATTTTGTAAAGACACCAAGAGACTTAATAGGGTCCTGAAGCGCCTTTGAAACGTCAGTCACTTTTCCAAGCTCTTTCATTTCTTCCGATGGTCCTCTTACTCCTGATAGAGCAAGAAGTGCGCGGAGAATTTCGTTTGTTCCTTCAAAGATCATGTTGATGCGAACATCTCTCATTAATCTTTCGTAAGGGTACTCTTTCATATAACCGTTACCGGCCGCAATTTGCATTGCCATATCAATGCTTGCCCACAGAGACTCTGAGCCGTAAATCTTACAAACAGCTGTCTCCATGTAATAATCGTTCATGCCTTTGATCATGTTCCCTGTTGTCAGGTAAACCATGCTCTCTGCTGCATAAGTCATCGCCGCCATTTTTGTCAGCTTATCCTGAATTAATCCAAACTCTGCAATCGGGCGGTCGAATTGTTTTCTGTTTGTTGCGTGAGCTGTGGCCATTTCAAGAATCATTTTCATTCCAGAAACACATCCTGCTCCAAGTGAAAGACGTCCAGAGTTAAGAACGTTCATCGCGATCTTAAATCCTTTTCCTAATTCACCAAGAATGTTTTCTTTTGGAACGACAACTTTATCAAAATAAACAGCACGTGTTTCACTCGCACGAATCCCCATTTTGTTTTCTTTTTCACCAAAAGAAAGTCCTGGAGATCCACCTTCTACGATAAAGCAGGAAATTTTTTCCACTGTCTTACCGTCAACAACGTGTTCTGTTTTACAAAAAACTGAATAAAAACCTGCCAGACCACCATTGGTAATCCAAAGTTTTTGTCCGGTAATAGTGTATGTTCCATCCTTATTATCAACAGCTTTTGTTTTAATTGAGTATGCATCCGACCCAGAACCTGGCTCAGTTAAACAGAAAGCAGCAATCACTTCACCACTTGCCAGGCGAGGAAGCCACTTCTTCTTTTGCTCAGGTGTCCCTTCATTTAAAAGAGCACGGTAACCAATCGACTGGTGAGCCCCGATCATCGTTGCCACTGAACCATCATGACTTGCCACTTGAGCAAACACGCGACAGTAAAGTGAGTAATCAAGCCCCAGGCCACCTAAATCCTCAGGAACTCCCAGACCTAAAAGGCCCATTTCTGCGAGTCCTTGAATCACTTCTTTTGGAAGGTGAGCTTCTTTATCAAATTTCTCACCATTGATATTATCTTTTGCGAAAGCATCAACTGCTGCCGTCATTTCCTTGGCCATTTCAACTTGAGAGTCTGAAAAGTGTGGAAAAGGAAAAACCAGGTTTTCGTTGATTTCACCGAAAAAGAGAGAGCCTACTACCGATTCTAATTGTCCGTTCGAATTACTTGCCATTTTTGATCACCTTTTATGATTGAAACGTTGAATTTAATACATCTACTAGGATACTCAATCTTTCTAAAAAGAGAAATGAAAACAAAGACCAACTTGTTCACTCGGGTACAAAAGAATCTTATTGCTACAAGTCTTCTAACTTCTTAGAATAGAAGAATAACTATAAATTTGATCCACCATGGATGGTGAATTTGAAAGCTTTATTAATGTTGTTCAAAATTAACATGATGTTAAAACAAATATGAAAAAATTTAATTTCAATTTTAAGTTCTTAGATCGTTTCAAAAAGTCTAAACAAGACCAGGAAGAATTTCTTGAAGAAGAAACTGATCAGACAGACACAGAGTACAATCAAGAAGACGACGACTCCCCTGCACAATTCACAGAAATGCGCAGAGACGCACAAGAGTCTGAAGAGATCTCTGCTGATGAGTCTTACACCGATGAAAATCCTGAAGTTTTTGCAGAAAAAACTCTCGGAAATTACAACCTCAATAAATTTAGAGAACAAAACCAGCACCTGGTGAATGACTATAGTGAATCAGATAAAACTGATCACAATATGAGTTTTGAAGAAATGGAAATGGACCCGCCTGAAAAGCCGGAGTCTGTTGGCCGTTTTAAGTTTAAATTCCCTAAATTTGGTGCCGGAAGTGGCGAGCGAATCAGAGAGAGATTCTCTGGTGCTTCTCCAATGAAAAGTATCGATAAGTTCAGTTGGAACGATTTCATTTTAAAACTCTTCTCCCCTTACACTCGTGGAAAAATCCACGGTGTATTTATCATTCTTCTCGTTGTGACTTTCACTTATTTAATTGGTAAAACAGCTGCGCTTTTTATCGGCCGCGGAACTCCGATGGTTTCAACGGTGAAAGGAAATATCAGCGTGCCTATTGAAAAATCGGACACGACTCTTCAAGACATCAACCGCATTTCTTCAACGAATCTTTTTAACGTTAAAGAAAGCGATAAGGCCTCTGATAAAGGTCCAAAGATCGACATCGCCAGCATCGTTTGTACGGATGCAGAACGCCCTACTTCTGAACCGCTAAAACTTCTGGATACTATTGTTCTTCAGGACTCGGTAAAATCTGTGGCCTCTGTTCAGGTTCGTGGATCAAGTGAGTTGGTAAACGTTAGAGAAGGTGAACAATTAAACAACGCCGTTGAAGTTTCAAGAATCAACCGCATGAAAATCATCCTAAAGAACCTGACAACTGGAGAATGTGAATACATCGCCAGCGAAGAAGAAGATGCACCGGTAATGCCTCCGATGAAAATCGTTTCTCCAAAAATCGGGCAAAAAATGTTTAAGAGTTTAAACCCAAGCATTAAAAACGTGGGGAACTCTTTTAAAATTAAGCGCGCTTTCAGAGACAACATGATCAGCAACATGAGTGAAGTTCTGACTCAGGCAAAGGCGGTGCAAATCACAAATCCAGATGGCTCTCTGGCATTTAAGATGACGGAAGTTGTTCCAGGCTCAATCTACTCTCAGCTTAATATCCAGAACGATGACGTCATCACGTCAATCAATGGAAAGAAAATTGAAAATCTCAATGAACTTATGACTCTTCTTGGACGAATCAAAGAAATTGACCAGTTCCAGATCGGCCTTAAGAGAAATGGAATGAACGAAACATTAGAATACGGGTTTGAATAAAAATATTTAATTTGGACGTTTAAATGAAAAAAAATGTTAATCTCTCGAAAGTCTTAACCGCGTCTCTCCTACTTACCACAGTGGGGCTATCGCCTGAAGTAAGAGCACAGTTTGACAAATTTAAGAGCAAAACAAAATTCAACCGCCCAAGTGGAGCGGCCAACGCTAAAAAAGGTGTCAACACTCCTTCTGACATCTCCATCCCGGATACAGGAAAATCGGCCAGCTCATTATTAGAAGGCTCAGCACAGGACACAACTAACTTTGCTCCTGGTGATGATGAAGGCGGCGACGAAATGGCCGATGAGGGAACTGATTCATTCGAAGAAAGCTCTCGCGGCGGAAGCGGTTCATCTGATGCTTTCGGAAGAAAAAGAACAGGATCAGCAAGCCCTACAAAAACAGATAAAAAGTACGTTAACCTGAACCCTGAAACAGCTTTCGGTCCTGAAGTTGTAACGAGCTTCGATTTCCCGAACGTTTCAATTTTAGACTTAACAAAACATATGCAGAAACTAACAGGATTAAACCTGATCCTGGATAAAGACATTAAGGGAAAGATCTCGATCTCTTCACCTACTCCAATTACAATTGGAGATGCGTGGAAAGCTTACCTTCAGGCCCTGTCAATCAACGGGTACTCGCTGGTAAAATCAGGGGCCTTCTACACGATCGTTAACAACCGCGACATCAGATACTCTCCAACGACGATGTATACGGGGACATACACTCCGAATACTGAAAACTACGTTATGCAGATTATCCCGCTGAAGTATGTTAACTCGCGCGAAGTTGCTAACTCTTTCCGTCCTTTCATGTCTCGTTACGGAAGAATCATCGAAATCAAGCAAACCAACACGGTTATCGTTCAGGAAACAGGAACGCACATCAACCGTTTAATGAAGCTGATTAAGTTCATCGATATCCCAGGGCATGAAGAGTCTCTGCAAATTATTAAAGTAAGAAACTCATCAGCTCAAGAGATCGCGACTCTACTGGATAAAATCTTAAAGAACGGTTCGGGCGCAGGTGGCGTTCCAAGAACAAACACAGTTGCTTCTGGTTCTGGATCATCTTCTCAATCAAACATCTCACGCATCATTGCTGAGCCAAGAACGAACTCAATCATCGCCATGGCAAACTCTGATGGAGCACGCGAGCTTCGTGGATTGATTGAAAAACTAGACGTAAAAGTTGTCGCTGCAGGTTCTGGACAAATCCACGTTTATTACCTGAACTACGGTGACTCTGAAGCCCTGGCAAAAACTCTTTCATCTCTGGTAGGAAACGCGCCGAGATCTGGGGCCGCTGGTGGTTTAACTCGTTTTACATCACCAACAAGTGGAACAGCGACAACGGCCACACTTTTTAACAGCGAAGTCAAAATCACTTCTGATAAAGAAAATAACGCCCTTGTTGTAACAGCTTCACCTACTGACTATGAAACGGTAAAAACAGTTATTGCTCAGTTAGATATCCCACGCGATCAGGTTTATGTTGAAGGTCTAATGATGGAGACTCAGGTTTCCAGAGGACAAGGATTCGGGATCAGCTTAATTGGAGCTTACGGCTCTGGTGGATCTCAAAAGGCCGGTTACGGTAACACAAACGACCTTCTTTCTCTTATGACAAACAATATCACTAACCTTTCAGGACTTTTCGTTGGTGGTGGTATCGGAAGAAAGGTAGACCTTAAGACACCAGATGGAAACACAATTCAGGTCAACTCAGTTAACGGTCTGATTACGGCGATTGCAACAAACGCAGGAACAAACGTTCTGGCCACTCCACAAATCTTAACAATGGATAACGTGGAAGGTGCTTTCGAGTCTGGGGAAGAAGTTCCAACGACTGAAACAACAAGTGCAACGAATGGTTCAACAACCAACTCGATTAAAATGCAAAAAGTTTCCCTTAACTTAAAAATCACTCCGCAAATCAACAAAGTTACACGATTTGTAAAACTTAAAATCGACCAGAAAATCGTCGATTTCTCGGGAAGACAAGTTAACTCTACTCAAGGTGGTGTTGGGACAGTTATCAGAGCATTTAACACGACAGTCGTTGTGCGCGATAAAGACACAATCGCCATGGGTGGTTTAATGCGCGATAAAGAAACGAATACAACAAGCAAGGTTCCTCTACTGGGAGATATCCCGGTTCTAGGATGGTTATTTAAGAATACGACAAAGTCGGTTGAAAAAGTTAACCTACTCTTTTTCATGACGCCAAAAATCCTGGCTTCGTATGAGAAAACAAATGCTGAAAACGTCAAAGACCTGCTTAACCGCCGTCAGTCTCACTTAAAAAACATGGTGGGAGACGACGACGCCTTCTCTACTACGGTTAAAGGGCTTTACGACAAAGCTAAAAAACAAGGTGAAGGTCCTCTGTACGACACAAGTGAAACTGAAAAGTACAAAGACAGAAATGAAGCTATTGGTGTAGATGCAACTGAAGGAAACGTTCCTGACTATCAGGAAATTATCCAGAAAGCAGAAAACAAGCCGGCGGGAACAACTGATCCGGTGACATCAGTACAGTAATTACATTTTTTAAGGAAGTATCAGTGAAAATATCCGATCACATGATGGAAAAAGTTGAAGGCCAGAAAGAAAAAATCGGCCAGCTCCTTTTGAAACATACATCGCTCACCGACGCCCAGCTGGAAGAGGCCCTGGAGATTCAACACGAATCAGGAATGCTTCTGGGTGAAATTCTTTTAAAGAAGAATTACATCAATCCGCACGATATCATTAAAGTGATCTGCCACCAGGTGGACATTCCTTATTTAAATGAATTAAAGCTTGAAGAAATCGACCCGAACCTGACGTTAAACATCAGCATCAACTACGCCAAGACTCACGAAGTCCTGCCGATCTTAGAAACGGAATACTCTATCACTGTTCTAGTGACAGACCCGTTTAACTTTGATGCGATTAACGACATCCAGGAAATTTTTAAGAAAGAAGTTAAGATGGTTGTCGCCAGCCCGCTTAAAGTTCAAGACGCCATTAACCGCATCTACGAAAGAGCAAACCGCAACGTGGTCGACTCAATCGAAGGAGACTTCGACGAGAACCTGGACCTGGATGGACCGATTGATATCCTTGAAGCTGGAGCTGATGAAGCACCAGTTATTCGTTTTGTGAACTCGATCATCTTCCG
This sequence comes from Bacteriovorax stolpii, assembly GCF_002872415.1. Taxonomy (GTDB): domain Bacteria; phylum Bdellovibrionota; class Bacteriovoracia; order Bacteriovoracales; family Bacteriovoracaceae; genus Bacteriovorax; species Bacteriovorax stolpii. The sequence continues at coordinate 1,514,265 of NZ_CP025704.1, read as the reverse complement.
CGCCATTAAAGAGCGCGCCTCAGATATTCACATCGAGCCTTACGAAAAAGAAGTTGTTTACCGCTTCCGTATCAACCGAGTGATGAGAGAAATTCTGCGCCAGCCGATTAAAACTCAGGCCGCAGTAACGTCTCGTCTAAAAGTTATGACAAAGTCGATGGATATCGCTGAAAAACGTCTCCCTCAAGACGGTCGTATCAAAATTAAGATGGCCGGAAAGGACATCGATATTCGTGTGAGTGTTGTTCCTATTCAAAACGGTGAACGTATCGTAATGAGGGTTCTAGAAAAATCAAACAACATCCTGACTCTGGAAAACCTGGGCTTCCACGGACAAAACTTAAAAGCACTTGATGAACTTTCAAAAAGAAAACACGGTGTCGTTTACGTATCGGGACCTACTGGTCACGGTAAAACGACGACCCTCTTTGCAATGCTAGACCGTATCAATACACCAGATAAAATGATCATCACGGTTGAAGACCCAGTGGAATACGAACTGCAAGGGATTTCGCAAATCCAGGTTAACCATAAAATTGACCTGACATTTGCCCGCGCACTCCGCTCTATTCTTCGTCAAAACCCGGACGTCATCATGGTCGGGGAAACGCGTGACTTGGAGACAGCAGAGATGGCGATCCAGGCTTCATTAACGGGTCACTTTGTTCTTTCAACGATTCACACCAACGACGCTTCGTCTGCTCCTAACCGTCTTATCGATATGGGAGTTCAGCCGTTTCTTATTGCTTCTTCACTGGCGGGAGTTCTCGCTCAACGCCTTATTCGTACTCTTTGCAATGACTGTAAAGAAGCTTACACTCCTACTGATTACGACTTCCAAATGCTGGATGTTCACTCAATGCCAAAAGAAGCGACACTTTATAAACCAAAAGGATGTCCAAAGTGTAACTACCTTGGATACGCCAGCATGACAGTCGTTTCAGAACTTTTAATTATCACAGATGACATTCGCCCTTTAATCCTAAAGAAGGCCGATGCCTCAACTGTAAAAAAGATGGCAATGAAAAACGGAATGAAATCTCTTCGCCAGGACGCCCTGGAAAAAGTTTTCAAAGGAATCACTTCAGTTGAAGAAATGGTACGTGCGATCAACGAAGAAGATGAGGAAACACAACACTAATGGCGATTTATAATTATAAAGGGATTGATAAATCTGGAAGTGAAGTTAAAGGCACTGTGAATGTCGAAGGACTAAGTGCTGCCAAGACGCGTATTCGTGGAATGGGAATCATGCTGATTGAAATCAGCGAACAAACTTCCGGCACTGTGAAAAAAAGCGGCGGAATTAATTTCGGAAGTGCCGTTTCAATCAATGACCTCGCCCTAATGACCAGACAGCTGGCCACTCTCCTTCGCGCTAAAATTCAAGTCGTCGAGGCCTTCAGTGCTCTGGTTGACCAGACAGAAAATCCAAACTTAAAAATCACCCTTTCCGAAATCAGACAAAAAGTTAACGAAGGGTCATCGCTGGCCAAAGCTCTTTCTGATTACCCAAAAATCTTTGACAACGTTTACGTCAACATGGTCGATGCCGGAGAAGCATCAGGTACACTTGAAGTTGTTCTTTTAAAACTGGCCGACTTTACGGAAGGACAGGTAAAACTAAGAAACAAAGTCAAAGGGGCCATGACTTATCCAATGATCATGATGGGTGCCGGTGGCGCCATGATCGGGATCATTTTCATCTTCGTTATTCCCAAACTAACCAGAATCTTCGTTTCAATGAAGAAGGAACTCCCTCTTCAGACAAAAATCTGTATCTGGATTTCAAACTTCCTGATGAACTACTGGTGGCTGGTCATTTTAGGACTCGTCGGCGGATGGATGCTCTTTAAGCGCTACATTTCAACAGAGTCAGGACGATCTAAGTACGATGCTCTTGTGCTAAAACTTCCGGTGGTCGGAGAAATCGTGACCATGGTTAACGTCAGCCGTTTTTGCTCTACACTTGCCACACTACTTCAGTCAGGTGTTCCAATCCTGGTCTCAATGAAGATTGTTTCGAACCTGATTTCTAACGTTCACATGAAGAAGGCCATCGAAGACTCTCGCTCAAGCGTCTCCGAAGGAGCTTCTTTAACCGGCCCCCTTGTCCGATCAGAGCTTTTCCCTCCGATGGTTACCCACATGATTAAGCTGGGTGAAAAATCAGGGGAACTAGAGCCGATGCTGCAAATTGTTTCAGAAAACTACGAAGATCAGGTAAATTCAAAACTTGCTGGACTAACATCCATCCTAGAACCTATAATGATGGTAGCAATGGGACTTGTAGTAGCATTTATTATCTTTTCGGTAGTAGTGCCGCTTATTGATCTCAATAGCGTTGGAAGATAAAAACCAAACAACCTAAAAACATATTTTCTCTTTTTGGAGTCCTAGATGGAAAACATGTCGTTTACTAAAGCTCTTGCTCAGAATCAAAGAGGTTTCTCTTTGATCGAGATCCTCATCGCTCTTACTCTACTAGCTATCGCTGGTACATTCGTTGTTGGTCGTTTTAACGACACACTTATCGAAGGAAAAATTAAATCTGCAAAAATCCAGATGAGTAACCTGGACGCCCGCTTAAAAGAATTCAGAAGAAAGTGTAGCTTCTACCCTTCTACTGAACAAGGTCTTGAGGCCCTGATCTCTAAGCCAACAGGCGGAAGAGAATGTAAGGACTATCCACCTAATGGATTCATTGATGGTGATGGTATTCCAAAGGATCCATGGGACAACGATTATGTTTATGAGTCTGATGGAAAAACTTACAACATCTACTCTTACGGAGACGACGGTGAAGCTGGCGGTGAAGGCAATGAAGCTGACATCTATTTAAGAGCACCAAAAGGTGGAGCTGCTGCCTCTGGTGGTGGAGAAACTGGCGGTGAGGCTGCTCCAGCGGAATAAATTTATTCAAGCAAAACTTCTAAAATCAAACCAAGGCTTCACGGTCATCGAAATCCTGATAGCCTTGGTTTTGATCACTCTCGTAATGGCCATGGCCCTCTCTAACCCCTTCTCTACCAGTCAAGACTTAGATCAAGAAAGCGACAACATCGAAAGAGCTATTCGTTTTATGAGCGATGAAGCTGTACTAAGAAACTCAGTCGTTCGCCTGCATTTCATGCTGGGAAAGGCCCCTCAGGAATACGCTGTTGAATACGGTCCAAGCTCTTCTTTTGTCCTTCCCCCAGAGCCGGAGCATGAATCGACGTCTCAAAGTAAAGAGGAAGAAGAAAAAGAAGCGAAACGGCTAAAAGAAACCAATATGCAATTTAATAAAGTTCAGGAATTTCAGGATTCCAACAAAGAAATGCCAGAAGGTGTTAAGATATTAGGTGTTGGCAATGGAAACTCGGAAAAATTTAAGAGCACCGGTGATGTCTCTGTCTACACTTTCCCTACCGGGGAAAAAGACGATGCGATCATCATCCTGGCCAATGATGAAAATGTGATTTCACTGGAAGTGAATCCGTTTAATCAAAAAATAGAAAAGAAAACTCATAAACTTGAAAACCCTGGAAACCGCGAGATCAACGATCTGCAGGCGGCAAAGGCAAAAGAAATTTTTGAGACATGGCTGAAAGAAAGATAAGGACTACACTTCTTGGCAACCGCTCTGGCTTCACACTGATTGAGGTTATGATCGCTATTGCCATTTTTGCTGTGTTTGCTTCGGCCTTCGTAACCGGATTTGGTTACAACCTGATGGACTCGGGAAAACTTAAGGAAGATATACTGCTTAAGGATTTCTGCGAAAATAAAATCAACGAAATCATCACCAATCCTCCGGCACTCTCCGACTCTTTAACGTTAACTAAAGACACAAAAGATGTAGAGAACAACAATAACTATCAGACGATTGTTGAGTATAAAAAATTCTTCGTCCCTGACATGTCAAAAATCGAATCAAGTGCGGACTTAGAGCAATCTCAGGAAGAAAGTCAGGAAAAACAGTTAGAAAAAAGAATTTTTACAGTCTTTAAAGAAAATATGGAAAAGATGATCTGGCAGGTTGAAGTCACTGTGAAAAATAAAAGCTCGGGTGAAACTTATAAACTGGATGCCTGGATCATGAACCAGAATGCGGATGTGGCCATTGGATCATTCTAAGACCTATTCTCCATTAAAAAACAATCAGGGCTTCACTCTTTTTGAAGTCATGATCGCCATTACCATTCTTTCTATGATCTCTTTTGCTACCTACAAAATGATTGATACCAACACTGAAACAAAAGACCGTGTTATCAAGGAAGACCGCCAGACAGTTCAGAGCTTAACGGCCATCGGACGTTTAGATAGCGACATTTCTCAAATCTACAACCCACTTTTTTCTAATTCCAAAATTGTTCCCACAGCAAGTAATTCTGCCGATGTTTATGCTGACACTAACACCAATGCTAATGGTGCTTTTGATGGAAGAACCAACAATGGTTCGCTCATCCCGCAGTTTAAATCAGAAGAAAAATCGAGCATTATCTTCTTAACTCAAGCGAACCGCAGAAAATTTGCCGACTCAAAAGAGTCGCGTTTTGCCTGGGTAAAATACAGCCTGCGTGCCATGGAGCCAGACCCGGATAATCCTGACGATAAAGTCTCGGGCCTTTACGAAGTCGTCCGTCAAACGATAGCCACAGATATCTACAATTCCACTCAAGACTGGTCGAAGCCAAAATTTCAGGTCGTGATGGATAAAGTAAAAGAACTGGAATTTTCTTTCTGGGACGAGAGAACAAAAAAGTACACGACTTCTCTTCAGGAATTAAACGAAAATAAGAATCTTATCCGTTCGCTAAAAGTGAACGTGACGTGGATTGATGAAGACAAAAATGAGCAGAAGCTGGAAAAAACTTTCCGCGTACTCAATCCTTATTTCAACACCAAACAAGACGACATCAAAACCGGGGCCCTTGGCGGCACAGGTGGCGATGGCTCTCAACAAGGTGGCGGATTTTCCGGAGGACAAGGAACAGGTGCTGATCAACCGGGAGAAGACGATGACAATTAGACCCGGTTTTCTAAAAGCGACGCTCAAAAATGAACGCGGAATCGCCCTGATGCTGGTCTTAGGAGTTGTGGCGATTTTAACTTTCCTTCTGGCCGACTTTACCTTTGAGACCAAGCTCAACAAGATTAAAATTTATAACCAGCAAGATAAAATCCAGGCGCGGCTTAATGCAGAGTCAGGGCTTAACTTCGCCATGGGAAAACTCCGCCTTTATCAGGTGGGAAGAAACAAACTCGAAAAAGAAGAAAGTTTAAAAAGCGCTTTTCCTACTTCTGACTTAGAAAATATTATTATCCAGCCTTTTATCTACCCTATCCCGGAACCAAAAGGAGCGGGGATTATTCAAAAGACAGCTTTGGAAGAGTTTAATAAGAAGACTCTTTTTAGAGGGGAAGTTTCGGTTACATTCACTAAAATAGCCGGATTCTTAAACCCAAATGGTCTGCGCTTAAAGCCAACTAATAATAAATCAGCACAAGATCAGGACGCTGCCGCCGGAGGTTCTGGTGATTTAGACGGTGGAGACTCTGACTCAGGAGATTCTGGAAGCTCGGATGATGGCGACGGCAAAAAAACAAAAACGGAAAGAGCTGACGTTATTATTGAGAAAAAATTAGCGGAAACTCTGCAAAGACTTATTAAAGACAAAAGCGACACGGATGAAGACTTTCATGCAAAGTACTCCAATGTCGATCCCGCTTATCTCATTAAAGAACTAAAATTCTACGTTAACGACTCTTCAAAATTCCAGGACAGCCAAAGACCGGAGATTGAAGCAAAATTTAACCAGAAAAATATTACTCCAAAACACGCTCCCCTGGCCTCAATTGATGAGCTTTACTTACTTCCTTCATGGGACGATGCCATTGTTGATTTGATAAAAGACCGCATGAGCGTTCATGAAGTCAGCGTTATCGCCATTAACGAATTGACCATTGAAGACTTAAAAATCCTTTTCCCAAACATCAACAACATCCAAATTGAAGAGTTCTTCAAATACCGCGATGGAGATGAAGACAAAAAAATTAAAGGGAAAAAGTTTAAGAATGCTGAAGACTTTAAAAATGTTATTGTCGGAACCCTCAACATTGTCTCAGACACGGACTATAACGAGCGCATAACTGAACTAAAGCAGGCCGGACTTACCATTGATACGGCCGGAAAACTTTATAAAGTTAACAGCCGTGGCTCTTACAACAATGCCGTTTATAATATTGTGGCCTATGTAGATCTTCCGGTTAAACCTCAGCCACCTAAGCCTAAAAAGCCAAACGAACCAGCAGATCCATCAGGTGCTGATGGCAACCCTCCTCCTGGAGACCAAGGCGCCCAGGGAGCTCAAGGATCAGGAAGCGGGGATAAAAAAGATGAAAAGCCTCAGCCTGTTGAACTCCTTCTTCCGCGTGTAATTGAAATGCGACTAGAATAGTCGGAGAACCTTTTTTCCCTTATAATTTCCTATGCTTCATTAGGCTTTGCCCTTAAACTTAAACTATGAACATACTGGCCATTGATATTGGTGCCTATTCAGTCAAGTTTATTGAAGTAAGGCCCGAGCGCAAAAATTATGTGTTGGTTGAAAAACAAGAAATCATTCTTGAAGAAGTCAAACCACATTACCCACACATCACAAATCTTTCTGATTTGCAGAAAGAAATTATCAGCAATTATATTCAGAAAAAACCAAACGACATCAGAGTCATTATGCAGATGCCTAATGAAATGCTGACGACGAGATACCTGGAAATTCCAGGAACATCAAAAAGAAAAACAGAACAGATCATTCCGTTTCAGCTGGAAGAAAACCTTCCCTACTCACTAAACAATGCTCACTTCAGCTCGCGCATCAATAAAAAGAGCAACAGCTTTTCTGTTTTAAGTAACATTACTCAATTCAACGTCTTTAAAGATTTCTTTGGTTATTTTGAAACGAAAGAAGCACAACCTTCAATCGTGACCAGCGAAGTTTCAGTGATGCAGGCCTACGTGGATCACATCCGCATGAATGATACTTGTTGTATCATCGACCTGGGACATAAGACGACAAAAGTTTATTTCGTTCAAAATCGTCAGATTGTTTCTAACCACACTTCTTACGTGGCGGGAAATGCAATCAACGAAGTCATTGCCAGAACGTATCAGATCTCGCTGGAAAATGCGATTATCTATAAACATGAAAACGCTTTCATGCTCAACGATGAACAGCTGGAAGAAGTTTCTCCTGAACAAAAAGGGTTCGCCCTTTTAATGAAGCAGGTCTTCAATCCCCTGATCCTCGATTTAAAAAGATGGGAAATCGGTCACCGTGTAAAATTTGGAACGAGTATCGACAAGTTTTATATTTTTGGTGGAACAAGCAGTATCAACAACATCGATAACTTTATTTACTACCATACTGGAATCCCGGTGGAGACACTGCCTCCTCTTCTGGATTTAAAGAATGATTACACTGCCCACGATAAAAACTTTTATCTGGCAAAGATGATGGCCATCTCTCAAAAGGCCCCATCGAGTATCATCAACTTCCTGACAGGAAAATTCCAGACCGCTTCCAATGCTTTTATCTCGGTTCACTCTGCCGTCTTCATCTGGGTAAGAACGACTTTTATCGCTCTGCTTTTGATCCTGGGTCTGGTTGGGGAAAGATTTATTTTCCTGCAAAAGCAAAACGCTGATGCTGACAAAAAAATCAAGGCCCTGCTTAACCGCGGGAATCTGGCCCTCTCAGCTCCAGATAGAAAAGCATATGATAAGAACCCTAACCGCGTTTTAAACGTTCTTAAAAAGAAAAATAAAATCGTTAAAGATGAAGTTTCATCTATTCTCTCTTCTCAATCAGTCAACGCTCTAAGACCTCTGGCCCTTTTGAGTAAAACGATTAACAACAACCCAAAAGTGAATCTTGAAAAATTCACCAGTGACGGATTTGAAGTTAAAGCAGTCTTCTCTTCTCTTGAGCCGGTTGAACTTGAGAACATGGAAAAAGTCCTAAAGGGCTCAGGTCTTCCTGGACTCGTCGTCAACTACAAACCTGGACAGGCCACTTTGGAACTCCAGTTTGAGGATAAATAGTCATGGAAAAATCATCGAATCTTTTTATTAAAATTGATGAGTTTATTTTTCAAAAGCTGGATGCTTTAAAAAGCGAAGGTGTTTTCCAGAAGTTTAACGACGCTCTGGCAAACCTGGATGAAGACCAGCAAAAAATCGTTGCCCAGGTAACGACTTTCACTTTAATTATCATTCCATTTATCTTTGTTGCTGTTTTATGGTGGGGAAATTCTCAGTCGAGAAAGGCCATTGAGACGAAAAAGCAAATCATGGATCAGATTGCACTTTTTGACGGGAATAAAAACACCCTGAACAATATCAGCGCCAATTACCTTGCCCCTTCTTCGATCATGGGCCAGGACGACCTAGACAACAGAATGAGAAACATTCTTTCTCAAAGCTCGATTGATCAGACGAAAGTGAACATCTCAAACTTCACTCAAAACTCGATTTCTTCAAGCATCAATAAAACAGAAGCGGAACTTGTATTCCAGGGGTTTGGGACTAGTGACTTCTCAAATTTTATGCGCGCTTTAGTTGACCAGGAAAGATTTAAAATTTTAAAAATCAATCTGAATAAAAACAATGAAACGAACCTGCTTCAAGGAACAATCTCCCTGATGCATATGGGTCCCAATCTTAATCAATAATGAAGAAGAAAAGAATTCAGTATAACGAACTTAACGAAGAAATCTACACGCCCAAATACTGGACGAAGGCAAGACTCATCGTCATCGGTTTCATTCTGCTGTTTCTTGGTTTCATGGTGAACTTCTCACTGGAAGAAAGAGTGAATAAATTTCTTCAAACGAAACTAGGACAAAACCCTTCATGCCCTATTCAATTTGAAAAAGTCGAACTCTCTTACCTAATGCCTAAAGTGGTAATGAGAAAGCCAGTGATTCTTGGTGCTTGTTTTGGCCAGTACAACAACCGCCTTGAGTTCCAGGATATCAAAGTTGCTTTCCACTCTCCTAGCTTTTACCCGGTAGGTTTAAGACTTCATGTCGAGGCCAGAAGTGGGAAATCTTATATCAATCTTTATCCGGTACTCTCTGTCTTCACACAAAATGTGAAAATTGAAAAAACCCGTGTCGATACCCAACTTTTTGCTCCAATGACGGAAGCAAACCTTTCACCGATTGCCGGAACTCTTAGCATTGAAGGCTTCTTTGAATTTAAATCGGGCACTCTTCACGATGGTGAAGTCGATATCGTTTCACGCAATTTCTCTCTTCCTTCTCAAAACATCAAAGGTTTCGAGCTGACACAAATCAACCTGGAAACACTTAACATCTCTGCTAAGTTCGACGACCCAAGCAATATCTCAATTGAGCGCATCCAGATTGGTAAAAATAACGCTCCAGTCGAACTCAACTTAAAAGGAAAGATCAGAGTCAACGAAGCTGATTTCATGGGATCGATTCTAAATCTTAGCGGGAACATGAAACTTACCAACTATATTCTGACGAACTTCGCCTTCTTAAAACTATTCTTGCCTGAGTCAAATACCAGTGGTAATTATCAGTTAAAGGTCAATGGACCTCTTAGAAACCCTGGTGCTCCTCAAATCCTGTAAAACGTATGCAGACACAACAGCTCGAAAAAATGCTCGCTCACCATTTAGCGGGTAACCTTCCTCACCACGCCATCAAAGACGTTTATGAATACGCTGTGCTTCCTGGTGGAAAACTTTTTCGTCCTCACCTGGTCTGGTCTGTTTTTTCTGATTTAAACCCGGAAGCTTTTTTAGCTTCAAAAGAAAACTTAAATTCTAACCACGCTAAACTCTCTTCTGGCGTGGAATTTCACCATACGTACACTTTGCTTCACGATGACCTGCCGGCGATGGATAACGACCTCACAAGGCGTGGAAAACCGTGCACGCATATTGCTTACGGTGAATGGCAGGCGCTGCTTGCTGGAGATGGCCTGTTAAATATTTCTTATCAACTGCTTTCAAAAATCAATCACCCGAGATCTCAGGACCTATTTAGGTTTTTTAGCTGGGCGCTTGGCCCAAAGGGATTGATCCACGGCCAGGTTTTAGATCTTTCTCACGAAATGACAAAATCTTTTGCCAACACTCTTCGCACCCACGAACTAAAGACGGCCCGCCTGATTCAGGTGGCGATTCTTGGAAGTGCACTCATCTCTCTTCTAAAAAAAGACGCAAAAAAAGAAAAAGCTCTCTGGAGATACTCAAGACTTCTGGGTGTGAACTTTCAACTTATTGACGACCTTTCTGAGCTTGCAGAAAGTGAGCTCTCTCAGCATGAGCTGGATGTAAACCCATGGCTTCGTTTCGGCGAAGATTGCCTTCTGGAGACGTCTCGTGGTCTCTCTGAGTTCGCTCGCCTCTCGGGTGAATTGAAATTAAACAATACGGATAAAATCGTGGCAGATTACTACGCAAAAATGCTCTCGATTATTGAACCGAACCTAAAAACAATCAATGGTCACTTAAAAGGGAGACTGGATTTAGCTCCAGTGATTCTTATGATGAAGACCTTCGGTAATGTTTAGAATCTCCTGAAGCTTTGACTTCGCGGCCATCAGCTTTTGGAAGTCAGATTCAATCAACACTCTTTTAGTCATAGAAGGAGCTGAAGTCTCGCGAACCACTTCTTTTTGAGAATTTCTCTCTGGATAGGCAGGTGCTTCAGGAATGGAATCGTTTGCCAGGAATTCATCTTCATGAAGCGCTTCATCGTCTTCGAATGAAAAGTTATCGGCAAAATTTGCTTCAACAAGAGACTCGCGAGGCATAAGAATTTTCATCTCTGCCTTCGCGCGCTCAATTGTCATTTTATCTTCGAATAGTAATTTTTTGATGAGAAGAATCGCTTCGATATCGCGATGTTCGTAAAGCTTTTGTCCTGATGAAGAAGTCATTGGAGCAATCTCTGTGAACTCTGACTCCCAAAAACGTAAAACATAAGATTTTACACCAGTGAGCGCACAAACTTCATTGATCTTGAAGGAAGATTTGTTGGGAATTTCAATTGGTCCAAACATTAATTATCCTCTGCCCTACTTCAGAACAACGACTAATCGTTGTCTTCATCCTCAGGTGAAAAGTCCATATCGTCATCACCATCATCAGTGTTCGACATGAATGAGCTTAGAGCTCTTGCCGTTCCTTCTTTTGGAGGAAGTGACTTATTTTCATTTCCTTTTTCATCCAGACGGTGAGCATATCTCATTGTGACATCTTCTTTAAGCACTTGTGAAGGCTTAAAAGTCAAAACTCTTCTTGCAGAGATATCCATTGCTTCACCTGTTTGCGGGTTACGCCCTACACGTGTTGCCTTGTCTCTGATGGAAAAATTTCCAAAACCAGATATCTTTACCTTCTCTCCTTTTGAGAGAGTATCTTTGATTACTTTAAATACGAGATCAACTAAATCTGCTGCTTCTTTCTTCGAGAAACCAGCTTCTTTATACACTCGTTCAACGATGTCGGCCTTCGTGAGACTCATTATCTTCCTCCATGAAAATTATGTGCGCCATAAACCATATATTAGCAGGTTAACTTAGAAGGTCATTTTTTTCTATAAAAAAATTCAAGGTTTTACGTTTAATCGAGCACGGGGCTCAATTATTTGCGCTTAACTTTCTTTTTTCCTGACTCTTTTTCAATCTTTTTCTGCTGATTGGCCTTCTCAGTGTCTCTTTGCTTCATCCAAGCTGTAAGCTTCTCATCCACTTCGCGAAGTTCTTCGATAAGCTTCTTTTCAACCAGGGTCTTTGACTTAGCAATTTTGTCAAACTCTTTAAGAGATGCTGAATCATCCTTCACCATGAGCTGACGTTTTTCAACTTCTTCTTTGGTCATACGGTAGATCGGCATGTCGGCCAGGTACTCAGCAAACGTGAATTTCTTCTTATCAAGATACTCAACGTAAGATTTTCTGTTGGTCGATTTTGTCGCTACTTCGTATTCTTTTTCTTTGATGAAGCGGATGATTTCATTGTTTTGACGGATCTTCTTCTCAAGATCTTCCACCATTAATTCATAACGGCGCTTAACAACCTCAAGTCTCTTTGCCCCGAAGATCTCGATGATCTCTTCCGGCGCATTGAAGATTCTTACCCCGCGCTCAGAAATAAGCGTATAGTTTGGAACCAGTGTTGAAGCTGTCGACATTTTCTTAATAACGTCTTCCAGTTTTGGCTGCTGACCTTTCTTGAAGATCAGTTCGATCTTGATGTCGTTGTTAACTGAAGAGTCGATAAAGTCTTTGATATAATCTTCATCAATGAACTTAGTTAAATAACGATAAACTTTCGCAGCATCGTATCCGCGAGGAAGTTCAGTGATGTAAATTGAACCGTGGATCTCTTCGAATTTCATTCCGAAAACAAGACGGCCTTTTTCATCAACTTCAATTTTGTTTTTGTAAGTGTGAACGTAACTCTTAAGCTTTTTAGCTTTTCCAGTTTCAATGAACTGGATGATTGAGTTGACAAGATCAGAGTGGTGGAAGCTTGGGATAACAGATGAGAAACCTGTCCCAATTCCTTCCGCTCCATTCATTAGCATGATAGGAAGTTTTGGAAGAAGACAAACCGGCTCCATAACTTTTTCATCGTAGTTAGGAACCATGTCGACCTGGTTCATGTCATCAAATAACAAGAACTCTGTCATTTTTCCAAGTTTACATTCGATATAACGTGAAGCTGCCGGAGCAGTTTCCATTCTTTCACCGAAGTACCCTTTTTTATCGATCAGTGGATAGTTGTTTGAGAAGGTGTAATCCTGGGCCATGTTAACGATGGCCGATTCAACTGAAGCAGGTCCGTGCGGGTGCAGGGTTAATACTAACCCGGTTGCACTGGAAACTTTCATCAGTCCTTTTGATTGGTTTTTCCACAGAGTGAAAAGAATTCTGCGTTGACCTGGCTTTAATCCATCTTGCAGGTATGGAATGGCCCTGTCCATCAACGTATAGATTTGGTAATTTCTATATTCTTCTTTTACAACTTCAGTAAGTGATACTGAATCCAGAGCGTGAAGATATCTTTCTTCCATTGTGCTTTAATCCTTTCTTTCTATTTTTTCTTTTTAGTCGCTTTTTGTACTGGTTTTGCCTTAGCCGTTGTCTTTGTAGCTTTCGGGCTCGCTTTTTGAGTTCCCTTAGCTACAGCTTTTTTAGCAGGGGCCTCTTCTGCGGCGATGGCCCCAGTTGACTCTGCATCCAGTAGTAGTTCTTTTCTTAAATTTGTATCTTTACCAAAACAAATATCCAGTGTTTGTTTTGCAGAATCCATGTCATCGACACTGATTTTTGTAAACTCATCACGGCTTAGTGTGTACTTGAAGGCCTCTGGAGACATCTCTCCGAGTCCCTTGTTTCTTTGGATTTCTTTAATTTTTATCCCTGATTTTTTCAGTTTCTCTAACTGGTCATCGCTTTCCACAAAAAGCGTTTCTTTGTCAGTGATAACCTCAAAAAGTGGAGCTTTAGCAAACTGGATAGCACCCTGCTCGTAAAGTTCCGGCCAGAAAGTGAAGAAGAAATTCACTAAAAGCGTGTTGATGTGACCACCGTCCACGTCCGAGTCGGCAAGGAAGACGATTTTAGAATAACGAAGATTTTGTGAATCAGCTTTTTGCCCGATGGTTAGACCAATCGAGGCCATGATGTCCATGAATTCCTGGTTATTGATAACATCGTTAATGGACGCCTGCATGACGTTCATCGGTTTCCCTTTAAGCGCAATCCCACCCTGGTAAAGTTTATTTCTTGCTGAACGAAGTCCACCAATCGCCGAGTCCCCTTCACAGATGAAAAGTGTACATAGGTGACGGTCTTTTCGCTCGTTTGCATCAAGGAGTTTTTCCACTCTTTGTTTCTTTGCTTTTTTCCCTTTTAGAGAAGCATCTTTTAGCTCCTGGAATCTATGGCGAGACTTAGCACGCTCAACAACCAGCTCTAGGAATTCCTTATTTTTTCTAAGAAATTTCTCGAGATTGTCTCCCATGAAATGTTCAATCCCTTTTTCAAGGTTTAAGTCGCGAACAAGCTTTCTCTTTGTTTGAGATTCAAAACGCGGGTTAGGCATTGTGATTCCCATAACAAAAGTCATCCCTGTCAGAACGTCGTTATCAACAACGGAAATCTTCTCTTTTTTAGCTGCGCGCTCGATTTTTTCCTTAACAGTGTTAATGAAAATTCTCTTTACGCGGTCGTGGTGGAATCCACCATCAAAAGTCGGTGTAGAGTTAACGAAAGAAATGAACTTTTCGCGCTCTTCTGATTTTTTATCCAGGGTCACAGACAGGTGGAAATCGATTTTCCCCTTCACTTTTTTCCCTTTGGCGTTTTCTGTTTCGTAAATAAACGCCTCTTCTCCCACTAGCTGAGCAGAAGCTGCATCAATTCTTTGAGCAAGCTCAAAAAGTCCCTTTTTAAACTGGTATTTTTCCCCGTTAAAATAGAACGTCAAACCTGGGTTATTGTAAGCAAGGTCGATAATACGTTTTCTAAGTAAATCCTCAGAAATTTCGTTGTTTTTATAAACTTCTTTTGAAAGTGTCAGCGTAACAGAGACGCCCGAAGCTCCTTTGAAAGGCTTTGGTTTTGTCTTTTTTGTCTGAAGGGCACCGTTAGTGAATTCCCACGTCTGCTCTTGCTTAGAATTGTAGTGTTTTACAGTCGCCACAAACACGTCAGAAGTTAGACAAGTTGCCGCAGCTCCAAGGCCGTTTTGCCCTAGAGTTCTGTATAAAAACCCCTTCTCATCCGTCTCTTCGTCCTTGAACTTAGATCCAGTTCTGAATTCCGTATAAACCTGAGGCACTTTATCGATCGGAAAACCGATTCCGTTATCCGTGATAGTGACCGTCTTTTTGTCAGGAGAAAGCGTCGTGTGAATTTCAGTAACGTGACCGCGATAATACTCGTCGATACTGTTATCTAAAATCTCTTCAACGGCCTTTGATTTTGCCTGGTGAAATTTAATGGTCTTAAATTCGATGCCATTTGGCTTATAAATATAGGCATCTAGGTCTTCTACATCGTTACTTCCAAAAACAAGCGTCACGCGATTACGTACGTGCCAACGCTGATCCTTGCTCTCAATTAAGGCGTCTTTTGTATTACCTTTACGGGTAACTGGGCCTACACTACTCATTATGCATCCTTTTCAATCTCTAAATATTGGGAAATAATAGTCACAAATGACTCTAATGCTGACTAGGTTAAAGACCAGAGCCCGTCTTAGAAAAGGTACAATGCGTCGAAAAAACTTTTTTTGCTACCTGTTATTTATGACATCAATAGTCTCCTTTTCCCTCTGGGGAGAGGAGTTAAATCATAACGTTTTGCCGTATAAAAAAAATTTAAAAGAAAAAATTTTGGAAGGTGAAATATTCTCCGAATCAAAGGTCACAAGCGCTTCTAGTGACAAAAAAAATGAAACACAAGAATTGCACTTCACTATCGCTGGACTTCATCCCAAATCATGCTCGTATGCGCTTAAAAAGCTCTCTGTGTACGAGGGCTACTCGAAATTTTTAGATTTCGTGAAAGTGAGCAAATATGACGAAAAAAATCAGGAAATCGATTTCCTTCTCTCACACGTACTTCTTCCCTATGATATGCGCTTAGTTTTTAAACTTCCTCGAATTGAGAAAGAAGGTGTTTACCCCTTTGAATTTGAGCACGGAATTTTGAAAAATTTGAAGGGAAATATCTACGCCATAAATCACAACGGAAAATGTCTGTTTTTTACTAAAGCTGACTGGCAAGGGCCGCACACTGGTTTTCCCAATGTCGTCTTTGAATTCTTCTCTCAGACACTCGCGAAGCTCTCTATGGAAAAACTGTTTAGGATATCGAACACACTTAGTCATTGATTTGCAATGACAGGCTCAAAAAGAAGTATTATAAAAATTTAATGAAAGTTTTAAGATTAAGCGCACAAGATACCTATCCAATCAGGCAACAAGTCCTGATTCCTGATCACGATATTAAGAAAGCAAAATTTGAAAATGACGAAGATGAAGACATCTCTTTTCACTTAGGCGCATTCAAAGACTCAAAACTTGTCAGTGTCGCTTCGTTCTACTACGAAAGAAACCCCATCTTCCAAGACCAACACCAGTACCAGCTTCGCGGCATGGCCACACTTCCTGAGTTTCAGGGACAAGGGCTAAGCAGCGAACTTCTGACGATGGCCTTCCCCATTATCAAGCAAAACTTCTGTACACTTTTATGGTGTAATGCCCGCACAACTGCGGTGGGTTTTTACGAAAAAGTGGGCTTTAAAAAGCTTAATGAAGAAGTCTTTGAGATTGAAGGGATTGGGCCGCATGTTTTGATGTATAAAAACATCTAATTATTTCGGATAACAAAACCTCTTTTTCGCATTCGACTCCACCACCTGATAATTTTCTTCCAGGCATTTTTTCTTGCTAGGAAACTTCTTCAGTGGAGCACACGAATAAGGGCTTCTCTTTTTTTCTTTGTCGACCGAGCGCTTTTCCTGACAGCTCTCCCACCCGTCTTTATCCACACAGGTGTAATACTGAAATTCGCACTGGTATATGAGATACTCTCCGGCCTTGTAGCGAGAGTCGATTTGATAGTGGCTTTTACGGTAAGAAAGATCGTCATCGTCTGCGGGGTTTGCAGGCTTTCCCAAGACAGGAATTTCCACCTTTTCTTCAGGCGAACCATCGGCTTTTCCCGCAAGGGGAAAAACGAAAAGTGCCGCGAGTAAGAAAAGGTGAAGTTTCATCTTAGTTTCCACTTTTTTCGTCGCTTCTGATTTTTTTCATGGCGAACTCCAGGACCTCTTTTAGGTCTTTAAGCTCTAGTTCATAAAACATATGTGAAGCAGAAACTTTTGGAAGAGTTTTTCCAAATTTCATTTCGTCCTCAAAAGACCTGATACGGTTGTTGAGGTTGTTTCTGATCGTTCTCATTTGCTTGGGAGTTTTTTCTTTGAAACTCGCTTTTAGTTCTTCTACGCGTGGGTGTGCCATTTAAAAATCCTTATTGCCAAAGTAATACATAATATCGACCGCCGAGCTTTAGCCCTTCGATGCCAATGGTGAAGGCAAGAAAGATAAAGGCGAGGAAGAAATATTTCAAGTGTAATCGTTCCCATTTTACAGGAGTTTTAAATAAACCAAAGAGCATCCCGACAAAAAGGCCTCCAGCGTGGGCCGTATTGGCGATGGGGCCTAGAAATCCAGTCAAACACAGAAGAAGCCAGCCAATCATGATGGTAATATCTCTCGGAGGCAGGGAATACTCCATGTCCTCGTGGATTTTCTTATAAACCCAGACAAACCCCAGCATCGCATAGAGAACGCCCGACATTCCTCCGAATTGAGGGCCACTTACACAGTACTGGAGGACGTTGGAAACAACACCACTCACTAAGATAAAAATCAAAAGGAAATTCTTCCCGAATTTGTACTCAATTAAATAACCCAAGTCCTTAAACCAGAGCATGTTAAACACAATGTGCAGGATGGATAAGTGAATCAGAATCGGAGTGACAAGTCTCCAGATTTGCCCGTGCAGGATTTCGTATAAAAAACCCGTCTCTGGTACACCCATAAAAAGCGCATCAAAGAGCCTTTTTCCCATGTCCGAATAGCTCAAACCAAAGAGCACGGCACAGATGATGATAATCGTATAAGTCACTTGCCCGCGTGGAAGAGTTTTAATTTTTACCCACTCTTCGTCCACTTCAATAGGCTTTTGAAAACCAAGCTTCACGCGGTAGTAGTCCATAGCGCGTGGAAGATCTTTTTCTTCATCTACCGTGAGAAAGTAAATATCGTCTTTTTCACTATAGTGAGTCTGTGCGCTGATGCCCATGGAAAAGAGTTCATCACGCATTTGATTGATCATTTTTCTGTCGCGAAGTTCGCCTACGACATACATATAGAGTCCTTAATTGAAAGCATCGATGATGTCACCGGCCACTTCACCTTCTCCTGCGGCCAGGGATTTCTGAAAGGCCTGAAGAATAAGCTTTTTCTCATCTTCCGTGGGTTTTGTCCCGCCAATAAGTAAGTTAAATTTCCCGCCCTTGCTAGAGGGAATCGAGTCCACGGCAAAAATCATTTTTTTGGCCTTTTCAGAAGAGATTTTCCCACTTCCGGTGACGGCTTCTCTCACCGCTTTTTCGATTCC
The DNA here is from genome assembly GCF_002872415.1 of Bacteriovorax stolpii. Lineage (GTDB taxonomy): Bacteria > Bdellovibrionota > Bacteriovoracia > Bacteriovoracales > Bacteriovoracaceae > Bacteriovorax > Bacteriovorax stolpii. The sequence continues at coordinate 1,496,040 of NZ_CP025704.1, read as the reverse complement.
TTCGGCGCGCACCACTCGTTGTGATCTCTCTGCCGCCGGAACAACTGCTCCTGAATCAAAAACCGTGCGCACATAAGTCACGCGGAATTTTGAAGGGTCTTCAGCTTTTGAAAGCGTCTTTAGTAAATCCTTTTTTTGGCCCATTGACCAGTCGCCCGTTGGCATAAGTATTCCGTCATCTCCGGAGAACTTCGGCACCACACTTGGGTTTTTGGCGTCTTTAGTCGCCAATGTGAAATAGCGTTTACTAGCATTCATCGACTCAGTGACGCCATCGACATTAGTTTGAATTTTTCCAAAAGCATCCTGAACTAATGTCTTAGCATCTTTTTGTGCATAATTGACTGCACTCAGGGCGCGCATTTGCTCATAAGCATTGTCCACCCCAACACCGGTAAAATCCACTGAGACAATTCCATTTTTAGCTTCACCCAGATTGATGGAGACGCGCTCGCGCTGAAATAAGGGTGGTGAAAGCGAGTCTACTTTTTTAAAATACTCTGTCAGGTCATCAATGTGTTTGTCACTGATGTCACTGTTAAAAAGAGTTTTTACTTTTCCACGGATTTTAGCTGCATATTCAGCTGCATCAGCACAATCACTTGGCTTAATTTTTCTTAAAACTCCAATCATATCTTTTGAAGGAATCACCTCTCCACTTGCGGTTTTAATCATGATCCCTGACTTCATTAAATCAGAACTGCCGGCCAGAGATTTTCTTAAACCTTCTATCGAATTAACATCCTTATGCATAACGGCCAGCTGTTCTTTAAAAGACACTGTTCTTGATTTTCCGTCTTTAAAAGCTGTAGTTCTTGCACCTCTAGCGGCCATGTTTGCTTCAAGAGCGCTCTCACCACTTCCGGATAAAAACCATGAACGCACATCCACTACTTCATCGGTTCTTGGAGCAATCATTTTCGAAAGTCCCATCTTCTCGAACTCTGTAGCAAATTCATCGACACTTTTTTGGTAAATATCGTTGAGTTTTTTTTCCCAAACCGCAGCGCCTTCACCTTCTCTCAAAGCTAAACGTAAACGCATTCCCTTGTAGTCTTTGTATTGACCTTCAAGCTTCGCCGCTACTTCTGGATGCTCTTGTAAATTTTTTTGGAATTTAGCGAGAAAGGAATTGTTAACCGAATCCACCATCGCCTTATCGCCGATTAATGTATCGTTAAGTTTTTTCTGAACTGCGTTTTCTACATCAAAATATAAAACGTCTTTGCGTTTTAATTTTTTATCCGCTTCCATCATTGAAATGAACGAACGGTTATTGGTGTTAGTGATTAAATCTTGACCGTACTTAAGTTTGTACGAAGTCGCTTCCGGCCCCGCCCAATTGACGGCCTTAGCCTTCTCAAGCCCCGCTTTTCCCGCTTCCCTTGAGGTAACCCTTGCCATCGCTTTTTCCAAAGCGGTCTCAAACTGCGGGCAATCGCCCCAGGCACTGGTGGTAAAAAGAAGGAAAAATACTAAACTTAAATAATTCATCTTGATACTTTTCGGTTTTTTCATGCATTTCGTTAGAAAACAGAGGGTAAAAACCCTTGTCTAACTATAAATAGGTTTATTTTTGACGTATTTTGGGATATTCTCGGGCCATAGCGAGATGGGAATGGAAAATAGTGGACTTTTTTAAGGCCAACGCCGTTTTCCCCCTATGGAGAGATGACTATGCTAAAAATTAATAAAAAAGTTGAATACGCCTTGATGGCCTTGAAGTTTATGGCCGACAAAAACGATTCAACTCCCTTAGTTTCGGCCCGTGAAATCTGTGATGCTTTCAACACACCTTTTGATACGACAGCAAAAGTGATGCAAGTGATGAACAATCACGACATCCTGACATCGGTCAAAGGAATTAAAGGCGGCTATCACTTAAACAAACCACTTTCAAGTATCACTTACATGGAATTGGTTCGCATGATTGAAGGCAAAGAAGAAATCGGCCGCATGTGCACAAACCACAAAGGCACGTGTGAACTTCTCGGCAAATGCAACATCTCTACTCCGGTGGAAAACTTAAACCGCAAACTCAACTCGTTCTTAGAAAGTTTAACTCTAGCAGAACTTTTACAAGGCACAGAATTCAACGTTCCAAACAGACTCGTCGACGGCCTTGAGGTACAACAATAATGAGCACAGATATTTTAAATTCTGATTACAAGTACGGATTCTTCACAGACATCGAAACTGAAGAGTTCCCTAAGGGTCTTAACGAAGACATCATCCGCATGATTTCAGCGAAAAAAGAAGAGCCTGAGTGGCTTTTAAATTTCCGCCTGAAAGCTTACCGTCACTGGTTAACGATGGAGCACCCAAAATGGGCCAAGTTAAATATCCCGGAGATCAACTACCAGGATCTTTACTACTACTCAGCTCCTAAGAAAAAAGATGCGCTTACAAGTCTGGATGAAATCGATCCAGAACTTTTAGCGACTTTTGAAAAACTGGGAATTCCTTTAAATGAACAAAAAAGAATCAGTGGTGTCGCTGTGGATGCGGTATTTGATTCAGTTTCTGTAGCGACTACGCACAAAGAAGAACTAGAAAAAGTTGGAGTTATTTTCTGCTCAATTTCTGAAGCCGTAAAAGAGCATCCCGAACTAGTAAAAAAATACTTAGGAACAGTTGTTCCTCACTCAGATAACTTCTACGCTGCTTTAAACGCGGCGGTTTTTTCTGACGGATCATTCGTCTTCATCCCAAAAGGTGTACGTTGTCCGCTGGACTTATCGACGTATTTTAGAATCAACGCTAAAGAAACAGGACAGTTTGAAAGAACCCTGATCATTGCGGAAGAAGGCTCGTTCGTAAACTACCTTGAAGGCTGTACAGCTCCTCAAAGAGATGAAAACCAACTTCACGCGGCCATCGTTGAGCTTGTTGCTTTAGACGACGCTGAAATCAAGTACTCGACTGTGCAAAACTGGTACGCCGGAGACAAAGAAGGCAAAGGTGGGATTTATAACTTCGTTACAAAACGCGGTAACTGCCTTGGAAAAAATTCTAAAATCTCATGGACTCAGGTTGAAGCGGGTTCAGCGATCACTTGGAAATACCCTTCATGTAATCTGATTGGTGATGGTTCAGAAGGTGCTTTCTACTCTGTTGCTTTAACCAACAACTTCATGCAGGCCGATACCGGAACAAAAATGGTTCACATCGGTAAAAATACAAAATCGACCATCATCTCTAAAGGGATTTCTGCTGAACAATCAGAAAACAACTACAGAGGATTGGTGAAAATCAACCCAAGTGCAACGGGAGCAAGAAACTACTCGCAGTGTGATTCGATGTTAATCGGAGATAAAGCACGCGCGAATACTTTCCCTTACATTGACGTGAAAAACAACACGGCAGTGGTTGAGCACGAAGCCTCGACATCGAAGATTTCAGAAGAACAACTCTTCTATCTTCAGTCTCGCGGGCTTTCAGAAGAAAAGTGTATCTCGATGATCGTCAACGGGTTCTGTAAGGATGTTTTCAAAGAACTTCCACTAGAGTTCTCGGTTGAAGCGGTTAAGTTAATTGAAATGAAATTAGAAAATAGTATTGGTTAGTAAGGAAATATTTATGATTGAAGTAAAAAACCTCCACGCAAAAGTGGGAGACAAAGAAATCTTAAAAGGAATTAACTTAACAGTTAAGGCCGGTGAAGTGCACGCGATCATGGGACCTAACGGTTCTGGGAAAAGTACACTCTCAAAAGTGATCGCCGGACACCCTTCGTACGAAGTGACTGAAGGGACAATCACCTACAAGATCAACGCAAAAGATAAGAACCTTTTTGAACTTGAAACTGACGAGAGAGCAAAAAGCGGAATCTTTTTAGGTTTCCAATACCCGGTAGAAATCCCAGGTGTTTCAAACTTCACGTTCCTTCTTGAGTCTTTCAATGAAACTTGTAAGTTCAACGGGGCGCCGGAAATGAGCGCAGAAGAATTCAGAAAATTCCTTCAGCCAAAACTTGAGCTTTTAGAAATGAACCCAGCTTTCCTTGATCGTCCGGTTAACACTGGATTTTCAGGTGGAGAAAAAAAGAAAAACGAAATCCTGCAAATGGCCGTTTTAAACCCAAGACTTTCTCTGCTTGATGAAACAGATTCAGGTCTTGATATCGACGCCCTAAAAATCGTTGCTAAAGGTGTAAACGCCCTACGCTCTCGCTTCAATGCAACGATTCTAGTGACTCACTACCAACGCCTTCTGGACTTCATCGTTCCAGATCATGTTCACGTCCTTTATAAAGGAAAGATCATTAAGTCTGGTGGAAAAGAGCTGGCCCTTGAACTTGAAGAAAAAGGATATGAGTGGCTGATTAAGGACCACGAATAATTTATGGAAAACGTACTACTAAACGAACTAATAAAAAACTCGGCAGAGGTTCACAAGAATTCAGGTGAACTTGGGGCGAGCTATAATGAGGCCATGAAGCGAGCTCTTGAGCACTTTAAAACTCTAGGGATTCCTTCTAAAAAAGATGAAGACTGGAAATACACTAATATTTCTAAAAATCTCTCTCCGCGCTTCTACTCTCGCCAAAGCGAAATCGTGCAGGAAATTCCCGCACAGGTTATCGATCGCCGTGGAATGATTATTTTTAACAACGGGATTTTTAACCGCCACCAATCAGTTCTTCCTGAAGGAGTGAGCTTAGACCAACAAAGACCAGAGACTAATTTCTTTGATTCATTTGATGCCCTAAACTTTGGTGTTGCTCTCTCACCTCTTTTCTTAAAAATTAAGAAAAACACTGTGATTGATTTCCCAATCAGCATCGTGCACCTGACAGATGAAGCTGGTGTAAATAAGATTGTGTCTCCTCGTCTCACCATTGTGGCCGAAGAGTTCACAAAAGCTTCTTTCGTTGAAGTTTTCACTTCAACCCAAAACCTGCTGTTCCAATACACGACAAATGCAGCGACTCTTTTTGAACTAAAAGAAAACGCCTTTATCGAACACGTAAAAATCCAGAACGAAGCCACTGCTTCAACTCACATTGGTTTAACAAAAGCTTCAGTTGCTAAGAGTGCTCAGTTTAAATCAATGACAGTTGACCTGGGGAACTTCACTTCTCGCCACAATATCGACGTAACAGTCGCAGGCGTTGGTGGAGACGCTCACGTCAATGGTCTTTTTGCCTTAAAGAAAACAGAACACGCAGATGTTTTCTCAAGCATTAACCACTTAAGTGCCCACACGACTTCTGATCAGCTTTTCAAAGGAATTTTAGCTGGTGAATCTCATGGAGCTTTCACTGGGAAAATCGCTATTGCTAAAGATGCCCAGCAGGTTAACTCAAACCAGTTGAATAAAAACTTAATGCTTTCTAAGAAAGCTCACATCGACACTCGCCCTCAGCTTCTCGTTTCTGCTGATGACGTCAAGTGTGCTCACGGGGCGACAATTGGACAGCTTTCAGCTGAAGAAGAGTTCTACCTTGAGAGCCGCGGGATCAAAAAAGACAAAGCAAAAAGAATGCTTTGCCACGGTTTTGCGACTGATGTTCTTTATAAAATTGATAACGTAAAAATACAGGAGCTCGCTATCAAGATGCTTGAAGAAAGCTTCGAGAAAATTGCTCTAAGTGAGATGACTCTATGAGTGCATTAAACGTTGAAAAAATCAGAGAAGACTTTCCACAGTTAAAAACAACTGTGAACGGAAGGCCTTTGGTTTATTTAGATAACGCCGCCACGACATTAAAGCCAAAAGTCGTGATCGACCAGATGACTAAACACCTAAGCCAGGATGTGGCCAACGTTCACCGTGGGATCCACACTCTTTCGGAAATGGGGACAAGGCAATTTGAGGAAACAAGAATTGCCGTTCAAAATTTTATTAATGCTCGTGAAGTCCATGAAGTGATCTACACAAAAGGGACAACAGATGCGATTAACCTTCTGGCGAACTCTTTTGGTGAGAGATTTTTAAACGCAGGTGATGAAATCCTTCTTTCTCAGATGGAGCACCATTCAAACATCGTTCCGTGGCAAATGATCGCCGAGAAAAAAGGCGCAAAAGTTGTCGTGATCCCGGTCAACGACAAAGGCGATATCGTTTTAGAAGACTATAAAAAACTTCTGAACCCAAAAGTCAAAATGGTTTCAGTGGTTCACACGTCAAATACACTGGGGACAACGAACCCAGTTAAAGAAATGATTAAACTGGCCCACGCCAATGGCTCTAAAGTCGCTGTCGATGGAGCTCAGTCAATCGCTCACCAGAAAATAGACGTCCAAGATTTAGACTGTGACTTTCTGGTCTTCTCTGCTCACAAGATTTACGGGCCAAATGGTCTGGGGATTTTATACGGGAAAGAAGAGCTATTAAATGAAATGCCACCCTATCAAGGTGGTGGTGCGATGATTAGTGAAGTGACGTTTGAAAAAACGACTTACAATATCCTGCCGAATAAATTTGAAGCCGGAACTCCGGCCATTGCTGAAGTGATCGCTTTTAAGGCGGCGATTGATTACGTTCAAAAACTGGGCATGGACAATATCTACAACTATGAGCACGAGCTTTTGGCCTATGCCACAAGCGAGCTTAAAAAGATTGCAGGCATTCGTCTTATCGGTGAATCAGAAACGAAGTCAGGAGTTCTCTCATTCGTTTTAGAAGGCGTTCACCCTCATGACCTGGGAACTCTTTTAGATAAACAAGGTGTAGCGATTCGTACGGGACATCACTGCACGCAGCCTTTAATGAAGCGTTTTGGCATCACTGCTTGTGCCAGAGCAAGTTTCACTTTCTACAACACGAAAGCAGACGTAGATGCACTGATTGCAGCGATTAACAAAGCAAAAGAATTTTTATTATAGAGGTTACATATATGACAGAAGCAGAAACAAATATGGAAATTGATATCGATATTCAGCCGACACCAAATCCAAACGCGCTGAAATTCATCCTGAATTACCCGGTAAAAAACGAAGGTAACTCGACTTATAAATCTCCAAGTGAGTGTGGAGAAAACAAACTGGCCCTTGAACTTTTTAAAGTCAGAGGTATTGATCAGCTGCACTTTTTTGAAAACGTTATTGCTGTGACAAAATTTTCTTACGAAGACTGGAACAATGTTGAAGTGGGAATTACAAAAGCTCTTAAAGAGTTTATGCCAACTCACAATCCTGATTACAATGACCCAAACCCTGAAGCAGACAGAAGAAAAAATCTTTCTCCAGAACTTCAGCAGATTGAAGCGATCTTAGATAAAACAATCCGCCCAGGCCTTCAAGGCGACGGTGGTGATATCCAGGCGCTGACTTATCAAGACAATATCTTAATGGTGAAATACCAAGGTGCATGCGGGACTTGCCCGAGCTCAACGACCGGAACTCTTGAAGCGATTAAAGCGATTTTAAGAGATGAATTGAATCCGGATATCGAAGTCTATATTGCCCCTGAATACTAGTTTAAAAGCTTAATGGCCCCACTTAGATGGGGCCTTTTTTTGTCCCCTTCCTCTCAAAAACCATAATATTTCTAGCAACTTAAAAGATTGATGAAAATCATTCTCAAATTAGTTTGACTATTCAAACTTTTGATTTAAACTACTAACAGGAGGATCATGTATGATCGTTCAAAATTGTAATCTCCTGTTAGTTGTCATTTCTAAAATCGAGTCACTCATTGCCGAGCAAAAGACTCAACATCCGAACTTAAACGATGAAGAAATCATCGAATTCTTAAAAATTAAATTTTCAATCGAAAATAGATCCTAAACATTTTTATTCCTTTGTCGAAGAAGCATAAAAATAGTCTGTGCCTTAACTAACAGGAGAACATTTTTATGTTAACAAAATGGAAAACGTCTTTATTGACTGTTGCTACAGTCGCAATGCTTGGATTTACAACTTCTTGTGGAAAAAACGATGCTTCTAACATCCAGATCGCTGGTGTTAAAGGGCCAACAGTAACACTTCTTCAAGACAATATGATGATCTCTGCTGTCTTTGAAAATATTCAAATGGACGGTGGACTTCGTTATAACATTCCAAAGTATAAGTATTCATTCCTTGAAATCTCTCCTGATGTAGAGTCAAACGGAACACTTATGCAAGTTTCGATCTCTCTAAAAGACATCGTTGATGGTGGTCTTGATCAACTTGACCCACAAAAACTTCCTGGTGGACGTAACCTACCTGGTGTAGCTTCTGGATCACTTCCAGCAGTAGCTTTCTCAATTGAAAAATTCCACAATATGTCTCTTTACGTAGGTAAAGATGTATTCGGTATCTTCCTTCCAGCATCAGTTGGTGTTGAAGGAGCGATCGCTTCATTCAGATACTACATCGGGGAAAAAGCAGCTGGTACAATCTCTCTAGTTGGTGCTGACCAAAACGGAGAAAACTCAGGTGTTCTTCTTATGCTAAACATCTCTGGACAAGTTAAGTCTCAGATGATGAAAGTTTACAAGAAATACAATCACTAGTTTTTAGATAGAATCGTGGCCGTGATGATCTTTGATCTTCGCGGTCACTTCTCTTCCCAAGATTGGCACTAAAACCACCGACAAAATAATCAGCCCCGCTCCTAAAAGATTCATTCCATTTAACGTCTCCCCTAAAACTAAAAAGCCAAAGAGGGCAGCAAACGGCGACTCTGTTAAGAAAATGAGTCCGGCAATGTGATCCGGGATTTTTTTCTGCGCGACGATTTGAGCGGTAAAAGAGATCATACTGGAGAAGATCCCCAGATAGATAAGACCAATAAGGACATTGTGACCTGGATCAAATACCACTCCAAAATCAATGACTCCTTTAAAGATCAAAGCAATGGGAATAGACATCAGGGCCACAAAAAAGTTCTGCAGGAAATTAAACTCCACCGGGGACTCGATAGCATTGGCGACTCTCCCCACGTAGATAATATGAATGGCCCCAAAGACTGAACAAATCAGCGTAAAAAAATCTCCACTGTTGAGATCTTTTAATTCCAGGTTGCACATAAGCGCCATTCCCACCATTGCCATGAAGATGAGAAACCAGAATGTCGGGCGGTATTTTTTCTTAAACACCAGCATCGTTATAATCGGAATAAAAAGCGTGTACAACGTTGTAATGAATCCGCTTTTTGCCACAGTGGTAAGCGAGAGGCCGATGGTCTGAAAAAGTAAAATCCCCAGAAGAAACACCGAGCTGATAAACGATTTTTTTAGAATGTTATCGCTTCTGGTGAATGAGCGTTTATAAAGTAAAAAAGGCAGCGAGGCCACGCCGGCCACGCTAAAGCGAAGAGCGTTGGCCCAGTAAGGGTCAAGAGCAACAAGCGTCCAGCGAGTGGCAATAAAACCGTATCCCCAGATAGATGTGGCAAATAAAAGAAGGAGGATATTAATAAACATTTTTTAGTTCCACTCGCGAGGAAAATAGTACTCCATCATTTTCTCATGAACTGAGCCTGCTGCTGGTTTGTACTTGTAAGTGAATTTTGCGCGCGCTGGAAGTGAGATAAGAATCGAGTCCGTGCGCCCGTTGGTTTTTAGGCCAAACATTGTCCCACGGTCGTGAAGTAAATTGAATTCAACATAGCGCCCGCGTCTGTGAAGTTGGAAGTCTTCATCTGCTTCTGTATAGGCTTCGCCTTTTCTTTTTTCGACGATTGGAAAGTATGAATTGATAAAGTTTGAAGAGATGTCTTTGACCATCGCCAAGTCTTTATCTAAATCGTTCGTGTTGTAGTGATCGTAGAAGAATCCACCTACTCCACGCATCTCACCTCCACGGTGAGTGTTGACGAAGTATTTATCGCACTCTTTTTTCATGTCTTCGTAAACTCCATACGGAGTCAGTGCGTTTTTCCAAATGGAATGAAAATACTGAAAGTCTTCTTCATGAGGGTAATAAGGCGTTAGGTCTGCCCCACCACCAAACCAGAATCTCTCTCCGGCCTGGATCATTCTAAAATTCGCGTGAACTGTTGGGACTCGAGGGTTTCTCGGGTGGATAATCAGGGAAATCCCTGCGGCCCACATCTCATCCCCTGTGCCTCCTAAACGGCTGGCAAAGGCCGGGTCAATGGCCCCAAAAACTTTCGAGGTGTTAACCCCTGCGTTTTCAATTACGTCTCCAGAAAAAGCTCGAGTGATTCCTCCGCCTCCCGGGTTACCTTTGTGATCCTTGCGCTCCCATAAGTCTTCTTCCAATGACAATTTAGGATCGACACTAAAAAGTGCCTTAGTAATCTGATCCTGGAGATCTTTTACATATTGGTGAAAATCATTTTTTTTAGCTTCTAAATTGTTCATAGCAATTTCCATCGAGGAGTCGTTGTGTTAAAAGTGGGCTGGACTCTCACTAAACAGTAAGATTACTACTACCACGTATGACAAAGTTTGTCCCCTTGCTCCTGCTTTTATTTTCGCTGATGACCATCAGTGAAGGCTTCGCTCAGGCCAGTGCCCTGGAAGTGGATTCTGGGCCCCAAAAACCGTATTTACAGGGCGATGTCGTCGTCGATCCCGTCAAAAAAACCCGCACCTCGCTTTACCACTATGGGTATGTTGACCGCGAGCATAGCTGGGAAGAAAGCGCGAAAAATATCGGAATCGTTTACGGACTGACATGGGTTTTTTATCCCTTGATTCAACCCAAAGTTTTTAAGGTCGAAGACGGCTGGAATAAATACAAAAACAATTTTGGAAAACTGGTTTTTGATAAAGATGAACCGGTATGGAATTTATTTGTTCACCCACTCACAGGCTCTCAACTTTATCTCCTCTACCGCGCTGAAGGTTATTCGCGAATGGCCGCGATGGGGATGGCCTCTATCAGTTCGGCCCTTTTTGAATTCACCGTTGAGATCCTCACTGAACCGGCCAGCGTTCAGGACTTATACCAGACACCTGTACTTGGAACCGTTTTAGGTCTGGGAATCGAAACTGCTTCGATGTCACTGCTAAATTCTGGCACAACTGCCGGCAAGATTGTCGGCCACATGATTAATCCGGCCACACTTTTTCCTTTTTATGAAGGACGAACGTTGATCATTCCTAAATTTGAACAAGAAGATAAAGGTGCCATGTTAAGACTGGAGCTCAATTACTGATGAAGAATTGTTTTTTAGTCGTCCTATTACTTTTAAGCTCTGTTCTTCACGCTGAAGAAACGAAATCGACATTGGAAAATAATTTCATCCTGCGAGCTGGTTTTTCTTTTAATCACATTGAAATGAACACAGACCGCCTGATTGATAACCATGAGTCTGAAGATGATGACCCGGAAGACGAAACCAAAACTCTGGGATTTGGTCTCGTCACTTCTCTTGCTTATCGCTGGGAAGCATGGGAGTTTGTCGTCGCCTCAGATGTTCTTTTTGGAAAGATCAAAGACGTCACTTTTATCGACAATCAAAACTCCATTCGCGGTGGAGGAAGTTTTCGCTTCGTAAGTTTTAGCCCACAAATCAAATACCACACACCTTTTTCTATTTTAGATAAGGCCAATATCTATGTCGGTTTTGGGCCATCGTGGTCTCTGCAAACTTTTGTTTTTAACGATGCTACGACTACCGGGAACTTTAACAATAAAAAAAGAATCAGCTTTGAAAACTATGGCGGTGGTCTTTTTATTGGCCTGGAAGAAATTCTTCCTTTCAAACAAGACCATCCGATGTTTTTAGAAATTGGATACAACTACATGCACTCCTACAAGGTTTCTATTCTCGATGCTTCCGATACTGCTGAGGTCATCACACTCTCGGAAGGAAACTCCAACGATTTCTCCGGCCACTACATTATCGTGCGCACTGGTTTCACTCTTTTTTAGTTAGGACACCTTACCCTCTCAAATACCCGACTTTTTTAGACCAATCGTTTTAAGCTTTTACCTCTGCTGGTGCAAAATTATGGGCCAAATTTAAACGGCCCTTTACTTAGGTTGTCTGGAAATTACATAGTTGGCCCGTAAACATTTATCCCCTAAAGAACTCACCTATAATGATCGAAGAGATGATTGATAAGCGCCTTTAAATGAAGGATTTTTATGAAATTACGCTCTCACCTTTTTTGGACTCTCACAACTTTAATCATCGCCACCAACGTTATGGCCAATGACAATGTTGCCAAGGTTATTATCATGCGCGGGATGGTCAAAGCAAAACTGACTGATGGAAGTATCATCGATGTCAAAGCAGATCAATCAATCCCTGAAGGTGCTGTTGTTCAAACTGCAGAAAAAAGTTTCGTAAAACTTCTCTTCATTGATAAATCGCAAATGAACCTCGGGCCGAATTCGCAAATGGTGATCAACGCTTTCCCTAAAAAAGAAGCAGGTATCATCACTCTGGTAAAAGGTCAGATTAGATCTCAGGTTACAAAAGACTATATGGAGATGGAAGATAAGAGTAAAAGTAAACTCTATATCAAAACAAAAACTGCGGCGATGGGTATCCGCGGAACAGACTTCCAGGTTAACTTCAACCCACAAAATCAAAACACATCATTGATCACTTTCGAAGGGAAAGTGGCCATGGCCCATATTGACCGCGATCAAAGAGACTCAAAATTTGATCAGGGAAATTTAGAAAGAGTTGTCTCAAGTGATAAGGCCGTCATGGTAACAAAAGGACAGGTTTCGGCCGTTAACCTGAACGTTGCCGAGCGAGCAATGATTCCAACAAAACTTGGAACAAAACAAATTGAAGCTCTGGAAAAAAACGAAACGGGTTTAAATGAAGGTTCATCTCATTCAGAAAAACAATTCAGAAACCCGATTCCTCCAGGAGCTGAAGGGGCTGCCTTCTCTAACTCCGCTTCAGCGGTAGATAAAGAAGTCGCTAAACTGGGTGTGGATGTAAAAGCGTCCCTTCCGGCCGTCTCTCATACAGAAAAACCAGGAAGCTCTGAAGGATTCTTTAACGTCACAACTGGTGAGTATAAACTTCCAGCGGGAAGTGTTATCGATTTAAACACTGTTAACATTATCCCTCCACCATCAAACGCTCTATTCGACAGCAACTCTGGAACATATATCGTTCCTGAGACTCTGGGTAAAATTGACAAAGTTACTGGGGAATATAAAGCCCCCGCAGGTCTGGAGCTGGACCCTTCAGGGAAATTCATCCTGGTAGACCCTGAGGCCTTCCAAAAGGCACAGGCACCAGCAAAAGAAGATGAAAAAGCTGGAGAAAAAAGTGATAAAAAAGATGAGGCTGCCAAACCAGAAGGCGACAAACCAAAAGAAGTTGCAAAAACAGAGGGAGATTCAGGAAGAGCGCCGGCAAGTGTTGCTCCTACCGAGGTAAAACCACCTGAAATTTTCACAGCTGCTGCTCAGACTTTCATCAATACTTACTCTGCGCCAGTTGTTCCTCCTCCACCAGCAACAGCTCCGGGCACATCGGGATCGAGAACAACTCTGACTAACATCGCTCAGGACGTTCTTCAGAAGAATGATGTAGCAAAACAGGCCGCTACCGACCGCGGAGTTGCGGTACCAAATACCAAGGTAAAATTTATTTTCAACGCCGAGTAATTATCAACTATAATAATTGAGAATATGAAATTATAAAAAGCACCCAAGATGGGTGCTTTTTTATGTTATAGGGATGTAACAAATGCTTCTCAATAGATTTAGGGCCCCTGCTCTTTTATCGTTAACAACACTTCTTCTCTCTTCTCCTCTTTCTGCTTCAACGATTGAAGAATTTTACAAATATTTCAAAAACGGCCAGTACCCAAAGGCCATTGAATCTCTTGGGCAATTCGATTCTAACGACACCAAGATAAGTAAGTCTTACCTTATGGGTCTAAGTTATTCGAGAATGCAGGAATACGATCAGGCCATTGCCCAATTTCAAAAAGCGATCAGCGAAAATAGCACCAGTGCCGATTTATACTACGAATACGGACAAGCTCTGTATGCTTCTAACGAATTAAAGAAGGCCCGTGCTGCTTTTAAAACATCAGCAGAAAAAAACTTCAATCGTCCGGCTTCGCTCTATTATGTTGCCCATATTTCACAAATACTAGAAGAGCACGAAGAGGCCCGCGACACTTATACCCAAGTGATCAAAGAAAAAGATTCTGACGATAAAATGAAACAAATTGCCCGCTACCAGTTAGCGGAAACACTCCTTTCTATTGCCCGTGAAAAATCACAACAAGGTGAAGACCTGGAAAGACGTGTCGAGCGCTTCATTATCCCAATGCTCAACACCGCCTACAATATCGATAAGTCCTCTCCTCTTGCTTCAGAAATCAATCAGCGCATTGCTCAGTTAATGGTAGAGTTCAATCTCGATCCAAACGTCATGGTCAATGGAAGACGTATCAATCCAAAACGCTACAACGGGTATGTTTCACAAAAAATTAAATTTGATGACAATATTTCTTTAACCAACGAAGAAAACAACGTTCAGCAATCAAAAAAAGAATCTTATATTTTTGAAACTGAGGCCTACGGAAAATATGACTTCCCGATCAAAAAACGCTATATCATCTCTCCTGAAGCGCGTTTCATTTACACCCAACACACCAACCAATCGAGTCCTGAAGTTTATCAGAACGATTCGTTTACGATGAACATGAGCTTAAAAAATAAATATGAACACAAGATGAAGGAGCAACCAGCAAGCCTGCTTTTTGATATTGATTACTCTCACGTGTTTAAAGACTGGCAGAAAAAAAAGAAAAAAGAGTTTTATGCCAAGTCGTTTACTTTCACGCTTGGAGAAAGCTTTAGCTATTTCAATATCGGTGATACAACATTAAAAATCAAAAGAAAGAATTACGATGGTAAAGATGAATCAATCAGCAACCATACGACAAGCTTAAGTGCTGACCAGACTTTCTTTTTTTCAACTCATCACCTGTTGATCGCTCTTTTTGATGCCAGTTTTATCGACAACTATAACAATAGCAGTACCAACACTGACACTTATCTTCTGCGCTTTGACTACATCATTCCGGAAATCATGCCCCAGTATACTCTGGGTTTAGCGATGGCCACAACTATGACTGATACCAAAGAACAAAAGGCCACACGCGGGACTGAATTAACTTTCAACCCTTCTGTGGATTTTGCCCGTGAGTTAAGCGCCAACAGCCGCATTAGTATCAACTACGACTTCACAAAAAATAAGTCGGACGATACTAACTACTCATACAGCAAGCACGTTTTTACGACTGAATACCGCTTTAGCTTTTAATAAAGGGAGCTCTCATGCTTTTTAGGATTTTCCAGTACCTGGGGATTACTGCGATCATTACTTTCAGTGCCGGGAGTATTTTCCTTTCCACCAGCGCCAGAGATTTAAACTCGTACACCAATCAGTCTTTTCTTTATAACTACGCTTCATTTTTCGAAGACCGTTTTTACGACCTACGCATGAAGCTGACTATTGACCGCGACAAAAAAGACGACCGCCTAGTCCTGGCGGCCATTGATGATAAATCACTCACCAAAATTGGACGCTGGCCGTGGACTCGCACCCACATTGCAAACCTGGTCAATAAACTTAGCAACTACGGCGCGAAAGTTGTCGCCTTCGACGTTTTTTTCTCTGAACCAGAACTCGCTTGTAATGCTGAATCTCCAGATAACCTTTTAGGTGCCTCATTTAAAAATTTTCAATCAGACCCGACGAAAAAAATTATCCTTCCCTATTCGGTGGTAAAAAAAGAATCGGATGAGATTGACCAGGAAACTTTTTTTAAAGAAGCTCCTGATCAACTTCTCAATTTCATCATGGACGCCAGGCAAGCAGAAGGAAGTAACTTAAGAGAGTTTTTAATTGAGAAAAAAGTTTTTCCAATTGAGATCCTGGCCAACTCAGAGACAGGTATCTCACACATTGAGGCCGAAGCTGATGCTGACGGGGTTTTCCGTCACTACCCGATTATTGCGAACGTAGGTGGGATGTACTTCCCTTCTTTCTCTATGCAGGCCTACGAATTTTTTAGCGGTGATCATACTGTCGTTAATATCCCTTCAACTGAAACGGCCTACATTCAAACCAAAAAAGGCAATCTTTATGTCAACTACAACGGCGAAGCAAAGGTGAGATGGTTTGGTGGCCTCGATCACTTTCCCACTGTTGGTATTTGGGATATTTTCCAGGCCAAAGACAATGACCCGGAAATGCAGCGAATCTTTAAAGACAAACTGGTCTTCGTTGGATCAACTGCTTTTGGGGCAAACGATTTACGTAACACTCCCGTTGACCCGATTCTTCCCGGAATCGTTTTTCACATGAACATGGTCCATATGATGCTGGAAGGAAAGTTCATGGTCTCAGAACTTGAGTCGACAAAAATTTCCTGGATCATGCTTTTAGGTGGAAGTGCCCTGATCGTTAGTGTGATGCTCTTTGGAAATGCGATTGTAGACTTCGTGGCCGTCTTTGCCATCATGGGTGGGCTTTTCTACTTAGACTCGTATTACTTCATTCCTAAAGGCTATAACAACAGACTCTTCTTTTGTCTCTTCTCGGTTTTGAGTTGTTATTCCTGGTCGACCTTCCTGCATTTTTATCAGTCGAATAAAGAGAAGAAAAAAATCAAAGGAACATTCTCGCGCTACCTTGCTCCTAGTATTGTTAACGACCTTCTAAAAAACCCGGAAAAGGTACGTTTAGGGGGAGAAAAGAAAGTGATTACCGTCTTCTTCTCTGACGTGCGCGACTTTACTTCGATTTCTGAAAAGCTCACTCCAGAACAACTTACTCACTGTTTAAATAAATACATGACTATGATGACTGACACGCTCTTTGAGCACCAGGGAACACTGGATAAGTATATCGGGGATGCCATGGTTGCTTACTGGGGAGCACCAGTTGATTTAGAAAATCATTCTTACTGGGCGGTTAAAGGAGCTGTGCAAATGATTGAGAGACTCCCCTCGATCAACGCTGAATTTGAGCGCGAAGGCTTCCCTCTTTTTAAGCACGGAATCGGTCTTAACACTGGTGAGTGCTCTGTTGGGAACATGGGTTCTAATCAGATTTTCTCATACACCGCGCTTGGGGATAACATGAACCTGGGTGCCCGTCTTGAGTCCCTTTGTAAGTACTATGGGGTGCAATTAAATATCTCTGAATACACTAAAAATGCTATTCCACCAGAACTACAAAAAGAGTTCGTTTTCAGAACGCTGGATAAGGTAAAAGTAAAAGGGAAAGAAAACGCCGTCACAATTTATGAAGTCCTTCATCCTGGCCATCACTTGATTAATGAGACAGAGGCCCTGGCCCAATATGAAGAAGCTTTCCAGATGTACTTGGGACAAAGGTTTGCCGAGGCCTTCGAAATCTTTAAATCACTACATGTGAAATTCCCCGAGGATAAGAGCTTCGAGCGCATGATGCACATGTGCGAAGACTATAAAGAAGTGCCTCCTCCACCAAATTGGGATGGGTCTTACACACACAAGTCTAAGTAATTTCATTACTGGCCTCGAAAGAGGCCAGTTCTCTCTTGATAAAGCCTTTCTTCCTTCCTAGAATTTCTCCCATGAAAACACTATTTTTAATCGCCGCTCTTTTAACGACTCAAACAAGTTTTGCCAAAGAGGCCACACTGAAATACCCGGTGGAGTTTCTCTTTGAAAAGGTTTTGGAAAAAAAGCATCAGACTAAAAAAGATTCGATCCCTTTTCCTAAATTTTACTATTCTAGCAAAACTCCGCTGAAGCAGTTTCAAGATGCGATTGAAAAACAATGGGGCATGAGACCTGACTTAATCACCAATGCCTTTGCGGTAGATAATAACGAAATCTATATCATGGACGACGCCGATTATTATGAATCTCATAAACGCTGCATGGACGATTCAGTTGTCCACGAACTAGTTCACTACGTCCAGGTTAAGTACCTGAACTGGGATTTAAACGACGAGAGTTTAGAATGGGACGCCGTTGATATCCAGACGCAATTTAGAGAGGAATATTGCCGCTAAAAGGCAGTAATTTTTTCAAAAATCTGGCATTCTCTCCTGAAAGTCTCTAAAAGAGACTTATGAAACTTCTAGCTTTCACTCTAGCCTCATTTCTCCTGGCCGGTAAAACCTTTGGTTTCACCTTAAATCCCGTTTATAAAAATGGCCTGGAAGTCTGCCAGGAGCATACCGAAGAGAGATCTGGTGAATTCTTCCGCTACACTTCTGTCCCGGTCAATTACCAAAACCCTCTTGCCGGGCAAACCCTGATTTACTCGTATCTAAAAAAAGCTTTTAACCCCAAATTACCTTCAGTCATCTTTTTTACCGGAGGGCCGGGAGTATCTTCGCGCTCCAGCGAATTTGCTCTTGAGCACTACAACGTTATTTTTTTCGAACAGCGTGGAATTTCTTGCTCAAGACCCGCAAGTGAAGAACTTTTTCTCGATCCAACATTTTACAGCACTGAAAACACGGCCAGAGATGCCGCCCTAGTGGCACGCGCCTATGGACTCTCTTTGGTTTCGGCCTATGGACACTCTTATGGCACCGTGGCCGCCACGGTATTTGCTTCATTTTATCCGGAGCTAGTGAAGTCGCTGGTTTTAGAAGGCGTCGTCTACAAGGCCGATAAAACGCTTTGGCGCGATCCCAAGAAGCTGCGTTTGATTCAGGATTTTTTCAACCAACTCCCGGTTGAAATGAAAAGTAAGATTCTTAAACTTTCAAATACCCCGGGAATTCCTGCAAGCTGGTTTTCAAAAGTGGCCAACATGATGATGTATCTCAACAACGGTTTGGGATCGTATCAAAGTTTCTTAGAGCAGGTTCTTTTAATGGATGAAGAAAGTTTTAGCGGCTTTATTCATAGCTTTTATGGAAATCCCGAAAAACAGGAAGAAGAATTTAGCTTTGGCGATGTCACAATGGGCATGATTGGTTGTCAGGAAATGAGCATGGCCGACACAACATTATCCATGGTCTCAGTCTTTGCCGGAGAGCAGCTTACTAGTAATCTAGTCAACGAAGACCAACGTAACTTCTGCGCACCTTTAAATATTTCGCACGATCAAAACCGCATCTACGATGCCAAAAAGTATCCAGTTAGTGTACCGGTCTCTTACCTCCTAGGTGAGACAGATGGAGCGACTCCTCTTTATCAAGGCCTTGCCCATTTTAATCAGGTGGCAAAAGGACAAAAACAGGCCCTTATTCTTCTAAAAGGTGGCCATTTGCCTATGCTAGATCTTTTAAAAGAAAATCGTTTATGTCATGATCCGGAAGATTGCCAGAAACTCAGTCAGAATCGCGCTGCCACTCAAGTTATCGAAAGATTACTCTCTGGACAGATGCTCAAACAAACGGAGCTGGAAGATTTTAATGGCAGTGGTGAACTTAAATGGAAGTCCTTAGAGAACTACAATGAGCAAAACTGATTACAACTACGAAGACGAAAAAAGAAAAATCCTTGAAAAAAAAGTTCGGGCCCAGCAAACCTTCACTAAAAAAATAGAAATCGAAAAAAAGCCGGAATGGTTTAAAGTGAAGCTTCCCGGAGGTGAGAATTACCGGGAAGTAAAAGCAGAATTGAAAAAAAACAAGCTCTGGACTGTCTGTGAGGAGGCTGCTTGCCCGAACTTAAGTGAGTGCTGGGCCGCCAAGACTGCAACGATAATGATCTTAGGCGGGACATGCACACGAGCTTGTAAGTTCTGCCACGTCGACACTGGCAATCCTGGGGGCAAGTTGGATCTTGACGAAATTTCCAACGCTGCAAAAATGGCCCAGGTCATGAATCTAAAATACCTGGTTGTGACTTCTGTAGACCGAGATGATCTCGAAGATTATGGTGCTTCCCATTTTGCCAATGTCGTAAAAGCGATCAAACAAAGCAACCCTTCAACGTTAGTTGAAACTCTTGTCCCAGATTTCAATGGATCACAAAAGCACATGCACACGCTGGCCCAAAGCTCCCCTTTCGTCATTGCCCAAAATGTGGAAACAGTAGAGCGCCTGACTTATGATGTCCGAGACCGCAGGGCCGGCTATCAACAAACTTTAAAATGTCTTGAGTTCTATAAAAATCATTACCCTGATATCAGTACTAAAACCTCACTAATGGTTGGCCTGGGGGAAACAGTTGATGAGCTCATCGCTACGATGAAGGATTTAAGGGCCATAGATGTAGACATCATCACATTCGGACAATACCTGCGCCCGACGAAAAGACATCTTCCAGTCCTAGAGTATTATCACCCATCGACATTTGAAATGTTAAAAGATAAGGCCTATGAGATGGGCTTTAAGTTTGTCGCCTCAGGTCCATTGGTCAGAAGTAGCTATAAGGCTGCCGATTATATGGAACATTTAAAGGCCCAGGGACATATGAAGTGAAAATTTTTGAAGGCATAAACCTCGAAGAGTTTTCCTTAACTCTAAAGGATATCGAAATTCATGGATCAACTGCCGTCATCGTAAAAAAATCCTGGCCATATGAAATCGCTCATTCATTCCAGGAACTCATGATAGAAAAAATTTACGAGCATCCCGATGAATCGCTGTTGATTTTTTGTAACCATCCCAGTTGCCTGACTCTGGGAAGAGGACTTCAAAAAATGGCCAATGATCAAACTCAACTTATTGACTTTGATCCCTTATTAGAAGAGCAGCTACCTTTAAAGATTCACAGGATCAAAAGAGGTGGAGGTATTACCTTCCACCATGAAAAACAAATTGTTCTCTATCCGCTGATTTCACTGGATCATAAAAAATATAAAGTTTTTGATTTTATGTTATTGGCCTTGGCCACAATCAAAAATGTGCTGGAAAAAAAATATGGACTCCACTCACTTGAAGTAAGATCCGACTTACTGGGGCTGTGGGCAAAACAATTTAAGCTCGCCTCTATAGGACTCTCTACACGAAAATTTGTTACATACCATGGATTGGCCCTGAATTTGGGCGAAGATCAAAAAATCCAGGAAGCATTTGGCCTGATTTTCCCATGCGGTCTACCAGGAAGCACTTATTCAAACTTAAGCACTCTTATGCAAAAAGAAATTTCATTCGAAGATTTACAACCGGATCTAATGTTTGAGTTCCTCAAATCCGTAAATGATTCAAGCTCCTCAAAAGCTACAGTGGAAGATTCACTAACGTTTGAATGATCTTAATATAAGACGGCGACACAAACTCCTCTATCAGCTTAGGAATAATGAGCTTCATTTCCACTTTCTCTTTTTTATCCGTCGTCGCTACAAAAATTTCAACAAACGCTTCAGCAATCAAGAGTACTTTAGAAAGAGGTGAAAGATCCTCAGGGTACTTATTGGCAAAACCAGAACCTTTTTTCATCCCGTGGTGGTGCTTAATCAAAACGTCTGCACCCATCGGGCAGCGTTTATAAGTCACAACTAACTCCGCCGCTAATTTAGCGTGGTTCATAATGATGTCTTTTTCTTTTTCAGAAAGGGCCGGATTATCTAACAGCGCCTTTTCATATTTAAGCTGCGGGTGTTTTAAATAAATCGGAGAAAGATAGATATCGTGGAAGAAGAGTACAAAGTTAATCTTATCAGACTGCCCTTCTCCTCCCCATGTAACGTTTTTGATAATATGATTGGCCACGTAGCTGCTGATCATCGAGTGCGTGAAGATGTAACCACTTTTGTTACTTAACATAGTGGCCAGCAGCCCTTTTAATTGAGGGTTGTCTTTTACAACATCAGACATAACCTTAGCTGAAGCAGTGGCGATTTCGGCCATCTCCTGCCTGATTTCCTCTGTTGAGAATAAATTGGCGGCCGCAAATTCAAACCCGTCGTTAAGCACTTCAACTTTTTTATCTATCGACATGCCTGAGCTATTTTTTAAGGCCTCAGTGATACGCTCAATGAGTTTTAAAGAGACATTGTTAACCATGACCAGGCGGTCAGTGCTGCGGACGAAAATGGTGTCTACCCCGGTGGCCTTGGCGTTTTTGATACTCTCATCAATCGTGTCATCACGACGGGCAAGCATCTTGTATTGAGAATCAACCGAGAGATACAGGTTACAAGGAGCTTTTGTCAGCCCTTCAACTGGCGCCATTGAAATCGGATAATAAGCACCCATCTGCATCTCGGCCATTTGTTTGGCCGTCACTCCTAAAATAGAAGCTGATTTTTTGAGAATTGATTGGATATTATAACGAGAAGAGACAGCAAATGTTTTACCATCGATATCCGTGTCTTCATCCCCTCCAACTCTGATAAAAGGAGTCTTCACTCCATAAGAGCCGCGGTATTCGTTAATTTCTTTAAAAGCATCGCGCTTATTGATGGTATCTAATGAGATGATGAGATCGAAATTTTTCTTCGCTTTATGAATGGCTATCCCCGCCTCAATCGTCGTGACAAGTTCGGCCTTGGTAGCGAGATATACTTCCAGATTCATGACGTATAAAGTGCTTAGAAATTCATTATCACAGATGACAAGGGTTTTACTCATGAGCGAGATCCATCTCTAGAAATTACATAAATAAGAAATATCTAAAAAAGGATAACATAAATTAGTAAATGAAAGTGATTGGGAAGTTTTGACATCGCCCTTCTGGACTAATCTCCAAAAGGGCGACGAAATTGATTAACTTAGTATTTTAGTAGATCTAACATTCCTTGGTACACGCGGTCTGTGTTTGGCAGAATCGCACGCTCAAGAATTCTGTTGAATCCAACAGGAGTGAATGTAGAACCTACGCGCTTAACTGGCGCATCAAGGTGCTCAAATGCTTTATCGTTAATGATTCCTACTAACTCCCCACCGAATCCACCGAATACTTTATCTTCGTGGACAATTAAACAGCGGTTTGTTTTCTTGATTGAATTGATAATTGTCTCTTCATCAAGAGGAATAATAGAACGAAGATCCACGACTTCTACGTTGTATCCTTCGCCTGCTAGTTTTTCAGCAGCTTCAAGACACATGTGAGTTGTGTTTCCGTAAGTGATAACTGTTAAGTCAGTCCCTTCTCTTCTTACGCGTGCTTTTCCAAATGGAACTTCGAAGTCATCAGGAACAACGGCCATCGCTTGTTTTGAGTTGTATAGCGATTTTGGTTCCAGATAAAGAGTTGGTCCTTTTGATCTGAAAGCAGTTCTTAATAATCCAGCTGCATCGTCAGCAAATGACGGAACAACGATTCTAATCCCTGGGATAGCGGCTAGAGAACCTTCAAGGTTTTGTGAGTGGTATAGTCCCCCACCAATGTATCCACCAGAAGCTAGACGGATAATAACGTTCGGAGAGAACGCTCCATTTGATCTCCAGTAGTCGTGAGACATCTCGATGTATTGTTCCATTGCCGGCCAGAAGTAATCAGCAAATTCTGCACCTTCAACACACACGCGGATGTCGTCTCTGAAGCGAGAGAAACCGTTTGCAGTCCCAAGGATAAAGTCTTCAGCGATTGGCCCGTTAAAGACGCGCTCAATTCCGAATTCCTGCTGCATTCCTTTTGAAACGTTGAAGATACCGCCCTTTTCTTTGTTGGCCATATCTTGTCCCCAAATGAATGTATTTGGGTTGTGACGGAATTCTGCTTTAAGTGTTCCGTTGATAGCGTCGATGAATTTTGTCTCTTCACCAGATTGGTTGTGAGTTCCTTCCGGGTATTTTGTCGACACGTATGACTCTGGCCATAGGTTATCAAAGATTGATTCCGGAGTTGGGTTTGGTGCTTTCATCGCTTTTGTGTGAGCGTCTAAAACGACCTTTTTTTGTTCTTCATCAATAGCGTTTAGTTCTGCTTCAGTGAAAACTTTTGAGCTCAATAGTTCTTTTCTGTACGCCAGGTATGGATCCTGAGCTTTTGCGGCCGCTCTTTCTTCTTCATCGCGGTACCATTCGTGTTTATCAGAGTTCGAGTGGTTTCCGATACGAACACAGTCTGCGTGAACGATAACCGGCTCACATTTTTCAATCGCGATTCTTCTTGCTTCTTCCATCGCTGACATAGAATCGAAAACATCTTTTCCGTCACAGTGAATGATTGTCAGGTTTAGGAACCCTGAGAAGTTATCAGCAACTCGCTCGTTTGCTGTCTGATCTCTTTTTGGAACCGAAATCCCGTATCCGTTGTCCTGGAAAACGAAAACAACTGGAAGTTTCTCACAAGAAGCTCCGTTGATAGCTTCGTAACAGTACCCCTCAGATACAGATGATTCACCTTGAGAAGAGAATGCTACACCTTTGTGTTTGTATCTCTTCATTGCACGGGCAACACCAACAGCGTGAAGTGTGTGGTTACCTGTACAAGATGAAACGTTGTGAATCTTCCACTCTGGCTTAGCAAAGTGGTTAGACATGTGACGTCCACCAGAAGCTAAATCTGTCGCCTTAGAAATACCGTTAAGGATAATTTCTTCAGCAGTGATTCCAGCTGAAACAGCTGTCAGCATATCGCGGTAATAAGGGAAAAGATGATCCTCTCCTCTTACAAATGTTTGTCCGATAGCTAACTGGATTCCATCGTGGCCGGCGTATGGTGCGTGGTAAGACCAACCAACCGCTTGTTTTAAATAGTTTGGAGCGCGCTCATCAAGCATACGACCAAGAGTCATAAGCTCGTACCATTTTTTCAGCTCAGCTTTTGGTGTTTTTTTCGCAGAATATTTCTTTTCTACTTTTTTTAGCATAGATACCTCAAGTCATAAAAAATTATGGAATTTCGATAGTAACAAATTTACAGAAAAAATGCACCCCCAGGTGCATTTTTATATCGCATAAAAAAGTTAGACACGAATCTTACTTTTTAAGAGTTCTGCAAAGACAGAAAAAATGTACCTTACAAGTGCATTTTTATAGCGAATAAGAGACGTAAAAGATAAACTCTTTCCCAAAAGAGTTCTGCAAATAAGTACCAAGGAGATATAATGCCAGTCGCCACACCTAAACAATATAAACAAATGCTAGAGAGAGCAAAAGCCGGCGGGTACGCATATCCGGCCATTAACGTGACTTCTATGTCGACTGCCAATGCCGCACTAAAGGCCTTCGCCGATAAAAAGTCTGATGGTATCATTCAAGTGTCTACGGGAGGCGGGAAATTCGCTTCAGGACAGGGCGTGGGAGATATGGCACTAGGGGCTATTTCTATTGCTCAGCACGTGCACCTGATGGCCGAAAAATACAATGTTTTAATCGCCCTTCACACAGATCACTGCCACCCTCAATACGTGGAGAGCTTCATGCTTCCGCTAGTTGCTGAAACAGAAAAAAGACGCGCAAAAGGTCTTCCAAATTTATTTAACTCACACATGTTTGATGGTTCGGAACTTCCATTAAACGAAAACATCAAAAAATCAAAAGAACTTCTTGAGAGATTTGCAAAAAGCGAACTTATTCTTGAAGTAGAAACTGGTGTTGTTGGTGGAGAAGAAGATGGTGTTAACAATGAACATGCTCCAGCTGATAAACTTTATACAACTCCAGAAGAAATGGTAGAGATCGCAAAAGCTCTTCGCCCTATTGGAACATTCATGTACGCTGCTACTTTCGGAAACGTACACGGTGTTTATAAGCCAGGAAACGTTAAACTTCGCCCGACAATCCTAAAAGATGGTCAGGACGCTGTTAAAAAAGCTTTCGGAGCTGAGGCAGAACACTTTTTAGTTTTCCACGGTGGATCTGGAAGTGAGCTTTCTGAAATTCACGAAACTCTTGGTTATGGTGTCATTAAAATGAACATCGATACTGACACTCAATACGCTTACACAAGACCAGTTGTAGACTTCATGCTGAAGAACTACGACAAAGTTTTAAAAGTAGACGGAGAAGTTGGATCGAAAAAACACTACGACCCTCGCGAGTGGATGAAGTCTGCTGAGAAAATGATGACAGAAAGAATTGCCACTGCTTGTGACGATCTAAAATCAACTGGAAAAAGTTTACTTCAATAATATCTTATAGTTGCCCCCCTCTTTTGAGACTCTCCTCGGAAGGGGGCAATTTTCTTGAACCAAATCAACCTCTTATGTTTTAATAATTGGATGAAAATTAAAACACTGATCCTCGCTTCAATTCTCTTCTCATCAACAACTCTTAAAGCGGAAAGCTTCATGGCCATCATGGGTGGCGGTGGTGAGCCGCAAGGGAATTCGACAATTTTTGACAGCACGATGAAAACCTTGGGAAAAAATCTCAAAGGAACTGATTGGCAGTATCAAATTTCATTTAATGGAGGCCACGCGGATACAGAGCAACTTATGAGTTCTGAATACCCTACTCCAGTTGCGCCTGTTTCAAACTTCACTCCAGAAAATTACAAAAAAATGATTGAAGAATACAAGGCCCGTATTCTTCTTGGCGATATTAAATCCGGCGACCAGCTCATGATCATCATGAACACTCACGGAGCCGCCAAAGTAGGAAATAAAAAAACTCACTCTGTCGCTGCTTCCGGTGGAGCGGCCACCGATCTCAATAATCTTTCAGGAACAAAGCTCGTGAGCATGGATGATTTGGAAGAGTTGGTTAAACTTACCAATGAAAAAGGCATCAGGCTTGGACTTGTTGACTTGAGCTGCCACTCGGGAAATACGATGGCGCTCAAAAAGGATGCCCCTAACACATGTATTATTACGGCCACAGGGCCAAATCATTACGGATACGCCGGCGACAGTGCTTTTTCTGGTCAATTGATGAAAAACCTTAAAAAAGGAACGACATTAGAAATGGCCTTTTTGAATGCGCGCGCTGACACCAGAGATGCTGCTTACCCTATGATTTCCACTGACGAAGGTGAAGAGATCACAGCGGAAGTTTATGCTAGTATCACTCCTTACCTTTACTACTATGATCCTAAAGCTGATAAGCTGACAGATTACATGCTCAAGAACTCAAGTGACTGCATTACTTGCGTGAGAGATCAACAATTCACTGCTCTCTTTAGTCAGATCGACAGGCTCCAGGCTGCGGCCAGAGGAACCAAAAAGGGATACAACGGAGAAGAATTAAAAAAACTTCTTCTCGACTACAAAAGACAACAGGATGAAATCTTAAGAACGGCCAATTCGATTGGAGCTCTTGCTGTCAATAAAAAGGAGGTTTTCTCCGCTCCGATTATGCTCAATGGTAAAAAAGTGAGAGATTGGTCTGTCGATTTTACCTGGGAACAAATGTTAAATCTGGAACCAGACAAAACGCTGGCAAATCTTGCAAAATACCGCGCCGATAAAAAAAGATCTGCGCTGGAAATAGCCCAAGACGATGCCATTTTTCAGGTATGGACTCAAATCAAGAAAAAGCAACAGGAAATCATCACTAACTTCCCGAACTTAAAAACAGCAAAAGAAGATGGAAAAAAACTTGTTCAGCAAATCGGAAACAACCGCGACACTGCTGAAAAAATTGCCTTACAAGAAAAGAAATTCTACGATGAACTCTATCGTCAGAAACAATCAATGAATGTCGATGATCCTTGTCGTAAAATTGTTTTTTAATTTAGGAACTCAGATCTCATGAAATATTTTCTTCTTTTCCTTCTTCCAGCATCATTAAATGCTGCTATCATCACTGAGTGCGGAGAGTACACCGCCAAGGGTGTCGTGCGCGCCAAAGAAGATGGAATCAAACTCATCGTCAACGAAAAGACTCAATCTGAATACGTCATTAGTATGCCCAGGCTTGAGCAGGGTAAAATCGCCGGACACATCGATCGCGATGTAACGGTTAAACTCTTACTGGATAAATTAGACGGGCAAAAAGGAGTGACAGAGAATATTATCTCGATTGATTTTCGTATCCCCGATCCTCTTAAACCTGGAGACACAGGTTTTACGCTGGATAAAAAAACACCTTGTAGAAAAAACTAGAGCTTCTTTTTGATGTAGATCGTTTTATCAACTTCAGCAATCACATTGCCTTCATCGTCTTTGATATAAACAGTAAGTACTGGTTCGATTTTATGTTTGCCTTTTAATTCTTCTTTATAGCCTTCAACCTGCTCACGCGTTAGCCTGAATTGAGCAAAGACTTTGGTCGTTCCAGGTCTTTTAAACCTGATACTCGCGGCCTTATCCCAGACGATATAACCTCTTCCCAAAAGCTGAATCAGCATCAGCATATAAAAAGGATCTGTCATCGAGTAAAGAGAGCCACCATAGGCCGTTCCCACATAGTTGCGGTTCCAGAATCTAAGCTTCAGTGAAACATCCACTTCGAGAAAATCATTTGAGACATGGTCAATACGAATTCCGGCCCCCCAAAAGGGAGGCCAGAAGTTCATTATTTTAAAAAGGATTTTTTGTCTGAAGTTCATTAGCCTAGAATTTTAGAAACGATCTCGTAAACGTTTTTAGAAAGCCCATCAGTCTTGATGATTCTCTCAAGCTCAGGTCTCATCAGGTCTTGAAGCACTTTAGGTGTGCGCTTGAAATCCTTAAAGCCCGAAGCTAAACGTGAAGCTACCTGTGGGTTTAATTTGTCCAACTCTAATAAACGATCTGCAATCAATTTATAGCCACGTCCAGATGGGTGGTTAAACTGCACCTTGTTTGTCGCTACAAATTGCCCAAGAAGTGCACGCACTAGATTCGGGATCGTGCGGTCGTACACGGCGTCTTTTTCCAGCTTCAAGATAGCATCGTATGTCGATTCATCAGAAGCACTCGCCTGCACTGTTAACCATTTCTGCATAACTAATGTTTCATGCTTCCATTTATCGTAGAAAGCTTTCAGCGCTTCATCTTTATGAACAGAGTTCGCATGAACAATTGTTGTCAACGCTCCGATTTCATCTGTCATGTTCGTTGCTGCTTTAAAGTGATCGAAAGCAAGTGAGTTGTACTTGCCACCTTCCACGTATGAAAGAAGATCAAGACACTTATTCTTCAGGTCACGTTGCCCCATTGATTTCGGGTCCAGCTTATATTCTTTTTGTTCAATTGATTTATAAAGTTTTACCAAAGTATCCTGGTGAGCTGTCGCCAGAGTCTTTTTAACAAATGTGCGAACGGCTTCAGTTTCCGGGTAAGCGATCTCAGCCTGCTCCTGGTGAAGAACTCCTTCTCCCGGGATTGACATTGAAAGCGCCTTAAATGCCTCATCAATTGTGTTGTCGGCCAGGATTTTTCCAAAAGCTTCAACGTACTTTGAATTCAGTTCAAATGTTCTCTTTGCTTTTGCATCTTCAATTAAATCTAAGATGAGTTTTGTCGAGACAACTTGAGCAGCTTCAAAACGGTTAAACGAATCTGAATCGTGGGCCATTAAGAATAACTGTTCATCAAAAGTTAAGTCAGTTGTTAACTTAACTGGTGCAGAGAATTCGCGGTTAACTGAAGCAATTGGTTTTGAAGTGATGTTTTCAAAGACGAAGTCCTGAGTTGTTTCTTTTAACTCAAGAACTTTACTCGCGATATCTTTTCCAGTGCTGTCAATTAATCCTACTCTCACAGGCATGTGATAAGCTTTTGCATCTTTTGGCGCGTTTGCCGGAAGAGTCTGAGTCAGTGTCAGCGTAAAACGCTTAGCTGCTTCATCGTACTTCGATGTCGCTTTTAATAACGGTGTTCCATTTTGGCCGTACCAGTTTTTAAACTGAGTAAAATCGAAGTTATTATTGGCCACGCTCATCGCATGGATAAAGTCTTCTGTTCTTACCGCTTGTCCGTCGAAAAGTTCGAAATACTTATCCATACCTTTTCTAAATCCATCAACTCCTAGAAGTGTCTGGATCATGCGGATAACTTCGGCCCCTTTCTCATAGATCGTTGCTGTATAGAAGTTATTAATTTCCATATACGTCGCTGGCTTAATCGGGTGAGATGTTGGCCCTGCATCTTCAGCAAACTGAGCTGCACGAAGACCCATCACCGATTGGATTCTCTCGACACTTCTTGAGTTCATGTCAGCAGAGAATTCCTGGTCGCGAAATACTGTTAAGCCTTCTTTAAGTGTTAACTGGAACCAGTCACGGCAAGTGATTCTATTACCTGTCCAGTTGTGGAAGTACTCGTGACCGATCACTGATTCGATCCCGTAGAAGTTTGTATCTGTCGCTGATTTTTGGTCAGCAAGAACGTAAGCAGAGTTAAAGATGTTTAGACCTTTATTCTCCATCGCCCCCATATTGAAAGCATCAACGGCCACGATCATGTAGATATCAAGATCGTACTCAAGACCAAAACGGTCCTCGTCCCACTTCATTGATTTCTTCAGTGACTCCATCGCGTGGTGACACTTATTTTCATTTCCTTTGTCGCAGTAGATTTCTAAAGCAACGTTACGCCCAGATTTTGTTTTAAAAGTGTCTTTAATAACCCCTAAGTCTCCAGCGACAAGAGCATAAAGATAAGCAGGTTTTTTAAATGGGTCTTCCCAAGTCACGAAGTGCTTTCCACCTTCAAGGTCTCCGCGAGCAATCGGGTTACCGTTAGAAAGAAGAATTGGGTAAAGTTTTTTATCTGCTACGATTTTTGTCGTGAACTTCGCCATGTTGTCCGGGCGGTCAACGTAGAAAGTGATTCTTCTGAATCCTTCCGGCTCGTTTTGTGTACAGAAGATCGTTCCTGATTTGTATAGACCATCAAGAGTTTTATTGGCCTCAGGGTTGATTTCGTTTTCAATCATCAGTGTGAACTCAGCTGGAACTTTATTTAAAGTCAGTGAGTGATTTTCTGTTGAGTGAACATAATCAGTGTATGTTTCGTTGTTAAGCTTAATTGATTTTAAAACCAGCTCTTCTCCGTTAAGAATCAGAGGTGTCACTTCATCAGTGTTTCTCTTGATCTTCATCGTCGACTGAACCAGAGTTTTTGTATTGTCTAAGTGAAGAACTAAATCGATTGTTTCAACCAGGTAATCAGGTTTTTTATACTCGCTTAATTTAATCACTTTTGGTGCGTCAGTTTTCATAATCAAATCCTCATTCCAATATATTTAGTGTTCCAGATGAACCTTGTAGCCAGTATGGCTTCTTATGTTGATAACACCAACATCAAAAATTAAGTACTGCCCCTTGATACCGAGGAGCTTACCGCCCACGACCTCTTGTTTATCAAAAGACATGGAAGAGACTTTTTCTGGGTAAGTCAGTACCGGGTATTCAATATCGATGACGTCTTCGTTTTCCAGGATGCTTACGTGGTCACTTCCAAACTTGCCTTCCAGGTCATCGAGATCATCGCCAAAAAGTTCAAAAAGTTCATCGCGCTTTGCTTGCAAATCGATTTCTTCCGGCACGCCCTTGAGCATCTTGCGCCAATCTGTCTTATCGTTGATCTCGCTCGAGAGAAGCTTTTCAAAAACCCCCGACTGGTAGCGAGTCCCCACTTTTAAAATCGGAAGGGCCTGTGTCGCTCCCTGATCAATCCAACGGATAGGAATCTGAGAGGTTCTTGTGATCCCTACCTTAAGCCCTGAAGAATTGGCCAAGTAGACGTAATGAGGGATCATACAGTTCTGAAGACCCCAATCCGGCTCCCGACAAGTCCCTCTTTCAAAGTGACAGGTTTCAGGTCTAAGAATGCACATATCGCACTCAGCGAGCTTGATAGAACAGGGGTAACAGTAGCCGCCAGAATAGCTCTTGGCCGTCTTTTTCCCGCAGTTCGTGCAGTTAATTTCCTTGTGATAGATAAGCTTTAGGTCTTTTCCGATCAGGTCGTTAAAAAGGACTGGGCCTTCCGGAGTCAAAAGCTTATAAATGGCCTTGCCATCCAGGAGCTCAACCTCCATCTTATCGAGATTAAATCCATTCAATGTACTCATGACCCCGGATTCTACTCAACTATTAAGGTAAAGTCACAAAAATTAAGGGCTTCCCATGGACTAGGATTAAAGTTTAGGCCGCAAGTTGTCGATTGTTTATTTATGAGCGAGAAAAAGGACCCAAACAAGAAACATTACTTTCAAATCGCCTCTCATGAAGATTTTATTGAGACGATGAGCATGCATTGTACCCTTGAGGACTCTCCGCCGCTTACTATCTGGGAGAAGGGCGAATCAGAAGAAGAGGCCGAAATTTACGAGGCCGTTGAATACTTCCCGAACCCGAAAATTATCAAGCTTAAGCCAACTGGAAAACTGATGACGAAAATCACCGGTAGCACCAAGGCCGGCAAGCAGGTTCTGGTTAAAATCCCTATTGAAGATAAGATCAACTACTTTACCGGTGGACGCCTGAAGTTCCATCCGGAAGACCTGACTTATTCATTAGAGATCCAGCAAGACATTTATAAAAGCCAGGCCCGTGGTAACTTCCGTCTGGCGGCCAGCGACGTTATCCCTATTCAATTTAAAATCGACGACCAGGTTTTTGATGCCCTGGATATCTCAGTAAGTGGAACCAGCTTTACTATTGAGCAGGCCGAAGTCGAGCGCTTTGCCAAAGGCAAGGTCTTTACCGACTGCACCCTGCGCTTTGACCGCAAAAACTACCACATCCCGACAGTTCAAATTGCCGTTCATATCCCACTGGCCGACGAAGCCGGCAAGCCAAGTGGCCGCTTTAAAGTAGGGATCTCATTTAAGGGTCTACCTAGAAAAACCGAGGACGAACTCTACATCAAAATCTCGACGGAAGCCCGTGGTGAGGAGATGAAGAAAAAGTTCGATACCATCCTTTCCAAGAAGGCCGAATAGGTCTCTCCTATCCCAATGTTATTAAGCCCTTTAGTTACTTTTAACGTCCTACTTTGGTCCCGATATTATTTTC
This sequence comes from Bacteriovorax stolpii, assembly GCF_002872415.1. Taxonomy (GTDB): domain Bacteria; phylum Bdellovibrionota; class Bacteriovoracia; order Bacteriovoracales; family Bacteriovoracaceae; genus Bacteriovorax; species Bacteriovorax stolpii. Next base: position 1,463,461 of record NZ_CP025704.1, on the reverse strand, counting down.
ATACAGGCCTATAATTAATTGACGTAGAAGGCCTAGAGGAGTAGTTTTGCCGATACTATGAAACACAATTTACAAGACAACCTCCAGGGCGAGCAAATGGCCAATACTAACTCTAATGGCGGCAAAAAACCGTTTAGTGATGCAAAAATCATTGAACGCGCCAATCTCCTACGCGACAACGATCTATACTTCTTTTTTAGAGCAATCGAAGAAACTGAAGCATCTACAGTAACTGTAAAAGGTAAAAAGCAGATCATGATTGGATCTAACAATTACCTAGGCCTTACTCACCACCCAGCTGTTAAAGAAGCTGCGATTAAAGCAGTAGAAAAATACGGAACAGGTTGTACAGGATCACGTTTTTTAAACGGTAACCTTAATATCCACGAAGAACTTGATGAAAAACTAGCGGCTTACCTGGGACATGAAAAAGCGATCGTTTTTTCAACTGGTATGCAAGCAAACCTTGGTGCGCTTTCGGCAATCTGTGGTCCAAAAGACTTAATGCTGTTTGACTCTGAAAACCACGCTTCAATCATCGATGCTTCAAGACTTTCTCTTGGAACAACTTTCAAATACAAGCACAACGATATGGCCTCTCTTGAAGAACTTCTTGAGAGCAATATGTCTCGCTTTAACCGCGTCATTATCGTTGCTGACGGTGTCTTCTCGATGACGGGTGATATCCTTCGCCTTCCGGAAGTTGTAAAACTAGCTAAAAAATACGGCGCTTACGTCTATGTAGACGATGCTCACGGTCTAGGGGTTATGGGACCTCAAGGTCGCGGGACAATGGCCCATTTCGACGTAACTAAAGACGTAGACTTCAACATGGGGACATTCTCTAAGTCGTTTGCCTCTATCGGTGGTGTGATCTCAGGATCAAAAGATGCTATCGATTATGTTCGTCACTCTGCTCGCTCGTTCATGTTCTCAGCTTCAATGCCACCAGCTGCTGTTGCGACAGTTTCTGCGTGTATTGATGTGGTCCAAAACGATGAAACAATCCTTAATAACCTTTGGTCTAACGTTGAATTCATGAGAAATGGATTCAAAGAACTTGGGTTCTTTACTTACGGGTCTCAAACTCCAATCATCCCGCTTTTCATCGGTGACGATATGAAAGCTCTAAAGATGACAAAGTGGCTTGAGTCTAAGGGTGTCTTCTGTACTCCGGTTCTTCCACCAGCAGTGCCTAAGGGAGAAACACTCATCAGAACAAGTTATATGGCCTCACACAACCGTGAAGATCTATCGACAGTTCTTGAAGTGTTTGCCGAAGCGAAGAAAATCTTCGATATCCCTAACCACCTTCACTAGAACTTATGAGCAAAATCTTCATCCGTGAAATTGAGCTCTCGAATAAAAAAGATTTAAACGCTTTTATAGATCTCCCTTGGGAGATCTATAAAAATGATCCTCACTGGGTGCCTCTCTTAAAGATGGCACTTAAAGACCTCTTAAATCCAAAACACCCTTTCTATAAAACTGCTGACGTCAAAGCGTGGCTTGCTTACAAAAACGATAAGGTCGTCGGAAGAATCATGGCGATTCACAACCACACTTATAATAAGCACGAAAACAACAGCGTTGGACACTTTGGTTGTTTTGAGTCCATCGAAGACCTTGAAGTGGCCCAAGGGCTAGTTAATGTGGCCGCAGAGTTCCTGAAGAAAAAAGGACTCACAAGTATGCAAGGCCCGATGAACCCGGGAACAAACTATGAGTGCGGCCTTCTAATCGACAAGTACGACGATGCTCCACAAATCATGATGACCTACAATCCTCCTTATTACGAAACTCTTTTTAACGAAATGGGTTTTTTTAAAGCGATGGATCTTCTTGCCTACAATATTTCTCCAGACATCAAACTACCGCAGATCATTGTGGACATTGCGGCCAGAACAGAAAAGAAATCAAAAGTCACTTACAGAACTGTTGATTTAAAAAACTGGAAGAAAGAACTCGAAATTATTTTTGAAATTTATAACTCTGCCTGGGAAGCTAACTGGGGATTCGTTCCTATGACGAAGGCGGAATTTGATCATACGGCCAAAGACCTTAAGGCCATCGTCGACCCAACACTTATTCAATACGCAATGGTGGACGGAAAAGAAGCTGGGTTTATCTTAGCTCTTCCAGACCTCAACCAGGTTTTTAAAACGATCCCAAGTGGTCGCTTAGGCCCGGTCGCAATCTTTAAACTTCTGACTGCCAAATCTCGCATCAACCGCGCACGTGTCATCATGATGGGAGTCAAAAAAGAATACAGAAAAATGGGACTAGAGACTCTGCTTTATAAAAACTTGCAGGTTTCTATTCAACAAAACTCGCGTATCAAAAACGTCGAGCTCAGCTGGATTCTGGAAACAAATGTGGAAATGAACAAGCCACTCATCAGAATGTCAGGCCCTGCTTACAAGCGCTACCGCTTGGTTGAAAAGGCGCTCTAATGAAAATTCTCGTCACCGGCGCCAGTGGTTTTGTCGGCGGCCACCTTATTGAAAGACTTCTAAAAGACGGACACGATGTATTTGCTCTGGTGAGAAACCCAAAGAAACTTGCGATTCCAGCGCACGAGCGTCTGCAAGTCGTTAAAGGAGACCTCGACCAGGATAACTTGTCGTGGGTAGAGACTCTACCTGCTGATTTAAATACATGTGTGCACACTGCGGGAATCGTCCACGCCTATCGCACCGATGAATTCTACCGCGTAAATACAGAAGGCACGCGCAACTTAGTTAATAATTTAAAAAAGAAGTACACCTCCCTGCACTTCGTTCTCATCTCTTCTCTTGCGGCCGCAGGCCCTAGTGCCGGCACTGAAAAGAGAAATGAAAACGACATGGATCTTCCAGTAAGCATTTATGGAAGATCAAAAAAACAGGCAGAAGAAGTGCTTAAAGAAGCGGCCCCTAAAACTTTTGACCTGGCCGTTATCAGGCCTCCCATGGTTATCGGTCCCCGCGACGCTGCCGTTTTAGATATTTTTAAAATGGTTCAAAGCGGAGTGATCCTGCTTCCAGGTTTTGGCTCAAAAGAAAAACTCTACAGCTTCGTTTGTGTTTTTGATTTAGTGAATACGATTGTCAAAGTGATCGAAGAAAAAAAGACGACTGTTTACTACAGCTCTCACCCGCAGGTCGTGACTTTTAACGAGCTTATTTTAGAGATTAAAAAGCAGCTGAAGAAAAACTGGTTGATCTATCTACCGATGCCACTTTTTTTAGTAAAACTCCTGACCATCATCCTGGATTTCATTTATAAGCTCTTCCCACACCCTCTGCGCCTGACTCCAGATAAATACCATGAATTCGCTGCCACAAACTGGACGTGTGATGGAGCAAAAACAGAAAAAGAATTGGGGCAAGTTTATAACTATGACATCGAGAGAACGATCACTGTGACTTTAATTGATTATAAATCCCGAAACTGGATTTAAATTATTTTCCTTCTTTTAAGCGAATCTGAAACCAGAATGTACTTCCCACATTCACTTCACTATCAACTCCAATCATTCCACCCATTAAATCAATGAGGCGCTTTGAAATTGAAAGACCCAGCCCGGTTCCACCAAACTTGCGAGTCGTGCTTTGGTCTTCCTGGCTAAAAGCTTCAAACAGATTCTCCATCTTGTTTTTATCAATACCAATCCCAGTGTCCTGAACTTCAAAACGAAGCAGGGCCGCACTATTGTTGCGGTCAATGATATCCAGGCGAACATGGACTTCTCCTCCTTCCGGAGTGAACTTAATAGCATTGTTAATCAGGTTAAGAAGAATCTGCTTAATCCTAAATGGATCACCTTTAAAAAGATAATTTTCTTCCAGGGCAAAATACAATCTCAGACCGATAGATTTTTTCTTCGCTGAAAGTGAAAGAATTCTCTCGCACTCCTGAAGTACATCAATCATATCAAAGTCGAGAGTTTCAAGCTCCAGTCTTCCCGCTTCAATCTTCGAGAAATCCAGGATGTCGTTGATGATAGAAAGCAGTGAGTCTGCTGAAAGCTTTGCAGTCTCTAAGTTATCTCTTTGGTCTCCTGTTAATTCTGAATCCAGAGTTAACTCAGTCAAGCCAATAATGGCGTTCAGTGGAGTCCTGATTTCATGGGACATCGTCGATACGAAATTTGATTTAGCTTTTGTCGCAAGCTCGGCCTTAATGATCTGGCGTTTTAACTCCAGGTCGCGCTCGTTAATCGCACGGATGGCCACGTTGAGTGCCTGGGCGATTTGCTGGAACTCAAGCACGTACTCTTCTTCTACCTGGAACTGGTAGTTACCTTCGGCAATCTTCTTAGAGCCTTCTACAATTCTGTTAACTGGCTCAGTGATGGTTTTCTTTAAACGCCACAGGATAATCAGACCGAAGCCCAGACCGACTAAAAAGAATGAAAAACCTAATTTAATAATTAACCAGGTCAACTCATCGTTAAACTTCTGAGTTGAGTAGATAAATTCGATGCTTCCGATTTTTTCGTTATTTCTTTTGATATCGCCGGCATCAAGAAAGCGGTTCTTTGTTTTTAAAAGTTCCTTGAACTCAATTCCCGCGACAGAGTGGTCGCGGCTTTCAACCAGGATGTCACCGTATTCATCGAGAACGCGGACAGCGATGATCTGATTGTCGTCGCGAACGAATGTTGAAGCGGCATTTTTAATGTTATTGGTGTCTACTGTCCAGATCGGATCAGCAAGAAGGCTGGTCGCAATTTGCAGGTTAGATTTTTTCTGCCAGGCGATTTTTTCTTCATTACTTTTAATCAACGCCTTTGCCACGATAAAACCAAGAAGTGAGATCATCAAAAAAATGACCGCAATAACGCTAATAATCAGCTCTTGCGTGATACTCAGCTTTTCAAAAAAATTCTTCGACTTGGTCATAGTATTAGCGTAGCACCTTATGCGCCCTTTCAAAATTTAAGAAAACAAAAAGATTAAAAAATTTACCAGTCAAAACTAATCATCGGCCCGAGCACTCCCTCATAGGTGGTGTAGCCAATTCGGTAGGTGTCGAAAATAGATTTATAGGCGGTGTCAGTATCCTGGTACTTACCCGCTTTTCTTACACCTTCGGCGGCGAAAGCTGTAAGAAAAAACCCCCCGACCACGTCGGAAAGGTAGTGCTTCCCATCTCTGATTCGCTGAAACGATGTCGCCACAAAAAGGGCCCCGGGGACAGCTGCCCAATAAGGTCCATAAAATTGAAGAGTCTTTAATGTCAGGGCCGCATAAGGAACCACATGTCCTGAAGGGAAAGATGACTTTCCTCTAAAGTTGGTTTCCCACTTTGAAAGTTTATCTTTTTTTGGTCTTTCATGAATATCAACCACACTTAAGGCCGCTGATTCAACCAATGCCAGGTACATCGTGGCAAATGTTTCTTTGGCAAATTGAACGGACTTGGGATTGTCGTACTTAACTCCCAAAGAAAAGGCCGCAATAGGAACAATAGGAAAACTAAGCACAGGGGCCAGGTCACTTGCGACCTGCATGTATTTGGGAATGCGCTTTTTCATTTGGTTATGAGTGATGCGTTTGTCTTCTTCAAACGAATACCAAAGTGCTGGCACGGCCGCTCCTGCATAGTACAGGTTATTTTCCGCTCTAAACTGCATGTAAGAGCCTTGATAAAGCAAAGTCACCGAAGACTTTAACCCTTCCCAATAAGTGTCTGCCGTTAGGTCTGCCGCTGAAAGATTTTTAGAAAACAAAAGAAACAAAAGTACGTAAAGAGCGCGTTTCATGATCAGTGATGGTCCTTAGGTCCTGTTGTTGTTTTAAAAACGTAGTCCCAAAGAGGAGAGCTTACGCCGTACTTGCTTCGCTCACCAGAGTAGTGGTGCTGAAGGTGGTATTTTCGAAGGTACTTCCCCACTTTTGATGTCATCGCAAAGTGGTGAGTTGCATAGTGGATGTAATCGTAACAAAGGTATCCGACCATAAAATAGGCCATGATGACGCCCAGGTATTTATCCGGGAAAAACAGGGAGAAAAAACTCCACAGGAGGAAAAAAATTAATATTGCTGGAACCGGTGGCATCACCAGTCTCGTCGGGTCTTGAGGGTCATCGTGGTGAAGACCGTGGAAAAGGAAAACAAAATATTTTCCCGCGCGGCTTTTAGCGTCCCAGTGAAAGACATAACGATGAAGAATATACTCCATGAATGTCCAAAGAATTAAACCGAAGAAGAAAAGAAAAACAAACTCAGAACTTGATACACCTTTTACAGTTGCTCCACGATAGAGTAAAAACAAAATGACCGGTGTCCATAAGACCAGCGGCACGATCGGGTGAACGTGAGTAAAGGATTCAAGGATAGGATTCTTAAAGATCCTGATAGATTCGCCATTGTGCTTTTTCATGGCCCTATAATTATAATAAAAGCTCTCGTCTGTAAATTAAGGCGCCCTATGAAGACTTTCTTTTTTACACATTTTTTTGCCCTTTTAGTTACTCTGTTCTCCACTAGTTACAACACCTTTGCGGGCACAACTAAATTAGACATCAAAAGCGAGCTCTCAGACGCTGAGATTCGTCAGCTTGAGGGGCGTGAGTTTATCGTCAGGACTAAGGACATCCCGGGCTCGTCTTGGCCGGAAATCACCTATTACGCCTTTATCAATGCCTCTCCACTGGAAGCTGTAGGGCTCTTTGCCGCTTACGATATTCAAAAGGACTACACACCTAATTTGTTAAAATCCACTCCGGTCAAACACGTCAGTCCAACCGATGTTCAAACGGAGTACGAGCTCCACATTCCTTTTCCTCTCTCCAACGCCAAGTACATTCATGGCGCAAAAATTTTTAAGCACGCTGATGATTATGAAGTTCAGTGGTATATGGTGGAGTCATCTTCGAGTGAAGATGTACGCGGTGGTGCTTACTTTCAAAACTACAATGGAAAAACTCTTCTTCGCTACCGCACGTATGTAAAACCGAAATCTATCTTTGGAAGCTTCGTAAAAAAAGTGATGTTCAAGGATGTTGAAAAATCTATCGTCGCCATTCGCACCTTCATTGAAAGAACTGTGAAGGAAAATCCCACTTTAAGCAGTAAATATTCTGAGTTTATAACTCGTGCTCTTCGTGGTGAATTTGTTTATCAGACTATTATTGATAAAAAATAATACCCGAGAAAACGCACTTTTATTGCTCCAATCTTAGGACTAATTTTTTGCCCCTGTGATCTGTAATGAACAGTTACGAGCACTTGCAAAGGGCCTTAAAAATGGTCCGTTGGATGTCAGAAAATTGTGATGAAAAGTAAGAAAAAACAGCTATCTAAAAATGTAAACGCACCATAGTATTTATCCATAGAGACAAACGGATACACGTTGATGGTCGACGACTAGAAATGGATTTTGAAGCGTCGATTTTTTTCCCTTAGCCAATCACATCTTCCTCAATACTCCCCCACAATTCTTTAAGCACCGGCCCCATGGGCTTACTGGCATCTCTGACCATGTAGATTTCAATATCGCGGTCTTTAATCAGTGGAGTTTTTATTGGAGAGAGCTTCTTTGATGTGAGTTCTGCTTTAATCAAATCGTATGGCAGACCTCCCCAGCCCAGTCCTTGCACGATCAGTTCTTTCTTAAAACCAATATCACTTACAGTGAGGCTCTTAGAGCCTTCTAAAACACCGGTAGTGACTTTAGAGATGCGTCTGGCACTGTCTGCAAGAATAATCTGGTTATGATTGCGCAAAAAAGCATCAGTGATTTTCTTTTCATTTTTGATGAGCTGGGTGCTGATAACCGAAATCATTTTTGTCTTCGTCATAAGCCTCATATCAAACGTGTGCTCAACTAAGGGTTTAGGTGTAATGGCAATATCTACATCGCCATCTATAAGCCGCTCTACAGTCCCTGAGAGAATTTCAAATTGCAGCACGAGCTTCGTTGAAGGGTGCTTGGTAAAAAAGTTTTTAAGAAATTTAAGCACCAATGAAACCGGGCTGACGGCGTCGATACTTACACGGATTTCTGGCTCAACTCCTTTGCTCATTTGCATCGCCAGAGCTTCGAGCTCACGGAATTCTCGGAGTAAAAGTCTCGCCTTTTGATAAAACACTTTTCCATCCGCTGTTAAACTCGGGCGGTATTCATCGCGTGAGAAGAGCACTATTTGGTACTCTTCTTCCAGCTTCTTAATTGCCATGCTAATAGAAGGCTGGCTTTTGTGAAGATAATCGGCCGCGGCCTTAAAACTTCCCTCTTTAACGATGGCCTCAATAGTCAGCAGCTGTTCAAGTGTCATTCTTACAATCTCCGTACTTTTCTTGCATTAAACATCATCACAAAAACTTATTAATCCAATAGATAAATTATAATTTGTTTTTATACAAACCTAAGTTAGGATTTTTGACAAGAATATTTCTTTTTTAAGTTTCATTAGGAGGAACTATGTTAAGACAATTACTCATTGCTACTGCTCTATTCTCATCAGTTGCGGCCTTCGCAAAAACAGAAAAAGTGGAAATCGATCCAGCTGCTTCAAAAGTGGTTTACACAGGAAAGAAAACTCTTGTTGATAGCAAACACACTGGTGAAGTTAAGATTAAAGACGGTTTCCTTAACTTTGACGGAAACACACTTAAAGGTGGAGAATTCGTTATCGATATGACGACAATCACAAACACAGACCTTACAGACGCTGAGTACAATAAAAAATTCGTAGGCCACATCACAAGCGAGGATTTTTTCGACACAGCAAAATTTGGAACATCTAAGTTAGTGATTAAGAACGCGAAAAAAGAAAAAGACAACACTTACAACGTTACTGGTGACCTTACAATCAAAGGAAAAACTGCTCCAGTTAATTTCACAGCACTTGTGACAAAGTCAGAAGCTTCTGCTAACATCACTGTTGATAGAACTAAGCACGATGTAAAGTACGGCTCAGGATCATTCTTTAAAGATCTTGGTGACAAAGTTATCGCTGACAACATCGAATTCGTTGTAACACTAAAAGCTAAGAAGTAATTTTATAGGAGAGTTTAAAATGAGTGATATCGCGCAACTAATTAGAACAATTCCCAATTATCCCAAAGAAGGAATTATGTTTCGCGATATCACTACTCTCTTAAAAGACCCAAAAGGGTTTCAAACCACTATCAATATGCTGGTGGAAAAGTACAAAAACGCACCTATCGACTACATCGCTGGAATTGAGGCCCGCGGCTTCATTCTAGGCTCTGCCCTTGCTTTTGCTCTAGGAAAGGGATTTATCCCGGTTAGAAAAAAAGGAAAGCTTCCAGGAAAAACCATTACTCAAAATTACGACCTTGAGTACGGTTCAGACACTATTGAAATCCACGACGACGCCCTTCACTCTGGCGCCAATGTCCTTTTAATCGACGATTTAATCGCCACTGGCGGGACAGCTATCGGGGCCATCACTCTGATTGAGAAAGTTGGTGGAAAAATCTATGAGACGGCCTTTGTGGTCGACCTGCCGGAATTGGGCGGGGCTAAAAAAATCCAGAGCATGGGCCATAAAGTCTTCACTCTATGCTCATTTGCCGGACACTAGTTTACCTCTGACATAAGTATTATCTATTTTTTGTATGGTACTTTTTGTACCTATCCAACTATAAAGCCTCCATTCAACTTTTGGAGGCTTTATGAAAAACACACTGATCATTCTTTCTTTACTTCTTTCTGTCTCATCAATGGCAAAAGACATGTCTCGTTCTGAAAAATACGAAGACGCTTATGTTGAACTTGAAGACGGTTCAAGCCAATACATTGGTGGATGTTCAGTTCACCAGGATTATGAAGGAAAACTTTTTACAGTTGATAGCACAATCGTTAAATACTTCGAGCCTGAATATAACAACGCTGAAAGCACAATGGCGAAACTTAAGAAAGTAGACCCAATTCTTCTGGCGGCGGCCGCAGAAGGTTCAGGATCAGATGTAAAAGAATTCTTCTCACAAGTTGATGACATCACTCTTGAGAAAATCACCAGCACTGTGTTTAAAGGCCTGGACCTTTACCGCTTCAACATCGGAGTTGGCGGTGGAAACGGCTACTATGAAGTGTACAACCGCACTGAGAAAAAAGGCGTTGTGAGCTATACAAAACTATCAAATGTGTTTGATGGAGATATTGAGTACTGTGACAGCAGTGTTTGGTTAAATAAGTAATAATAAAAAAGGCAGGTCTTGGACCTGCCTTTATTTATTATTTTGCAGTAACGACGAAATTCGCTCTTCTGTTTTTCGACCACGCTTCTTCATCGTGACCAAAAGAAACCGGTTTTTCTTTCCCTAATGAAATCATAGTGAGTTTTTTTCCGTCCACTCCGCGGCCGGTTAAATAATCATACACCGACTGCGCTCTTTTTTCCCCTAACGTGAGGTTAAACTGCGAGCTTCCTCTTTCATCTGCGTGCCCTTCAATTTGAATATTCACTGCATCGTTCGCCACTAAAAAAGCAATATTTTCATCCAGCATTTTTTTAGACTCAGCGGTGATATTGGCCGAGCGGTAATCGAAATAAATGGTTTTTAAGTGCCCAGCTCTACCCGAATCAGAGTCGCCGTTTAATTCCAGGACGTAATCATTTTTTCCTGAGACATCGGCATCGCTGTCATCAGCACCATTTTTTTTCTTAGCGCTTGAACAGGCCACAACAAAAATTAATAATGAGAAAAGACAAAATTGTTTTAACATTCACGACCTCTAGTTGGATTAAACTCTTAACGGTAATGATAAGGCCAAGAGGCAATTTGATGAATGGTTTGAAAATAAAATTAATCTTATCTTAGTAAGTAGACAGAAGGTAAAAGACACTAGCAGGCTGATCCTTGGGGTAACCAACCCACCAGTGTGTTCTGAGGTGTGTACGAAGGGCTTTCGTACGGACATCATAACTCACGTCTCGGAATTTTTTTTGGGTAAGTGTATTTTTTTTAGAAGTCTTCGTTTCGCAGAAAGGCAAATAAATCAAGAAGATAAGTCGAAAATATGATTAATTTTATCTTCGAATAAACCCCAAAGCGCGAAGCTTCTTGATCCTGTGTCACAAGATGTTTATCATTTTCGGATGGACACTACCGCACATATCATTATCGCTGAAGACGAACCAACCATTGCCAACAAAGTAAAAGAACTCATCACCGAACTCGGCTGGAATTCGGATTTAGTCGGCAATGTTCCTGACCTTTTAGAAAAATTAGGAAACACAAAAAGGCCTTATGATATTGTCGTTCTTGACCGCATGATGGGGGGAGCTGATTCGGCCGATTATGTGGCCAACATTCGCATGCAATACCCTGCTTTGAGAATTTTCGTTTTATCGGCCATCGACTCTTCACTGGAAAAAGCGAAGCTGATTGATAGCGGCGCTGACGAATACCTGGCCAAGCCTTTTGAGTCCACTGAGTTTAAAGCAAGACTAAAAGCTCTGATCAGAAGATCATCTAATTCAGATGCTCATCTCAATTACAGTGTGGCCAACCTCACACTCGATCTCATTCACCGCACAGTTGCAGTTAATGGTGAAGTGCTAAACCTCACTGCTAAAGAATTCCTGGTTCTCCACGCTCTTTGCTCAGTCATCGGAAAGATCTACAGCAAAAATCAATTGATTGAATCTATCTGGGGCTTTTCTCTGGAAAATGAAACAAACGTGGTTGAATCAACAATGAATAGTTTAAGAAGAAAGCTGGAAAACGCCGGTTCAAAAGTGCAGATTAAAAACACCCGTTTTGTAGGATACTGGGTTGAAGTTTAGATTTTTCCTCATATTGCTGCTCTCTCTTTGTACTGTAGGGCTCGTTCTCTCGGTGAGTTTTAGTTATTACCTAAACACCGCACGTCTGGAGCTGATTGACCTACAATTGAGAGAAAGTGCGGTTGCTTTAGTTAACTCGGAACTTCCAGATATTAAAAAAATCAATTTTGATGAAGCTGAAGAAATTATTTCTGAAGAATTGGGAAGTAACCGCATAGGTAAATTTTTTATCGTCAGAACTGATCCCGGTGAAATTATTTTCAAATCGCAAAGTGCGACGCTGATGAATATTGATCCACCAAGAGATCCACAACTCTACTCTTACAGTGTCAACGGAAAGACTTTGCGAATCCTGAACTTAAAACTTCCCAAGAGACCTGGAAAAACACTACAAGTCGGAGCGGTCATTGACCCTACATTATTTGACTGGTGGTTCATTTCCAATAAGCTTGCTTTGTACTTAGTCGTTACGATCATTCCGATTCTTATTTTTTCAATTGTCCTTACCAAATACTTGCTTAATCCATTAAAGCTAATGGCGGGACATCTTCAACTGGCAAGCCAGGACCTGCAGAATTTAAGACCTGTCCCTTCACTTCCTAAAAAACTTCTTAAATACACAAAAAAATCTTTTTTAAACAACGATGAATTCTCTTCTCTGGTCGACAATACCAGCGATCTTTTAGAAAGAATTAACATCAATTATAAAATGACCAGGCCCTGGACTTATCAGCTGGCCCACGAAATAAAAACTCCGCTTTCTATTTTAAGTTTTGATGTTGAATCCCTTGGTGAAGAAAAATTAAAAGACCCAACTCTGACTCAATCAATGCGTGAACAAATTGAAAGAATCTCTAATATCGTTTCGCAATTTTTAGAGTGGGCCAGTGTTGAAAACACTCAACAAAAAGACAATTTATTTGCCATCAGAATTGCCAGCTCGATTGAAAATCAGATTGAAGGCTTAAATCGCCTGCACCCAGGAAGAATTGAATATAAAATAAAAGAAGATTTTGTCGTCATCTCCAATCCACAACATCTTTTACAGTTGATTACCAATCTTTTAACCAACGCTTTAAACTATTCACCGGAATCCTCTCCTGTGACAATTGAATCTTTCGACAACACTCTTCGCATCAGCGATCTGGGGCCGGGCATTCCTAAAGAAGTTATTGAGAGAATCGGACAGCCATTTAATTCCGGACCACACAATCCAGTACTCAAACATAAACGCACGGGTTTAGGCTTAGCGTGGATCAACACATTAACAAAACTTTATAACTGGGATCTCGATATCAATTCGGGAACTCACGGCACAATTATCACGATAAAATTCACAAAAAATCTCATTACTTAGTCGCTTTTTTCCCTCGAAGATAAAGAAAATTTTATTTTACATTTCTACTGTTTCATCAGGGTGAGTGCTATAGTTGGAACTAATCAACAAATGGAGATTGAAGATGAAACACTTGTTACTGGCCTCTGCCCTTTTATTATCACTAAACGTGGCCCACGCTAAGAAAACAACAAAAAAAGCAAAACTTTCTAAAGAAGATGCAAAAGAACTTTGCCTTACAACAAAAGGCGCTGAGCTATCAAAAAAAGAACTTAAAAAATGTATCGCAAAAGCTATGCGTACAGGAAAAGCTTAAGAGCACTTTTTCTGTATTCATATACTCCTAGGAAATGGCCCCCTTCTTTAGCCTATTGAGAAGGGGGCTTTTTTTTATCCAAGTTTTAGATTTACATTGATGTTCCCACGAGTCGCGTGCGAATAAGGGCAAACGACATGGGCCGTCTCCATGAGCTTCTCGGCCACACTTCTGTCCACTCCGTTAACTTTTACAGTCAAAGCAACATCGAGCATGAATCCCCCATCATCTCTGGCCCCAAGGCCAACAGTGGCCTCTACCGATGTTTCACCAATGGCAATTTTTTGAGTGCGGGCCACATGCCTTAAAGCGCTTTCAAAGCACGCCGCATACCCAGCAGCAAATAACTGCTCAGGATTCGTTGCCCCACCTTTTCCTCCCAGCTCTTTAGGTGCCTGAAGCCTCACCTCCAGCATTCCATCATTTGATCTGGCAATACCGTCGCGTCCACCGCTAACAAGGGCCGAAGTTTGATAAAGTGTTTTCATATGTCTCTCCTTTTTTTGTTACTCTCTGAAGTCATCCTAACTCTCAATTAAATTGCATACAATTTAATTTTATGCTATCTTGTTAGACAAGACCTGCACAGGAGATAAGTATGTCAAAAAACAAGACATCAAAGATCGACAGCGAAAAAATTTTGCATTTGGACAATCAGCTATGCTTCAAGTTATACGCCGCCAGCAAGGCCATGACCCAGGCCTATGCCCCATTGCTAGCGCCGCTTGATTTAACTTATCCGCAGTATTTAACGATGATGGTTTTGTGGGAAAACGACGAGATTGCAGTCAAAGACCTGGGCGAGCGCCTGAGCCTGGATTCAGGGACTCTCTCTCCGTTGATAAAAAAGCTCGAGGCCAAAAAGTTTTTAAACAAGACAAGATCCGATACAGATGAACGCGTTGTCACCATCAAGCTCACACAAAAAGGAATAGACTTAAAAAAGAAAGCGCTGCTGATTCCACCACAAATTGCCTGCCAGGTAGAATTGCAGGAAAAAGAATTTTTTGATTTACAAAAACGTCTTGCCCACTTGATAAAGAACTTAACAAAACCAGAGGATGTCAACTAGATCACTCACTCTTGCATGAGGCCCACTCATCAAGAGACGTTCTCACAGTCCGCTCTAATAACGCTCCATTTTTAAATGTCTCCAGAGCTCCCTGTCTTGCTAAAATACCAATGTAATTTTTTTGCCTGTCCCAAAACGGATAAGCGCCATAACTTCCTGGACTAGACACGCGCACGCCTGGCGTGCAGGTATAAGTTGAACTCTGGCACTCATGCCATAACCCAAATCCATAGTGCCACATTTCTCCAAGTGCATTGACGGCCGGAGAATTGCCAAACACCACTCCTGCCGTTTGATCCATGAGAAGCTGCGATTGAAGATTGGCAGATAAAAGTGTCCCATTTTTGAGCGCGCGTAAGAAGGCCAGGTACTCCACCCCTTTCCAATGCATTCCACCTGCCAGGCGTGGGTTGGTGCTCGATGGAAGATCATAACTGCCAGAAGGGAAAAGCCCCGTCTCCAATTTAAAGCTATTAAAAACATCCTGCCACGAAGAGGCCCCTTTTGCTTTTATGGCCATCATACCGGCCACTTGCATATGCGTGCTCGAGTAATAAAATTTTGATCCCGGAACAACTCCATTGCCTGAATTGGTGGTGGCGATATTGCGCACACAATTTTCAAAATCAAAACTTCCGGCATTTAAACAAAGAGGTTCTGTTTCCAGCCCTGATGTAAAACTTAAAAGTTGAGCAAGATTAATGTTGTAAAGAGAATCAGTGCTCACAATCGGCCACGATGAAATATACTTTTGTGGTTTATCTGTCAGGTTTAAATAACCTTGATCCACTAATCGCAGAATAATAATCGAAGACACTAGTTTTGAAGTTGAGGCCGATTCATAAAGGCTTGAAGCACCCGAAGTGCCACGGCTAAAAGAATATTGCCTTCCGTCTGAGCGCTCCACTAAAAGAGTGAAGTCTGCATCAGTAGTGGCATTGGTGAGTGTTTGATTAAGTTGATTTTCAATCGCTGTGGTTGAGCAGGCCAGAGGTCTGATCACTCCATCGACTCCTTCATCTTCCACTGTTGTTTTGTCTTTTTGACAAGAGACCAAAAGGGCCAGAAGCAGGAGCAATGAGAGTTTTTTCATATTAGACCCAGTTGATTTTTTTTAAGTACTTCTTCACATACGAAGCCGCCCCTTGCGGTTCGTGATGAGGAAGTTTGGATGGCTTATCTATTGTAACTCTGTTGTTTTTTTGCACAAGAGCTTCCATAAATCTCTCGGCCCCATCATCGCCTACAACCAGGTCATCAATCCCTGATATCAAGTGAATGTCCTGATTTGTCAGCGCCAGATTATATTTTTCGTCTCTGATCCATGGGAAAACATTGTCCGGTTTAAGCTCTGGAGACACCAATTGTTCCCTGACTTTTAAAGTCGACTTATAAAAAGGCGTATCAAAGAGATGGACCACATCTTTTGGCGCCATTCCTAATCCAACACCGATCCCTCGTTTTTCGTATGCTTCAAACTCTTTCATCATCAATGCTTTCAAGGCCAGGAGCGATCCAAGCGAATGCCCGCCCAGGACAAGCTTTAATTCTCCCGGCGCTAAGAAGTGTTCATTGAGCGGGAACTCTTCTTTAAAGGCCACAGAAAGCCCTTTAAACGCTTCTAAAAAGAGTTTGTGAGCATGCTCTTTGAACTCTTCAAAACTCTCCACTTCAGAATAATTTCCCTGGTAGTGTCCTGGAATATCAAAAAGCGCACACGAGACACCAACTTCTGCCAGGCGAATAGGCCAGTTAATGATCGAACTCTTATCCGCCGTGTAGCCGTGAGTAAGAATGGCAAACGTCGGTTTAACCTCTCCGTCTAAATCCGGAAGAAAGTACATGACGTTAGTTTTTTGATTCTGATAGTTGAGATAGCCTTTTAGAATTTTCATACGGCATTTATAACAAAAAGGGAGACCAGATGTCTCCCTTCTTATGTGCAATTTGTTTAATCCAAATTATTTTTTGTAGACTACTGGCCACTCTGATTCGAACTCACCATCACAAGAATCTTTTACTCTTGCTTCAATAAGAACGAAACGTTGGTTTTCCGGGCTGTATTGATAAGTTGCTGAGCTTCCACAGTCCCCCATTCCACGACCTTTTTGGAATGTTACAAGAGTTTTAGTTTCAGCATCATAACCAGCGCCCATTAAATCAGATGTCGCCATGATTGATCCGTCGGCCGCCACTTCTGCAACTGCTACGTTAGTCACTTCTCCCCATGGAGAAACGATATAAGCTTTTTCTAGAGAGTTGTACGCATACATTTCACAACCAAGAACATAAAGTGTTGCGCCCTTTGGAGAATACTCTGATCCTGGAAGTTGATAGGCTTCTCTTTGCAGGTATTCATTTGATGCGAATTCAGGACAAGCATTTGTATGACGGTCTAAAACTTCTTTTGGAATAGTGATCTCACCAGCAAACGCAGTCACAGCAGACAATGTAAGCGCAAGAGCGAATAAAGATTTCATTTTCATTGGGAAACTCCAAGTTTAAGTGTGTGTTGATGGCCATTTTTAACACGCCTAGGAATTTTTTGTTTGGAATCTGAAAACTTTATAGGATACAAAAACGCTTATTTTTTAAGAAAATAGTTTGACGGACTACCTCAAATACCTTATTTTTTAGATTCCAAAAAATGGTCTTGCCCAGGTAGCTCAGTCGGTAGAGCAAGGGACTGAAAATCCCTGTGTCGGCGGTTCGATTCCGTCCCTGGGCACCATCTTGGTACTTTAAAAACCTCGTTTAACCCACGAGGTTTTTTTTTGCCTTTTTTCAAGCAATTAACCTTTTTCTAATCTTCTAAAGACAATAACCTTTTTACTTCATCCACCTGCAGGTCAATAAGTAAGTCCTTCTGTCGTGAAGTCTCACCTCTTTCAAGCTCGATTCTACTTTTACTAACTCCCAATAATTTTGCAAAAAAGACCAGTACTTCTTTATTGGCCTCGCCATCTACTGGAGGCGCTTTAATCTTAACCTTTAAGCGGGGTGGTTCTCCATAGAGACCAGATATTTCGTTTCTGCTGGCCCCAGGTTGGACATAAATGCGCAATAAGCACTGATCATTTTTTGGTGAAAGATAATTCACTTTTTTAAACCCAGTCGTTCATAAACTTCTGCCGGAATATCTTCTTTATTTTTATAAATAGTCCATCCACATGGTTTAGCAGGATCGGCCTGAAACTCTACAACCAGTTTAGGATAACCAAAAAGATCTATTGAATGCTTTTCATTAATCGCACAATGTGAGCAGTACATATTCACTTCGCCACACTTATTCCAACCCAGCTGATGCTTTTCTTTAAAATTGACGATGTCATCACCCAGTCTTCTTCTAAGCGCTCCACCAGAGCCACATGGATCAAAGATCAGATTAATTTTTTTGTCATCTTCTTTAATAATTGTTTGTCCCTGACGAGCGGGGCCAGAGAAGTGAAACCTCAAATGTTCTGCTAAAAAGGCGGCCAAATCGAGTGGAGTTAAAACTTTTGTCAGCTCCCACATCCCATTCCAAATCGGGTTGCGCAAAATACTTTCATTCGAAATATCCATGCCCATTTTCTCTCCGTAATGTTTCATTACAGTCGTTGGGTATGAGTAGATAAATGTGATCAAAGAATCATGGCAAATCAAATCGTGGTGATGATAATGATCGACATCAATAATGGCCTTATTTTTATCTCCAGCAGTGATGGCCAATACTAAAGCATCTTTTTTTTGATTGAGACCCTCAAGAATTTTTTGGCCATCTAAAAAAAGAATCGTCTCGGCCGTAATATATTTCCTGATAAAATCCAGTACTGCTTTATCTTCAGCAGAGTGATACTCTAAGGCCATTTTATCAATTAAAATGTTAAATTCTTTCATAGCCTCTGGACGAAGGTTTTTTTCCTTTGTTGCATCTAAAAGTTCAGCGCAAAGTTTTACCTGGGCCACACACCAATCGTTTAAAAGACTCAACATTCCTGAATTCTGGGCATGAAAAGCACTCAAGTAAGCTATTGCTTTATCCTTTTCCCCTTGAGCAATAAGGTTCTTTAACACTTGATAGTCAGGGACCTCCAGGCTGCGAGGCTCCCCCATTCTCATAGGAGCTCCGGTTATTGAAAAGACTTCCAAACGTTCAGGCCCCTTAAAGTAATCACCCATAATTGTTTTCCTCGATGCAATAAAGTGCATTCTGACTTTCCAAAGCACCTCATTCCAAGTTATAAAACAAGTGTAATGAGCGCTCTAAAGTCTGCCTATTTCCTATTGATTGTCTTAATTCTAACCGGATGTTCCGCTTCCCACAATAGTGCTTCCTCAAACACTTCTCCAGAAGTCGAAAAGAATTATCCAATAATGTCTGTGGGCCATCCCATCGTCTTTACCACCAATGTACCGGTTGTGAGCATGAAAGGGCACTTAAACGCTTTTGGAAACCACGGGACATCTATTGTGGATTCAATCCCTGGTGGTGACCTCTACATTCGTTACCCTAACGGAAACCTAAAAAATCTGACGGCCGCTGCAGGTTTTGGAATCGAATCTGGAGAGATTCAGGCAGGTGCTAAGGCCATTGCCGTACGCCAGCCAACTGTTCACTGGAGTGGGAATAAAATTCTTTTTTCCATGCTGATCGGTGGACCAAAGGAGCGCTTTGACCGTGCCAGTGAAAGACGTTGGCAAATTTACGAAGCTTCAGGTCTTAATGAAGATGATAAAGTTATTATCAAAAAAATCCCTTATCAGTCTCCAAATTACAACAACCTCTCTCCAATCTACGGGGCCACTGACGATATCATTTTTGTTTCAGATGCTCCTCTCTACGATATGAAACATACCTACCCCCAACTGGATGAGTATGAATCGACTCCTTCCAACACCGGGATTTGGAAAATCAATCTGGAGACAAAAAAACTTTCCATGATTGAACACGCACCAAGTGGTGCTTACGATCTCTCTCTCGATAGTTTTGGCAGAGTCATCTTTACCAAGTGGGATCACTTAAAAAGAGACCAGCAGGCCGATGCCGACCGCTATGAAAAAGGCAGTTACCGAGCTTTTGATTTTCCCGATGAAACTTCAAGTGCTGTAAGAACAAAATTCCCGGAACTTGATGAAAATGGAAAATACCTGGCGGACAAGCGCGGAGTCCTTTATGAACTCTTCCCTGAAGCTCGCTCGATTAAAGACCCAACCAAAGACCCTAATGAATCAATCAATAACTTTAACCAGTTTTTTATCTGGCAAGTGAATGAAGATGGATCAAATGAAGAGACTATTAATCATGCCGGAAGACATGAGTTTGGTGGCTCTTATATGCCTCCCGTTTTTCTTGATGACCCCAACCTAAGCGAGTTTTTGCCCCGAGAGGGCGTGAATAAAAAAATGCGTGACACGATTGCCGGCAATGCGGGGATCTTTCAATTAAAAGAAGACCAGGACAATCCTGGAACCTATTTAGGAACATATGCACTGGAATTCGGTCGCGAAGCTGCCGGTCGCATCGTTGAGTTTAATCTGCCCCCGGGAAAAAATCCGGAAGATGTCATCATGACTGATTACACGAATGCGACGCTGGATTACTTTCCAGAAAGAGCAAGTGAGAGGCTTCCAACAATGACCGGGCACTACCGCAATCCTGTAAGGCTTGCCGATAGAAGTATTCTAGTGGCCCATACCAATGAATACCGCCTCAACGAAGACGATTCAACGGACCCTGGAACAACCAGACCGCGTTTTATTTTCAGGCTTAAAAAAATGATCCCTAATCCTTTTGATACCGATATGATTGCCGGCAATCCACTGACGGAAGGAATTGTTAAACACGTGCGCTGGTGGACGGATGCTGAAACTCCAAAAGAGTATGTAGGCCTCTTAAATGAAACTGACGCCGTCGAAGTGCGCCCTCGCCCACGCCCTTCAAGCACTCCACTCATGGCCACTGACCCCATTGAAAAGGCCGTGCTCACTGAAGAAGGTGTTGATGAAGTTGAGTTACAAAACTGGCTTAAAGAAAAAAAACTGGCCCTGATCGTTTCCCGCAATGTCACGATGAGAGATAAGGCCGATGTCAGTCAGCCATTTAACCTGCGCATCCCTGGCGGTGCCGAAAACATTCCGGCCCAAGGAAAAGTTTACGACATTTCAAAACTTCAAATCTTTCAGGGTGAACTAACCCGCAGTTATGAAAAACAAGATGGCCGCAGAGTCTACTCTCGTCCGGTGAGAAATAATGAACATCACCCGGACATTGAAAAATTCTATAGCGATAAAGGGAAAGTGGAATTAGGTCTTGATGGATCGATGGCCGCTTTTGTTCCTGCAGGAAGGGCCCTTTCATGGCAGCTGGTGGATCCAAACGGAAAACCAGTCGTGCGCGAGCGCGTTTGGGTGAGTTTTGCTCCAGGAGAAATTAGAACGTGTGCTTCTTGCCACGGGATCAACTCAACCACTCACAACAAATTGCCTGAGCCAAAAAATAAACCAGAGGCCCTAAGAAACTTAATTCGCAACTGGAAGTCACTTAAGTAATCATCCGCACATTCTTTTTCTAAGTGAGATGTTCTCTTTGTTTTTAATCTGATCAACTAAGGCGGAGGCCTTATTGAGTTCATGATAAGAGGATTGAATCGTCATCAGGTAATTCTGGCTTAAACTCATAAACTCTTCGTTTTTTTTGCGGACATTCATCATTAGAACTGACGGTCTTGTGGCCGCCTCTTCTGTGATCCTTGCCTCGATTTTTACATTGTAGCGCTGAAAAGCTTCGATATACTTATTCATCTCGGATTCATGCCCTTTGAGCTTCTCCTGAATATTGACGACTGAAGCGTTAAGCGAATCCAGCTGAAACGAAAAATGATCGACTCCGACCTCGCGGCCTTTTGTGTAATTAATGTTCCTCATAAGTGAATCACACTTTCTCCCCAGGTTAATGGCCAGGAAGTGAAGCTCATAGACCTTTTTAAGGCCAACTCTTACTTTGACTATCGAACTATTTTGAAACTCCAATGTGCCAGCTAAAAATTTTGCGAAATTATTTTCCATGGCCACAGATTCGGTGTGAGCAGAAAACATCTTGAGAGATAAATTTGTTTAAGTCCCTCTTTCGCTGATGTTTTTTTTGTCTCATACCAAACCATATTTTTGAATTAGCCTGAATGGATGTTCCAATCAGAATAAAAAAGGGCCCGCAAGCGGACCCTTCTTATACAAGGAAAGAGATGTCTCTTTTTTAGTCAGCTTCTGCTTCGACACTTGTGCCGACAGCTAGCTCACCTAACTTAGGAAGAAGAACGTCTCCAACATCACTATAATCCATTTTTAATTTCAGAGTGACCTGGTGCTTTTTAGTGAATAGTCCACCTAACTTTGGAGCTCCCAGGCTTTCAAGGTCGATGTCTACTCTTGTGACTGCTCCGTCAAACTTCGTTTTGAATTGAGACGGTTTTAAAGTCTTTTCAAATTTTACGTCATCTTTCTTGGCGATCTTAACCTGAAGAGTTGATCTCGCCTGATCGAATTTACCGTTTACAACAAACGATAGTGAACGCTTTCCAAGATCAACATTAGAGATCCCTTTTTCGTTTACAGAGAAAAGGTCGGCTTTGTTATAAAGAGCTACTTTGTAAACCGCTTTAATAGAGTTCAGGTCTGCTTGTGCTTCGTTTTTCACATCTCTTTTAACAAAGGCCACAGCTTTTGATCCGGCAATTTCTTTTCCAAGGATTTCCAAATCCCCTTTTGTGCTTAGGTTAACTGTGTATTGAGAAGCAAGGTCAGCACCTTTAGCATCAAAAAGAACCTGTACGTTTGCCTGGTGAGTTTTTAATGTCACTTCGTATGGAACCTGAACGTCTTTTTTACAAGCGTATGGAACTTGTCTGTATAGAGTTTCGTTTCCACAAACGTTTTCTGTGTATGGAACCTGACGACAAACTTGTTCAGCTGGTACCCAGTCACACTGCTGACGTGAACGGTTCTCACACACTTCGTGTGGGCGGTTTACTTGACGGCATTCCTGACGAGAAGGACCAGCAGAACACTCTCTTTCTTCGTAAGGAACCTGACGACATTGCTGTTGACCTGGTCTTGATTCACAAACTTCTCTTGGTGGGATTTTTGTACAACGGTTCTCTCCGTTAACTACACGGCACTGAACCTCTCCAGGAATTGTATGGCACTGTTGTCCACCACCTGAAGTTGTACATTCTTGTCTATAACGAACAACCACGCGGCACTGCTGTTCACCTGGAACTGTTCTACATTCATTTTCATAACGATTTTCAGTTCTACAAACTCTGTCGTAAACAGTTCTACATTCCTGGTGGCCAGGAATCGTTTCACATTGTTGACGGTATCTAGTGACATCACGGCAAACATACTCAGTATAAGCTTCGCTACGATAGCAAGTTGAATCTACTGTCTCTGTCTTGTAACGAGTTTCTTTTAGCCAGTTTTCCAGATCGAAAATTTCTTCTCTTTGGTTTTCGAAGTTAATTGTCTTTGAAGTTTCTGCGTGAGCGATGCTCATAACCAGCATCATAACCATCACAAGCAGCGTGCGTGCTGTTGATATCATTTCGTCCCCCTTTGACTACTTTGGATTTTTAACAAGAGTAGTAGAGGCAATTGGTATGCCATTTTTGTTCAGCGTTTGACTCGCGTCAAGTAAACAAAAATTCATCGAGACAAGATAAATCTCAGAATGTTGTATTGGCCCCAGTGCCAGAGCGACACCAGAGCGTGTAAGGCGTTTAAAGAATCGACGTCACTAACTCTGAAGGCCTGGCGACCACTGCTCTCTCACCATAAATAAAGATCGGTCGCTCGATTAAGATCGGATGTTTCATTAAAATTTGAATCCATTCTTTATCAGAAGGATTTTTATTTGAGAGACCAAGCTCTTTATAAACATCTTCTTTTTCTCTCACCATTTCTTTATAAGTAAGGCCCAATAGGCTTGGTAAATGTGAGAGAAGTTTTTCTTTGAGTCCATCTTTTAAATAATCAATAGTATCAAACTCTATACCTTGCTCTTCCAAGATTTCTTTTGCTCCTCTGGATTTTGAGCAGCGTGGATTGTGAATTAAGATGGCCTTTTTCATTGGTAATTTTCCTTTTTGCTGTTAGCCTATTTTAAAAGCATTTCACAAAAAATTCCACAGGAGACATTGATGATCAAAAAATTGTTATTCAAAACAACACCAGAGAGTTCACTCTTAAATGAAACTTCGCTACTTGTTCTTAGGGTGATTGCCGGGCTACTGATGGCCTCGCTTCATGGTTTTGGAAAAATGCCTCCGGGTGACAAACTTATCGGTGGCGTGCAGGCCTTAGGATTCCCGATGCCTGTTCTTTTTGCTTGGGCCGCTGCTCTTGCTGAACTTCTTGGTGGGATTTTCTTAGCTGTTGGGTTTATGACCAGACCAGCGGCACTTTTTATGGCCTTCACTATGCTTGTTGCCGCTTTTGGAGCTCACCTTGCTGACCCATGGGACGTTAAAGAACTTTCTCTTTTATACTTTGGTATTTCTCTGATCTTCGCAACTCGTGGAGCAGGCAAATTCTCTATTGATCATTTCATGAAATAATTTTTTATGCCCCACTAAAGTGGGGCAGTCTTAGTGATTAAGCTCCAAGAGGAGTTAAAACAACTACACTCATTCCAATCGCCACTCCCTTTCCTTTATTCACATACACATGATTAACTTCACCAGGAAAGGCCAGCACATCACCCTTCTTAACAACATAAGTGTTGCCTAAAACATTCACCGTCATCTCACCTTGAATACAATGAAAATATTCCTTTGTTCCCGAAGGATGTGGTGTCCCCTTCATCTGAGCGCCAGGTTCAATCTCAATGCGGTCGATGTCCATATTGGGAAGAGCATCTGGAAGAAGTTTATAAATAAGCACTGCCCCCTGACTTCTGGTCTGAACAGTCACTTCGTCAGCGGGAATAAGTTTGCAGACAATGTCTTGAGGTGTAAGCAGTTTCTCAATGGGAATATGCAAAGCCGCAGATAAACGCGCCAGGTTGGTAAGTGAAGGATTTCCCACTCCCGATTCGAGATTGGCAATAGTTGAACGGGGCACTCCCACTAATTTTGCCAGGGCCTCCTGAGTCAGGTTTCTCCTCTGTCTTAGTTCCAGTAAGTTATGTGCCAGGTTATGCGAAAGTAACTCAAACTCTTTGTCCATATAATATCCGCCTTGTTATTATTTTAGCAAAGATCTAATAAGTTAACAATTGGCTGAGTTTAGCGAGCTATAGGTTTAAATTAGGCTTAGGACTAATCAAGGAGAAATCTATGTCATTTACACTACCAGAACTACCATATGCAAAAATGGCACTTGCCCCTCACATGTCTGAGGAAACTCTTAATTACCACTACGGTAAACACCACAATGCTTACGTGACAAACTTAAACAACTTAATCAAAGAAACAAAATTTGAGAAGATGACTCTTGAAGAAATCATCCTGAGTTCTGAAGGGCCGGTATTTAACAATGCTGCTCAAATCTGGAACCACACATTCTTCTGGAATTCTCTTTCTCCAAACGGAGGCGGTGAAGCGACTGGAAAAGTGGCAGAACTGATCACAAAAAAATGGGGATCGTTTGAGGCCTTCAAGGAAGCTTTCACAAAGTCTGCGGTTTCTAATTTCGGTGCAGGATGGACTTGGCTTGCTCTAAATAAGGCAGGAGAGCTGGAAGTTGTGAACACAAGCAATGCCCAGACTCCAATCACAACAGGTCACAAACCTTTAATCACTGTAGATATTTGGGAACATGCTTATTACATCGATTATCGAAATGAGCGCCCAAAATTTATTAATGCATTTTGGGCGTTAGTGAATTGGGATTTTGCTAACAAAAACCTGTAAGACTAATGGCCGGTTGAGTATTCATTGCCCAAGGGACCTCTGCATCCCTTAACGCCCATGCAATGCTCTTTTAAATTCTTAACCTGCTCAACAGTGTTGCTGTTTTCAGTGTAAGACACCTTCATATTACCAATCGCTTTCGGGGGCATCCCGGGTATCATGTGATACTCGAGAGTCCCCTCTTTGGTTAAATAAAGTTTTTTCTGGCAATTTGTAATCTTTTCAGCAGAGAAATTATTATCGCGAGCGCACAGGTAGCGCTCACCAGTGGTTTGATCAATTCCGCTTCCGCTAATCAAGAAAGCATGAGCAGTCGATCCTTCACCAAGCTGATTTAAAACAATAGTCGGTTCTTGATGCTTACCTAAGCGGTACTCAATATCATCAAACAATTTGCTGTAATACTCTTCGCCTTGAGAACGCGTGCTGGTCACCATAGTGAGCCCCTGCATACTCATAGCATTTTCGCCCCAGTTTTTCTTCACTGATTCCTGCAGGAGATCTTTTACTTCGGGATCACTTGAGAATTCTTTTAGGTTTTTAAATCCCATAATCTCAACAGGCTCATTATTGTTGATCTTATCAATGATGTATTGGTAATTTCTTATTCGCGCGGATTTTTCATCTTCTTCGGCAAATGGCTTCTTATAGTTGGCATTAAAAGTCGCCAGACGGTTAAAGCGTTGGGTAACCACTGCATGCCCCCAGCAATACCCTGTATATCCACTGTCTTTTTTGTAAAAGGCCGTATCACCGTTATTAAAAGAGAGTGAGTTTTCCGGTGCATCGTTGTCCACACCACGGTCTAAAATATCAAATCCTTCTGGACAGAGTTTTTCACACGAACAAGACTTGTTGTCACAAGTCCCCCAGGCCTTACATGAACAAAGCTTATCTTTAATCTTAGAAAATTGATTGGCAGTCTTATCTAAAACCATAACCAGGGCATCTTCTGCTCCACTCACGCAAGCACCACTGCCACTGATATAAGAAGTCTCCTTGCTCATTCGCTCTTTTTCTTTGAGCTCATCATACATCTCATCACTGCTTGAGCTGCCGAAGCCTTTACCGGTAAAAAGATTGGTAAACGCTGAACTAACCGCTGTCCCAAGTTGAGATTCACAAGAAGTAAAAAGTACAATTAAAAGCATAAGGCATATGTTCTTTTTCATTATTTAATGCCCTCCACTGCTTCTAACAGGTATTTTTTCTCCTGGTTTTCTTCTTTAAAGTACGTTTGAGCGCGAGCGAGTTTCTTTTGATCGAACTTGCCCTGTTTTAAATAATCGCTCAAGAGCCCGCACAAGATAATGCTGTAGGTGTAAGCATTAGGATATTTTTTATATTCGGGTGCACAATAAAGCTCTTTAACATTTTTTTTATTAACTGCGACGTTAAGTGTGTCGTAGGCAATGATATTAAAACTATCCTGGCTTTGTTTAATGGCATCCGGGTTAATCGCACTCAACCCCTTTTCAAATTCTTTATTTTTAATCAATTCAATCAAGTTGCTCTCTTCTGCAAAATAACCATAGAAGCCAGGCACCTCACCTTTTCCACTGAGACTTTTTTCAATAGCACTCAGGTAGTATTCAATATCCTGTGTTTTATATTTACTGTTGTCTGCAAAGTATTTTTTGGCTGCTTCATACCCTGCCTTAAGCTCCGCCTGATCTTTGTCATTCAACGCAATGGCCATCAAATTGATATAAGCTTCTGCTTTGTTTTCTTTAACGTTTAACTTAATCGCATCCTGGTAATACTTTTTTGATTTGTCATAGAAGCGGTATTGATACAACTCTCTTCCCGCAAGCAAATTGACGAAAAATTTTTTCTTGTCATCAACCAGACTAGACTGCAGTTTGCTTTGCACTTCGGTCTCGATTTTTTCAAGGTCTTTAGTGGAGATTACTTTTGATTGAGGAGCTGCAAATGCAGTACTCAAAACCATTGGAAGGAGGAGTAAAAACGTCTTCATAAATTAACCTGGATTTAGGGCCCGTAATTCTTATTAATTATAGAGACGAATGAGATTTTTCGGTAGTAGAGCAAAGATGATCACCATACGTCGAACGTAAAAACAATCACTTTGCTCTCTTTAATCCTAATATTCTACTTATTTAGTCGTTTTAGGCTTGGCAGTTTTTTTGGCCGGTTTCTTAGCTGCAGGCTTCGTTGGGATTTTGCCTCTGTCGTCTTGGACTGCTTCGCGCCCCAGGTAATTAGATTTTTCACCTTCTGATAAACCAGCATTTGGAGTTTCTGGTGTCTTCCATTTTTCAGTTGCGTTCTCAATTGCTGAACAAGAAACCAGCATTGCAAGAAGCATAACTAAACTTAATATTTTTTTCATTTCCACTCCTTCGAAAAAAGATTTTTTAATTATAAAGATTTTTTTAAAATTAATCAAAGACTGGTTTATCATCCATCCCCACTCTGCCTACTAAAGGAAGTTTAAGAGCAGGACGTAAAAAATCTAAACCAAAAGAAAGTCCAAGCACATTGACTTCAACTCCTTCGCCAAGACCTAAAGTAAAACCAAGAGCGCCGACAATAGAAAATTGAATTCCAGTTTTTGTCTCTGACCATCCCAGAGGCTGGCCTTTATAGATCCAGTCTTTCCCAATGGCATTAGAAGGAAGTTCCACCGTCATGCCTTTAGTTGAACGAATAATGTGCGAGACGAATGTATTGCTGTTGGGCCCAGGCCATGCACGGTATTGTTCAGCATAAGGATAACTTTTAACAGCAGCTTCCACTTCTGGAATCATGGCCTCTGCTTTTGGCCCAATATAACTGGCAATCAATTCTGGTCTCGCTCCAAACCAATGGCGGTCAGGAATGTCTTTTTCCACTCTGATAACCGGAAGACCGCGCTGGGCCCTCCAGCCAATCACATGGTAAGTTGTGTATTCAGGTGCATTTTTTTCTTTGGTGACAACCCAGCTGTGCACACTGAAGTATCCTCTCCAGCTTACTGTTTTAGCAGCGTAAACTTGAACAACAGCTTCTTTTTCAACACTAGGAAGTGGAGCGATCTTAGCACTTTCTTTCGTCGCCGTTCTCCAGTCTGTCGTTTGAGCACATGAAAAAAATGTCAGGGATAATGTCAGAAACAACATCAGGTTTATGTTTTTCATTTCACTATCAAATCAGATTGTTTTTTATTTGGCAAAAGAATGAACAACAGTATTGTCAGAGTAACGGTCAAAATTTTTCCAGGCATTAATCAGTGTGTAATTCTTGGAATTAATGTACACACCACCATTTTTTTCCGGACCACCAAAAGTATGAACACCAATGACATAGTTTTGTGAATCGTTTTGTCTAAAGAGTGCACTCCCTGACATTCCACCATATGAATCACAGAAATAACTAAGAAGATTTCCGGCCACGACTCCAGGGCACGTCACGCTCCATTGAGTGCCAAACTCTTTATCACCAGGGTAGCCGGCAAAAGTAATCGGTGCCGTTTTTCCTTCAACCATTTCTTCTTTAGTCAAAGACCTAAAACCGGCCCAGCCAATTTTATCACCAAGATTTTCTTCCAGTTCAACTAATGCAAAGTCGAATTCCTCTTTCATCGTTTCAATATATTCTTTCTGAATAAAAAAACGCTGGTAAGTTGATGAGCCAAGTCCCGGATCGTTTTTAGAAAGTTTTCCCGCCGTAAAAAGAAGTCCTTCACTCCACTCTTTCGTTTTAAAATTGTAAACACAGTGAGCGGCCGTGAGCACATGGCGAGGTCCAATCAAGACTCCTGTGCAAGTTGCTTTAGTCTTTTCATCATAGATGAGTCCAATCACTTTATTTCTAAAATCAGCAAGCGAAAGCACCTGAGTGCGCGCGTATTTGCCGTGGATATTTTTAATATCCATTGCGGGCGCACCCATTTCCTGAGCACTGCCTGGAACTAAATAAAAGGCCAATAAAATTGTCATTAACATGTTAGATTTCTATTAATGGAAAAGAATTTAATTGCCAAGCGGTATGTAATTTCGCTAGAAGCCTAACCTATGAAAATCTTAATTAAATCTACACTTTTTTGTGCTCTTTTACTAACTTCACAGCTTCAGGCGAAGACCCCGGTTGCCTCAAAAGGCGTTGAGGAATACTTCAATGTCCTGGCACGCGACAAAGTAGACTTTGAACCTCAAGGTATGGTTTGTGAGCGAGTGGCAGTCAGAGAAGTAGAATCAATTTACCCTTCTGCAAACTATGACATCATCAACAGCATCCGTTACGACGACAAAAAAACAACAATCGGCGAACTCGATGTCGTTGTGATCGACAAAAATACAAACCAGGTTGAAGCTGTGGCCGAAGTGAAATGCTGGAAGAGCTTTAACGGGGCACTAAAAAAGGCCAAAGAACAGCGCATGCGTTTTTTAACTTACCTTAACCGCAGCATCATCATCGAAGACAAAGATGGAAAGCGCTACTCAAAAGATCAATTTAAACGCATCCAGAAATTCTTCACTATTTCTCAAGCTGGTGGGATGAATCAAGGTTTTGATTTTGAACTAAGTTTGAACTTCAAAGAATTAATGGAACTAAGAGGCCGACTACTGGACTGTAAAGCTCAGGGACGTTGCCCACAAAGATAATACTCGCAGCTTTGATGAAGATAAGATTTTTCTTATCTTCATCAGCTTTTCCTCTGACGCATTTAACATCCTCTTTTTCAACTCACTAGGTATTGAAAAAAACGCCTGTCTCATGTAGCGTTTTTATTGAGAATTTTCGTTATTATTCATCTTTAACCAAGACACCTATGGCCCACTTACCTGATCTGATTCGCGACCTCGGTTTTATCCTCATTACTGCTGCATTCGTTACCCTATTATTTAAACGCCTCCGCCAACCAGTTGTTCTGGGGTATTTAATCGCCGGTTTTTTTCTGGGGCCAAACTTCCCCTTCTTTATCCACGTTCAGGACACTCAATCAGTCCACATCTGGGCCGAGATCGGGGTTATCTTCCTGCTCTTTGGTCTGGGGCTTGAATTCAGCTTTAAAAAACTCTCGCGCGTAGGAAAGAGTGCGGGGATCACCGCATTTGTTGAAGCGGCCTTTATGTTGGGAATTGGTTTTTTAACCGGAAAGATGATCGGTTGGAATAGCATCGACAGTCTTTACCTTGGTGGAATTCTTTCCATCTCTTCAACAACCATTATCGTGCGTGCCTTTGATGAACTAGGGCTTAAAGGAAAAAAATTCGTCTCCCTGGTTTTTGGGATTCTGATTGTAGAAGACTTGATTGCTATTTTGCTTCTCGTTTTACTTACCACGGTCGCAGTCTCCAACACTCTTTCTGGCTCAGAGCTCGCCACGGCCACTTTCAAGCTCGGCTTCTTTTTAACATTATGGTTTCTGGTCGGGATTTACGTTATCCCGAATCTGCTCAATGCCATTAGAAAACTTTTAACTCCGGAAACAACAGTCGTTCTTGCCCTTGCACTTTGCTTAACGATGGTTATCGTAGCGACAAACGTGGGCTTCTCTGCTCCCCTTGGGGCCTTTATCATGGGGTCAATTTTAGCGGAGACTAAAGAAGGAAAAAATATTGAACATTTGATTAATCCAATCAAAGATCTTTTTTCCGCCGTCTTCTTCGTTTCAGTCGGAATGATGATCAACCCGAACTCTCTCTACCAATATGCGGATATCATTTTACTGATCACAGCTGTCACGATCGTTGGAAAAATTTTAAGTACAACAGTAGGTGCGCTTCTTTCAGGACAGTCGCTTAAGACTTCAATGCACGCCGGTCTCAGCTTAGCGCAGATCGGGGAATTTTCTTTCATCATCGCGACTCTTGGTCTGACTCTGAAAGTGACCAGCGAGTTTCTCTACCCTATTGCTGTGGCCGTTTCAGCGATTACCACATTTACGACCCCCTACTTAATCAAAAATTCAAATGCTCTTTATGAAATGATCAGCGGACGCCTGCCTCAAGGGCTTAAAGACCAGCTCACTCATTACGAGACGACTTTTGCTCACAAAAGTGAAGTGGGAGTTTACGGTCTGCTTTGGCGCGCCTACGGGATTCGCATTCTTCTCAATGTGACCATCGTTGTAGGGATTGCTCTTTTTACAGAGCAGATTATTCTTAACTACGTTTTTGATTTAACCACATACTCTCGAGATATTCCTGGTATCGGTGCCATCATTGCCATTATTCTTTCCGCGCCTTTTTTATGGGCGATTATCTTTGGGGCCCCTGCTCAGTCTTCTCTAAGCAGCTCAACTGATGTGGCCAAGCTAAGAAACCTTCTGGTTGGTGTTACTATTACCCGTGTGATTTTGGGAATCATTTTAGTGTTGGGACTCATCAGTCGTTTTACGACGATGCACAGTTCATACCTTTTTGCTTTCCTGGTCATTGTAGGTGCAGCGATTGTCTTTAGAAATTTCATTGAACCTTTCTACCACTCTATTGAAGAACGTTTCATGTACAACTTAAATGAAAAAGAACGAGAAGAGCTGGCCCTGCAGAAAACAAAACCTGTCCTGGCCCCATGGGATGCAGTCATGTCGGAGTTCGTCGTTTCACCTAATTCAATTATTATTGGGAAAACTCTCCAGGAATCAGAGCTTAAGGAAAAATTTGGTGTCACGATCGCTTTAATTGAAAGAGGCCACAGAAAAATTATGGCACCTGGAAGAGACACACTTCTGATGCCTTTTGATAAAGTTTTCCTGATCGGAACAGACACTGAACTCACCGAAGCTAAACGAGTGATTGAAGCTGAAGATTTTCATGCAGAGGTTCCAGAACATGCTAGTTATGGACTGGAGAGCTTTACATTATCCAAACACTCAACATACATTGAAAAATCGATCCGCGAATGTGGCCTGAGAGAAAAAATTGAAGGTCTCATTGTCGGTGTTGAAAGAGATGGTAAACGCTTTCTCAATCCAGACTCAGGAATGATCTTAAAAGCAGGAGATCTTCTTTGGGTTGTGGCCGACATCAAACGCGTAAATCAAAATCTAAAAAGTTAAAAAAGAACCTTCTCCTGGATGAGAGGAGAAGGTTTTGTCGTAGGGCGCGCTTTAAACATCTTCAAAGCGCGGATCATTACCAGATGGAATCACAGAAGAACCAGCAGCTTTCTTAGAGACAGTTGGAGGTGGAGTTTTAGTAACAGCCTTTGTATGCACTGTCTTTGCTGGTGTTGTTTTCTTTGGTGCCGATTTAATACTCACAACATTCGAAACACTTGTAGCACTAATAACATTAGCAACATTCGGCACATGCGACCTAACCGGAAGAGAGCTTCCGACCTTCGTAGAGTCTCCTCCCTTAATTGTCACCATTAATAGGTCAACGATACCTTTAAGAGAAGTGGCCTGTGCCGATAGTTGCTCAGCTGCACTTGCCGCTTCTTCAGAGCTCGCTGTATTTGTCTGAGTCACCTGATCAAGCTGGTTCATTGCACGAGTAATTTCCTGAACTCCCATTGACTGTTCCTGACAAGCAGTAGAAATTTCAACCGTCATCTTTGTTACTTTCGCCGTGTTATCAACAATTTCTTCCAGGACATCACCACATTCTTTAGCAATGCGTGTTCCTGTGTCTACTTTGATACTTCCTTCTTTAATCAAAACTTCTACTTTTTCCTGAGTGCTTCTGACGATGCTCTCAACTTTATGAATACTGTTATCTAATAAAACAGAGATTTCATCAGCAGCATTCCCACTCATCTGGGCAAGACTTCCCACCTCTTCAGCGACAACAGCAAAACCCTTTCCTTGCTCTCCAGCTCTGGCCGCTTCTACTGAAGCGTTGAAAGAAAGAAGTTTTGTCTGAAAAACGATATCATTAATGACTTTTGTTTTAGTGGCAATTTCTTTAATCACGTTTACAATTTCAGAAATCTGCTGATTACTTTCGTTAATCTGCATCATGATATTTTTGTTGCTGGTATTGATATCATCAATCGCGTGAATCATATTCACAACAACCTGTT
The DNA here is from genome assembly GCF_002872415.1 of Bacteriovorax stolpii. Taxonomy (GTDB): domain Bacteria; phylum Bdellovibrionota; class Bacteriovoracia; order Bacteriovoracales; family Bacteriovoracaceae; genus Bacteriovorax; species Bacteriovorax stolpii. The sequence goes on along the minus strand of NZ_CP025704.1, from coordinate 1,430,125 downwards.
GCCCTTTGTTTGCATTGTCTCTGCTACCATTGGCAAGATCTGTTGCTTCCTGAGCATTGCTGGCATTTTTTTGTACCATTGAGCTCATTTCTTCAATCGAAGCTGCCGTTTCTTCCAGAGATGCTGCTTGTTCGGTCACGGCCTGTGAAAGCTCTTCAGAAGAAGCGGCAATTTGTCCTGCTGCTGAAGTCACCTGGCTTGAATTTTCAGAAAGGCTTCCAATCACTTCATCAATTGCTCTCGTGACCGATTTTAAAGTAAAAATCGCCAGTGTTAAACCAAGAATCAGGGCCACAAGGCTGGCCGTTCCAACCATTAACTTCGCTTCAGCATAAGCTTTATTGGCCAGTGCCGTTTCATCATCCATTCTCTTAGTATCACGCTCATTCATATGGTTTAGAATTTCTTCCCCTTCAAGGCGAAGCTTTCTTCCTGTTTCACTAATTAAGACCGCGGCCTCTTTAGACTTTCCTTCATCTGCTAACTTTTGAATTTGCTCGTTAAACGTTGTCCACTTCGCATACACATCTTTAAACTCCATCAGGTTCTTAAGACCTTCAGGACTAGAGACTTTCGCGCGGGCCTCAATCATCTCTTTCATTTCTTCATGTCTTTTAGTGATGTAACCTTTATTGATGGCCCTCGCTTCTACAGTTTCGTGAAGAACGTAATTTCTCTCATTGATGATCTGAATATAAAAGTGATTCATGATATTATGGGTGCGCACTAAGTTTGCTACACGATCCTGAGTGATCGTCTCAAGGATTCTATTGATATTGGCCATCTGATAAATGCCAATAACGGAAACCGAACAAAGGCCCATCGCCATAATGAATATGACGAAATAAACTTTCTGACTTAAACTCCATTTCTTCATTTTTTCCTCTCAAAAAAATTTCATGATTGCGATTCAGTTCGGAATAAAAAATGAATAATTAATATTGGAATAAAAAATGAAGCTAAACTTAAATAAATTAGAGGTAAGCTTTAGTTAGAGATTATAGAGTGAAGATTTTGAGAAATGGATGTATTTTAAGAACTGTTCGAAATATGATCTATCTCATGTGAGAGTAAAAATGAAATTCCTATCACTATTATTTGTATTCCTAATCAACACTTCACATGCTTTAGAGTACCGTGCTTTTTGTTCAGGCAACCGTGGAAAAGTGGCCATCTCATTTTATAGTAGTAAAGACAGACTCTATTTAAGATATAACAACTTAATGGGCGCTGATGACTTTCCTTTATATGAAGGCGTTGTCACGAAACTTACTTTGCCTGTTATTAAGATAGCTGAAGAAGAGCTTTCAAGTCTTGATCAAGAAGTTTTGGTTTCATGGCCGATTGAAAAATGCGACTTCAATGATAAAGATCCACTCATCATGCAATGTGGAGGGGAAGCTCAGTTCCACCTTCCACTTAATACAAATCTCACTTCTTACACATTGATCACTTCAAGAGTTAAGGAAGAAAGCCTGACCAACGTTTTTGACATGTTTAAGATCCGTTGGGGGATCGATAGCCCTGACTTTCACCACTCACTGGCCCTGCCTTTTGATCCAAAGCTTTGCCAGGCCAGTTTAAAACGCTAATTCCCGAGCGTTTCAATTTGCTACTAAATTATTTCCATCTTTTGATAGGTTGCATTTTGCATTAAAATAAAACCATCTCTTTATATAAGGTGGTTATATGTCATTCTCGAGAAGATTTCTTCTGTCTTTTTTTCTGACGGCAACTGTATTTGCAGCGGATATGGATCCCAATGAAATAGTAAAGAAGGCCGATCTTAGAAGAGGTCTAGGCAACACGTCTCACTCCTTTCACGTCACCATCACTAACCAAGATGGGAAAAAAGAAGTTTATAAAGTTGCATTTAAGGATGTGAACGCTTCACTTACTGAACAAACAGAACCAGAACGCGCCCGCGGAAGAAAACTTCTGATGAAAGACTACGATATCTGGCTTTACACTCAAAATATCAAAAAACCTTTGCGTATTTCTCTAGAGCAAAAACTTACAGGTGAAGTTGCTAACGGAGATATCGCCAGAACAAATTATGCTGAAGACTACGATGCGACTTTACTGGCGACAGAAAAAAGAGGCAATGCTGAGTTTTATAAACTAGAACTTAAAGCAAAAAATAAAAAAGTGACTTACGGACGCATTGAGTACTACGTTAGTAAAAAAGACTACCTTCCGATGGAAGCGACCTTCTTTGCACTTTCTGGAAAACCTCTTAAGCGCGCTCTGTTTGGCGACTTAAAAATGATCCAGGGAATGGAGAGGTCAACGAAAATGGTGATCCGTGACTATCTTCAAAAAGATAAGACTTCGACTTTAATTTTTTCTGACCACAAACCAGAAAAATTTGATGAGAGTTTATTCAATAAGGACAGGTTGGAATTTTGATTAAAAAACTTCCCCTCGCCCTTACTCTACTTTCACTTCCAGCACTTGCCAGTGCTAAGGGTGAATACTTACTCCGCGGATATCTTTCAGCGAGAGCAAGCCACTATACAGGTGATGCCAATGAAAACAATGGCCAGCGCCACCGCGCTCAGTTTGAACAGGAAGCTCGTTTTGGTTCAGACCTGGTTTTCATCAATCAGCTGAGATGGACATATAACTCACTTTACTCTGATCTTTCCTCAACTCCTGCTAGTGATAAAAAAGACACTCATGATATTTACCTGGGCGAAAACTTCATGAAGTTAAAGTCCTCATCATGGGTCACTCAAATCGGTTATCAGGAAGTGGCCTGGGGAGAAGCCTTTGGATTTAACTACGCCGACATCGTCAATCCTAAAGACTTAAGAGAGACTTTCTATTCTGATTATTCGGAATCAAGACTTCCTCTTTTTTTGGTGAACTTTAAATACTTTTTTAATAACGGTTCAATGCAGTTGATTTACTCTCCGGAGCCAAGGTTCTCACAGAACCTTCCGGTGAATCTTTTTACTAAAAACCTGCTACAGCAAACACAAATAGACACCTGGAAAGAAAAAACTCCTAAGTTTTTTAAAGAGCATGAATACGGTGGGAAATTCTCCATTAGTCTTGGAGGTTTCGACACTTCTGTCTTCTATTACAATTACCTGGACCGCGACGCTACTTATAATCTGGTTAACGCCACACTTGATAAGATCACTGTGGCCGAAAGTCACGATCGAGTCAGTACGGCCGGTCTCTCAATGGCCAAAACTCTTTTTGATGATTTTGTTTTTAGAACTGACGTGGTTTATACCAAAGATAAGCGAATCAACTCAATCGCCAATATGACTTTAACCAGCACTCCTGTGAACATGATGAACATATTAGTGAGCGTGGACACTCCTACCTACAATAAGTTCTCCGCCGTCCTGATCTATGCGGCTTCACAATTAAGTGAAGAACTACCTGATGCTTTCCGCGAAAAAAGCCAAAGTTACTCTATACTCAAATTAACTTACGACTTGGGTGAAGATAAAAAAATTGACCTTTCTTATACCCATGAATTTGCCCAAAGCGGTCACGCCGTTCAGGGACTTATGTCATGGCCTATCAGCAGCACACTAGACATCAATGTAGGTGCTGAAACCTACTGGGGTGCTGACGAGTCTCAGATGGCCAAAATAAAAAACGCAAGTAATGTCTTTTTTGGAATTAAAAATTATTTTCAATTATAAGGATCTCCATGGAAAAATTCTCTGATGCAGTCCTGCGCTTTCAAAACATCCATAAAATCTTCTCCTCTGATGGTGTCAATTTCACCGCCCTGGAGAAGATCAACTTCACTATTCATAAAGGTGAATTCATCGGACTCTCTGGAAAATCGGGAAGCGGGAAAACCAGCTTGTTAAATGTTGCAGGCCTGATTGATCCTCCGACCAAGGGTGATCTTTTTATCAAGAATACTAATATCAAAGATTTAAAAGACCATGAACTCTCACTTATCCGCGCTCAGGAAATCGGGTTTATCTTTCAGACCTTTAACCTGCTTCCTCTTTTAAGTGCACTGGAGAATGTTGAATACCCACTGATGCTTTTAAATATCCCGGAAGCTGAAAGATTAGAGCGTGCCCACCAGGCGCTTAAGCGCGTAGGACTTGAGGGCTTCACTCACAGACGACCAGGTCAACTCTCAGGTGGACAACGTCAACGTGTGGCCATCGCCAGAGCGATTGTAAAATCCCCTACTTTAATTTTAGCAGATGAGCCGACAGCAAACCTTGATACAAAGACATCGGAAGAGGTTTTTGATCTTTTAATGGGGCTTCAACAAGATATGAAAGTCACAGTCATGCTTTGCTCTCATGACCCTGACCTTATTGCTAAAACCCAAAGACAAATTAAAATCTCTGATGGTCACATTATTAGTGACAGCCTTGTTGGAGGTGCCTAATGATGCGATTAAAGCTTGCTGTTAGAAATATTTCGCGTCACCGTCTAAGAAGTCTACTTTCTATCAGTATGATCGCCGGTGCAGTCACTGCGGTTATTTTATTCCAGGGTTTTTCCAGCTACTCGCTTGCTGCACTTAAATGGATTGCGGCAGAAAACCAATATGGAAATATGCAGATTGCCTCTCATAAATACTGGAGCCCGGGAAAAGAATCTCGCGCTGAAAGACTCTTCTCTTTAAGTGATTTGGATGAACTTAAATCTGAAATGCCGCAAATTGAACGCCTGAGTGGACGCTTAAGCTTTTTTGGTCTGGTCAGCAATGGTGACCTTTCTGTGGGAGGAAAAGTCATCGGTGTTGATCCCGTCGGTGAACCAAAATTCTCTAAAAGTATGCGTATTACTGAAGGCCGCTTCTTTGATGGAAGTGGGGCCAAGGAAGTTGTCGTAGGAAGACTCCTGGCCAAGCAAATGAATGTTAAAGAAGGCGACAACATCACCGTTCTTACCAACACGATTGACGGGATCATGAACGCTATGGACCTGACGGTTGCAGGTCTTTTTTCTGCGGGAATTGATGAAATCGACGGGCAAGTCATTTATATGCCTCTTTCTGTGACTCAGGAAATCCTCGACACACAAAATGTCGATATCGCTGTTTTAAAATTTAAAGAGCTAGAAATGGCGGAGGCCAATTTAAATAACATCAATACAAAACTAGAAGGGACTCACCCTAACCTCTTTGCTCGTTCATGGAGAGACCTGGCGGTTCTTTTTAGACAGGTTGATAAATTCTACGGCGTTCAAAACCGCTTGATCGAGGCCATTCTTCTGGCCCTGATGTTCCTGGGAATTTTAAACACTGTAAGTATGACGGTCGTTGAAAGAACGGGAGAAATCGGGACTCTTCGTGCGCTAGGTGAATCAAGAAAAGATATTGTCTCGCAGTTTGTCTTAGAAAGTGTAATGCTCTCTTTAATCGGAATTGTTTGTGGGATTCTTATTTCTGCCGGGTGTATCCGCATCGTTGAAAGTGTAAAAATCATGACGGAAATGCCGGGAGCTTCTACTCCATTCCAAATCAAGATTTTCTTCCAATGGGGCTCAGTTCTTTACGCCAGCTTACTTGCTTCTGTGACAACAGTTGTGGCCACAATGATTCCAGCTCTTCGCGCTTCCAGACTCGACATCGTCGAGGCCCTAAGAAAAAACATCTAATCTTTTTTTAAGTAAAACCTGATATTTTTTAATAAACCTCTTCGCCCCGAACGGGCGAATGAGGTTTTTTCCATCACTCTTTCAAATTCTTTTCCGCTCATCTCTTCAAGATTTTGATGAACTTTTTCCACTGGCCTTAACAAGAAAAAATCCAGGATCTTTTTTTGCTGATCACTCCAGCCTGAAAGTGAAACAGAGTTTTGCCTGTCGACACGTTTATTCCATGGGCACACATCCTGACAAATATCACAGCCAAAAAGAGTTCCCTCTTTTAAAGTCATTTTCTCTGACGGAATCGTATCGAGTTTAAACTGCTCAATCGTAAATGTGCTGATGCAGTCTTTGGCAATAATCGTTCTACTAACGGGGTCAATCGCCTCGGTCGGACACGCATCTATACAACGGGTGCATTGACCGCAGTGATCAGTCTCATAGGCCTTCGTTTTTAAATCGAGTTTTTTATCTAACAAGAGAGAGCCAATAATAAAAAAACTTCCCTGATGACGATTAATCAGCATGGAGTTTTTTCCAAACCATCCAAGCCCTGCTCTTTTAGCGAGATCGCGCTCTAAAACGGGATGAGTGTCGAGAGTTAAACGAAACTCCACTCCATGATCTTTTTTTAAGCACTCACCGATACTTTCAAGCTTTTCTCTTAAAAGATTGTGATAATCCCATCCTTCGAAACCTAAAGTGTAGGATGCGAGTTTAAGACCGTTCCAGTTGGGGTTCTTTTGATAAAGGTTCTGTAATTCAGAATGAGTCGGATGATAAGAAAATAAAAAAACCACGGCCGACTGGAAATCTTGCCAGTGATTTTTTAAGTCCTGTCTTTTTTCTTGTCTTTCCCCTTCCAGGTAATGAAGTGGAGCATGGAGGTTTGCCGCCACCCATTGATTGTAGTACTCAAGTGTCGTAGGGACCGGGTCTTCTGTGTACCCGAAATCCACTACGCCGTATGAGTTTAGCCAATCCATTCTCAGTATTGAGGGATGATCTCGATAGCACCTGTAGGACAGGCGTCCACACAGGCGAGATCCATCGTGCATTTGTTGATATTTTTAGCTTCGATATAAGTGTCGCGCTTTTCGTCTTTCGTGACGGCCCAGATTTCATGCGGACACACTTGTACGCAGGCCTGGCAAGAAGCACAGTTATTCGTGTCTAAGAGGATTTTTTTTTTATCGTCGGAAGCTTCCTCCAACCCTTGCGATCCACCTTTTACTTTCGGCACGTCCTTTATCAATTCGACCTTAACAGAGTTTGAACTTCCCTGAGAGAAGAATTGACCGTCCCCGCGAGTCACCACCAGCTTGTCCCCGTTTTTAAGTTTTAAGCGGTCTTTAACTTCCTTAAGCACGTTTTTCATGAATTCGTTATTCTCGCGCTCCTGATCAGTGACGATAAATGGACTCACTCCCCAGTATAAACACATACGACGTGCGACTTTAATTGAGTTAGTGATACCAAGAACTGGAATGCTTGGGCGGAATTGAGTGATTCGTAAACAAGACTGTCCAGACTCGGTTACCGAAAGAATTCTTCTGGCGCCGATTTTTTCAGCGATCATTGATGCTGCCACCATAACTGAAGCCGTGACACTTGATAAGTCCTGATGTCTTAGAAGTGGACGCTCCTTTGGAGTGCGTTCAGCTTCGCGGACAATCTGGTCCATCATTCTCACTGTCTCAATTGGGTATTTCCCGGAAGCCGACTCGCCCGAAAGCATAACTGCATCTGTCCCATCCCAAATTGCGTTGGCAACATCAGAAGCTTCCGCTCTGGTTGGAGTTGGGTTTTCCGTCATACTCTCTAGCATTTGAGTTGCAGTAATAACCGGAATCCCTTTGTTGTTACATTCAGTGATGATTTTCTTTTGAATTGCCGGAACCAGATGGTTTCCAACTTCAACTCCCATATCTCCACGGGCAACCATGATCATATCTGTGACAGATAAAATATCATCCAGGTTATCAATGGCCTGAGGCTTTTCAATTTTAGAGATAATAGGAATGTTGACTTTTAATGTGTGCAGAAGAGTTTTAACCTGCATGATGTCTTCTTTCTTTCGAACAAAAGACAAGGCCACATAGTCTGCCCCTTCTTTAAGAGCAAACATTAAGTCTTCACGGTCTTTATCGGTGAATGCCGGAGCTGACACTTCACAGTCCGGAAGATTAATACCTTTATTTGATTTTAGCGTTCCACCTATTTTAACTTTGATCTTATAGACGTCTCTATCACGATTAACGGCCACTGCTTGCAGTAGACCATCATCAAAAAGAATACGTGCTCCATCATGACAGTCAGCTACCAGGTTTTCATAAATAGTAGGGATATAATTTTGTGCGTACTCTGGGTATTTGTCTTTTAGTTTTGAAGCACCAATAACCCACTCACTTCCTTCTTCAAGCTTTAGTGGCTCTGGAAGTTTATCAACACGGATTTTTGGACCTTGCAGGTCAGCGAGGATTGCGACTTCATAACCAGACTCACGTGAAGCTTCACGGATATTTTTAATAACTGCGGAGTGAGCTTCATATGTTCCATGGCTCATGTTAATACGGCAGACGTTTACGCCTGTTTCGATTAACTTTGAAATCATTTCTTTGGTGTTGCTGGCCGGGCCGATTGTGGCCACGATTTTAGCTCGTCTCATTGGCATCCTGGTTTTTTAAAATTCCTTTTATAAAACTAGGATACCACTAACTATGCTTTTTTTGTATTTTCTTGTGAAAGAGACTGCAGTCTCATGTTCTCCATGCGCTGCTCATACTGGTCTCTTAAAGTCGCTTTTTCAAGTTCAGAGCTTCTAAATAAACGCTCGAACTGGGCCTGAGATTCTCCTAGGCGCGTCGAAAGCTCTTTTTGGTGGTCATTTCTTTCGCGGACTAGCTGATCTTCGTACTTCTGAATGATACGGCTGGTCTGGTTGTCGCCCATTGCCTTATCTCTGGCGATTTTAGTTTCATACTTATCGCGCATTTGGTTTAGTTCCTGGCGGCTTTGAGTTCTTAGAGTTTCTACGGCCAGCTTATTGGCCTGGCCTTCTTTAGCAGCTCTCTCGGCTTCTGTGCTCTTTACGATGGCCACTTCGTTTTCTGCCTTGCGGGCAATCTGCGAGATGCGGTTTTCGTAGTTCTCAATAATCTTGTTTGTCTGCTTTTCCATGTCCGCTAACTTTTGTTCGTATAAGTTTTCACGGATAGAATTCTGGCGGTTGAATTCAGTTTTCAGCGCCACTTTCTCATCATTAAAATCTTTTTTATTTTTCTCTAAAGAAACTGTCTTATCTTTCGAGTAATCTTCTTTAAGGGAGTTGATAGTTTCCATGTTCTTTTCGTTCATGGTATTGACCACGCGGCCAAACTCCACTCTCTGCTCTTTTATGCGCTTTGTGTTTTGTCCTGTCACATGAGCAAGGTGATCTTCAGCATCAGTTTTTAACTTGCCTGTATCTACTTTGTAACGATCCAAAAGCGCGTTGTTTCTTTCACGATTTTGGTAGATCGTATCTTTTAGCGTTTCATTGGACTCGGCCTCTTTTTTAGCGGCATTTTCCAGGCTCGCTGTCTTCATCTCTTTTAGTTTTTCTCTATAAGAATTGTCGATGATCTCTTCTTTTTCTGTATTCAGGCGATTTGTACGCGCCAACTCGTCACGTGAAACCTGTAGTCGGTTTTCATAAGATTCTTTTGATTGTTTCATTTCATCTAAAAGATTGTCGGCCTGTGTTCCGCCTCTGATCTTTTGATTAGCTACACTCTGGATATTGCGAACATCTTCGTTGAACTTTTTTTCCAGGTCTTTAGCTTCTTTCTTATGAGCTACGTTTTGTTTTTCCTGAAGGTCAGTGTTTTTCTGACGGATGTCTTCCTGTAGTTTTTCATAGTTCTTTTGACCGTCATCGCTTTGCTTTCCTTTAAGGTTTAAAAGCTCCGCCACTCTTTCTTCCTGACGGTCTTTAAGCATGCGGTTATCGCGCTCAAAAGTCGTGCGAAGGTTTTCGTTGTCATCTCTTAGGCGATTTACTTCTTTAAACTTCTGGTCATTCGACGTTTGTCTTAAATTATCCATCTCATCAGAATGACCTTTGGCCATCTTCATTCTTTCTGAACGGTCTTTTTCGCGCATTTCTGCGCCCATCGTTTTTGATTTTTCGTCCAGGTTCTTTACTTGCGTATTGAACTCTTCCTGATAGCGCTTATTGGCGTTAGTGTAACGCTCATTCATCGATTGTTTGATTTGATTTTGGTAGCGCTCGTTTTCATTGAATGTTTTTTTGTACGAGTCACTTAAATTTGTCAGCTTGTCATTGAGATCGGCCTTCGCCTCATTTCTCTCCTGCTCAAAGCGAGAAGCATTTTCTTTCAGACGGCTTTTAAATTCTTCCTGCCCTTTTGTAATGGCACTTCTTGTTCTCTCTGAGTAAAGCTCATTATTAATCTGGTTTTCTTCTTCAAGTTTTGTTTTATTTTCGGCGTAAGTCTTAGACTGCTTTGCTGTACGAGCATCAAACGTCTCTTTCATTTGCTGCAAATTTTTATCGTAAGAAGCTTTTAAATCTTCTTGAGCTTCACGATAACGATCGCGGGCCTGGTCAAGTTTTACTGATTGATCTCTTACATCCATAATTACCCTATAGACTTAGTCCCACATTTTTTATGGGGGGATTACCATTAAATAATTATATAAGATGGAGGGGGAGATTTGGAGTTGGGCAAAGTTGACCTTTGCCCAACTGTATTGGTCGGATTACTTAGCTAATTCTTCGTCGATAACTTCTGAAAATACCTCAATCGGCTGTGCCCCAGCGATCAGCTTTCCATTGATAAAGAAAGTCGGAGTCGACTTAATACCAAGGTTTGAGCCTTCTGCTACGTCAGCGTCTACTTTCGCTTTATACTTTCCAGATTCAACACAGGCCTTGAATTCAGCTTCTTTTACGCCTGCTTTTTTAGCAGTAGCAATCAGGTTAGGAACATCAAGTTTTGACTGGTCAGCAAACATTGCATCGTGCATTTTCCAGAAGGCCTTTGGGTCTTGTTCGAAAGCACACATACTCGCCTCTGCCGCTCCTCTTGCTTGCGCGTGGAATGGAAGTGGGAAGTGTTTGAAAGCGATCTTAACTTTGTTGCCGTATTTTTTCTCAAGACCTGCAAGAATCGTTGCACCTTTTGAACAGAATGGACACTGGAAGTCTGAGAATTCTACGATTGTTACTTTTGCATCAGCTCCGCCTTTAAATGGAGCGTCTCCAACGTTCACTTCAAACATTGGAAGAGATGGCTTCTGCAGGTAAACTTCTACTGGAGATTTTTTTGTTTTCTCAGCAATCCATTTATCAACAGCGATCTTTTTAGATTCAACTGATAAGTACTCTACGATGCGAGCTTTAATTTCTGGGTTAACTTGATCTTTAGGGATTTGACGATCTTTGATAAATTTCTCAACTTCAGCATCAGAAATCTTCACGCCTTTAGCAATGTATTGATCCAGGAACTGATCGTTTGTTAAGTTCTTTTTGTTTGGATCGGCATTCATGAAACGCTCAAGTAGCATCGCTTGAAGGCGAGCCATTTTGATTTCATAAACTTTCATCTCAGCTTCATAAAGATCACTTTCGATCCCTTTAACAAAGTCTTTTTCTAAAACAGGCTGATCACCAATCTTAGCTACTACTTCTTTTGAGGGCGCTGGTTTGAAAATAAAATTCGGTTTAGAACTCGCTTCTTTTTGGCAGGCAATAACCACTACTGTAAGCACGGCCACGCCCATAAGCGGAGTTAGTTTCTTCATAAGCTTTTGCATCTTACCTGTCTCCTACCTTGGATTAAATTAAACAGGACTTATGATAACGGCAAAAGCTCAAGAATGCGATAGCTCACGGATAAATTCTTGATAAACCTGAGATTCTGAAAGAAGCTCTGCATGTTTTCCAGAGTTAATCACTCGGCCTTTCTCCATAACCAGGATCTTGTCGGCATTGATAATTGTCTCAACCCTATGGGCCACGATAATAGTCAACGAAAACTCCTGAATAAGGAGAATGCACTCGCGCAGGGCCAGTTCCAGCTCTGAATCCAGGGCCGATGAAATCTCATCAAAGAAAACAATATTCTTCTTTAAGTAACAAGCACGCACCCCAGCAAGAAGCTGCTTTTGACCAAGTGAGAGTTTAGACGGATTGATTTTCTCATGAGTGCTGACGCCCATGGTTTTAAGATAAGGAATGCTCTCTTCAAGCTTTCTCCACGCCTCTTCAAAATGTGCCACTTCTTTTGGATCTAAATCGCGCTTGAGCGTAATATTGAACATCAATGATTCACTGAAGATGTGTGATTCTTGAGAAACAATACTGACTTCCTGGCGATACTCATCCAAATCCTGGATACTCAGGTGATATTCGCGTCCATCTGAATTCATCGTCAAATCAACGATGGCCTCTTTGGCCACTAAATTCCCCGCGAGGATATTTAACAATGTCGATTTCCCTGAACCAGAAAGACCTACGATCCCAATGAGTTCTCCAGGGTTTCCTGAAAAATGAATATCCTGAAGTGAAAAGTTATCCCTTATTTCTTCTGCATCATCAGCGTTTTTCTTTACTCGTTTAGGGTAAGTAAACTTGGGAATCGAGACATTCATCTGCACAAGTTTACAGTGGTGCTCTTCCGATAAAAGCTGGTTTTTCCCAACCACAATCTTCATCGGCATGTCGTTTAGGAAATGTTGAATGCGGTCAATCCCCGTCGCTGCTCTTTGGATATTGGCAATCTTGCCGGAAATTTCTTTGATAGGGTTAATGGATCTTTGAATTAAATCAACGATAGCAAAAATCAAGGCCGCTTCCGTCAGACCCGTGTAAGGAAAAATAAAAATCACCAGTGCTAAAAGAATCGGGTAAAGCGATTCAGCACACGCATAATAAGCGGCATCCATATTGTTGGCCTGGTTTTGCTTTTCCAGGAAATCTTCGAAGGCCATATTTGACTTCACCGAAGCGTAGTTATCGTGGCGGGTGTAATACATCTGATGAAACCCACCAAGGACGTTAGCTGTTACACGATTGACTTTCGCCTGCGCGTTTCTGAGTCTCATAAAAATATCGCGCATTAACTGCGATCCCCAAATCAAGAGAATCGTCGCCAGAATTTCGGCACCACTAATAAAAAATCCAGTGAACTTGTGAAGTGTAATAAAACCGATCAAACAAGAAGCGACAAAGCACAGGTCGATAAAAATCCCGAAAGACCCCGATGTAATCAAATCGCGAATAGCTTCGGTATCCGACATAATTCTCGAGAGAATCTCTCCTTGCGGGTATTTTTCGCTGTCGTGTTCGTTTGATGAAAGCCATCTGCCGTAAGTCTGAGTGCGGGCATACTGAATCAGCAAGCGCACGTACTTATTCACTCCCAATTGATAAACGACGCGGTTAACATAGACGGCAACGAAGTTAATAAACAAGGCCATTAAGGCCTGGTTAAAAAGTGTGTTGTCATCGTAATGAGTAGAGAGATTGGCGATAAGCTTTGGAGTCTGGACTCCAAGATAGGCCGACAGGATAAGGCACACGAGCACCAGTCCCATCATGACTTTCGATCCCTCGAAGAAAAATAAACTATACCATTTGTTTTTGGAAGTATTCATACGTCTTGCTGTTTTCTTTTAATAATTGGTTCACTTGCCCTTCTTCAATGATCCCTTCTTCTTTATCAACAAAGAGCAAGTAATCAGAATGTCTGACAGTCGAGAGCCTGTGGCTGGTGAGAATTAATGTTTTATTTTTCATCATCGGCTGCTTTTTAAGCTCCTGGATGATTTCTTTTTCTAAAATCAAATCAACTGATGAGAACGGATCGTCCCAAATCAGGATATCTGCTCCGCTCATAAGGCTTCGGACTAGACTTAAACGCTTGGCCTGTCCACCTGAAAGGCGTTTGCCATTTTCCCCAACTTCCATCTTCATCAGGTTTTCCATATTGGGTTCAAGATAATCAAGGCCCAGGATTTTAAGCATCACTTTCGCGTGCTCGCGCTCTTGATCACTCTCTTTTTTTCCAAGGAAGATATTTCTCTCCATGGTGTCATTGAAAATATACGGGTCCTGCGCAACGAGAGAAATGCTCTGTCCTCTTTGGCGAAGCACTTCCGCCAGCTTTAAGAGGATTTCACTTTTTCCGTGTCCTGTTTTAGCAATCAACACGTTCCAGGCGCCGGTTTTAAAACTCACGGCGAGAGCTCGGTCCCAGAATGGTAGTTTGTAATTGTTATCTGTAAGAGTTGTATTTAAGTTTTTTAATTTCTCTTCTGCTTCAACACTAGTCGTAAGTGTCAGGTCTAAATCTTTTAATCGGCCCCATGAAGCGTGCGAGCGCGACACAACTACACCAATCCACGACAGGTAACCCATTGGCTCCATGAAAAGAAAAACAAACCCTGAGAATAAAATCAGAGTTGTCGCTCCCAGGTCATAAGACTTGATGATGTAGGCCCCCCATAACATCGAGAGCCCCACTCCTAACGAGATGAGTGGCATAGTGATCGAAATCCCCAGGGATGAACGATAAAAGTAATAAAGCTCTTTAAGCGAAAGCTCTCCGAAGAGTTCCATGAAAGAAGCTTCTGCATGAAAGTTTTTAATCGTTCTTTTTCCAACGTAGCTCTCCATGATCAGGTTCTGCACTTCTCCCTGCATGTCCTGAGTGAGCTTAAAATACTTTCTGTTTTTTGAAACGATCACCGTAAAGATAATAAAGGCCCCAAGCATCGGAGTTAAGGCCAAAAGTAAATGAGGGTTAAAGCTCACCATCTTGGGAATCAAGATAAAAAACGCGATGACAAAGTTGGCCCCTTGAAGACCAACAAACCCGATAAGCGCTCTGATCTGATCAATATCGCCTGAAAGGTACTGGAAGAGCTGCCCGGCATTTAAATGGCGAAAGCGCTGAGGGGTGTTTGATTCTAATTTTTCCAAAAGCTCAGAGCGCAAAAATTTCTGCAGCAGTCTTGCTGGAAAGAAAAATAAAATACGCGAAGATGTTCTAAAAACAATAATCCCTAAGGCACATAGAAAAAATAAACTCGGCCTTAGTTCGTTGTTATTTTTTGCTACGTAGTCTGCGAGTTCTTTGGCCATGAAAGGCAATTCACTCTGAATCTTGTGGGTAAAAATGAGGGCAATGACGCCGAAGAAATAGTAAACTTTGAACTCTTTTAGCTGGTTCCAAAGCATACCTGTGAAATTCATTAACATTCGATTTTTTTGCATGCCTAAATATAATGAGGAAGGAACTTTAAGGCACGAAAAAAACTCGTTAACTCATTGCGGAAAGTTTGACAGCAAAAGAACTAACTTTTACTATGTGTGCTCGATATCAAATTCCATAGAGGCGGATAGCTCAGTGGTAGAGCGCTTGGTCGACATCCAAGTGGTCGTAGGTTCGATCCCTATTCCGCCTACCATTTTAAACAGCAATTAAATCTTTTCTATTTTTAGACATTCCAATGGCCATCTTCACATAGCGTTTCAGGCGATTGAAATCGATAGGTTTTTCCAGGAAGTAGATCCCTTCCATTCCTTTTATGGCAGCAGGTAAATCAGGAATCAGTGCTGAGACCATGATAACCGGAGTATGCTGATTGATACCTGGTTTAGTCCTAATCGCTGCGATTAAATCCCCACCATTTAAAAAAGGCATGCCGTGATCCGTGCAGATCAAATCAAATTTTTGCAGGCAAGACTCCGCAAAACCTTCCAGGCCATCGGTAGCGAAAGTCACATGTTTGAAACCTAGTTCCTTAGTGAAGACTTCTTCCAGGATCTCGCGGATCTCTTTTTGGTCTTCAACAATCAGGATTCGGCTCATGAGACTTCCTTTTTACTTTTTTTTTCATTGGTAAGAATAGTGATACGCTCAGCGATTTGAGTCAGTGGTTCAACATACTCTGCTGCTCCAATGTGAATCGCTTCTTTTGGCATTCCGAAGACAACAGATGTTTCTTCATCCTGAGCAATCGTGCGCACACCAAGTTTACGCAGCTCCAGCATCCCCTTAGCACCATCTTTCCCCATTCCGGTTAAGATAACGGCAACAGTGTGAGTGTAAAGTGACTTGGCCACTGTTAAGAACATATAATCAACTGATGGCTTGAAACGGTTGACCGGTTCATCATCATTGATTTCCACGTAAGTCTTTCCAGACTTGTGGACCATTTTCATTTGAGTTCCACCAGGAGCAATCAGTACGCGGTTTGCTCTGACTTCATCTCCGTTTTCTGCTTCTTTAACTTCAAACGGACATAGGTCGTTCATTCTCTTAGCGAAGGCCAGAGAGAAAACGGCAGGGATATGCTGAACAATCAGCATCGGAGGAATTTGATTTGGAAGCGCCGTTAAAATATCGCGGATCGCTTCTGTTCCCCCTGTTGAAGAACCAAGGACAATAAGTGAATCAAGGTTACAGACTTCTCTGGTCTTTACACTTTGTGGTCTTTCACGTCTCGATTTTTTGCTTAGGTTCGCCATCGCTGCTGTTCTGACTTTTTCCAGAATGAAAGGCGTAACTTTTTCAATCTCACTCATTTCTGGTTTCTGGATATAGTCAACCGCTCCGTTTTCCAGAGCGTCTAAAACCATCGGTCCTTCGGCCATACTGATTGATGAAATCATGACTGTCGGGATTCCATATTTTGGAGCGATGATTGTTTTTAACAGCGTCACCCCATCCATTTCCGGCATGTGGATATCAAGGGTGATAACGTCTGGTTTATGTTTTTGAATCAGTCCTTCTACATCAGAAGGTTTTTCTGCCATCGCACACACTTCAAACATCGGGTCACTTGAAAAGATTTTTGAAAGAATGGTTCTGATCGTTTTTGAATCATCAACCACCAGGACTTTAAACTTTGAAGGGACTGCCTTGGCCGGCATCTTCGAGACAATCGGCGTCACTGCGGCTGCAGGAGCTGCGCCTTCAATTGAAACGCGGACCTTGTTGAGTTCTGGAAGATAATAAACTTCCACTTGACCATTTTTTTCGATTTTCTTTACGTTCTGAAACTTTTTAACTTCAAAAAAAGGCGCGATCTGATCGATGCTTTTTTGCAGACCGATCATTTTAACTTCAATCTTTGAAAACTCAGAATTGAAGTACTCACCAACAAACATGAAAATTTTTTCATAAGACTGCACAGAAAGTTCCGTGCGCTTGACTGAAAAACCTGCGCTCTCCTGATTCGTGTGATGGAAAGAGATAAAAATATCTCCGGGGAAAAGAGTCACCAGGAACTCTCCCCCGTCTTTTTTCGTCTGTGGTTGTAATGAACGCATCTTCTTCATTGATTATCCGTCCTTTATTTCGTGCTCAGGTAGCGGCATGACATATACGGGAAGCTGGTTGCCGGAACAACGTCTGAAGCTTTTGCTTTCAGCGGGTGTTTCGCATTTGCTTTTTCCCCTAAATCTTCCAGCAGAAGCTCCACACCTCTCCACTCGGCCACCAGTTTTGCCGCGTGAGCAGAAGTGTTTCCATATGTCATGATCGACGTCGGAAGTGTGCCGTACTTCTTGTGTAGAAGTGAGAAGTATTTTTTGAAGTCCACAAAGTAAATTTTGTTCGCTTCAAGCTTAGTATCAATGTTGTCAAAAAAGACAACTGTCTTTTTGAAATCTCTTTGGTGCTCTTTGACGATCCCTTCCAGGATCTCACCCTGACCTTCAAAGAAAATCAATGTAGGTGGCTGAGAGTTGTCCAGGTCATGGAAGAATGACTTCATCACAGGAAGGTCTGATAGAGACCCCAGGATAAGGCGCATTTTCTTCTCTGGGTTGGCGATAACAAACTTCTTCTGGTTTTCTTTATCAAAAGAAGACACAGTTGTTTTTCTCTGTGAGCTTCCGGCAATTGAACGAAGTTTTGTCCTGATCTCTTCCCCGCGCTCTTCTAAGTTTGTCAGCGCTGGTTTTTCTACGTAGTCACTTGCTCCGAATTTAAACGCTTTCATTGCTGTATCAGAGTCAGCACGCGAAGCAGAAGAAATGATCATAACCGGAGGGTGAGTGCTCGTGTGGTTTTTCTCCAGATAAGTCACCCCGTCCATTTCTGGCATGTGAATATCGAGAGTCATTAAATCCACTTTCACTGTTTTTAGTTTTTCCATAGCATCTTTACCGTTGATTGCTGTGGCCACAACTTCAAATCCATGCTCTGGAACCAGGACTTTCTTTAAAAGTGTAAGGATACTTGGTGAGTCGTCCACACACATAACTCTTAACACTGCAGGAGTGTAAGACACAGGTGCAGCTGCCACTGGGGCAACAGTAGACGCTGATGGTCTCGCTCCCATTGGAAGCACGTTGCTTGCCGGTTGTGATGCCGCCGCCGGTGCTGCATTTTTATGAATGTAAGCAGAAGGTCCGATTGAAGCAATGTCCAGCTTCATCCCTGAAAGAGGCTCTGAAATCCCTGAGAAGTACAGCCCGTGTGGCTGTAGTCTTGCCAGAAGATCTTTTGAGATCGCTTCTACCTGATGTGTTTCAAAATAAATGAAAACATTTCGACAGAAGATAACGTCGAATTTTGAGTCTTTCACCGCTTCAGAAACTTTTAAAAGGTTTCCTGGTCTGAACTCACATTTTGTTTTTAAGTTTGATTTAACCTTGGCGTACATAGCGATATCGCCTGTCCCCTTGGCCCAGTTGTTCCCCATGAAGTTCATCGGGATTTCTTTGATTTCGTTTTGATGGTAAACACCATTGTTGGCGATCTTGACTGATTCGCCATCGATGTCCGTCCCCAGGATTTTAAACGACACTGTCGGGTCGATTTGCGGAAGATGGAAATCTAAAAACATCGCCAGCGAGTACACTTCGTGTCCTCTACTGCAGGCCGCTGACCATACAGTCAGGGTCTTGTCTCCGCGTTTTTTTACATGTGACACAAGTTCCGGAAGTTTCGCCTTTAAAATTTCAAAGTGCGGGAACTCTCTGAAGAAAAAAGTATGGTGAGTTGTAATGAGTCCGACGAGAATGTAAGATTCGTGATCCAAGTTCTGGTCGATGTATCTCATATATTCATCGGCCGTCTTTAGCCCCAATTCCATCATGCGTTTTTTAACTCTCGTCTCTACCATGTAGGCCTGTTTTTCACCTAAACGGTTACCCGAGATCTTATGCACAACAGTTGAGACCTTCTCAATCAATGATACAAAATCTTTACTTACACTACCAACTGCCGCCTGACTCATCACACACCTCTAAAAATTAACTTTCAACTCTAAGTAAAAGAAACGGCAATTAAGCAGCTCTCTTAGTTCCACTGATAGCTTCCATATCTTTAAGGTCAAGAACCTTAGCGATGTCCAGAAGTACTGTTAGTGAATTTTCTTTCTTGTAAACACCAAAAATAAAGTGTGTATTGATTTGGTGTTCAACTTCCGGCATTTCACTTACGTCTTCAGAAGAGAAAGCTAGAACTTTGTTGATTGAATCTACAACCACACCAATGTTCATTCCACCGATATCAACGATGATAACGGCCTCTTCTTTATCCTGACGAGCGTCTACTTTAAGTTTCTTTCTAAGATCGACAACTGAAATAACCTGCCCTCTTAGGTTCATAATTCCCAGGAAGTGCGTTGGTGATTTTGGAATTGGTGTCGTGTCCGGCACAGAGATAACTTCTCTTACCATTAGTAAAGGAATTGCATAATCCTCGTGACCAAGACTAAACTCGATAAAACGGCTTAGTTCTGATGTTCCTGCTCTCTTCATTTTTGTAACGTTGTCTTTTTCCATTGTTTGTCTCCTCTTTCCTATGCTGCCATTTCATCAATAAAGTTCGTCTTTTTCTTTTTCATCGATCCTGCAAACAGTTCCATTAAATCCAGAATGAATGCCGGGCGGCCATCCCCAAGGATCGTGCTTCCCATAAACCCTTTCTGGTTTTTAATCTCATCACCAAGTTTCTTAATAACAACCTGCTGTTGGTGAAGAATGTCATCCACCAGAACTGCAAAGTTTCTTTCATCAGAGTTAACGATGATGGCAATCTGCTCGTGAAGAGGTTTTTCTGCCATATTTCTCTGAAGAGCTTTTGAAATTTTAAATAATGGAAGAACTTCTCCTCTGATCTTAAGACAGTCACCTACACCATTAACATGGTGGACGATGTCTGGTGTTGGAGAAAGTGATTCATACACTTGTCCAAGAGGAATGATGTATCTTTCTTCTCCGATCTTTGTAACCATCCCTTCGATGATTGCCAGAGTCAGAGGCAGGATAACTTTAAACACAGATCCTTTTCCGATTTCAGAGATAACTTTTACTTCCCCTGAAAGCTTTTCGATGTTGGTTTTAACAACGTCCATCCCTACACCGCGTCCTGAGATTTCAGAAACCGCATCTTTCGTCGAGAAACCAGGGTGGAAAATAAGGTTGATGATATCGTCATCGCTCATTGTAGCGTTGGCCGAGATAACTCCCTTCTCAATCGCTTTTTCGCGGATGATTTTTGGGTTGATCCCTTTACCATCATCGCTGATCTCGATAACCATACTGTTACCTTCGTGGAAGGCCTTAATCGTCACTCTTCCTTCTTCTTCTTTACCGCTGGCCAGACGACCTTCAGTCGTTTCAAGACCGTGGTCAACTGCGTTTCTTACGATGTGAACAAGAGGGTCTGCTAAATGCTCAAGAACTGTTTTATCAATTTCCGTCTCTTCACCTACTAGCTCCAGGTGAACTTTCTTCCCAAGAGTTTTCGATGTATCGCGGACAATTCTCTGCATTTTTTGCAGTGTCTGCTTTAATGGAACCATACGAAGGCTCATTGAAATGTTCTGGATTTCTTTTGATAGTTTTGCCAGGTGAGAAAGCGACTTTAGCATTGTCGGATTCTCAACTTCATCTCTGTGCTGGTTAAGCATCGTTTGGATAATAACTAACTCTCCAACAACGTTGTTTAGAAGTTCTACGCGAGATAAACTCACGCGGATACTATCGTCTTCAGAGTTTCCTTTTGCCGGAGCTGCTGCCTTTTTATGTTCATCATGTTTTGCTTCAGGCTGAACGGCAACTGGCGCCGGAGCTACTGCCGTCTTTTCTCCAGGAAAGAAAGACTCTGCTCTCTTTTCTTTTTGCTCCATCGTCAGAACTTCTGCCGGTGCATTCAGGTTCTGTTCAAAGCTTTCAAGAAGAGCGATATCTTCTGCTGAAATTGTTTCTTCTTCTTGTTGTTGTTCTTCAGCATGAGCAGAGGCCGCTGGTGCAGGTGGTGCTGCTGCCAGGTTTCCACTTAATGCAGACTGGATCTTCTCGATGATTTCTTTTGAATCAAAACGCGAGTTCAAATCCATGTTCAGCATTCTGA
The DNA here is from genome assembly GCF_002872415.1 of Bacteriovorax stolpii. GTDB lineage: Bacteria > Bdellovibrionota > Bacteriovoracia > Bacteriovoracales > Bacteriovoracaceae > Bacteriovorax > Bacteriovorax stolpii. The sequence goes on along the minus strand of NZ_CP025704.1, from coordinate 1,409,153 downwards.
TCATGACACTCACGTGGTCATTACACTCTAGTAGAAGTGAAACGATGGCATCAGTGATTTCTAACTGACCTTCTTTAAGTTTTAAGATTAAGTTTTCAAACTCGTGCGTGAACTCGGCCACATCACCAAATCCTACTGCACGTGAAGTTCCTTTCAGATTGTGTGCCAGCCTGAAGATCTGATTCATTAAATCAGCGTTGTTCTTGTCTCCTTCGAGTGCAAGGAAGGCCTGCTCTGAATCGTCCAGGAGCTGAAGTGCTTCTGTTAAAAAATCTAACTTAACTTCTTTTTCAAATTCATCCATAAAACCCTTCTTTTTCGTGTGGGAATTTAATTTTTTCCATATGATTTATCGGCATCTCAAAAGGTAGGGTTAGAAATTTTTCACTAAATTTTCGTAGAGATTAGGCGTCTAATACGCTGATATGTGCTAAAAATTCTTTTCCGACTTAATTCGTCATACTGAGTTTTTTTTGGATTCTTGTGTATTATCGGATATAATAGCTCCACTTTTCTTACCCTTTTTATTTAGGAAACTTATGGGCCAAATCGTAATCAATAAAGACCTGGCAAAGGCCATCTCAGACTTTCAACTTCCGGAGAATTTAGGATTCGGAAATGTCATGGCACCAGTGATGGCGAGTTGCTCATATGAGAATGGAAAATGGGGTCCGCTTGAACTTCTTCCTTACGGGCCAATCACAATGTATCCAACGGCCAAAGTTCTTCACTACGCTCAGGAAATTTTTGAAGGAATGAAAGCTTATCGTGTTAACGGAAAAGGTCCTTTTATTTTCCGTCCTGAAGAAAATCACCTGCGCTTTAATCGCTCAGCTGAAAGAATGGCGATGCCGCACGTCCCTTACAATATTTTCATGCAAGCGGTTTTAGATGTAACAGCTTATTCTTCAAACTTTGTTCCAAGAAGAACTGGTGAATCGCTTTACCTTCGCCCTTTCATGTTTGCTTCGGAAGAGTCTCTGGGAATCAAACCTGCTGAAAAATTCAAGTTCATGGTCATCGCTTCTCCCTCTGGTTCATACTTCTCTGGAGCCGGTCTTTCAGTTTACATTGAAAGAGAAAATGCCCGCGCTTTCCCAGGAGGAACTGGGTTTGCAAAAACTGGTGGAAACTATGCTGCTGGTTTAGCTGCGGCCATCACCACAAAAAATTTAGGATTCGTTCAGACGCTATGGCTGGATGCTGTTCATAAAAAATACATCGAAGAAATGTCGGGAATGAACGTGTTTGTTGTCATCAACAACGAACTTCACACGTCGACTCTGGGAGATACAATCCTGGATGGAATCACCCGCAAATCGCTTATCACTCTGGCGCAGGACCTTGGTTACAAAGTTGTTGAGAGAAAAATTGATGTGGACGAAATGCTTGCAGATATCAAGTCTGGCAAGTGTACAGAAGCGTTTGCTTGCGGTACTGCGGCCATCATCACTCCGATCAATTATTTTGGTGAGGCCAATGGCGATAGATACCCACTTCACTACCCGGATGGAAAAGTTTCAACTATCCTGAGAGAAAAGCTCCTAGCTATCCAGGAAGGCCGCGAACAGGACCCATATAAATGGGTCACTGTTGTCGAACCAAAAACTCTTAATTAAAAAAATGAACAGTCGGAAGCACTAATAAACAGATCATTCCGATGATTGTGGGGATTAGTGCCCATAAGAAAAGTCTCACAGGATTGATGCCATCAGCACCAAAAGTGTCTTTTAAAATTCCAAATCCGGCAGGATTTGGGGCATTCGCAATAACTGTAAGTCCACCACCAGCGACAGCTCCGGCCACTAAAGAGTATTTTGAACTCTCTGACAACTCGACCAGACTTCCTAGGTAAGTTAAGGCCGCATTGTCTGTAATCGCCGTTAATGAAGTTGCTCCAACAAATAAGGCCAGGTCACTCATGCTGGATAAAAGTGGCTTTAACCACCACGCCTGCATTCCCCCTAGAGTTACTAGTCCCGCCAGGAAAAACGCTACCAAAAAAGATGTTTTGATCTTTAAAGGGTCCTGGAACTTTTCGGTGATCTTCACAAACCCAAGGAAAAAAGCAAATACTCCAATAAATACTTTTGGGTGATGAGCGGTGTAGACAACTAAAAATAAAAACACCACGTGGAAGAAAATTTTCCACCAGGCAGGGGCCAGGTAATCGGCCTTTTTTTCTTTTTGTTTTACATAACCTTTAAGTTCTTTCTTAAAGAAAAAAGCATAAAGCGATGTTGAAATCAAAATGGCCAGAAGAGACTTATAGCCAAAATGCTCCAGCATATACACTGTGTCCCAACTCCACTTGCTTGCCACCATTAAAACTGGAGGGGCTGCAAAATGAGTGAGTGTTCCGCCAATTGAAACATTCACAAACAACAGGCCAAGAGTGGCGTATTTAAATTTGAGCGAGACTTGAGTTTTATAAAAGGCATCTAAAAGAATGAGGGCCGTCACCGTCATGGCCGCGGGCTCAGTAATAAAAGAACCCAGAATCGGTCCAATAATGAGAGCGGATAAATAGAAGGCCATTTTTTCTTCGACACCGGGAATAATGCGCGCAAAAAAGCCGATGACTTTTTCAGCCAAAATAACCACGGGCCTGGTGGCCGCAATACACATGATAACAAAAACAAAGGCGGGCTCTGTATAGTTAAGTGAATCGATGTAACCAATGGCAGACTCTGCGCCACTTAAAAAAAGATAGAAAATAAGAAAGACAAGGGCCCATAGGCCAAAGACAACTTCTACTTCGGCAAGATAGTGCCAAATGTTAGCAGCAAAAGAGCCTTTCGGTTTCCGGTCAGCAATATGTTCAAACTTGCTGACCAGGAATGTGTGAATAATAGCGAGGAAAAAAAGCGCCGTGCCGACAATTTCTAAAGAAGAGACCTGCACCAATTAACCGTCTTTTCCGATTGAAGCTACAGGACAAGCTTCAAGCTGCTCTTGGCAAAGTTCGATATCCGCCGCTGTGACTGGTTGTTTCCAAACATAGGCGTTACCGTCTTCGTCTTCTTTAAAGAACTCAGGTGCACCCGTGTAACACACGTTACAAGCGATACATCCTTCTCCGTTATCATCATCTGGATCTGTGCAGTACCATGCTCCAGCGATATTGAGCTTATGCTTCATACTTTTGTTGGCCATAAAAATTCCTCCGGGACTTAAACCTCAACATAATAGCGAAAAAATTGTGATCTATGAAGAGTTATTTGCTAAACTAGGACCCTCAAAACTATTGAAGGAAACATTTGTATGGCGTCTAAAACAACATTGGAAAAAGCAAAAGAATGGGCCCAAAACTCTTATTTTAGCCCTGAATCCAGAGCAGAAATAAGTGCCTTGATTGAGGCCAATAACCAAAAAGAAATTGATGAGCGCTTCTACAAAGACCTCGAGTTTGGAACTGGTGGTATGAGAAGTATCAGAGGCCAGGGAATTAACCGCATTAATATTTATACAATCAGAAAGGCTACACAGGCCCTCTGCCTTGAAGTGCTGGCGCAAAAGAGTGCCAATCCTTCAATCTGTATCAGCTACGACTCTCGCATCTGGTCTTTTGAACTGGCAAAAGTCGCTGCTGAAGTCATGGCCGGAAATGGCGTTAAAGCTTACATCTACAAGCACCTTAACCCGGTTGCTCTTTTATCTTTTGCTGTCCGCTCTCACAAGTCGATGGCAGGAGTCATGGTTACGGCTTCTCACAATCCACCTGAGTATAACGGGTATAAAGTTTTTTGGTCTGATGGAGCGCAAGTCACTCCACCAAATGATCAAAACATCATCAACAACTATTACGGGATCACTGACTTCACAACCATCAAAACGATGGGCTTTGATGAAGCTGTGAAAGCGGGAATGATTTCGTGGATCGACGACTCAGTTGAAGAGTCTTACTACAAGGCCATTCTAAGTAAATCAATCAACCCACAAATATGCAAAGATAATGGTGGAAAACTAAAAGTGATCTACACTCCCATTCACGGAGCTGGCCTTGTTCCCTGCTCGCGCGCACTGGCCGATTTGGGATTCACTAATGTTCACGTTGTTCCTGAGCAGGCAAAACCAGACGGGAATTTTCCAACTGTAAAGAGCCCAAATCCGGAAAACCCATCGGCATTAAAAATGGCCGTAGACCTAATGGAAAAGCTTGGCGGCGATATTGTTATGGGAAGCGACCCGGACACTGACCGTCTTGGTGTAGCGATTAAAGTTGATGGAAAGATCCACTACCTGACAGGAAACCAAATCGGAATTTTAAAACTGCACTACATGCTTTCTGAGATGAAACAAAAAGGAAATCTCGATGGCGAAAACTACGTCGTCAAATCAGTCGTAACAACTCCCCTTCTGGATACAATCGCTAAGAAATTCGGCGTAGAAATCTACAACACTCTGACTGGTTTCAAATGGATTTGTGGAAAGATGAACGAGCTGGAAAAGACAGCTCCACAAAAAAGGTTCGTTTTTGCGACAGAGGAATCTTTTGGATACCTTTGCCACAACTTCGCCCGCGATAAAGACGGGGTAAGCTCAGTGTCTCAGATGGCGGAAGTGGCCCTTTTCTATAAACTAAAAGGCATGAACCTCCTGGACGCTCTCGATAAAATCTATGAAGAATTCGGCTTTTCTAGAGAGGATTTATTGTCTCTGGACTATTTCGGCATTGAAGGGCAAGAAAAAATTTCACGAATCATGACAAACTTCAGAAACTTCAGCGATAACACTATCCTTGGACATAAACTGGTGCAGATCAAGGATTACTCTAAGGGAATCGAAGGGCTTCCAAAGAGCAACGTGCTGGGCTTCTTCTTTGAAAACGGCAACCAGGTTTATCTTCGCCCATCTGGAACAGAACCTAAGATTAAGTTCTACATCATGATCCAGGAGCGCGAGGGCACTCTTTCAAATAAAAAAATTAATGCCGAAATCAAGGCCACACAGTTCCTCGATTATTTTAAAGCGGCATCAGAACGAGCATAATTTATGACACAAAAAAGTAGAGATTTAGCAGTATGTTTAGTAAGCGGTGGAATGGACTCACTAGTGTGTGCCGCCATCGCCAATACCGAATATGAAAATCTTGCTTTCCTGCATTTGAACTACGGTCAAAAAACTGAAGAGCGCGAACTTGAGAGCTTCAAGAAGATCGCTGAGTTTTACAAAGTTCCAAAGAATCTTCAAAAGATTATTGACGTGTCTTTCTTAAAGCAAATCGGCGGCTCTTCACTGACTGACGATAATATCGACGTCAAAAAATACAAAGGCGATTCAGAGGAGATCCCTGATTCATACGTGCCTTTTAGAAATACGCACATCATCTCTATGGCCGTTTCATGGGCCGAAGTGGTGGGCGCTAAAAAGATCTTTATCGGAGCTGTCTACGAAGACTCTTCTGGATACCCGGACTGCCGTCCTTCTTACTACAAAGCGGTCAATGCGCTTATTAAAGAAGGGACAAAAAACGGCGATATCGAAGTGATCACTCCGGTGATCTTCATGAAAAAAGACGAGATCGTAAAAAAGGCCGTTGAGCTTCATGCTCCTCTGGAATTTAGTTATTCTTGTTATGAAAGAAACGACAAAGCTTGTGGAGTGTGTGACTCATGCGCGCTTCGCTTAAGAGGTTTCCAGAAGGCCGGGATTGAAGATCCAATTGAGTATGTGACGAGACCTAAATACTAGGACTAGAATCCAAAAGCAGTCGAGACACCGTTTTGGTAAATTGAAGACGATGATGTCGTTCCCAGGTATCCGCCAATTCCGATTGACCCGGACATCATCCCTGTGTTGTACATTGATGGCATTCCATACATTGAAGAACCCCAGTACCCTCCACCGTAGCCAGACATAAAGCCCGAGCTAAATCCGTTTGATTGAAATGGGTTTCCGTATCCGCCGTAGCCATTACTCATCATTCCGCCGTAACCAGCGTAGCTGCCGTATCCATAACCATTGCAGGCCGAAGAAAAAGCATTGGCCTCAGAAGCCGTAATTGGGTTAGCCCCGATTGTTGTGTTGTAATTTAGATAGCTGTTGTAGCGGTTCGTGCACTCAGTGAATCCTGAAGCATAAGCTTCGGCCCACTTCTTTTGAGTTTCGTGTTGGTACTTGGCCACAGTGTATGTTCCGGCAAGGTAGGCCAGTGGCTGAGCGATCACTCCCAGCGCCTCAACAATACCGTTACTCTCATCTTTTTGCTGAAAGATACAGTCGATACAATCCACTCCTGCTTCTCCTGCTGACTCAGCGATCTGCAGGCGAAGACAAGCGCGGTACTCGTCTTGGTAGGCCGGGTGATTCATCCCTTCACAGTCCCTTGCCTTCCCTGCCGCATGCAAAGGTCTAACATCCATCAGGATGCTAATTAAGATAAGAATCAAAAGAATGACTTTAGGGGCCAGCTTCATAGCTACCTTATCGGTTGATAATCCCGTTTTAATGAGGACCTTTTAAACTGCTAACCCCTTGATATTGAGCATGAGATGGGGGCCAGAGCTGTCTACTTTTTAGAGGGTCCGGATAAAAATTTCAAAAGGCCCCATCTATGTCCGGACTATGGCTATCATACTGTGGAAGTGTTGAAACTTTATGGAGACAACTATGAAACTTTCGCTTTTTGCTGCTCTTTTACTTTTATCAACAGTTAACGTGCACGCGATCCCGCCAGTGCCGCCTTCGCCTATTAAATCTGAGCCTGTGGTTCTTAACTGCAAAGACCTAAACGCTCTGACTGAAGAAGAGATTGAAGAATTAAATCAGGACCCGGAAAGAATCGTTTCTGTGGATCATGAGCTTCGCGAAGTGTGTTTTAAAGCAAACTAAGAATAAATTAAAGTCGAACGGAGTGAAGAAATTCTTCGAAGGTCTTCACTCCTCTTTTTTTGAATTCAAGATCAAGCCGTGCTTCGATCTCAAAGAGCATTGCCGGCCCCTGAAAAATAAAAGCAGAGTAAATCTGGGCCAGGCCTCCGCCCGCTCTCCAGAAATCCATTAAATCATCAAAGGAAGAAATACCACCGACACCAATCAGAATTCCTTCGGAGTGAGAATGTTTCATTTCTTTTAATAAGTACTCGCGTGTCTCGCGCGCTTTTTTCGTAAGAAGCTTTCCACTGATCCCGCCTTCTCCACGCTCTTTCATAATCGTCGTATTAGTCGCGATAATTCCATCGAGCTTGTATTCATTTACCAGGCCTACAACTGAAGAGAGTTCTTCAAGCGCCATATCCGGTGAGACTTTAACTAAGAGTGGTTTGTGATTTTTTTTTCTTTCGCTATCGACGGCCTCAAAGATCTGGCGAAGACCAGCGTCTTTTAAAAGGTCGCGAAGCCCCGGTGTATTTGGTGATGAAACGTTGATCACCAGATAATCAGAATAAGGAGCAAAGTCTTTGTATAAAACAGCGTAGTCCTTAGGTGCATCTTCATTAGACGTCACTTTATTTTTACCTAAGTTCACTCCGAGAATTTTATGGCGACGGCGGGCGTTTTTCACATTTTCTAAGATCACTTCTGATCCGAAATTGTTAAAGCCCATGCGGTTTCTTAATGACTCTTCTTCCGGGTAACGAAACAAACGAGGTTTATCGTTTCCGGCCTGAGCTTTAGGAGTGACGGTTCCCACTTCGACAAAACCAAAAGGCAGAGCAGTTAAAAAACCAATCGCTTCTGCATTTTTATCAAGACCTGCTGCGAGCCCTATAGGATTTTTAAAGTCGAGTCCCATCGCTTTAAAGTGAAAGCGCGGGTCATCTTTGTGATCAGGAAGCAATCCACCAAGGGACTTCATCGAGTGAATCGTCAGTTCATGGGCGCGTTCAGCGTCCATGGCAAAAGCGATATTTTTAAAAAATGGGTAAGTGATTTTATACAGGTTAATAAAGCTGAACGAAGTCCCCTTCAAGGACTTGCCCTCCAGAATGTAGAATGGCAATTGATCCGTCTGTCCCGAAATAGTCGACGACTTCAATTGTCCCTTTCATATCCCCTTTACTCATCCCGATTAAGGCCCCTGTTTCTGGGTCGTAGATCTCAGTTCCTTCAGTGATAATCTTTAAGATGTCACCGATATTGATTCCACTTTCTCTTCCGGCATTGAGGTAAACTTTTGTACCAATGATTTTGGCCACGCGTCCGACCCAGTCAAGCTTACTGGCAAGCTCCACCACTTTTGGCACAGACTTTCTGACGGCCACGCGAACAGCATAACGAAGCAGATCTCTGCGGTAAGCAAGGTAGTCTTCTCTATCAGATGAGAAGAATCTATAAGTGCTGTCGTCGGCGTATCCGCCAAGTGTTTCAGTATAAATTTCTTTTCCAGCGTTCACATCAAAAACGCGCACTTCAACTTTTGATTCTGTATAAGATTTTGTTTGTCTCACAATCCCGATCTCATCGGACTTCTCGCGGACGCGGGCATCAATGACACGGCCAAAAATGATAAAATTAATTCCGGCGATCTTTGCTTGTCTGGTTAACTGCACCAGCTTCATCCCTCCGCCCACATAAATTTCTTTTGACGGGCCAAAGAGTTTTGCTGAACTTGGATCGACGATAAACTCACCTGAACGGCTAAGCTCCATTCTAAGTTCTTCTGTGGCATTGACTTCCAGGTCTTCGCTTTCAAATGGCGATTCGTTGAAAAACGGCAGAAGCGCGATTTTCTTTTTCACACCGGAGAAGTATTTTCTTTCTTCAGCACGCGGGCGCTGGCCGCGGCTATCGCGTTGAACAACATTGGATGAACAAGCTACCAGCATGTTCAGTGAGAGCATCATTAAGAAGAAATTCCTGACCATTTCGCTTCCTCGTTCTTTAGATATAGGTCTACTTCTTAATTATTTGCCTGTTTCTCAATAATTGCAAAACTGTGGTTTTCAGAGGAGAAAAGAAGAATTTTTTGCTCGTTTAGAGAGTATTTTCCTCCATCTTTTGCCAGCCTCGCATAAAGACTCTCCACCGGAAGCGTACTTTTTACCGAGATCACCGAAGCTTCAGTAGAATAACTCTTTAGCTCCGCCACCAGCCCCACATCCTTAAACTGCTCGGCCAGGAAACTATTGACCTGAGTGATATCAAAAAGCCCGTGTTTCCCAGTCACTTTCATTTCAACCATTGTCAGTGTGCTTGTCGCGCGGTTGAGTTCTAGCGAGCTATTGATTCTCACTGTCTGCGAGTTAAGCAGGTTATAAATTAAGCTCGCTAAGTTTGAGCTTAAATCTTTTGGATTATAAATAGTGAATTCTCTTTTTTGTGTCGGGAAATCAAAACCAACGAGTGTCTGATTCGTTTTTGTATTCACCAACAGGTACTGCGCTGTCAGTTCAAAACGGGCACTCTTTCTGTCCTGGAAGACTTCAGCGCGCTTAAGCTGCGAGTTCCATTTGAGAGTTACTGACTCAGCATTCATGTTCGAAGGAATTTGTGTCAGGTCTTTGTCTAAAACCACCACGTTTCCGAAGTTTTTAAACTGCGTTGTCGCCCACTTCTTCCACGACTCAACAATGACACCTGAGAAATTTTCGGCCTTACTGACACCTACGTCACTCCAGCTCATTGAATCGTCAATTCTGATATCCGGACGAATGTAAAAAGTTTTGATTGTTACATCAGGAAGATTTGAAAGATACTCGTTAAAAAGAGCATCGACTTTTGCTTTATCCAGGTCGTACTTAAAAACTGAACGCTCAAATTCGTCTGTGGGATTGGCCGGTTGGCTTAACATTGTCACATTCAAGAAGATTGGTTTTAAAAGTTCAATTTCCTGATCATCTGTAAGCTTTTTTTCTTCGAGCTTTGCCCAGAATTTATCTGAATCAAGGTCTCTGGCAATCAGCTCTTTAGTCAAGGCCTGATGGTAACCATTTAAAGTCATAAGCATCAGTACTGGAACTTTTACAGCTGGGTCAGTTGAAACAAGTGTGTCCTTTTTTAAGGCCACACTCACTTCTTCTGCATAGATATTAAAAGAAAAACATAAAACAAGGAGAAACAGGGCAATGCTTTTATTGAGCATGAACATCCTCTAGTCTTCCATCGATAATGAACTTAACAGCATCGCGGTTAAACACTTCATTAATCTGATGGGCCATCTGTGGCGTTGGATTAATTAAAAATTCTTCCCCTAACGGCAGTCTCGCCTTTCCGCCCGGACCTTCAAAGATCATGTGCATTGGAGTGGCGCCACGGTAAGAAAGAAGAACCTGGCGAAGTTTATTGAGCTTCATTTCCGTCAAATCAGAAAGGTCGACGTTGATACGTACACCTGTGATCTTGTTTTCTGAATGCTCTTTAAGCTTTAAAATTTTATCAGCGAAGATCTTTCTTGGATTTTCCTGAAGGTTGACAAAACCTTCCACCAGCACCGGTTCATCACTGCTTAAAATCATTTCGTATTCTGCAAAAACTTTCGGGAAGACGATACATTCAATCTTCGCATCCAAATCTTCCAGAGTCGCAAAACACATTTTATCACCTTTTTTCGTCAGGATGTTTTTGCGGCCAGAGATTTTCCCAGCAAGAGTCATCGTGCGTTTTTGGTCGGAGCCCAGGATATCCTGAACGTGGCCAATGGGCATTGTCGAGAGCTCTTTCATTAAGTTTTTATAACGATCAAGCGGGTGCCCAGAGATGTAAATCCCCATCAACTCCGCTTCGTGGTTAAGTTTTTCCAGGTCATCAAAGTCTCTTACTTCCTGAATGTCTAAGTTTGATTCAGCAGTCTGAGACATTGATTCTCCACCTAAATCAAAAAGAGAAACCAATCCCAGAGAAGCTTCTTCCTGGCGCTTTTTACAGTAAGCTAAGATCATTTCCAGGTTTTCTAAAAGAGTCTTTCTATTTAGCTTTTCGATACTATCGAAAGCTCCTACTTTAATCAGCGATTCAAACACGCGAGTGTTTACAATTTTTAAGTTGATACGTTCACAGAAATCCAGGAAACCTTTGAATGGTCCGTTTTCTGTTCTTTCACGTACGATTTCTTCGACAGCGTTTTGACCGACGTTCTTAACAGCTCCCATACCAAAACGGATGTTTGTTCCGACAACGTTAAACGGCCATAAAGACTCGTTTACATCTGGAGGAAGAACTTCGATGTTAAAGTGTTTAGCATCGTTGATATACTGAGTGATCTTATCCATTGACCCAAGTTCTGTAGAAAGAAGGGCCGCAAAGAATTGTGCTGGATAATAGTACTTAAGCCATGCTGTCTGGTACGAAATAACTGAGTAAGCAACGGCGTGGGATTTGTTGAATCCGTATTCAGCGAATTTTTCCATCTTGTCGAAAAGCTCGCTGGCCACTTTTAAATCGTATCCGCGCTCTTCGGCCCCTTTCATGAAAATCTGACGGTGGTGGGCCATCTCATCAGCTTTCTTTTTCCCCATCGCACGACGAAGCATATCCGCTTGTCCGAGCGAGTATCCGGCAACAATACGGGCAACGTTCATTACCTGCTCTTGGTAGATAATAACTCCGTACGTATCTTTTAGAACCGGCTCAAGACTCTCGAATGGGTAGTGAGTTTTTTGTCTTCCGTGTTTGATTTCAATGAACTCATCCACGATACCAGATTCAAGTGGACCTGGACGGTAAAGGGCGTTGATAGAAGAAATATCGTCGATAGACCCTGGAGCAATACGCTTACACAGGTCGATCATCCCCGAGGATTCTAACTGGAAGACTCCAATCGTTTCACCTTTTGAAATGAACTCATAAACTTTTGGGTCTTCAAGATCGATGTTTTCAATATCGAAGGCCGCATCTTTATCACGTCTAATGAAGTTTGAAGCACTCTCAATAACCGTCAGAGTTTTAAGACCTAAGAAGTCGAATTTTACCAGACCGATTTTTTCCGAGAAGTCCTTATCAAACTGAATAACCTTTTCACCTTCGCGCCCTTTAAACAGTGGACAGTAAGTCACTAGCGGAAGGTTGGTAATGATAACACCCGCAGCGTGAATCGAAGCGTGACGAAGAAGCCCTTCGAGACGGCGGGAAATATTGATAACTTGTTTTACACGCGAGTCGCTTTCCATCAATTCGCCAAGCTTTGGTTCCATCTCCATCGCTTTGTCGATTGTCATCTTCAATTCTTCAGGGATGAGCTTTGAAATGACATCGGCTTCACCGAATGTCAGACCAAATACGCGGGAAACGTCTTTAATAACGGCCTTCGCTTGAAGCTTACCGAAAGTAATGATCTGTCCTACGCGTTCTTCACCGTATTTTTGAGTTACATATTCAATAACTCTGTAGCGGTTATCCTGACAGAAGTCGACGTCGAAGTCCGGCATCGAAATACGTTCAGGGTTGATGAATCTCTCAAAGAGTAAGTTGAATGGAATCGGGTCGACGTTGGTGATGTCCAGAGCATAAGCAACGATTGATCCTGCTCCCGAACCACGTCCTGGACCTACCGGGCAGCCGTGAGTCTTGGCCCACTTGATGAAGTCCGATACGATCAGGAAGTATCCAGGGAATCCCATTTTAATAATCATCGCCAATTCGTCTTCAAGACGTTCTAAGTATTTTGGCTTCACTTCGCTCTCCCAGTTTTCCTGAGCGCGAAGTTTGATAAAGTGTGGACCGTTAAAGCGCTTCTCTAAACCTTCTCTCGCCTGACGAGCGAAGTAATCTGGCGCTGTTTCATCAGTTTCAATTGGATAATCTGGAAGATGGTAAATCTGATTTCCTTTTTCATCTTTCCAGTTGAACTTAACGTTGCACTTATCGGCGATTCTTAAAGTGTTATCACAAGCATCCGGAGCGTAATGAAAAGCCTCTCTCATCTCTTGTGGAGACTTGTAGAAGAATTCATTGGTCGTCAGCTTCATACGCTGTTCATCCATTAACGTCTTCCCCGTCTGCACACACAGCAGAACTTCCTGTGCGGCCGCATCTTCGCGGGTCAGGTAGTGACAGTCGTTAGTTGCAACAAGGTTTACGTTATTAGCGCGGGCGTATTCAATAATTTTTTTGTTAACCGGGATCTGCTCAGGAATTCCGTTTTCCTGAATCTCTAAATAGAAATCTTCACCAAAGAGGTCTCTTAGTTTTTCGATGGCCTTAATCGCGCGGTCGTCCTGATCGGTAAAGAAGTTGTATCCAACTTCTCCCTTTAGGCAGGCCGTCGTACAGATTAGTCCTTCAGAAAATTCGCGAAGAAGTTCATAGTCTGCGCGAGGTTTATAATAAAAACCTTCCATGTAAGCGCGAGAAAGAAGCTTACAAAGGTTTTGGTATCCTGTTTCGTTTTTACATAAAAGAATCAAGTGGTGAATCTGGTGGCGAGACTCCATCTCATCCTGAGATCCAACGACCTTCTGCTTTTTTAGTGCCCCTTTTTCAAAACGCGATCCAGGAGTGAAATAAATTTCAGATCCAAGAATAGGTTTAATGCCGGCGGCTTTACATTGAGTATAGAAATCAATCGCACCAAACATGTTTCCGTGATCGGTTTGCGCGATCGCTGGAACTCCAAGCTCTTGTGCTCTTTTGATTAAATCTTTTAAACGGATTGCTCCGTCCAGAAGTGAGTATTGGGTGTGCAAATGCAGGTGCACGAAACTGTCTTTGTGGGTCTCTAAAAAGGACATAATCCTAGGCTCCTTAGAGGTGTGTGTATGTCCTTAAATTTAAGCATTTTTAATACGCTTTTTGAATCGTATTTTAAGTCAATTTTACACGGTCTCAGAGGGGTTCTTGAGGGTATTCGACTTTTAGCGTAAACTACTTAATAATTCGATCGTTTTTATGGAGAGACTATGAAAGTCCGTGGGTTACGAACCCTTCTTTTTATCCTAGGTGCCCTCGCTGTTGCAGTGGGGTTCGCTTTATACAAAAAGTCTCCTGAAAAAGAGCTGGCAAATGATATGAAAAGTCAGTTGACGGCTGAGGTTACTGAGGAAACAGGCGTGCCGTCTAAACCAAAAACTCTTAAAGAAGTCATGTCTCAAAACCTTAAAAAACAAGAAGAAATGGTCGAGAGAAAAGACTTCGACGACACAGTACTTGGACAAGAGCGCTTTTACACTGAAGCTGAAATCAACGAAATGAGCGAAGAAGATTTTAAGGCCCTGGTCCTCGAAACAGAAAATAAACTTCCTAAGGTTTCTGACATCAGAAAACTTCCTCCGGGGGCCCTTCACCGCACTCCGGCCCCAGTTATCCAGGCGGGAAAAGATTTGGGATTACTCAAAGAAGTTTTAAAAGTGCATGAGTCTTACGAACGAGTGGTGGCCCCTTTCTATGAAAGATGCGCCAAAAGTGCAGAACGCCCGACACCTGTTCGCGCTCTTTGCCTTACGAATTTAATTCAGGTAAAAAAGAAGAATAATGAGAGAATCAATGCAGCTGATTACCCTTCAGACTTAATTGAGCTCTCGAGAATGATTACGGACTTGTAGTTTTTATGAAAAGAAAAAATACGAGACAACCTTCTCCCCAGCTTCCAGGCCAGTTGAGCTTCAACTTCGACGTGCCTAGAGAGCAGGATAGAAATTTTCACTTAGGTGGAAGATCATTTTACTTTTTTGATTTCGACGACAACGTCGCTTTTCTTTCTACTCCCATCATTATTTTTCACAAAAAAACCGGAGCGGAAATTTCACTCTCAAGTGGTGAATTCGCTCACGAGAATAAACACATCGGGATCTCTGGCCCTTATGCTGATTACTACATGGACTTCAACGATGCCCATGGGTCTTTCCGCCATTTCCGCGATAAAGACTTAAACCCGATTGAAGTGAGAGCTGGAAAAAAACAAGGTTTCGTCGAAGACGTTTTAAAAGCACTAAAAGAAGTCGACACTCACTGGAAAGCTCCGTCATGGGAGTATTTCTATCACGCCACTTACAATGAGCGTCCGGTTTCATTAATCACGGCCAGAGGGCATCACCCAACGACTATTATCGAAGGTGTTGACCAGATCGTTAAAGCGGGATACCTGCCACATTCGCCGAACTACCACAGTATTTATCCCGTTTCTAACCCTGAAGTGAGAAAAGACTTAGGGGATATTCACTTTAAGCAAAGTGTGGCCGAACTCAAAAAACACGCAATCCGCGCCAGTGTTGAAAAGGCGATCAATCAATACGGTTACTCACCTTTTCATCGTTTCGGAATGAGCGACGACGACCATAAAAATGTTGAACTCATTACTGAAGAGATGCGCGATTTAAAGAAAAAGTATCCGGAAATGAGCTTTTTTGTTATTGAAACTTTCAAAGACTCTTTCTCAAAACGCGAGGTTCTCCTGCACGAAACGCGCGAAATCATCTCTGCCAAAGAATCAGTGAAGCCACAGCTGTCTCTATTTGATTAACTCTGCATATTTTTCTTCTTTTATGAAAAGGATTCTTCTATCATGATCTCTTAGGAGATTTTCATGAAGATTATTTTCACTCTGCTTTCGCTTTGTTCGTCTCTGGTCTTTGCTCAGGATTACCGCAAAGAGATTCAACCCATTTTTGATAACCGCTGCATTGCCTGCCACAGTTGCCTCAATGGCCCCTGCCAGGTGAACCTGCAAAATTATGACAACTTTTCGCGTGGAGCTCACCATAAAAACGTTTACGAAGGCACTCGTATCGACAGTGTTCCACCAACTCGTCCGGGAATTGACGGAAAAACGCTTATCGACTGGAGAAAGCTTGGTTTCTTCGACACCAACACATCACGCGATTTGGATGAAAACCTTTTTTATCTATTCTTAGGGACGAAACCTCTTACTCAAAGAGACTTGCCACTCAACACAGTTGAAGAAAGTGTGGCATGTATCGACAATACAAAAAACTTAAAAGCGCTTTTTGCTGAAAGCCTCAATATCAAAATGCCTTACGCTCTTCAACCGATTACAGAAAAAGAGCGCATGACTCTAGGAACTTGGCTCGCAAACGGTGCTCCCGGACCAAAAACTCTCTCACCTCCTAAAGAAACACAATCCCAGGTTAGAGAGTGGGAAAATTTCTTTAACCAAAAATCTGAAAAAGAAAAACTGGTGAGCCGTTACTTATACGAACATCTTTTTCTCGCTCACATCTACTTCCCGGAAAAACCAACCGACTTCTACCGCCTGGTGCGCTCTGAAACGAAATGCGATAAAGGAATTTCTGAAATTGCCACCAGAAGGGCCAACGACACCCCGGGGATGAAGGAGTTCTTCTACTGCTTAAAACACCAGGACCTGACGATTGTGGCAAAAACGCATATGCCTTTTTCTTTCACTCCAAAAGTGATGGAGAGATTTAAGCAACTCTTCTTCTCTACGAAGTGGGAAGTTAATAAAAAAGCTGAGGAAGAAAAATACACCTCGGAGGCGGCAGAAAACCCTTTTATCGCCTTCTTTGATATTCCGGTAAAGGCCCGTTACCAATTTTTGTTGGACAATGCCCACTACATCATTAGCACTTTCATCAAAGGGCCGGTTTGTAACGGCAGCAATGCCGTGAACTCGATTCAGGAACAATTTTACGTCATGTTCATTAGTCCTGAATCAGACAACATGGTTCTCTCTAAAGAATTTGAGGCCAAGGCCCGCGATCTTCTGATCCTTCCTGGTGTTTGGGGCAGTGACATCAAACTCGCCGACACCTGGGGACTGACAAAAAAAATCGTCGAGCACCGCGAGGGCTATAGAAATCTTCGTGCCTTAGAAACAAAGAAAAACCATCCTCACGGGTATGCCCTTAGCGATTTATGGGACGGTGATGGTCAAAATAGCAACGCTGCACTGACGGTCTTAAGACACAATGACAATGCTGTGGTCATCAAAGGATTTAAAGGTGATTTGCCTAAAACTCTTTTCTTCTTAGACTATGCTTTAATGGAAAGGCTGGTTTATAACCTGGTGGTGAATTTTGACGTTTATGGAAACATCTCTCACCAGATGCTTACGCGCATTTATATGGACTTAATCCGCATGGAGGCCGAGGAAATGTTTCTTTCTTTTCTTCCACCTCAATCGCGCATGTCTTATCGCAAAGAATGGTATAAAGGATTTCTAGCGGAAGCGAAGCTAAAATATGTCTTCCCACTTCTTGATACCAAAACGCCGACACAGGTAAAATACAAAAATCCCAAACATGCAAAAAGTGAATTTGTTGAACAAGTTCTCTATGGTTATTTAAAAGACAATGTAAAAGGCCCGGCCGATTTTATCAACTGGAAAAATGTCAGGCTTCCTCTGGAAGAAGCTAAAAAAGGTCCCTTAACGCCAGCAGCTTCTCATTTAAGAGATATTTCAGCTGTAAAACCAAAAGGAAAATTCCGTTTCCCAACTTTCTTCCCTGAGGATGCTTACCTGGTTGTCACAAAAGAAAACAAAGAAGTTGAAGTCTTTACCGTGATGAAAAACCGTGAACACGAAAACATTTCATGGATTCTGGGTGAGTCGCTAAGACTCGCGCCTAAGGAAGACACGCTAACGATTCTTGCTGGTTTCTATAGCTACTATCCGAATCTGTTTTTCAAAGTGAAGGAAACTGACCTGGTGAATTTCAAGAATCAAGTCTTAAAGATCAGCAACATCAATGACTACAAAGAGCTGAAGAAAAAGTATGCTGTCTCTCGAGTGGCACCTGATTTCTGGGAAACTTATGACCTATTAAACGCAGTTTATAGAAAGGATTTTCCAATTGAGGCCGGCCATCTGGATCTGACTCGTTATGTGATGGAGTAACCAGACAACAATAACTAGATAAGAATGCCTCTGATACCAATCACGATAAAAATCACTCCCATGATAAGAGCAAAAATATCACTGGGAGTGATTTCGGATTTCCTGAACATTTCAAAATAAACATCGGCCTTTTTCCCTTCCACAAGATACGCATCGATTAAGTACGTTCCCAATAGAGCCGTTAAAGCGCTATTGAATAAAGCGCTGTGGAATTTATATCCTGGAAGCTCGAGGTACCAGTTGAGGACAATCAGACCAAAATGCAAAATAATGAGAATTAAAGAAAAAGAGAGTTTTTCTTTTTTTGAAACTTCTCTTCTGAGTTTGATTCTTCTAAAAAAAAGAAACATCGCCAGGAAAAAAAGTCCCAAAAAAATCTTAAAGAGCCCAAAAAGAAGAATGCCTTCGTTGGTGCTTACTCCCACTCGATTGTCCCCGGAGGTTTTGAAGTAATGTCATAGACCACTCTGGTGATCCCCTTCACTTCATTGGTGATTCGGCGAGAGACCGTCTCTAAAAATTCGTGGGGAAAGTGTGACCAGTTGGCCGTCATCCCGTCACTTGAATTTACCATGCGCAGACAAATCACGTGCTCGTACGCGCGACCATCCCCTTTGACTCCCACTGTTTTAATGGGAAGAAAAACGGTAAAGGCCTGCCACGTTGATTGATAAAGTTTAGCCTCAATCAGTTCTTCAAAAAGAATCTGATCCGACTCCTGCACCATACGGATCGCTTCTGGTTCAATCGCTCCCAGGATTCTCACCCCAAGCCCAGGACCTGGGAATGGATGGCGGTAAACCCAATCGCGTTTTAATCCAAGAGAAAGACCCATCTCGCGCACTTCATCCTTAAAAAGATGGCGAAGAGGTTCTAGGAGTTTTAATTTCATTCTCTCCGGAAGCCCTCCCACGTTGTGGTGAGACTTAATCGTCACCGACTTTCCACCATTAATATGCGGCGAAGACTCGATCACGTCCGGGTAAAGAGTTCCCTGAAGCAGGTACTCGAAATGAATCTTGTGATTTTTTTCGTATTCGTGAACTTTCTTTTCAAAGATCTCAATAAACATGCGACCGATGATTTTTCTTTTTTGTTCCGGTTCATCAACGCTTTTTAGCGCGTTTAAGAAATCATCTTTTGCATCTACGATTTCAATATTGAGATTAGTCTCTCGTTTTAACTTTTGAATATGGTTGTAGTCCTGAATTCTTAAAAGTCCGTTGTCGACAAAAAAGCAGTGCAGGTTTTTTCCTAAGATTCTCTCTGATAAAGTTGCGGCCACCAGCGAGTCAACTCCGCCGGAAAAAGCGCATAGGACTTTTTTATCGCCGATTTCGCGGACCATTTCAAAAGCTTCTTCCAGCATCTCACTGGCATTCCAGTCTTTAGAAAGGTTCGCTACTTTTTGATAGAAGTAATTAAGAATCGATTTTCCGTGTTTTGAGTGTTCAACTTCCGGGTGAAACTGCAGTCCCATAATGGGTTTTGATTTGTGCTTAATTCCCGAGACCAGTTTATTTGAACTCTCCATCACCACATCAAAATCCGCAGGCACGCGGCTGACGTGATCTGAGTGACTCATCCATACGCTCATTTTCCCGGGAGTGCCGGCAATTTTAAACTGATTAGTGAAATGGATGTCAGCGTGCCCGTACTCACCGATGATTCCTTTTTCAACCACTCCACCGAAGAATTTCCCCAGGAGTTGCATCCCGTAACAAATCCCCAGGACGGGAAGGTCTTTATGTTCAAAAATAAAGCTGTAGTCGTACGGGTCTTCAAAAACCGATTGAGGGCCACCAGAGAGCACCAGACATTTAGGAAGATGACCTTCCTGAAAACGCTTGTGGCATTCTTCCAGTGCGATAATTTCGCTGGAGTATCCAAGCTCTCTGGTCTTTCTGGTAATTAATTGAGTGTACTGAGAACCAAAGTCCACAATCCAGATGATCTTTTCAAAATTTTTCATATCTCGTTAACTCAACCTGTAGTTTGGCGCTTCCTTAGTCACAAAGACATCGTGTGGATGGCTTTCTTTTAATGAAGCGTTCGAAATCGTAATAAACTCTGCCTTCTCAAAAAGCTCTGCAAGATTTTTTGCTCCCACATAACCCATTCCCGAACGCAGACCTCCCACTAGCTGGAAGATGTTGGTTGAAAGAGATCCTCTGTAAGGCACTTGTCCTTCAATTCCTTCCGGAACAAGTTTCCCCATATCTTCAACCGCTCCTTGGCCGTAGCGGTCTTTTGATCCTAATGTCATCGCTCCCAATGATCCCATCCCACGGTACACTTTATAAGCGCGCCCTTGGTATAAAACCATTTCTCCCGGAGCTTCATCAGTTCCGGCAAAAAGAGAACCAATCATAACTGAGTTGGCCCCAGCAGCGAGAGCTTTCACCACGTCACCCGAGAGTTTAATCCCTCCATCGGCGATTACTGGAATACCTGCTTTTCTACAGAACTCTGCACATTCTAAAACAGCAGAGAATTGCGGAACACCAATACCGGCAACAACACGAGTGGTACAAATTGATCCAGGACCAATCCCTACTTTCACTCCATCTACTCCGGCGGCAATAAGGTCTTTACAAGCTTGAGCAGTCGCAACGTTTCCGGCAACCACGTCTACTTGTGGAAACGTTTTCTTTAAAAGTTTAACCATCTCTAAAACACCTTTAGAGTGTCCATGAGCAGTATCAACAACCAGAGCATCGACGTGAGCTTCCACTAAAATCTTAGCGCGCTCAAATTCTTTTTCTCCTACCCCAATAGCAGCGGCCACACGCAGGCGTCCGAATGAATCTTTATTGGCGTTAGGGAAAGTGATCGTTTTTAGAATATCTTTAACAGTGATAAGACCATGAACTGATCCATCAGCTCCCACCAGTGGAAGTTTTTCAATGCGGTGTTTGTGCAGAAGTTTTTTAGCCTCATCAATTGAAACTTTTGGATCTGCCGTGACGAGTTTTTCTTTTTTCGTCATAACATCTTTAACTTTCTGATTGAAGTTCGACTCTAACTGCAGGTCGCGGTTAGTAAGAATCCCGGCTATTTTTTTGTTTTTATCAACAACTAGAACTCCGGTGATTTTCTTTTGTCTTTTTAAGTCCATCACGTAACTAAGAGTCGTATCCTCATCGACGCTTACTGGATTTAAAATCATCCCCGCTTCAAACTTTTTTACTTTCTCTACTTCTTCCGCCTGACGGTAGGCCGTCATGTTTTTATGGATAACACCAATTCCGCCTTCTTCTGCTAAAACAATGGCAGAAGGAGCCTCGGTGACTGTGTCCATCGCTGCGGAAACGATAGGAATGTTGAGGGAAATGTTGCGGGAGAATCTGCTTTCGGTACTCGTTTCTGAAGGCAAGTTTTCAGAATAAGCAGGTTTAATGAGAACGTCGTCGTAAGTAAGTGCAAGTTGTTCTTTGACTTTAGTCATACTGCTTCCTCTTTTTTCAAAAAAAAGCAGATCTAAGAATTAAACCCACCAGAACAAGCTAGAGCTTGTTGAGCTGGTCAATTAATTTATCGCTTTCTTTATAATGTGGTGTAGTTGGAATTGTATTCATGTTTTCCGCAGGAACGGCCTGGTCTACAACTGTTTCAGAAACTGATTCCGGAACAGAAGCCGGCGCTCTCTTACTTGTAACAACATTTTTGTCTACAGAAGGTATATCATAGATTGCTGTCGTTGCACTAGTCTCTGATCCCTGTAATCCGTAAATTTTTACAACTAATTTATTAGCGACGGGTGTCGATGCCACTGGTTTTGATTTAGCTTCTTTCTTAACAGGTGCTGTCACTACCTCATGCGCAGGTTTTTTCATATTCATGATTTCAGCTTTGTACTCTTTTTCAAGTTCAGCAGCTTCTTTTTTTCCATGAGACTCTGCACCGTGGTGCTCAGGCACAGAAGCAATCGTTCTTTTTGTCAAAGCAGTATGACCTTCCTCTTGACCTTTGAAGATCTCAGCAGATTTTTTATCCATTGGTCCAACACCCGGGAAAAGAGAAACGAGTTCGCCGTATGTTTTTGCTCCTACTGGAGTTGGATCGCGTGGCATTCCCTCTTCAAAATCTTGGTCGACAAAAGAGAAGTTTCCTTCTGCCACTGTCAGATTCAGCGCCGGTTGTCTTAAGTTTGAAAATTTCATCAGCCCATTGATCACCATCAGCTGAGTTTTTCCTTTAGCAGAGTCGTAAGAGAAAATCGCTTCTCCACCTTGGTAGTTAACAGTAGCGTTGGCCGACGTTAATTTAGCGTCGTCCATTTTATTTAGTGACTGAACCCAAAGGTCCCCGCTTCTTAATTCAACATTGTTTGGAGAGACAGCAACCGACGTTGCACTTCCCATAAAAAATCGATGGTCAGCATTATCGGTGAAAGTCACTTGCCCGGTGTGCTCGACAACGATTTCAGAATTGGCGTAGATCACTTCGCCTTTTTTGATTTCATGAGTTTCACCGTTATAAGAAATAAACCCTGCTCCTTTAATGTCAACGATACGTCCGAATTGAACGGCCGCTGCAAAAGAAAGAGCCGGGATAAAAGCAATGACTGCTACTAATAATTTATTCATTGGTTTTCTCTTCAATTTTTTCATAATATGAGCTTAGAATTTTCCACTCATTTGTATTTCTATATTTCTTTCTAAATTCTTCGACAGTCGCAAAGAACTTCGCTTTATCACCCATCTTCATATGAGTCAGGGCAACCCAAAGTTTTGCGCTTCTAAAATATTGTGATGTTGGGTACTTGTTCATCAGCACCCCAAAGTGCTTAAGTGTCCACTCGTGGTGCTCGCCTGATTCGTAAGCAGAGATCCCTGCTTTAAAATAGAATTCATCATCAAGGTGCTTGAAGTCCGGATAATAGCTCACTAGTGATGTGTAGAACTGTGCTGCTTTTTCAAAGTTCTTTGCTTTAAATTCTTTATCAGCGATCTTCACCATATCATCAGCAGACCATTTATATGTCTTCCACTCTACCAAGTCTTTTTTCACTTCAAATGCAGCGGGTTTTACACTGGCAATCGCGCGCGATGGGGCCGCGCTATGGCTTTCACCATGACCTCCGCCATGAGCAGGAGCTTCTCCATGAGAATTGCTTGCTAGTGACTCTTCAGCGTGTCCGCCTTTATTTGAAAAAGCTTTGTCTTGCTTTAACTTTTGAATATCAAATTCAAGTCTTTTAACTTCTGCACGAAGCTCTCTATTTTCTTTTGCCAGCTTAAGTGCAACGTTTTCGTACTTATTAATCAAAGCGGCCTTGTGCTCAATTTTTTTCATCTCCCCTTCAAAGCTACAAGATGTAACCAGAGGAATGATCAAACATGATGCTAAAAGTGTATTTTTCATAAGTTTCTTCCAAAAAGGCCATAAAGGTTGGCAGTTCTCCTTATGATTTTCGGCAGGATTGGAAAAAAATTTAATCAAAGTATGAGGGGGAGGAATTATTTTGAATTAAATGAACTAAATAAGTCGATTATCCGATCAATTCCATCAACAAAAAGGGCCGGCCCTGGTTGAAGAAAGATCTCGGGCTCTAGTTCAAATATGGCGTTATTTTTAACAGCGCTTACATTGATAAGCTCTGGACGGTTTTTGATGCTCTCAATATCGACCTTTTTCCCACACCATGAGGCCAGGATAATATCAGGATCGTGAAAAGCGACTTCCTTATTAGAGACAAATCTCTCAGAGGCCTTCACCCCTTCCAATGACCTGGCCTCAAAGATATCAACTCCACCACAAAGGCTGACCAGCTCACTAAACCAACGAATCCCACAGATTTGAGGTTCATCCCACTCTTCAAGATAAACTTTCGGTCGCTTCTTTAACGTCTTGGCAAAAGCGCGCCCCATGGCCATCTTTTCTTCCAGGGTTTTTAAATAAGCTTCGGTTTTTGCTCCTTCACCTACCATGTGACCCAGCGTCCACATATAACGAAAAATCTCTTCTAATGAACGCTGGTTGGAAATATAAACGTCAATGCCTTCGGCGATCAGGTCGCGGGCAATGTCTTTTTGAATGTCGGAAAAACCAATGACAAGATCAGGTTTAATCTTTTGAATTTTTTTTAGATTGGCATGAGTAAAAGCTGAAATCACCGGGTGCTGCTTAACTTCCGCAGGTCTTTTTGCATAGACAGAAACACCGGCGATCAAATCACTTCTGCCAATGGCATGAAGAAACTCCACCGACTCTTCGGTCATACAAATAAGGCGTTCGGGGTTATACCTGAAGTTACTCATAGCTAGGAAGTTTGACCACGAAATCCGTCATCTCACCGACTCGCTGATACTTAAGCTCTCCTTCATGGGCCTCAACTAGTCCCTTAGAAATAGAGAGCCCAAGGCCTGTGCCCTTGCCGTATTTTTTGGTCGTGAAAAAGGATTCAAAAATTTTATTTTGCAGCTCCAGAGCAACTCCAGGACCACTGTCTTTAATATGAATCTCAACCCATTTATCATTAGTAAATGCTTCAACCTGAATCACTTTCATTTCTGCGTGCTCAAGAGCATCGATGGCGTTGTTCATTAAATTAATCAACACCTGAGTAATGTATGACGGGTAACAGATAACTTTTGTATTAGGTGCAATCTTTAAATCAAAAGTAATCCCCGATTGAACAATGCGGTCTGAACCCAGAAGAACGATCCCACGGATAAGTTCATCAGCACTCACCGACACCATCTGATCCCCATGACCCTGTCTGGCAAAGGTACTGATCCCTTTAACAATTTGAGAAAGCCTCAAAATTGTTCCTTCTACATCTTCAATAATCTGATCACATTTATCCAAGTCCAGTTCATCGTGAGAAAATAAATTTCTGATCTGATGAAGTTTTCCCTGAATCGTAAAAAGTGGGTTGTTAATATCATGGGCCAGGTTTGAGGCCATTTGTCCCAGTGACTGAAACTTAGCACTCTCAAGCAAAAGCCCCTTCTGTTTAGAGAGTTCTTCTTTAAGGAGTTCATTGAGCTGAATAAAAAAGAATGACAGAAGCGACGCTGAAACAAGAACAAAAGCTAAGTAAAAAAGAAAAACACTTTTAAAGTTCTCCAAATACTGCATTGGTGCAAAAAAGCGATCGTGAAAAGCAGTAAAAAGAACCGCCAGAATAATCATGTTGATGAAAAAACAGATAGTCCCATAAAGCGGCTTAAAATAGAAGGCCGACATAAGGCTGATAGGAACCAGCCAAATCAGGCCAAAGAACCCCATACCATGCGAAGAAAAAGCACTTAAGTAAATGGCCGAGTAAAGAATGACGATTTGAATCCCCGCTCCGATATTTAAAGAAGCTTCAAAGTTGGTGTCTCTGGTTTTGAGAAAAACGACTAGGGATACAAGCGAAATAAGACTAAAGAGAATCCCGATACGCACAAAAAGGTTAATCTGCAGGATATTGGCACCCAGGAAAAACAAGGCCAGGATCACAATGCCCAGTATTCCTGCCGCAACGATAGAGCGGGCCCTAAAGAGCGTCGTAATGTCGACTTGGTCACTTACGTGTTCCGGTAAGAAGAAATCAAGCAAAAGATAGAATTTCTTTAACATCGCTACCCATTATTTACGCGCTTTTATACTAGAAACAGTATGCGAAATGGGCCTCACTTTGTAAACTCTTTGTAAGGATATTGTTATCCAGAGTTAACAATGAGAAAGCTTGTTTTTGCCTCCGGCCGGGAGTAAAATTCTTAAGGATCTTTAAAGATTGGACCATCTACTTTTTCAGGGTTTTATATATGCGTTTGACCATTCTCTTTCTTCTAATGACTCTTTCCACGTTTGCCTTTAGTGCTGATGAATCGGTTCCGGCAAAACCTGTGAAATTTGGGATTCAGTCTTTTAAAAAAGACAGCGATGAATACCTGGCACTTAATTTTGAAAACCACCAGAAGTGGCACACCTACTGGAAAAATCCTGGTGACGCAGGCCTTGCCATTAAAAATGTTTTCACGGTCAACGGCAAAGAAGTTAAGTTTGAAGAAATGGAATGGCCAGCGCCAAGACGCTTTATTGAACCAGGAAATCTTTGGGCCTATGGATACGAAGACAGCTACTCTCTTTTCTTTAAATTATCTAAAAGCGATTTCAATAAATACAGCGGGAAAAGCATTCAGTTAAAATCGACGTGGCTCGTCTGTAAACACATCTGTGTTCCCGGGCAACAAATTACTGACTTTAAAATTGCTCCAGGAAATGTCACAACGACGACAGCAGATCTTCTGCCTAACTTAAATTCAACAGTTCTATCTGAAAGGTTTGACGTTCTACCAAAAACGGCAGTCATCCCTGATTACTTAAAAATTAAACTTTCTAAAGGCAGCAAGCCTGGTACGTTAGTTCTTACTTACACAGTAGATAAAACAACTGAAGTAAACTTTCTGCAAAATACGAACTTAATGTACACGTTCCCGCAAATTCCTTTTGATGTGAAACATGAAAACCTTATGGTTGAAAAAGAGAGCTTAAAGGGAGTCACTGAAATTGCCTGGGACGGAGAATACCAGGACCCACCACAACCGCTTCCTGCTGATGGAAAATTTAAAAAGCCTTACACTCTTCGCTTTCTTTTTAATGATCCGATTCAGAGAAAAGCTTTTATCGTCGATAAAAAATTTTCAAACTTTGAACTATCAGAAGTAACAGTCGCACAAAAAGCTGAAGGCGCTCCACCAATCGACATGGGAGGAACTGCCTCTTCTGCGGGGTCTGCCAGGGTTATCGTCGATGCTAGTACCAGTTCAAACTCACTAATTTATTATCTTGCCCTGGCCTTTGTCGGCGGGCTCATTTTAAACATCATGCCATGTGTTCTTCCGGTTATTTCTATTAAGCTCTTCGGGCTGGTGAAATATAAAAACGAATCACACAAGATGATTTTAAAACACAACTTCTTCTATACGCTGGGAATTCTTTTCACCTTTGCTGTCCTGGCCACAGTCGTTCTTTCACTTAAGTCGATTGGCTCACAGGTCGGCTGGGGCTTCCAACTGCAGTCTCCTACATTCGTAGCAATCATGGTGATTGCACTTTTTATCTTCGCACTAAATCTCTTTGGGATGTTTGAATTTAAAACTCCTGGAGGATCAAAGCTTGGAGGCATGCAACTAAACGAAGGCCTTACAGGAGATTTTTTAAGCGGTGTTCTTGCCACTGTTTTATCAACTCCATGTTCAGCTCCTTTTTTGGGGACGGCCCTGACGTTTGCTTTTAGTTCTCCTCCAATGGAAATTTACCTGATTTTTTTAATGATCGGGCTTGGTCTTGCTTTCCCGTTTATCCTGACGGCGATTTACCCGGCACTTGTGTCTTTTATTCCCAAGCCTGGCAACTGGATGAACACAGTCAAAAAACTCCTGGGTGTCACTCTCATCCTGACAGCTATCTGGCTTCTTGATGTTTACAACGCTCTTGTTGATGGCTCTTCTCACTTAATTAAACTTGGAACAATCCTGGTTTTTATCTTTGTTGGTTTTATGCTTTCAAAGAAAAAAGAAAGATGGATTGCAGGTGCTAGTTTTCTGGCCGCCCTTGGACTTTTTGTCAATATCGCCACGACGACAATGGTTGTAAGCACAGAGCCTCAAACGGCCCTCATCCGCGACAAACAAGCTAAAGGATTAGACTGGCAGCCGTGGTCAGAAAAGGCCATGGATGATTTGAAGGCCAGCGGCCAACCTGTCTTTATCGATTTCACCGCAAAGTGGTGCTTTACATGTAAAGTGAATGAAAAATTAGTTTTAGACACTGATACCTTTAAGAGTTTCGTGACTGAAAACAACGTAAAACTTCTTATCGGTGACTGGACAAAAAGAGATGAAATCATTGGTAGCTTTTTAAGAAAGAACGGAATGGTAGGAGTTCCTGCTTATTTCGTGCAGAAAAAAAATGGGACACTGGTAAATCTTGGTGAAACAGTGACGATTGAAAGAATTAAAGAGCACCTGAATTAAAAAGCTTCAGCGCCAACTCTTCGATAAGTTTTTTGTCCCACAGATCTTCTAAAAAGTTTTGTGGGATAGCTTCCACTCCGTAATAAGCACCTGCCAGTTGCCCAAAAACCGCCGCAGTCGTATCCGTATCATCACCTAAGTTCACCGCAAGCTTTACGCCTTCGCCAAAACTTTCTGAATGATAAAAACACCACATGGCCCCTTCCAGACAAAGAAGCGCGTCCCCTTTTCCAGAGACTTCTTCATAACTTTTAGAAAAATCAAAAAAAGCATCTTTGAAGATCCCTTCTTTTGTTTCACCCTTAAGTGCGCGGTGAATGTAGAGAGATAAATCTTCGCAGGCCTTAATGCAATTTAAAGGTGCATGAGTGACTTTAGAACTAAGCCCTGCATACTTGATTGTGTCTTCGAGATTTTTAAAATAAAAAAGTGGCACAGGAGCAAGCCTCATCAATGAACCATTAGTTGCTGGATCATCTACTGAGCCTGCATAAATATCTTTATTTTCTTCGTACCTTAAAAGGGCCGCTTTTGTCGTATTACCGATATCAAAACAGTGACCGGTGCAGCTCATATAGCCTTCGCGAAACCATCTTATATAGCGCTCGATCTGATCATATGGATCAAAGCCATTTTTCTCAACGAGACTCGTCCCTAAACAAAGAGCAAGAGATGTGTCGTCAGTCCACTGTCCTTTTTTCAAATTAAAAGGTCCACCCGCCTGCATGTCTTCCACTGGGGGAAAACTCCCGCGGGCCTTAAACTCCACCGGAGCGCCCAGGGCATCTCCAACAGCGAGTCCTAATAATGATCCTAAAAAGCGCGACTGTAATGTTGTCATATTTATGATTCGAACTTCGAAGGGCTTCTCATGAGCTTCGTGATAACTTCTCTTGGCTCAAGTCCGTCATATAAAACGCCATAAACGCCATTAAAAATCTGAGCCCGGATATCAAAGCGCTCTGAAATAAAGTGGGCCGCTTTTGCTGTTTTATAACCTTCAACAACTGAACGTTGTGACTTAATGATCTCTTCGGCCTTTCTTCCCTTAGCGAGTTCCAGACCAAATGTTTTGTTTCTTGAAAGATCCCCCGTCGTCGTGAGAATTAAATCCCCCATTCCTGAGAGACCATAAAATGTTTCCGGGCGGGCATTGTAGACGGCCCCAAAACGAAGCATTTCTGCAATCCCACGAGTGATCATCGCCGCTCTGGTGTTGTGGTTATAACCCAGACCTTCAATAACTCCTCCGGCAATGGCCAGGATGTTTTTTAAGGCCCCCCCTAATAAAACTCCTTTAACGTCATAGCTTGCTAAAACTTTAAAGGCACTGGTGTTAACCATCGAGGCCACATTTTCTAAAACTTGTTTTGATCTTCCGGCCAAAGTCACCAGTGTGATTTGATCCTGCATAATTTCGTGAGCAAAACTTGGCCCGGATAAAAAGCAGAACTGGTCTTTAAAGTGTGGGTACATATCAAAGAATAAATCATCCGATAATTCTAATGTGTCCGGGTCAATCCCTTTTGAAAGAGACATGAGTGGGATACCTTTAATAAAGTAGCCTAAGAAACGGTCGTAGTTTTCCTTGAAGTACTCACTGATACCGTTACTTGGAAGTGCCGAAACAATCAATTCGATCTTCCCGCCAATGGCATCGACTTCATCCCACGAAAGAGCTGCATCGATATTGCTGGCAGTTTTTAGACCTGGAAGATAAATTGAATTTTCTCCGGCCTTAATCGCATCGTAAATATCCTTAGAGCGAACTTTTAAAATAACTTTTTCAAAATTCTGCGCCAAAACCTGAGCAATCGCTGTCCCGAAGGCCCCGGCCCCAATAACCAGTGCCACTTGTCTCTTCGTCGTACTCATAGAGAAATAACTCCTTTAATGGCCGCTGCACGTTCATAGACTTTAATAATGTCCTGACTCTGCTGCATCGTTGTCTTCCCGCTGACACTAATATAATTCCCGTTAGACGAAGCCTTCTGTTCAATTTCCATTCCCTGAAGAATGAAAAGAATCTGGTGAACTTCGCTGATAGGAACAATAAACTTAAAAAGATACTCGGTCGGAAACTTCACTGTCTCATCGAGAACGAGTTTTAATTTATGTAACCTGTCTTCTAATGGGTTCATTAAAACTCCAAAACCTTCACAGGAATTTTCTGAGCGTAACGAACGATATCAATCACCTCGCGGGCACAAGCATCCCCGGCCTGGCGGTGAGTGATGTAATCTACAGCTTCCTGAATTTCATAGCTGGCATTGGGCACTGTCGCCGAAAATCCCGCGCGCTTAATAATTGGCAGATCAATAAACTCGTCCCCCATAAAAAGGATTTCTTCGTCTTTATAACCAAGGGCTAAGATTTCTTTGTAAGCTTCGCGCTTGTCTTCATTTCCAAAATAAGTGAATGAAAGTTTCAGGTTGTCGATAAAACGTTTTCTCACGCCTTTTGAATCTCCACCTGAGATCACTCCTACTTTTAGTCCTGCTTCCATCAGCATTTTTAAACCGTGTCCATCCAGTGCGTGAGTCGTGCGGTTAAACCCGACATCGTCTCCTTCCCACGAAATTTTTCCATCAGTCAAAATACCGTCAATATCAAAAAGGCAAACTTTGATTTTTTTAAGTTTGTCTTCGAACTTTTTTGCTGTCACTAACAGTGACTTTTTTTCATCTAAAGGCTGGGCCATTACACTACCTCATAAATTCTAAGTAACTGCTCAACGATTCCCTTGATCTGATCAAGCGGAAGAGATGTCGAAGCATCTGAGAGAGCTTTATCTGGATTCGGGTGGCACTCCATAAAAATCCCGTCAGCACCTGCGGCCACTGCGGCCTTGGCCAGAACTAAAATCTGCTCGCGTTTTCCGCCTGTCGCTGTCCCTAGTCCTCCAGGTCTTTGCACACAGTGAGTAGCATCGTGAATCGCTTTCACTCCAAAGCTCTTCATGATCTGGAAAGAGGCCATATCAACAACCAGGTTGTTGTAACCAAAGCTCGATCCTCTTTCCGTTAAAAGGATTTGGTTCTTTGGTAAAAAAGTTGTCGCTTTATCAACGATGTTTTTTGTTTCTTCCGGTGAAAGGAATTGTCCTTTTTTCACTTTTAGGATGCGCCCATATTTAGCACACGCCTCTGCTCCAGCAGCAATCATATCCGTTTGGCGGCATAGGAAAGCTGGAACCTGAAGAACGTCAACCACAGTCGCCAGCTTCATTGCCTGACTTGCTTCATGGAAGTCTGTCAGCACTGGAAGGCCAAAAGTATCTTTTACTTTTTTAAGGATTCTCATCCCTTCATCAATTCCCGGACCTCGGTATGAATTAATCGACGTGCGGTTAGCTTTATCAAAGCTTCCTTTGTAAGTCAGAGTGATTCTATCCTTGAATGGTTCAAGGTCTTTTACTAAACGCTCAGCAATTCCTAGAGCAAGCTCTTCACTCTCCAGAACACATGAACCGATAAAAAGATCTAATTTTGGTTTTGTCATAATTTACTTCCTGTTTTTGTCAGACTCTTCAATAAACGCTTTAAAAAGCGGATGCGGAGAAAAAGGTTTCGACTTAAATTCCGGGTGGTACTGACAGGCAATAAAGAACGGATGATCTTTAAGCTCAACCACTTCCACTAGGTTTAATTCGCGGTTAAAGCCTGAAACAACCAGGCCTGCACCGATAAGTTTATTCATATACATATTATTCACTTCCAGGCGGTGACGGTGGCGCTCCTGGATTTTATCGCTGCCGTAAATTTTGTGTGCCAGCGACTTTGGCTCCAGGTGACACTCATAAGAGCCAAGTCTCATGCTTCCACCTTTTGAACCTGTGCTTGATTGACCTTCCATATAATGGATCAGGTGCTCTCCACCGCTTTGGAATTCTTCAGATGTCGCGTCTTTGATTCCTGCTACGTGACGGGCAAATTCAATAACTGATAATTGAAGACCCAGACAAATTCCAAGGAATGGAATCTTTTTTGTCCTGGCGTATTCAATCGCTTTAATTTTTCCTTCTGTTCCACGGCTTCCAAATCCACCAGGAACTAAAATCCCTTGAACTCCCTGGAAGATTTCATCCAGGTTAGTGCCTTTTTCCAGTTGTTCAGAATCAATATAAATTGGTTTGAACTTTAACTGGTTAGCAATCGCTCCATGGTTAAGAGCTTCATCTAAAGATTTATAAGACTCGACCAGGTCGGTGTATTTACCAACAATTCCGATCTTTACTTCTCTTAGTGGATGAGTGAAGTTATGAACAACTTTTTCCAGGTCAGCAATCTTTGGTTCCGGAGCCCAGATCCCCAGAAGCTCACTGATTCTTTCATCCAGCCCTTGCTTGTGGAATTCAAGCGGAACTTTATAAATTGAATCCATATCGATACTTTGGAAAACGTTTTTTCTAGGAACGTTACAGAAACGAGAAATCTTATCAAGCGTGTCCTCATCCACTTCTCTGTCTGAACGACAAACGATCACTTGCGGAGAAAGCCCTTGAGACATCAGCTCTTTTACCGAGTGCTGAGCAGGCTTGGATTTTAACTCACCAGCAGCTGCGATGTAAGGAAGAAGAACCAGGTGAATAAAAAGAACATTGGCCGCTCCCTCATCAAGAGCAAGTTGCCTGATTGATTCAATGAATGGAAGCGATTCAATATCTCCAACCGTTCCACCGATCTCTCCGATTAAGATGTCGCAGTTTTCACTCGCAGTGTGAATTCTTCTTTTGATTTCATCAGTGATGTGCGGAACAACCTGAACCGTTTTTCCTAAGTATGTTCCCGCTCTTTCGTTTTCGATAACTTTTAAATAAACCTGACCAGTCGTAAAGTTACTTTCACGCTTGAGAGTTAAAGATGTAAAGCGCTCATAGTGACCAAGGTCCAGGTCTGTTTCAGCACCGTCGTCAGTGACAAATACTTCTCCATGCTGGGTAGGGCTCATTGTTCCCGGGTCGACGTTGATATAAGGGTCCATCTTTAGCATGGAAACCTTAATCCCTCTTCGCTCCAGAAGACCTGCGATACTTGCGGCCGCAAGACCTTTTCCTAGTGAGCTTGCAACTCCACCTGTGATGAAAATGTACTTTTTGTGTTTCTTAATTTCTGCCACTTAATACCTCTTCTACTTTTTTTACGTCTGCCGGATGATCGACTCCGACGATGACACTTCTAGTTTCCAGAGCTCCGATTTTCATGCCCATTTCCAGGGCGCGAAGTTGCTCTAGTTTTTCAAGATCCTCCAGTCTCGAGACTGGAGCTTTTGAAAAGGCGCTGAGTGCGCTTGGTTTGTATGAATAAACACCGATGTGTAGAAACCAATAATCGTTATTAGCATCTACTCCCGCATCTCTTTTAAAAGGAATCGGCGAGCGGGAAAAATAAAAAGCGTCACCAGTTGTTTCACTCATGGCCACTTTCACTTTATTGGGATCTCTAAAAACATCATCAAAGCCCATTTGCTTTTTTACCAGTGTCGCAATCTCTACCGGCTTATTTAAATGGAACTCCGCCAGGCGAACCAGGTCACTTCCTTCCAGAAGTGGTTCATCCCCCTGCACGTTGATCACAAGGTCATAAGACTTTTCTTTGAAATGCCTGCTGTAAGCAAGTTCAATACGAAGTGTTCCCGAAATCACGTCGTCATCAACTCTCACGACATTTTGGGAAAAACTCTTGATATGGTTTTCTACTTGGTCGTCATCAGTGACAACATAAGCATCAAACGAAATATCGGCACAAGAGGCTTTTTGGCAGTTTTCAAGAACTCTTGAAATCATGCTCTTGCCTGCAATCATCGCCAGTGGTTTTCCAGGAAAGCGAGTTGAAGCAAAACGGGCGGGAATTAAAATGAGGACACTTTTTTTACTCACTTTAAAGGTCTCCAAAATAAGATATAATAAGCTTACTATTATAGAGGAGACGCCTCGGTATGGCCCAAAGATTTTCATTACTTTTTCTGAGTCTTTTTGTCGGATATTCTTTGAATCTTCGAGCTGAAGATTATAAGCGCACCGTCATTACTGACCCGAGCATCAGCCGCCGCTGCGACCTCCTGACTGAGACCAGAAAAGAGAAAATTGCCAATAAACAACGCATCCTGGCCATGATCGAGAGAAATAAGCACCTGCAGGAGATCACTCCTGAGAATAAAGTTACTTTAAAAAAGAAACTCGAAGTGAATCTTGGTCACTTGGAGCACGAACTCACTCTTACTCTCACCCAAATTCAGTACCAGGAAGAGAATATCGTCCGCAAAGGTTGTCCCGGCGTAACGCTATAAAAAACTTTTCAATGCATACCGCGCACTCTATCCTATTCTAAATATTTACTAATTAGTTTAGAGAGACTGCGCCGATGACTAAAAATCTCTTATTGTATCTCATTGCGATAAGCCTTATCGCCCCAAAAATCACTCATGCACAAGACGATGACACTATTGAAACACTGGAAAGCGGCTCAGAGTCATCAACAATTGGCGCTCCCGAAGGAGAAATGAGTGACGGGCCACAATCCCTGCCAGCTGGAGAGAGCGCAACTCCTCCAACACCGCAGACAGAGGCCATCCCTTCACAAAATGTCGATGCCATGACTGATGAAGTGGAAAAACTTGAGCCAGTGAATGCTCCTGAAAAGACTTCTCCTCTGCAAAAAAAGACTGGAGTTGTTTCTGAGGAAGAACTTTTAAAACCAAAAAATAAACCTGCGCCAAAAGTGCGCGCCCAAAAGCAAACTGAAACAGAAATTTACGTGCAGGAAGCAGACAAATATAAACTCAACGACGTTTATAAAAACCTGCAGCTCAATGACGTTATCGAGCAAGGTCTAAGAAAAAACTACGACCAAAATATCCGCGGTCAACAGCAAGAACTTAACGAGATCGCTTTCTCTGGGACAAAAAGTGCTTTCTGGCTTCCAGAGCTAAAACTCTCGCTGACAACTGACGATCAAAAAATCGCCACACTCAGATCGAGCGAGCGCACTCCGACAAATCCTCACTCGACTTCTCCAAGTGGAACTTTAGGTCTTTCCCTAGGAGATTACACTGTTTTCAACTGGGGTAAGGATTACGCAATTTATCTTAACAAAAAAGGGATTTACGAGAGAAATACGCAAATCTATAACGAATCAAAAAGAGAGTTAAAACTTGATTTGATCAACAGCTACTTCACTTTAATGTCGTCAAAAAACATTGAAAAAATCCGCCAGGATCAACTTCGCCAGTCTTCTTTCGTTTACCGCTTGAGCAAAGAAAAAATCACGATCGGGAAAACATCAAAACAAGACTATTACCAAGCAAGAAGTGAGTATTTAAAAGCGCAAAATGAATACCACGACGCCAAAATAACTTCTGATCAAACCGATGAAAGCGTCGCTTTCCAGATCGCTGACCCGATCGGGACAAAATACGTTATCAACGAAACACTGGACTACAGAAGATTAAAAATCACGCTGGATGAAGCGCTAAAAATCTCAGAAAAAAATAACCCGACTCTATTAACTAATAAAATGTTAATGGAGAATGCGGAGAGAGAATACGATGTGGCCTTAAAAGAAAATATGCCACTGCCAAAATTTTCGGTAAACCTGGGCGCTTACAACAAGAAATTTGGACCATCGACCAACACGACTCGCTATGAAACTTATGGCGGAAGCGGAAACGTTGAATTGGTTGCTTCTATCAATACAACCTGGGCCATTACCGGGTCAGATGGATTCTTAAACTCAAACAAACTGGCCACTGCACGCATTGGAAAAGAAATTTCCATGAAAGAGTTTGAAAAGAATACGCATTACACTCAGTCTTTTATCAGACAGACTTACAAAACAATTCTTTCTCTGCAAAATCAAATCGTGATCCTGGAAGCCCGCCTTCCAAGCTTACAAAAAACTTTTGATACCATCTTGGACAATTACCTTAACGGCAGAACGAAATTCTACGACTTCTCACTCTCTCTTGAAGACCTGAGCAATACAAAGGTGTTCTATGAGCAAGTTAAGCTTCAGCACTTACAACAGAAGCTGACACTTGCCCGCTTAATGGGTGTAGAGGATTTCCCGGGAGAGAATTTCGAACTTCTAGCAACAAGAGTAAAAGGTAAATAAGATGAAATATACAATGAAACAAACAATCGCAGCCTCTTTGTTATTCGTTTCGGCCAGCGCCTTTGCAGCTAATGGCGAGTTGGTGTTAAACACCGAAACAACTTTTAATCCTTCTCACACCAACCGCTTCTCTTTCATGTTGGGGGTAAAC
Organism: Bacteriovorax stolpii; assembly: GCF_002872415.1. Lineage (GTDB taxonomy): Bacteria > Bdellovibrionota > Bacteriovoracia > Bacteriovoracales > Bacteriovoracaceae > Bacteriovorax > Bacteriovorax stolpii. The sequence goes on along the minus strand of NZ_CP025704.1, from coordinate 1,373,225 downwards.
CCAAGCCTGACAAAGGCCGCGGACATGAGCAGTTTTAACTTCTCGTACGGAAAAAAACTGGAGAACTTCTGGGCCGACGCCAACGTCATGATGACCAAAGGACTTTTTAATAAGTTCTCGGCCAACAATGCCACAGCAACAGGCGCAACAGATGATCAGCTCGCTGAGCAAGAAAACACCCTGACGAGCATTGGTTTAGGGATTGGTCGCGAAACTCGCTACGCACAAACACTGCTTCCCTTCGACTACATCTATGAACTTATGGCCGCCAACCTGACTTATAATATCTATAAAGAAGATTTCTCTGGGAAATCTTTTAGTGGTCCGGGGCTGATGGCAAAGTTTTCTGTTTATAAGCGCTTCAACGATTATTTTAGTGCCGGTGCTCATTTCAATTACAACCTCGCTGTGGTAAAAAGATCACAAGAAAATGATACGGAAACCAGCTCTCAGCGCTCACTAACTTTAGGGTTTTTGACAATGGGTGTGGATTTAAGTTTTTACCTCTAAAACCTAAGGTGGATTATGATTCCTCGTTATGAAGCAAAGGCCATCACCCCAATCTGGAGTGATGAAAACAAGTTTAAAACTTTCCTTCAAATCGAGCTGGAACTCTTAAGTGCGCTGGAAGAAAAAAAGATGATCCCATCTGGGATTTCAAAAACTATCCGCGACACCGCTAAAATCAACACCGCAAGAATCGATGAGATCGAGCTGACAACCAGACACGATGTCATCGCCTTCTGTACTTCAATTACCGAGCAACTCCCTACTGAAATTGGGAAATACTTCCATTACGGTGTGACTTCATCAGATGTCATCGACAGTGCTTTAACTTTACAGATTAAAGCTTCTCTTGAAGTGGTGATGAAATCTTACGACAGCTTTATGGAAGCACTAAAGCTGCGCGCCCTTGAAACAAAAATGCTTATGACCTTAGGCCGCTCACACGGAATGTATGCCGAGCCCATGAGCTTTGGTCAAAAACTTTTAGGTCACTACGCTGAATTTAAAAGAAGAAGAGAAGACCTAGAACATTTTTATAAAAATGAACTCACTATCCAGCTTTCAGGGGCCGTAGGAAACTACACGATCCTGACTCCAGATATCGAAGAAAGTGTCGCTAAAAAACTAGGAGTAAAAGTTGAAGACGTCTCAACTCAGATTATCCCACGCGACCGCCTGGCAAAACTGATCTCTATTACTTCTCTCGTGGCCAATGCTATTGAGAGACTGGCGGTAGAAATCCGTCACCTTCACCACTCTGATGTAAAAGAAGTGGCCGAAGGATTTAGACCGGGCCAAAAAGGCTCAAGCACGATGCCACACAAAAAGAACCCAATTGCCAGCGAAAACCTGACAGGTCTTTCGCGCTTCTTGCGCTCTCACCTGACTCTGGCCCTGGAAAACTCAATCCTATGGCACGAAAGAGACATCTCTCACTCAAGCGCAGAAAGACTTTATCTTCCAGACCACTTTGGGATTTTAACTTATGCTCTTGATCGTTTCACGACGACGCTCAATCTCTTAGATATCGATGAAAAAGTAGTCGAAGCTAAAGTGTTAAACCACACTCACTACCTTTCAAGCTTCTACCTGCACTTCCTGATTAAAAACTGTGAGTCTTTAACCAGAGAAGATTTATACGCTGTTGTTCAGGCCGCATCTTTTGATGCCGATGCCAAAACAAACCCTCAGCGCTTCCGCGACTTGATTCAAAATGAATTAAAAACAAGAAAAGAAACGGTGACTCTTCCAGAGGTCAATGCAGACGGACTTCGCAACATCTACTTAAAGTCTGTCGATCAGATTTTTAACCGAGTGTTGTAATGGAAAAATTGGAATACAACAATTCGCTTTTTTCACCTAAGGGAAAGCTGAATCGTTTATTCTATGCTCTTCATAACGCTTTTTGGTTTTTGATTGGTTTTCGCTACATTTACTACCCGGGAATCCTGGTTGCAGTTCAAAGTAGCCCGCAGTTTCCACAGTTGATTCATATTCTTTCATCAAACCCGCAAACGAAAACGATAGTTCCTTTTCTTTCATCAACTGTTGGCCAATCGACTTTAGACATCGTCTTAAAGTTTGTTTTCATCCTGATTTTAAGATTAGTCGATATTAAAAGAATCAGAGACATTGTGAATCGCAACCTAACGAAAGTTGAGAGCGTGCTTACAATTGTTTTTCTTTCTCTGCCTTATATAGATTTCCTTTCAACAATTATCTTGGTCCTTCTTCCTCCTAATAAGTATGCAACAAATGCTATTCATGAAGAAATTAAGAAAAAAGATTTGGGGGAAGCTCGCCGTGAACACAATCTTCAGGACCTAAAACGCCTTTTTGAATCTGGAAGAATTTCCAGAGCGGAGTATGAAGCCGCTCTGAAAAAATTTAAATCTTAAGAATTATGCCCTGTTGTTGAGCCTTTTGGATTGAAATGGTACTCACCTTTTCCTTTAGTGATATGCCCTAAAAAGAAAGCTCTCTCCCCTAATTTTTCCAGCTCCGCAATGACCGTATCCGGTGCATCCGTAGCAACCACCATTCCTACTCCCATATTAAATGTTTTATGAAGTTCTTTTGTGCTGAGACCTGAGAGGTCACACACTTCTTTCATAAAAAGGGGAAGCTCTGGTGCTTCAGTGACATGGTAATCAAAGTTCTCATTCATGCGTGGGATGTTAAGAAATCCAGATCCAGTAATATTGGCGATTCCTTTTACATGGGTAAAGTGAGTTTTAAGAAGAGACATGATCGTCTTTACATAAATTTTCGTCGGAGTTAAACATGCACGTTTTAAATCCGGGTTACAGTTATTTTTCTCCAGGATTTTTCTCACCAGAGAAAATCCATTGGAATGAAAACCTGAGCTCGCAATCCCGATAAGCGTATCCCCGTTTTGAATACGTGATCCATCAACTAATGAAGACTTCATGACTTCCCCAACAGAAAATCCTGCCAGATCATAATCCCCTTCTTGATACATTCCTGGCATCTCTGCGGTCTCTCCACCAATAAGTGCCATTTGAGACTGAAGGCATCCGTCCACAATTCCTTTGATGACTGCTTCTGAAACTTTTAAATCCAGTTTGCTTGAAGCAAAGTAATCCAGAAAAAACATAGGTCTTGCGCCTGAACAGATCAAATCGTTCACACACATGGCGACCAGGTCGATTCCAATTGTGTCGTGGACTCCAAGCTCTACGGCCAGTTTAATTTTTGTTCCCACTCCATCGGTTGATGAAGCGAGAAATCTTTCTTCATCCATGGCATAGAGAGCGCAAAAGCCTCCGATGCCACTCTTGACTTGTTGGTTATAAGTGGACTTTACCATTTTTGAGATGCGCTCTACAAAGAGGTCACCTTTTTCGATATCTACGCCGCTGTCTTTATAATTCATGAAAACTCCTAATGCCTAAAGTGTCTTCTACCAGTTGTCATCATTGCAATCCCAAACTTGTCACAAGCTGCAATCACTTCATCATCTCTCATACTTCCCCCCGGCTGGATGATCGAGGTGATTCCCACGTCGTGGCAAACTTCTACCGAGTCTGCAAAAGGAAAAAAAGCATCTGAAACAAGAAGCATCTTATCCATTGAAAGTCCTTTTTGCTCGGCCCTTACTTTTGCCAGTAAACGAAGCGAGTCTAAACGATTCGGCTGCCCCATTCCCGTTCCAGCTAAAGTAAAATGCCCTTCAGTCGTTTTACAAACTAAAGCGATCCCATTGCTCTTTAAATGTTTGCAGGCAAGGATTCCGAAATCTACTAACTCTAAAGTCTCAAATGGCATTTCTTTTTTTGTTACAAGTTTTAATTCTTCTGATTTGCCGTAAGCTTCATCTTCATTCTGCATTAAGAGTCCACCAGAGATACTTTTTACAATAAACTCGGATTCTTCTTTTGGTCTGATTGGCGTCTTGAGCAGGCGCACATTCTTTTTCTTAGAAAAAGCTTTTAAGGCATTTTCAGAAAAACCAGGAGCAATCACCACTTCAATAAATCTCTCTGTTAAAAACTTGGCACAATCTGAATCCACCTCACTCGACATGGCGATGATTCCACCAAAGCTCGAAACCCCATCTCCATTCCAGGCCTCTATTAAAGAAGCAACAGGGGTTGGCGCGACAGAAAGACCACAAGGGTTAGCGTGCTTAATGACTGCTGTGACTGGAGCCCCTTTTGAAATATGGGCCACATCACTCATCACCCTCCAGGCAGCATCAGCATCCACCCAGTTATTGTATGAGAGTTCTTTTCCTTGAAGAACTTCTGCATCCAGGAGACTTACGCCTCCTTTAGTGTTTTTTAACTTAAAGACATTGGCCCATTGATGAGGATTTTCACCGTAGCGAAGGGACTCTTTTGGTTCAATGGCCAGCCAGTTTTTATCCTGCACTTTTTTCTCAGCAAAACGACTCGTCAGCTCTTCAGCGATCATCAGGTCGTATTTAGCGATTCGCTCAAACGTTTTAACAGCAAGTGCTCTTCTTTGAGAAAATGATGTTGTCCCATTAAACTGAGTTAAAAAAGTGTCGTAATCTGCAACATCAGAAAGAACAGCTACAGATTCATAATTTTTAGCACTTGCTCTTAACATAAGAGGTCCGCCGATATCGATGTTTTCAATCAATACATCTTCCGATGCATTTGTACCGGCATATTTTTCAAAAGGGTAAAGGTTACAAACAACCAGGTCAATCGGAGCGATATTAAGCTCTCGAGCTTCCATTTGGTCTGTTTCATGATGGCGGCGAAAAAGAAGTCCACTCGTGACAGCAAAAGAAATTGATTTCATTCTTCCGCCAAAAGCCTCAGGATTCCCCGTTACTTTTTCAATAGACGTCACAGGAAGATTCAGGTCTTCAATAAATTTTTTCGTTCCACCTGTTGAGATGATCTCTACCTGGTGTTTATGAAGTGTCTCTACCAATATCTTTAGATTGGTCTTATCCGTTACGCTGATCAGGGCCCTTTTAATTTTCACACTTGTTTCAATCATTGTTTTTTCCCTTATAAATTGGCTTCACAGTATTTAAGTCCACTCTCAAAGATAAAAAGCCCAAGCCCCTTATCCTCACCTTTATCCGCTCCCCCGGGATTGTGCCATAAACTAATGGCCGCTTCCGGGTGAGGCATAAGACCAAAGATAAGTCCGCTTGGGTCACACACACCTGCTATCTCAGCAAAGGATCCATTGACATCACTTCTGTAACTAAGGGCAATCTGCCCATTTGAACTTAATGTTTTATAAGTCGCTCTCTGCTCTTCTTCATTGCCCTTAAAGACAATGCGCCCTTCTCCGTGACGAATAGGAAGCGAGATTTTTTCACCCCGAAGCTCACTCGTCCACACGCACTCAGAAACCGGAACATCTAAATCCACCCAACGGTTAATAAAATGCCCCTGGCGGTTATGAGTTAAAGTCATAGTCCTTTTTGAAAAAGGTTTTGGCAGAAGGCCAAGCCTCACTAGCGCTTGAAATCCGTTACAAATTCCAATCACCAATTTTTTTTCTTCGACGAAAGTTTTGAGTTCTTCACCTAGGGCATACTTAAGTTTTAAAGCTAAGATTTGGCCGGACCCAATTTCATCTCCAAAGGAGAATCCGCCGGGGAGTGCCAGGATCTGGGCCTCTTTTAATTTGTTTTTATTTTCAATCAAGTCAGAGATGTGAATGATTTCTGCCTGAGCACCTAGTTCAGTAAAGGCCAGGGCCGTTTCAGCTTCACAGTTAATCCCATCTCCGGTCAGGATCAGCGCTTTAATCTGTTCTCTTTTCATTATAGCTTCCCCTCTGCTTCAATCTTGTAATGACTCATGCATTCATCATTGTGCACTTCAAGCAGTGTTTCTCCTTGAAGGTCGATCTTAAGAATCCCTGTTTCATTGGTTTCTCCCAGTCTTGAGAAAATATGTCCTGAAAGGTTTTCTTCAAATTCTTTTTGATCTTTTTTATCAACAGTCACAATAAAGCGACCGCATCCTTCATTAAAGAAAAATGGAATCAAGTCTTTCTTTTCAATTCCTTTTAATTCAATGTCAGCACCAAATTTTGTCCCCATCAACACTTCGGCCAGAGCGACTAACATCCCTCCATCTGAAATATCGTGGGAGCTTAACACCAGCCCCTCTCTCATTGATTTATGAAGTGAGCGGTACAGATCCAGTTGTTTCTTTCCGTTGATATGAGGCAGTGGGTATTCCACAGTGTAGTCTTCATAAAGCTCTTTTAATTCAAAAGCACTTTGATAATCTGTGAGTTTACTTCCCACCAGGTAAATCAAGGCCTCTGTCTTCTTGGCTTCTGATGTTGTCACCGCTTTTAATGTCGGCACTCTTCCCATCGCTGTGACTAAAACAGTTGGAGGGACACTGATTTTAACTTTCTCGCCATTATCCATCGCTCCGATGAAGTCGTTTTTCATGCTGTCTTTACCACTTACAAAAGGCATTCCGTAGGCCAGAGATAAATCGTAAAGTGCTTGTGAAGCACGAACAAGGTGAGCAAGCTTTAACTTCGCGTCGGGGTTTCTTTCTGATTCAATCGGATCAGGCCAGCAGTAATTATCAACCAAAACCATTTCATCCGGGTTCGCCCCTGTTGAAACAGCATTTCTAACCGCTTCATCTAAAGCAAATTCGGCCATCAGGTAAGAGTCGTATGCTGAAATTTTAGGGCACAATCCACATGAAATCGCCAGAGCATTATCTGCTCCACCGCCGTGAGGCTTCATCCAAATCACTCCGGCATCACTTGGTGCCGAATAACCTTTTTCAGTTGAACCTGTATAAGGTTTTACAATCGTTGCCGCTTTGACTTCGTGGTCGTAACGGCGAACAAGATGCTCCTGGCTTCTGATATTGGGATTTTTAAAAAGTGAAAGAAGGATCTCTTTATAATTTTCTTTTGGAAGAGTTGGTTTTTTGATCTCTTTTTTAATCCAGTGATCACTTTTTGTTCCCAGATCAAAATGCGCTTTTAATTCCATCGGAGGAAGTGACTCATGGACAAAGTGCAGAGAAAGATTCGCCACCGTTTTGCCTTCGTAATTGACTTTCAAAAATCCTGTCTCTGTAAACTCACCGATGACTGACACTTCAACACTTCTTTTTTCAGCTAATTCTAAAAAAGCTTTTTCCTGATCACGAGGAACTGAAAAAGTCATGCGCTCTTGTGATTCACTGACCATTAATTCATAAGGAGAAAGACCGGGGTATTTAACCAGTGCCTTTTCCAGATAAACCACGGCCCCATTTGTTGCCTGGGCCATTTCCCCAACACTTGAAGAAAGCCCTCCGGCACCGTTATCTGTAACGCTGTTAAAAAGTCCTTTGATTCTTGCTTCAATGAGAAAATCAGAAAGTCTCTTTTGCGTAATCGGGTCTCCAATCTGTACAACTGAAGCAGGGACACCATCGACAAGTTCCATCGAACTAAAAGTCGCTCCGTGAATCCCATCTTTTCCAATGCGACCTCCGGCCATGACAATAAGATCTCCGGGCCTTTGCCCTTTAAGGCTTGTCGATTTATTATTTTCCATTTGAGGCATGACTCCGATGGTTCCACAGAAAACCAGAGGCTTTCCGACGAAATCACGGTCAAAAACAAAAGCTCCATTCACAGTCGGAATACCACTTTTATTTCCTCCGTCCTGAACTCCTAAATGAACTCCCTCCTTAATTCGGTCCGGGTTTTTTAAAAGAAGTGGAAGTTTGATGTCGTTATCACGGAAATACTTATTTTCAGCCAGACAAAAGACATTGGTATTCGCAATGGGTTTTGCTCCCACTCCAACACCAAGAATATCGCGGTTGACACCTAAAATCCCAGTCAGCGCTCCACCGTAGGGGTCAAGAGCACTAGGTGAGTTGTGAGTCTCTACTTTAATACATACATCCATCTTGTCATCAAAACGAACAACACCAGCGTTGTCGTGAAAAATGGAGACAAGCCATGGAAGCTTTCTTTCCTTTTTAATTTTCTCTGTCGCCCCACGGATATAAGACTTAAAAATCCCTTTAATTTTTAAATCCCCTAGCGGTTTTACACCTTTTGGCAGATTGGCTTCGCTGTAAGTAATCTCAGAAGAAAAAATCTTATGCTTGCAGTGCTCACTCCAAGTCTGAGCGATAATTTCCATCTCTACATCTGTTGGGTTTCTCTTTTGTGTCTGGAAATGTGTTTTGATATGTTTAATTTCAAAAAGTGAGAGCGCCCAGCAGTTTTCCTGATTTAATTTTAAAAGCTCTGCCTCGCTGACATTGAGATCAATCTCTTTTGATTCCTGAGCAGAAATCTGAACATTTGGGAAATCAATATTCTTTAAGCGTTCATTGTAAACTAAATCGTTGGTCATCGTGACAGTGACTTTATGAAGAAGGAAGTTTGCCATCTTTTCGTAAGTAAGCTCTGTGAGTTTCTTCGCTGAAAGGTCATGACCTTCCACAAAGTACATCACTCCACTTGAAACCTTCATCGGCATCCTCTTTAACTCAGGAAGAAGTTTTAAAGCTTCAAGGGCCGCATGGGCCGAGTTATCAGTCACTCCTGGGCGAAATCCCACATCGATTAAGCATGGGTTAGAAAAACCACGCTCTTTAAGCCATGAGTGATATAGCTCCTGGTTTTTTGATTCTGAAGAAAAAAGAACTTCAGTCACGCTGTCGCAGAAAACTTCAGAAAGAAGGGCCTCCATGTTTTCAATTTTTTCTTTAGTCTCAACCAGAAAGTAGCGCACTTCCCAGATATGATTAAATGTCGTCTGCATATAGGTTTGAAACCAGCTCTTTAAAGCAGTCTCACCCGATGTCACTTTCTTTAAGTTAAAAAGATCAGGGTAAATTTCAAAACGATAAACATGACTCATAAAAATCCCTATAGTAATTGAGTTAAAAGTTTTTCTAAAATTTCTGGGTAAAAAGCATTTTCAATTAAAAGTCCACGGGCCTTAAATTCTTCCAGTGTTTCTCCTGGAATAAGAGGAAACGTTTTCTGAGCAATGATCTCCCCCGTATCCATTCCTTCATCTACATAATGAATCGTGCACCCACTTTCTTTAACACCTGCACGATAAGCATCTCCATAACCATCAAGTCCAGGAAAAAGAGGCAGAAGTGAGGGATGAATATTAATCACCCTCACTCCAGACTCCCTAAAGACGTGAAGAAACTTAGGAGTTAAAAGCTTCATGTAGCCGGCAAGCACAATCCAGTCTGGATTGAAGTCTGCCAAACGGACAATTAGCTTTTGGTCATACTCTTCTCTTGATTCTAGTTTTTTCTTTCTAACGTAAAGGCCCGGAACATTGTGATTAAAAGCGCGCTCTAAGACGCGGGCCTCTCTTTTATCACTTAACACACATACGACTTCTGCCAGTCCTGAAGCTTTGGCCCATTTCATAATGGCCTCTGCATTGGAGCCTGAACCTGAAGCGAGGATGGCGATTTTTTTCATAATAAACATTTCCCAATATCAGTTCGGTATTGGGCCCCATCAAAGTGGATTTGCTCAACATAATCATAGGCCTGAGCGCGGGCATAAGTATAAGTTTCGGCCAGGCTGGTTACACCAAGCACTCGGCCACCTTTTGTTTTGAGATCTCCTTTCTCTTTTGAAACTCCGGCATAAAAAAGAAAGTCGTAGGGAGAAAGATTAAATGACTTTGAAAAATGAATCACATCTCCACTTCGAACCAAAACTCCTTCTGTTCCCGGGTATCCGTGAGCGGCCATCACCACATGGACGGCCTTCATTTTTTTTCTTTCAATCATTTTATTTTGTGGAAGCTCTCCTTTGGCCGAGGCCACAAGCCATGGGGTCAAGTCTTCATTTAAAAGTGGCAAGAGCACCTGAGTTTCGGGGTCGCCAAAACGAGCATTGAACTCCAAAACCTTAAACCCATTTTTTGTTTTCATCAGTCCTGCAAAGAGAATCCCAGAAAAGGGCACGCCTTCTTTTTTCATCCCATCCATCATGGGATGAAAAACATTGCGGTTAATCCACTCTTGCTCTTCTTCCGAAACAATTGTCGCCGGAGAAAAAACTCCCATTCCCCCAGTATTGGGCCCCTGATCATTGTCTCTTAAACGTTTATGATCTGAAGCTGTCCCAAGAAAAGTAAAGTGCTCGCCATCACATAAAGCAAAGGCCGACACTTCCATTCCTTCTAAACACTCTTCGATAATAATGTGATTGGTGTTTTCACCTAGAAGCTTTTCCTTCATGAGCGAAAGAACAGCGATTCGCGCCTCATTCTTACTGTGGCAAACCACAACCCCTTTCCCCGCGGCAAGACCGTCGCACTTCACTACCATTTTTGAAAGTAGTCCCTCTTCGACAAAACGAAGGGCCTCTTCAACATCAAAAAATTCCTGGTATGAAGCTGTCGGCACGTTGTATTTCTGCATCATCTTTTTGGCAAAAGACTTTGACGACTCTAATCTTGCAGCCTTTTTAGTAGGTCCCACAATCAGCAGTCCTTTTTCGCGAAAGAGATCGACCACTCCAGACTCCAGAGAAGCTTCAGGACCAACCATGGTCAAATCGATCTTTTCACGAAGGGCAAGACGTAAAAGCCCTTCGGTATCTGTCACACTGATATTTTCGACTTTTAATTCAGGAAGAGTTTCCTTCATCCCTGCATTTCCCGGAGTGACCATCACTGATTTTACCAGCGGCGACTCCATAAAGTGGGCGCACAACGCATGCTCGCGGCCACCACTTCCAATAACCAGAACTTTCACATATACCTCATACTGTATTCATTTAAATTAAACTCTTCTCCAAAGACCGCAACTCCATTAATGCGTTTTGAAACTTCATTCGCGTAGGATTTATAAACGGCTTCGGCCCTCATTTTTGTGTACTCATCGAGTGGAAGAGGTGTGGATTGATATTTTTCCTGGCAAAGCGACTTAAAGTCTCCGCCGTAAATGTTTGCGTCTCTCTTGGCGGTCTCTAAACAGTCATACCAAGAGCTCTTTTTATAAAACTCTCTCAAGAATTCCTTAGAGAAGCTCTTGCCTTTATAAAGAAGGCGAAGTTCATCGATCCCGATTGAATCCACCAGCATAAATGACCTCTTGCCGTGGATATCCTGAATGAAGGCCACTTCAATTTTTCCATCCAAAAGAGTCAGTCCCATTTCTGCATGAAACTTAAAAAGATTGAGGGCAATAAGTGCGGTCATCTCACGAAGCTCATTAAACTCAGCTTCATTCATATGAGAAATCGCCATCGCTTCTTTGTAGTCGATGTAACGGTCGCCTCTTTCTAGTTTGGTGGAAAAATCAATCACTGGTTTTTTAAGTAATCCCATTTGAGGAACTTCACTAAAACCATAAGTCTCCCACTTTGCTAAATCGCTTCCCAATCTTTTTGAAAGAGAATTTCCCGGAGGAAGACCAAGGCGAAAAATCACTTCCAGCGGAACCAGGGCATTGACCGGTTTTGTTGCATAGACACTGTAGTCATATTTTTCTTCCACCATAGGTGGACGAAGAACTGAGATATTTTTAACTTTTAGATAAGGAGAATTAAGTTCAATCTCACGCTCTTCTAAAAGGGCGTGATGGAAAAGACCAAAAGTCTTAAGTTTCTTATAAAGATATGAATGAGAAAGTGTCTCTAGGTAATCGTGGTCAAAATTATTAATTAAGGCCTGCGATTGAAAAAGATTTTCCCAGCTCGCCGGGTTTCCTAGATGCTTAAAAAAACTCTTTCCCATCACAGCGAGAGTTTTTCCTTTTTCATCCAAAGCGTCCGGCATCTCTCCCCAGTCAAAAACAGAAAAACGATCAGAGAATTCAAAGAGTAAATCTTGTGCAGACACAACGCCTCTGACATTTTTCACCGATCCACGGTACAGTACAGGCGGCAGTTGTGTCATAAATTACTCCCTATGTAGACTTCTCATGTCCTGGAAATTCTGTGCGCTAGCTATATCAACGGGGTAACAGCCATTGATACAGGCCATGCACAGACTTTCTTTTCCAATACTTTTTTTCGTTGCTTCAGTTGATAGATAAATGAGTTTGGTAGCACCAAGATAAGCTTCTACTTCTTCTGTCGTCTTATCGCTGGCCACTAACTCTTTTGGATCCGGGAAATCCACGCCGTAATAACATGGATACCTGATAGGCGGGCACGTTGTCGCAAAGTACACTTCCTTAGCGCCGGCCTCTTTGACCATTTCAATAATTCTCTTTGACGTCGTCCCACGGACGATACTGTCATCGAGCAATAAAATATTTTTTCCTTTAATCTCGCTGGCAATCGCCGTGAGTTTTAATTGAACGGCACGTTTTCTACTTTCTTGCGTATTAAGAATAAAACTTCTTTGGATATAGCGGTTTTTAATTAAAACTTCGCGGTAAGGGATCTTCAATGTTTCACTCAAACTGATCGCGGCCACACGGCTTGTTTCAGGAATAGGAACCACGATATCAGGAGAAATCTCCCCACTTGCAATCAACTCTTTAATTTCTTCGCCCAGGTTTTTTCCAAACTCTAAACGAGCTGAATAGACACTGCGCTCTTCTAAAACACTTTCAGGGTTAGCGAAATAAACCCATTCGAACATGCAAGACTTCGGAGCAATCCCTTTAGTTTTTGAATAATCCACAGAAGAGAAAATTTCTCCCGTTTGATCAATAAAAATAATTTCACCAGGGGCCAGGTCGCGGATGACATCATAACCTAAAAAGTTAAGTGCATTAGATTCAGAACTAAAACAATAGCTCTTCCCAAAATGCCCTGGATGCAAGGCCTTTTCTTCTTCTGAGAGTTTTCTTTCCCCTAAAATAAGAGGTCTTAATCCATGCGGATCTCTAAAAGCAAAAAAGCCTTTGTCGGCCAGAAGGCCAACAGAAGAAAATCCACCTTTAGCTGTATCAAATAGTGTTTTAACGGCCGCTTGAAATTGATCGAAGTGATTAGGCACATTCTTTTCACGAAGCCCATCAGAAAGAATGTTGAGCATGACCTCAAGATCATTATTAGTGAAGAGATGTCTTCTCTTTTCAACTTGTACGTATTTTTTTAACTCGAAGTAATTAACGATGTTTCCGTTATGAACCATTCCAATCCCGTGCGGGTAATTGATGGTCATGGGTTGGATGTCTCTTTTTGAATCGATCGGATTTTTGGGACCAACAGTGGCGTAGCGGGTGTGAGCGATACTCATAGTGCCTTCAAATCCCGCTAAGATTGAAGGCACGAAGACATCGCTAATAAGACCCAGGTCTTTATATTGGTGGAAACTTTTTGTATTGAAATCGAAACTTAGGATTCCGGCGGCGTCTTGTCCTCGGTGCTGCAGAAGGAGCAGACCTTGATAAGCTTCTTGGACTGAATAGGGAGTTCCGAAAACTCCTACAATTCCACACATCGCAACTCTCACCGATTAATTAGTAAAACTTATGGATGACATTAAGAAGACTAATTATTATTATCAGGTATGGCCACCAAAATCTTTGATGTTCATTAAATTTTTTTTCGGGCATGATTTTTTTAACTATGAATAAGATAACTTCAAACACAGTTCTCGGAATCTTAGGAAGCGGTCAGCTGGCCCGTATGACGTGCCTCGCCGCAAGCACTTTTGGCATTCAAACCCACGTTTATTGTACAGAAAAAGATGTCTCACCTGCTGAACATGTCGCGACAAAAACATCAAAAGGAAGTTTTCACGACTTGGAGGCCGTTTTAAATTTTTGTCAGTCGTGCGATGCCGTTACACTAGAAAACGAATTTATTGATCAACACATTTTAGAAAGTATTGATGAGAAGTTTCCGGGAAAACTTTTTCCCAACTCAAAAACATTTAAAAAGATCGGCGATAAGATCAGCGAAAAAGAAAGTTTCGCTAATGCAGGAATCAGAGTTGTCCCTTTTAAGAAAGTGACTTCACCTGAAGATGTTGTTCGTTTTGCTGAAGTTTATAACTATCCTCTCGTGCTTAAAAGTTCTAAAGGTGGATACGATGGTTATGGCAATGCCACTATCAATTCAGAAGAAGAACTGGAAGAAAAATTTAAACTCCTAAAAGGCGACTTATTAGTCGAGGCCTTTATTCCTTACGAAAAAGAACTTGCGATCATGGTGGCAAGAAATGCGGACGGTGAAATCATCACCTATCCAATTGCTCACACGATTCAAGAAAATCACATTTGCCACTTTGTCAGTGTACCGGCCGATATTTCTGCCGATACAGAGGAGCAAATTAAAAAGGCCGCTCAACTTGCCATGACAACGATCAACGCTGTCGGCATTTTTGCTTTTGAATTTTTCCTGACAAAAGATGGGACTCTCTATTTAAATGAATCGGCCCCGCGCCCTCACAATAGCGGCCACTACTCAATCGAAGGCTGTGTCACCTCGCAGTTTCACAATCATGTCAGAAGTGTACTCAATCTTCCTTTAGGGGAAGCTCACCTTAGAGCACCCTCTGTTTTAATGCTTAATCTTTTAGGAACACAAGAACAAGTGGCAGAACTAAATCCACTTGAGGATTTTCTTAATACTAAAGATGGTCATCTTCATCTCTATGGAAAACGTTTTTCTAAAAAAGGACGCAAGATGGGCCATTTCACTCTTCTGGGCGAAGACTCACAAGAGATGATGGAAACGCTTAAAAAATTAAAATCGGGATATACACTATGAAAAAATCTAAAACTCAAAAACCACTTGTGGCCGTTATCATGGGAAGCCAATCAGACTGGCCAACAATGAAAGAGGCCTGTGATGTCTTAGATGCTTTTAAAATCCCTTATGAAAAACAAATTCTTTCGGCCCATAGAACGCCGGATGAGATGAGAGCTTTCGCGATCTCTGCCCGAACTAATGGATTAAAAATCATTATCGCCGGTGCCGGTGGAGCTGCTCACCTCCCAGGAATGACTGCGGCCTACACTACTTTACCAGTCATTGGTGTTCCGGTCGTTTCAAAAACTCTTCAAGGTATTGATAGCCTTTATTCCATTGTGCAAATGCCTAAAGGGATTCCTGTGGCCACTGTGGCAATTGGAAATGCCAGCAATGCAGGATTACTTGCCGTGCAGATGCTTTCAATCAATGATGAAGACCTTGCCGGGAGAATTGAAACTTTTAGGCAAAGACAAAGTCAGGACGTTAAAGAATCCAATAAACTTCTGAAAAAATCAAAGGCCTAAAAACATCCCACATAGGTATCTGTGTAAGGCAGTACATCTGACCTATAGCCGGTGCAACTATTGTAATAAGGATAGACAAACTCTCCATCGCAATACTTAAATGTGCACGCAAAAAATGTACTCGCTTCTGTGCGGCAGTTTCTCTCTGTTCGATAAGGCGTCATCGCAGTGTCAGTACAACAACTTTGTGTATTGCAACTCTGAGTTGTCACCGGTGTTGAACAAACCGCAGGGCCTGTCGGTGTGCAGTTTTGAGTAGTGGCTCCGATTGTCCCGCAAAGTGCGGGATTATTAGGAGTGCATGCCTGAAGAGCTAGCGGCTTAGGAGCACTCGCACATAATGAATCATCAACCACCACACCATCAACGCGGCACTGGACTGTTCTATTTTGAGTTCCACTAAGAGCATTAAAAGTGCATTGAGCGTTTCTGGTTTGAGTTCCTGAGTTTGTACTAAAGAGACATGTCGCTGTCCTGTTTTGAGTTCCCCCTGCACATGATGCTGAACAGGCCCCCCATGGTGAATATGTTAAGTAAGAAGTCCCACCTGTGCACACTGACCAGGGAGCATAGATCCACTGTCCTGATCCACCAGAGCATACACTCCATTCACTCACTTCCCATGCCGGGCAAACCAAGGCCTCTATCGCCTGCCTGATTTCCTGAATGTGAATTTTTTTGATCGGTGTGACTTTCGGAATTATCGGGTCATCTGTCCATCCAAACGCACTCTGTGATAAAATATAAATCACTACTCCCAGAAGAATTTTCATTTCATTGCTCTCTTCTCAGGTAATCACGATACAACATTAGGCCCTTTAATTGTTTTTCCACATTTTCCAGAGCGGTTTTCTTATCCGGAAGACTTTGAGGGTTGATCATTAAAGTCTGGGCCATCGTATTTTTGTTTTCATTGGAAGAAATCGGTTTTTTGGCAACGCTGTCGATGACATCCCCAAAAAAATAATACCGTCCATCTGAAGAAGTATAAAATGAACGTCCATTTTTTATGTCCACCCTAAAGATTCTTTCTAATTTTTCTTCTCTATTTAAAGCTTCTACCTGTATTCCCATCTTTGTAAGTTTTTCAAGCAGACCTTTCTCCTCTGCCACTATTTGTTTTTTATACTTTGTCGCGGGAGTATTGTATGACTTCATAATGTACACCGTCTGTATGATAACCAGGGCCGACAATAGAGTAATGGCCTTTTTCATTTCTCCTCCTTTAAGGATCCTGACAACTATAAGAACAAGAAGCAGATTGACAGCTCCACGAATCACAGACACCTGATGAATTGTAGCTGTTACAATTTCCACAACCAGATCCGCATGGACAACCAAAACAATAAGACGAAGAGCACATACAAAAAGATGTACAGCAGCTATGAGTGTTACAGGATTGTTGAGTCACCGGAGTTCCTGAACATGTAGCAATTCCTGTCGGTGTGCAGGCCTGCGATGTCGGAGTGGCCACTCCACAGAGTGCCGTATTTGTCGGCGTACAAAATTGTGAAGTCGCTGGCCTTGAAGTAGTGCATTTAGAATCAGGAAGAACAACTCCTCCTTTTACACATCTTACTGTCCGGGTCTGGTTTCCAGAATTTTGAGTCAGGACACAAGTGGCAGTCTTACTCTGAGTTCCCGAATTGGTATTGTATGAACATGTCGATGTCCTGGTCTGCGTACCTCCTCCGCAATTGCGGGAACAGGCCGACCAGCCACTGTATTTATAAGATGCCACACCGCCAGTGCATGCCCCCCAACTTCCATATGACCAGGCCCCAGTTCCGCCTGTGCATGCCCCCCATGCACCTGTTTCCCAATAAGACTGCAGCCGGTCTATTCTCGCTCTGAGTTCTTGGATATGAATCGCTTTGACCGGCATGTCTTTTATTAACACATCATCAGTAAATAGAGATGTCGGCACTAAAAAGCAGGCTTCTCTCATCTTAAGTTGGGTCCGCATTTCTAAAATATGATTTGCCTTAACCGGAAGCTTACTGGCCATGGCAGGATCAAGCCATTCATGAGGAGGAAGTGCCCAGGCACAACAAAGAGAAAAAAGAAAATTGAATAAGATAAAAATCTTCACTATTGATAAGTCGGCACGTTTGGCACACACACGACTTCTCCTGCATTGTTAATCCCCTTTAAAATCTCACCATCTCCACAGATAAGTGTTTTACAAATAGCTCCCGAATCCGAAATACCTTGTAAAACCTGTCCGGCCCCACAAGTAGGCAAAAGACAGGTAGCCCCATTCCACGTTCCTCCGAGAGAAGTGCACGATTGGTTGGTGGCCGAACTAATGATCGCCTCAGCATCGCTATAACAACTCACAATGCTTCCGGAAGCATCAGTGATCACGGCCATGGAGATATAAGCGGCCTTCGTGGTCTGAGTGACAATTTTCTTCATCTTCTCGAAATGAATGATCAACTCAACAGATTTCGCTCCATTATTTAAAGTGATGTTGTTGTCTTTAGTCAGCATCTGAAGAATCTTAAGAGAATTATTTCCGTACGAAGAGCCCGTTTGAAAAAGAACCTGATTGGTCGGCCCCTTAATCTCTGTGACTGCATCTCCAATATGCTTATCTTTCATCGTGTTCTGGCAAGCAAGCTTATCAGCAAGCAAAGTGACGATCTGTCGGCGGAGCTCCAGCTCCTCCATTTTGGTTTCAGATGTCGCCTGCCCTTTGGCCATCATCTTAATAGAAGACGAAACTCCCAAGGAAAGGACACTTAAGAGTCCCATGGCAATGAGGATTTCTGCGAGGGAGAAACCGCTGTGATTTGATATCTTCATAAAATTTATCCAAGTGTCTATAGATAATTTTTATGTTTATCGGAATTTTAATAAACTGTTTTTAAGTGCAATAGCTGAATAACTGACCCCATAAAGAATCGGGTCAGCATTCAACAGTCACTACTGAGGCATGGGAGAAGATGTTTTCAATCGATAAAGAAGTTTAGGTGTTTCTACAAAACGAAGCCCTTGATAAAGAAAATAATTTCCAAATCTTGCTTTGACTCCAATTTTAAAACTATAAAATTTTTTATACTCGCGGGTCATTCCATGAGAGCAATAAAGCACAACGTTTCCATCCAGTACTTTTTCTCCATTCATAAAATTTTCTTTGTTATGAATCCAGTGCAAATTAAAAAATTGAATGGCCGAACTCTCCACTGGTCTCATCCCGGTTAAATCCGGGTCACAATCAGAGCGTAGGTAAATAAAATGTGGAGTCACATCAATCATTTCTTCCTGAAACACCAAGGCCAGGAGCCCATTTGTTTTATAGGACTTCGCCTCTGTTGCCACCCCGGAAAAACCAGTTCCATTCAAATAAGGAAGAAAAGAGACATCGCTCACATTTCCTTCATTCACTCCGCGCACTTCAGCACCAAGAATTTCCAGTTGATCATGATCAACACTTCCATGGTGATGGCCTAGTTCATGAATTAAACTCTGGATCGCCTGACCATAATTCATAAAAACTTCTCCTTTTCTATAAAGGAGATCGAGGTTGTAATAAATCGGGCTTCCAACATAATCACCAGTAACGGCCAGACGTATATATCCGTTAATGACAAAGAAGCCAGGTTTTTGGGCTTCAGAGGCAAAGTTTAAAACTTTTTTACTGATTTCTTCAGGAAGAGAATTCTTAATTTTCAGCAGTAGCTCTCGTTCCCCTTCTTTTTTTGCACATGTGCTTTGGGCCAGGCAAAGATCGATTGACTGTCCTAGGTTTTTGAGTGCAAACGTCAGGTAGTTTTCCGCAAGCCCACCGCCATTTCTCACTTCATCTCCACCTTTGGCAAAAACTTGATTCGCAATCAGGAGAAAAAAAATAAAAAATAACTTTTTCATAAACTTACCTGGTTAAAGGGAAAAATTGAATATTAAGTCGGTAAACTTCAGAAGCTGATTGAGTGCTTAGTAATTTGCCGAGTCTGCGGTGGAACTTGAGAATATGTTCTTTGACTTCCGGCAATTGCTCAGGATCAATGGCATAAGTCACAGCTGTGAAATCTCTTTTTGTCACATCTACTTCTTCCAAAGCTTCAATCGCCTTCTGTAGACTCTGCCGATGACTTTCGACAATTGAAGAAGAAGGAATGTCCACTGTCGTCGTCAGAGGGGTGGCCTTTCTCACCAATTTGCCGCCCATATTTTCAATATAACCTTTTGCTGAAAGAAAGTTCAGGGCGCTTTGGGCCACTTCGACTTGTAGTCCTAATTTTTTTGCAACCCATTCTGCAGAGTATTCGGCCAGTGAAAGCTTTGCGAGACTCAAAATTCCCAGGTAGTGCCAGTCTTCAATAAAGTCCAATTCTTCACTCTCCAGAGTGAGTCTCGCCGGCTCTAAAACTTGCTGAAGATCCTCTTTTAATAACTCTACTGTCTCTGTATCCAACTGCAGAACCCGGGCGATATTCTCAATGTTTTGCACTGATAGTCTGCGGGTGCCACGGACCACATCACTAATGGCCGTGCGACTGATTCCCAGGTCGCGGGCAAAAGCACGTAGTGAATAAGCAGGGTTTTTCTGCTTTCTCATCTGGTACTCTTTATTGAGAATGTCTGTGGATGAAACTCGCTTTGAAATAGCTATTCCTCAGTCAATAAAAGCCTTTATTAAAATGATCCCAAATTTAACGGAATTTTCATTAAATTAATAGGCCACTAAACTCTATTAGTGACCCGAAGATGTTTCGGGACACTAATAGCATAAAGACTGGGAAAGCTATCGTGAACTGATTTTATGATTTTTTATTAACGCTCGCGCTCTTCTTCAACCTTTTCATAGTTTCTAATATAGGCCTTTGTCACGCGCTCAAAAAGTGAGTCTGAGTCTTTAGCATCGTACTCGTCTTTCTTTCTGAACTTCTTTGCTGAAATACTTTGCGACAGGATTCTCGAGTCATTGGATGCTTCTTTATATTGATAAGCAGCTTCACTTCCTGGCACTTTTGACGTCTCAGACGCTTTTGCCGGAGCAGTTTTGTCGGAGAACTTTGGAGGAGCTGAATGCCCTAACATTTTCTCAGTCACTGTTTTACTTCCTGATGAACTACCTGATGATGAGCCTCCTACATAATACCCATATGACCCACCTGAACTCTCATAGCGACTTCCGCCTAGAGAAGCCGACTTGTAGGCCTCCGATGCTCCTTCAGTGCTATTAAACTTTTCAAATGAACCTTTCATCGTTTCGCCGAATGAATTGTTCACCACACTAACTGGCAAGTTCGAAGAAGTTGCAGGATTAGCAATCTTTGTTTTTTCTTTGCTTCCTGTTGTTGGATTAGGAGTCGAAGTCGGAAGAATTGAATTTGATTTCTCTGCAATCTTTTTTTGATTCTGAGAAATATTGGCAAGAGACTTTTTAGCTATCGCCATTGAAGCTCCACTTAAACTCAGCCCTTCTCCTGTAGAAATTTTGGCTGAACTAAATGAACTACCTGAAGATGATGAGAGCCCGATTCCAGATGAAGATGTTTCAGCAACAGCAGAAAGTGATAACGACTTTTGATCGCCTACCGCCACAGCCGCGGCGTTTGCATTAATCAGCGCTCCACCTTGATTAACAGCTCCCGCATTTGCAGCACTTACTTGCTGCAAACTCTGCGTGGCAAGTGCGAGTTTTGCCGGAGCTTCATTTTGTTTTGCGTTCGAAACCGTACTCGACTTAGCCCCAGACCCTGAAGTTCCGTTAGCAAGAGTGTTTTTAAGTTTTGCCAGGTATGTTTCGAGTTTTGATTTTGCGGCCAGAAGATTTTGCAGCTTCACTCTATCTGCTTCCAAAATTGCATTGGTTTTTTCAGTCACATAATCAAAGTACTCTGGTCTGTTGGCCGCCTGACCGATAACAGCATCAGCAGCTTTCCAGGCCTCCATATACCCTTTCATCGCATCTTTGTTCCCACCGATGCCCAGCTTCTCCATGAAGGCACCTGCGCCCCCAACAATTTTTTTAGCATTTGCACTTAATTCAGTTTTTGTTTCACTTTTTTCATTTTTCTCAACTTCGGCCAGTGCTGTTTCTCCATCTGGACATTTAGCACCTGATTTTTTGCGTGCTTTTTCCATCGCTGTAAACGCAGTCTCCATTGGAGATGACCAGTCATAGTTTGCATCATTCGATCTTGGCAGGGCCGCCATTGTGTCTTTTAAATAGTCCGCAAACATTTGCATTCTATCGTTTAGGGCCTCACTCTGCATCTTTGAAAGATAAACCTCTCCATACGATTGAAGAGATCCTGCTTTCATCACAGGGATCTGTTCCTGAACCACTTCACAACCTGGAACCGGGTCTTTTTCTTCGACCACTTTACACGATTTATTTCCTTCTTCATCTGTTTCACATTTTTCAATTTTCTTTTTTCTTTCACAGGCAGCTTTCGCCACCTCTAGTGATGAAGCAAATGCTTTATCGCGAAGATTGAAATACGCTTCCATCGTCGTTGTATTTTCTTTACTGTTTGCCTCTGTTGATTTTAAAGCAGCAAGAATTAATTTTTCACGAAGTGGAATGCGTCCATTTTCACCATTAACACTTTCAATACTTGCCGAGACTGTATCAATTTGTAATTGAATTGAATCAACTTGCAATGTAGAGCCATCACCTTTTGTCAGCTCTCCCATTTTCTGCTCTAAACTCGCAATGCGCTCGTTAAGCAATTTATCACGAGCGATCTCTCCACTGGCATAACTCTTGACAGCTCCCCACCAGTTAGAAAGTGAGCCAGGCATTTCATCTCCTGCTCCCTTACAAGATTTCGCTCCAATTTCACTTGCCCCTGATAACACAACAGCAAGTTCGTAAACTTTTTTATTGTAATCTTCTTCATTCACTTCTGTGATGTTGCCACTTGAAGAAGTATTAGAACTCCCTGGGCATCCCGCTGGGATTCCACCGGGGCCTGGACCAAAGACCGCTCCACTGCAATCAGGCTTCGCCTCTCTGGCCTTCTGTGCTTCTTCTGGAGTATTAAAAGCAGTCCCTATTGTCTCTCCTTTATCGTTAACTAAAAGATTCACTCCAATACCGGTAATAAACATTCTCGTACCTGCAGGAACTGGAGTTCCATCCATATAATAAAGAGTAAATGCTTTCCCTTCATTATTGGTGAATGTCGGCTTGCCCCCTGTCGGTGTTGGCTCAGCAAAAGCATTGGACGCCAGAAGTGTGACCATGCATAGAGTGTTTAAAATCTTCATATAAATATCCCCATCACTAGGTGGAAAACGAATGCGTCTTTATAAATAGTATTTTATTAGATATTCGGAATTTTTGTGGACAAGCAGCAGGAAAATCAGCCAATTAACTGTCCTGTGTGACCCGAGGCCTATGATTTCAACCACTCTCCTGGAATAATGAAGGTCTTAGGCCAAAAAGAGATTGCCAAGAAAAGGGGTCATTAGATTAAATCAGGCCTTTCTTTTTTCAAGTACTCCACAATTTTTTTAATCTCTTGTGCATCCTTCACCGGGGCCACCAGGGTGACTTTATCATTCACAACGACAATATGTTTTTCCATGTTGATTAAGGCAACAAACTTATCAGGAGCAAAGATCACGTTGTCAGTAGAATTTAAGAAGAACTCTCCATCAGATTTCACAACTGTGTTTCCATGAGTTTCATCGATCACTGAAGAAAGAGCATCCCAAGACCCCAGGTCATTCCAGTCAAACGTCGCTGGCATAACTGCAATGCGGTTTGATTTTTCCATAATGGCATAATCGATCGAATCGCTTGGAAGCTTTTGATAAACTTTCTTCATCTGTGTTGGATTTTTAGTCGCCTTCATCAGCGCATCGAAATGCTTGTACATTTCCGGAGCATGCTCTGCAAACTCTTCCAAAAAAACGCGCACAGGTGCAACGAACATCCCTGCATTCCACAGATACTGCCCGCTCTTTACATACTCAGTCGCTAACTCATAGTGAGGCTTTTCTTTAAAGCGAGACACTTTAAAAGCTTCCTCATTAAGCAGCTTTCCTTTTTGAATATAACCAAACCCCGTATGCGGGAAATGAGGTGTGATTCCGATGGTTACGATCTGCTGGTTTTTGTGGGCAAAGTCCGCTGCTTTTTTCACCGTCGAGTGAAAGCCTTTTTTGTTCAGGATTACGTGATCACTAGGAACGATGGCCACAACGTCATTTTGGTCTATTCCTTTATACAAAAGAGTCGCCAAAGACATCAGGATACAAGGACCAGTATTTCTTCCCGTAGGTTCAAAAATGATTCCATTCTTATTGATCTTTCCTTTGCTAGAGGCTTTGCAAAGTTTTTCCTGTTCCTGAGTTGTAACGACAAAACGCTTTTCCTTTGGAACAAAACGATCAAAGCGCATCAGTGTCTCTTCTAAAAGACTGCGACTGCTGATTAAATTCAAATATTGTTTTGGTTTTTTCTCTACAGACTCCGGCCAAAAGCGCGTGCCTTTACCACCGGCCATGATAAGAGAATAGAGATTATAAGATTTTTTCATAAGGACCCTTACGGCATCTTGATGATGGTATAGTCCTGTCCCATGAAAAGAGATTTTTCTTTTGCAACGTAAGCTTTTGCCTCTTCAGGCGTGTTGAAAGCTTCAAGACTTACTCGGTACCACGTTCCTTTGCCCTTGATATCGATCTGGTTGATGATTGGGTTGTAGCCTCTTGCTCTAAAACCTTCTGCGAAAGCTTCGGCCTCTTTTAAAGTCCTGTGGCTTCCCAGCTGGATTGTGTATTTTCCACTTAATGTATCTTTAGTTCCCGCTGCCGGAGTTGCTTTTGTTTCTCCGTGAGCTGCTGCTCCACCATGTTCAACACTCATGTTGCCATGACCTGCTGACTGGGCAGCACCACCGCCAAACTCTTCACTGATTTTTTCTTGAAGTTTATTTTCGATATCTGAACTTTCAACTGTGTTAGCTTCTGGGTTCGCTTTAATACGAGAGAGCTCTTCTTCTTTGTTTGAAAGAAGCTCAACCACTTTCTTTTGGTCTTCCTTAGTAATGCCCGCCATTTCCAATGAATAGTTCTTTCCGATCTTTACCCCTAATACAAATGAGGTAACAGCAATCAGAATCATGAAAATGAAAATTAAAGCAACTTCCTTTTTAGCAAAGACATACAATTTTGTTTTTGAATCCATGGCTCAATTTTAAACGCGATCCCGGGAGGTTGCAATGGACTTTTTTTACCGCAGTCCATTGTTTGGACCACTTCCCTAGCTCTACTCAACCCACTTTCAACACTTCTTGTGGGCCTCTTCGTTGCAAATCTGCCCCTACGAAAACAGGAGGAACCATGAAAACAATTAAAAAACTCACAAAAAACCAAAAAGGCCAGGGAGTCATGGAGTACGTCATCATTTCCAGCCTGGTGGGAATTGTCTGCATCACCGCAGTTAAAGGATTCGGAGGCGTTATTAAAGAGCGCGTGGAGGACATGAAAAAATCCATCGTCGAAAACATCAAGAACAAGTAGTCCTATGATTCTGGTCTACATTATCTCCTTTAGTGTTCTTATTACGTCGGGCATTTTTATGACCGACGTGCTTTTTACTGCCGACAAAAAACTGGAGGAAGTACAGCAAAGATTTATCCAGAAGACCCGCTCTTTTCATGAAAAACAAAATGACCAGAGAGGGAGCATCACTTTAATGGGTGCTTCATTAACGCTCATCTTCTCTTTTCTCTTTATGTACCTGGCCCTTAAAATGAAAGTTGAACTCAAAGAAGCGCACTACCGCAAAGACACCTACCTCTGTTTTCAGTCTCTCAATGTCGAAACCCAAAGCTATATCGACAGCATGGCAAAATTCAACTGGGCCCTGAGAAGTCTCTACATAGCGGGTTTAATCACCCCTAAGGCAAAGGCCGCTTTTAAGGCCATCAAAGTGGCCCGGGATGTAAATCATTTCCTCTATTTGAAAAACTTACTAAAGAATAAATACTGCAAAGGAATCAACGGTCCTTTGTCCTACTTAAAAAATTTTCCCTTTAAAACGATCCAGGCCTTCTTCTTACAAACAAACCCCGATGCCACGACCATACTAAGGAGTCCGAAATGGAAAACTGTCGTTTACAAAAAACCTCAAGGCATCAGAGAGGAAAAAGCTTTCTGTCTACTCACCGAATTCGAAGCAGAAGGCCCGTTAAATCCCAATCTCAAAATAAAAACTTTCGAATATGCAATAAAGGGATTTTCGAAATTGAAATGCTTATCTGGGTTTCTCTAATTCTTTTGATCATCACCGGCCTTTTGTCTATTCATAAGATCTATATGAAAGAGCACCAACTGGTGCAGGAGGAATTTCAGCATGAATGGGATAAGCTCAACGCTCGAGCAGGAAATCAAAAAAACCAAAGAGGAAAAGCACAAGGAGAAATTTAAACTTCTTCTTACCATCGTCTTAACCAACATCATGGTCGCGCTTTTATGTTTGCAGACAAAAGAAGAGGCCCAAATAAAAAAAAGTAGCAGGACTCTTCACCTCAACTATCAGGTGATGGTGCTTCCGCTTTCTGCCATGCTTAGTGAAGAAGCGCTGGAGTCTCCAGAGACGGCCGTCACTCTCTACACCAAAGACAATCAACTCATCTCCCGCAAGGCCTTTTTGCATGAGCAGATCCGCAAAGATCAGGATATCACCTACTTCAAGATAGAAATCGCCAACACTGATGTTCACAAAGTCAGTGAGCACTTAAATCAGGAAATGGTAGGCATTCCTTATATTGAAATCCCTGAGACAAAAAAGTCCAGGCCAGCTTTTAGAGGGTCTCGTTATGAAGTTCATTTGTAGTTTATGTTTACTGCTCTCTTCAACTCTTTATGCCCGCGAAGTGATCCTGGTGGAAAACAAAGCGAGTAAAGAAGAAGCTCTGATGGTGCTTAGAGTGCTGCAAGAAAAATTCAACATCCCCAGAAAACTTATCACCATCCGGAATATCGCCAATGAATGCTCCAAAGACTCGGACGCGATTATGCATTTGTGTTTAAAAGAAGATGCGGAAGTCGATATTGTGAAAATGAATAAATTTGTAGTGGAAAAGACGCTAAGGGTATTTTTAGAAATGGAGGAAAACTAATGAAGAAGAAAAACTGTGGCCGAGACGAAAGCCCCGGCCTTTATATCCAAAACTATTTAGTTTTAGCAGCAGTTTTTGCTTTTGGAGCAGTTTCAGCAGTTAAGTGGATAGCGAACTTTGGTGTCGTTCCTTTATTTCTGTTAGCAGCTTTTCTTTTTGATCCAGCGTTCTTTGCTTTTCTTGCTCTTCTATTTTCAGTTACACATGTTCTTGAAACCATCGGACAACTCCTCTATAACCGCTCAAGTAAAAACGGCATCAACACTAATAATTTACTTTGTTTTAAAAACCTAAACTTTAAGCCCTCTTTTTTACCCAGTTTCAGACCATGTGTCAAAGGAATCTTTCTCTTTCTCTCCCTGATTCAAGCCTCATACGCAGAGGATTTTGTCCTCTCTAAGGGGCAATCCATGACTCTTGCCCTTCCTTCATTGGAGAAATTCAATATCGGCAACAAGGAGGTCCTGAGTTATCGCTTCAATGAGAAGGACAAGACCTTGATTATTCGCGGTGCAAAACTCGGAACCAGTGAAGTGCTCGTCTGGGAAAAGGGATCATCTCTTCCAAAAGAGCATCAAGTTTTTGTTATCTCCAAGGCCCAGGAAGCTAAGTTTTTACACCTTGCACAACTCCTGCATAGCTTAGGCCTTGAAACTCAGGTCCAAATCCCTCACCTTAAAGTAAGCGGAGAACTAGGAAGTCTCAAGCAGTATTTGCAGTATAAAAAGATTCAGGCCCAATACAACGACATGATCCTGGATGAGGCCAGTCTTTCACGCGAACTTAAAAAAGAGGCCCTGGCGGATATTTACCAGCTCTTTTTTAACGATTACAAAGACTCCGTCTCCTGCAAAGTTCTGTATTCGGACATCACCTGTCTTATCCCCTCTAATGAAGTGATCAGTGAGGGTCTAAAAAAACACCTGAGCGAAAAATACAAAGTCACACTGGTTGAAATCAACAATCAAAAATTAGGAAACAACTACTCTTTTAAACTCAAACTCATCCAACTCGAGCAACTTGACGGAGAGGAGCTGCGCCTGGGGCTTGAGCAATTGAGTACAACTCTAGGAGAACTCTTAAAAGTTCCTCTCAATAAGATCGTCGAAAAAAATGCCGTTCTCCTTAGTCAGAAAAAAGTAGTGATGAACACTCTGGCCGAACCTTCCGGGCTTATCCGTCCGCAGTCTCCTGCTGAATTTCAAATCGGGGCCGACATTCCTTACGTAACCACTAGTAAAGAAGGAGTGAGCAATACCAGCTGGCAGTTTGCCGGTTTAAAAGTCAAAGTCACACTGGAGAACTTAGGAGATAAAATCAAGATCAACTACGAAACTGAACTCACTAAACCCTCCGGAGAAAACAACAACTCCATCTCCGGCAACAAAGAGCGCTCATCAGTGGTCGTACCATTAGGTGAGGCCACACAACTTTTTCAGGTGGTTTTAAAAACAGACGCCAAAGGTGTTGATCAGATGCCTTTTTTAAACCGCATCCCTATTTTAGGAGAGCTTTTTAAATCAAGAAGCTCACAAAACAATTACAAAATGATCACTGGAATTCTCGAGGTAAAAAACAATGAATAGACTCCTGGCCGAATACCAAAACGATATTTTGATTCTTTTTAAAAACCATTACCGCAGGCTCATTACCAAAGGAGTCGGCTTTGATTTTCCAGACGTCTTAAAAGACACACTCATTGACCTCAATATCAAAGAAGCGAAGCCTGAAGAAATATATTTTTTGAAATCTTGGTTTGAGTTGGTTCATCATCAAAGTTATTTTGAAAATTTCACCGAGCACCCTTTTACTGAAATCATTTTTCACTCCCCTCATCATGTTCAGGTCATCGGTCTTCACAAGAAAGACTCTTTTGAAATGGATCATCTTTCTGAGGAAGATTTTCAACTGAGTCTGGAGGTGTTGAGTTTAAAATCACAAATCAGCTGGAACTTTAAAGAGCCTTTTGCCAGCTTTAATATCAAAGTGAAAAACCTTTCTTTGAGGGCCACACTGATTCACTACTCTACTTCGGCCAACAGCAAGTCGAAAGTCTTTTTGCGAGCGATTCCCTCTTCCACTCCCTCTCTTGATCTTTTCCATTTAGAGCAAGAAGCAAGTGAGCTTCTCAAGATGATTGTGAAAGAAAAAAAGAATGTACTTATTTCAGGAGGAACAGGATCAGGAAAAACCACACTCCTGCGCTCATTAATTGCCCATATCCCGCGCGAAGAGCATATCATCGTGCTGGAAGACACGTATGAAATCCTCAATCAGCATCCCAACCAGACATCCTTTCTGGCCAATAAAGAACAAAGTAATAAGTCCCTCAAAGACTATTGTGCTTATTCACTCAGGATGAGTCCAGAGCGCTTAATTGTAGGGGAAATGAGATCGACGGAAGTGGTGCCTTTTCTGCTGGCGATGAACACTGGCCATAAAGGGCTGATGAGTACGATTCATGCCAGTTCGGCAGTAGATGCACTATCCAGGATCTCTCTGCTTTTTTCACTTTTTTCAGAATCAAAAGATATTTCATTTGCACTGGTCACGAAACTCGTCTGTAAAAACGTCGATTACGTGATCCATCTGGAACACAAACGCATCACTGAAATCTGCCGGGTTATTGGCTCAGAATCAGAAACACCTTTTTATGAAAGGCTTTATGAGGCCCCTAGTATTTAGCGACTAAGATTTCGTGAGCGCGAAGAAGGGCATTCGTGATGTCCGCACTCGCAATCTTAAAGCTCACTGAAACCGATGTCAGGTCGTAGAACTCGACATTGATATCGTTGAATGAGTTTTTAAGATTCTCCACCAGGTCTTGGGCCTGGTCTAAGTGGCATCCAACAAATGAAACAATGGCGTATTCTTTTTTCTGAAGAGTGCTCACTGCTTTAAGTTTAAACTTCTGGTCCTGGTTTTTAGTGATCGTCGTTCCACCTAAGCTTGGGTCGATACTTGATCCGACGAAAACCGGGATATCTTTTCTCTTTGTTGGAAGAAGAGTTGTAGGGAAAAGAACTTTAGCTCCTAAGCTTGCAAGAGCTGTGGCCTCGTCATAAGAAAGTGTCGGTATGAATTTAGCGTCTTTAACCAGACGCGGGTCAGAGCTTGCAATTCCTGCAACGTCCGTCCAGATCTGAACTAAAGAAGCGTCAATAGCTTCTCCAAAAAGGGCGGCCGAATAATCTGAACCTTCTCTTCCTAGAGTTGTCGTATTCCCCAGAAGATCTTTTCCAATAAAGCCTTGAGTGACAACAATCCCTCCAGCATTTAAATGTGGGATCACTAATTCACGGGCCTTCTCGGCGATAACATCAATCTGTGGTTCAGCTTTCTGGAAATCAGAGCTGGTCTTGATGACATTTCTGGCATCAAGGAAAAGAACTTTTCTATCCGGCACGCGCAGGCGGATTAAGTCTGAAACCAGAAGAGAAGAAATACGCTCACCAAGACTATAGAGCTGGTCCATAATCTTGGGAGTGTAATGTCTTTCTTTTAAAATTTCAGCGCCCACAAACTTGATTTCATCAAAAAGGAAATCGAGCTCTTTTCTCACAGCTTCGCTTGAGAAAAGATCGTGAGCGATTTTTGAGTGTCTTTGAATCAGTTCATTAATTAGTGAATGAAGAGTGTCTTCATCCCCTCTTTGTCCTGCACGGGCAATGAACTCCAATTGGTTTGTCGTATTTTGAGTGGCAGAAATCACAACGACTCTAATGTCATTGTTGTTTTCCACAACGTTTGAACAACGAAGCATAGCTTCCGCGTCTTTTACACTGCTACCACCGAATTTTGCGACAATCCACTTGTTCATGACTAATCTCTGGTTAATTTTTTGTATGAAGTTTTACTTGGAATAAGAGCTTTATCACCAAGACGTTTTTTCTTATCTTCTTCGTAATCAGAGAAGTTTCCGTCGAAGAACACAACTTGATCTCCTTCAAAAGCGATCATGTGAGTGGCAATTCTATCCAAGAAGAAACGATCATGGGAAATAACCACGGCACAACCTGCGTATTCCATTAGGGCCTCTTCAAGCGCTCTAAGTGTGTTTACGTCAAGGTCGTTGGTAGGCTCATCCAGAAGCAGAACGTTTCCTTCTTCCTTAAGCATCGCTGCTAAGTGAACGCGGTTTTTCTCACCACCAGAAAGTTCTTTAATGCGTTTTCCTTGGTCTTCACCAGAGAAGTTAAAACGTGAAATATAAGCGCGTGCGTTTACTTCGCGTCCACCAAGTTTTAATAGGTCAAGACCGCCAGAGATGGCCTGCATAACAGTCATTTCCGGGTCAAGAGTCCTGTCCTGGTCAACGTATGCTAGCTTAACAGAGTCACCAATAGAGATTGTCCCTTTCGTTGGCTGCTCTTTTCCAGTGATCATTCTAAAAAGAGTTGTCTTACCGGCACCGTTAGGCCCGATAACACCAACGATTCCCCCTGGAGGAAGTTCGAAGTTCAGGTGTTCATAAAGAAGGCGATCCCCGTAAGCTTTTGCCACGTCATTAAACTGAACAACTTTCTGACCAAGACGAGGTCCAGGTGGAATGAAGAGTTCATTGGTTTCGTTTCTTGCTTCAGACTGCACTTGCTGACGTTTTTCGTATTCAGCAATACGCGCTTTAGATTTTGCCTGACGAGCTTTAGGAGCAGCACGAATCCACTCCAACTCTTCTTTAAGTGATTTTTGTCTTTTTGATTCAGACTTTTCTTCCTGAGCAAGGCGTTTTGCTTTTTGCTCAAGCCATCCAGAGTAATTTCCTTCGTATGGAATCCCTTGACCGCGGTCAAGTTCAAGAATCCATCCCGCAACGTTATCCAAGAAGTAACGGTCGTGGGTTACGGCAATAATTGTTCCTTTGTAGTTCTGAAGGTGACGCTCTAACCACCATACTGTTTCAGCATCAAGATGGTTAGTGGGCTCATCCAGAAGTAAAATATCTGGTTCTTGAAGCAGGAGTTTACAAAGAGCTACACGTCTTTTCTCCCCTCCTGATAAAACTCCACACTTTTGATCAGCAGGAGGACAGTTTAGTGAGTCCATCGCTAGATCTAAACGAGAATCTAAGTCCCATGCGTTGGCTGCATCAAGTTTATCCTGAAGGTCAGCTTGTTTTGCATATAGCTTATCCATTTCAGCATCAGACATCTCTTCGCCAAACTTCGCGTTGACTTCATCGAACTCACGAAGAAGATCAACAACGTACTGAGCTCCCTCTTGAACCACTTCTCTTACAGTTTTATCCGGGTCAAGTTTTGGGTCCTGCTCCAGGTATCCAACAGTGTATCCCTTCGCTAGAGTTGTTTCACCTAAGTGATCTGTATCAAGACCTGCCATGATTTTAAGCAGTGTCGATTTACCGGCACCGTTAAGACCAAGAACACCAATCTTAGCTCCATAGTAGTATGAAAGGCGGATGTCTTTTAGGACATGCTTTTGCTTGTAGACCTTTCCTACTTTATTCATTGAATAAATGATTTGTTTATCGTTCACGTATGACATGATTTTTCCTCTAAAAAAAGGGACTGATTGAAGGCATGATTCTACCTAAAAAAGGCCCTTTTTGGAAGGAGATTCATCTCACCTTGCTACAAGTCATCACTGGAGGACGAAATACTGAAAGATGGAATAAAGATAAAAGAAATAAGCGGGAAGAAAAAAGACGGCCAGGACGGAAAACTTGATTAAATCGGCCACTTTTAGGAATTTCTCAAAACAAAGTTCCTGTAGGTGCCAGACTTCGCGCACGACTTCTGTCACTCCCGGTCTGGGAGACACCCCATTTTCTCTCCAGCGCTGGACGTGCTCTTTGACCCTCTCGGCACAGAATGAAAACTCACGGTAGCGCATTAAGTCCCCGTCTAAAACCTTTGAATCGGCCAAAACTCTTCCGGCCGAAAGCCCCACTTCGGCCATGGAGATAAATAAATAAAGCCCTTCCATCACGTGGGAGAATTTATTAAACATGAGGGCCTGGGCCTTTTTAACCGCAAAATTAAAAACAATAATCGCCACAGCTTGCAGGCAAAAGATAAAAAAGAGATCACCCGGATAAAGTGGCAAATCCGCCAGGGAGCTTGAAAGCCAAATAAATCCCCAAGTCGTAATAGTAATGGCCGCAAACTGTAAATTCCCTCCGAGAATAAGGCCTTTCATCTTCTTTTCAAATTGCAGATCCTTAATCACATTGCTTCTTAATTCCGGCAAAATAAATTTAAGATTCACTCCTAATTTGCGATGGGCCTCCAATAGTTGGTGCAGTAAAGTTGTGTAAAATTTGTAACGAGGAATTTCCATTTCCACCGTTTTCATTCCCATTCCCATCTTCGCTTCCAGCTCTGGAAGAAACTTTAAGAGTCTCTCTCCTGAGGGTGTTTTTTTCTGAACGAGGGCCAACTGGCGCAGCGCCCGAGCTCTCTCCCATAGAAATGTCCAGCTTTTTTCCGGTAAAAAAAGCAGTGAGATGAGGCTTCCGATATAAATGAAAAGTGAGGTCACCATAGAGATAACCTTAACAGAACTACCTAAGTCTAATGAATCCGTTCAGGTGATTTCTGCTGATCTTTTTCATTCTCGAAATCCCCTCTTTTGAATTGACGATAAAATCCATATTTGCAATAGTTTACCTATGAAGAACACCACAGAAAAAGACCCAAAAAACATCGCAGAGCTAGGACGTATTAATCAAACAGACCTGGCCAATTACAATCCTCTTCAAGAAAAAATCGACTACCTTGAGATGCGTATTAAAGTCCTGGGTGATATCTGTACAGAGATCAATCCTTACGATCAAATCTCTGATGATCTAAAAATGCGTTTAATGGATTTTAATATCCTCGATCTTACTGACCCCTTCAAAGTCACTAACCAATTGCTGATGCTTCTTGAAGACACGATTGATGAGCTTCATGTGCTAAAGCCTTTTGATGACAGCGACCTACCCGTTAAAGAAATCCTCTAATGAACAAACCAATTCCGAAGGTCAATCTCCACCCGGCCTCATGTAAATACTTAAAGCTCGGTCATCCTTGGATCACCGAAGACACTTATACAAAACGCTTCCCAAAAGAGGCTTTTTTCCTGATTGGCGTGGATGAAAAAAACCGTCAGGACGTAGCTCTTTTAATCAACGATCCTCTTCATAAGACAGTAAAGGCCAGGCTTTGGAGCTTAAACAAAGCTGAATGGACACTAGATTTTAAAGACGTTTTAAAATCGCGCATGAAAGCGGCCATTGATAAACGCCGCGCGCTTATGAAAGAAAGGGAAAATATTTTCTTAATCAACGGCGAAAGTGACGAGCTTCCCGGTCTTCTTATTCAACTTCTAAAAGATGAAGTGATGATTCAGTACTACGCTCTTTTTTGGAAGGACAAAGAAGATTTGGTGCTGGAGAACTTAAAAGAAAACCTTCCTCACCTGCAGGAAATCTGGGTGCAGGAAAGGAATTTTGATCAGGCAAAATCCATCCGTTCAATTAACGGCAAAGACAGCTCTGAATTTACACTGACTGAGTTTGGTCTCAACTATAGAATAAAAATCAACCAGCACTATGACTTCGGGATTTATTCCGACATGAGTGCGATTAGAAAAAATATGCGTCCCTATCTGGAGGGACAAAAAAGTCTTCTGAACCTCTTTAGCTACACAGGAGCTTTTTCTGTGTACTGCATGGGGATGGGATTTGATAAAGTTACATCTGTTGACCTATCTTCAAAATACCTCGCGTGGTTAGATGAAAATATCGCTCTTAATCCGAGTTTAAATAGTTCACACCATACAAGTCTTTGTATGCCGAGTGAGCGCGCCATGGATAAACTTATTTCAGAAGGCGCAAAATACGAAGTGATCGTTTGTGATCCTCCGAGTGCTTCAAGTGACGGGAATAAAGTTTCTAATGCTATTAAGTCTTATGAAACTCTTCTGCCGCAAATGCTGGAGCTTCTGGACACTGAAAAAGGAAAGATTTTTGCTTTCCTCAACACTCACGCTATTAGCTGGAATAAGTTTGAAGAAAAACTTAAGGCCATCGTCGACTCTTCTAAATTTAAAAACCAGGTTGTCATTGGCAAGCGTTTTAAACTGAATGAAGACTGTCTTCCCCTAAAAGGCTTTCATGAGGGTGATTACTTAAAAGGATTTTTAATTGAATTTAAAAGGAAATAAAATGAACCTGATTATGCTTCTGCCACTTCTCATTGGTAGTGTGGGAATCCTGCAAGGGACTATCAACCGTCATGTGGCCACTCATATTGGTGTTGCCCAGGCGACATTGATTTCAAATGCCGTAACTGTCTTAATCTGTATTGCTTTCTACGCTCTGGTAAAATCAGTGCCTTCACTTGTTCCAGATTTTTTTCAGGTCAAAGCTCCTCTAACAACTTATAAGTGGTGGTTTATTTTCCCACCTCTTTTTGGATTTTGCATTGTCACCGGAATCCCTCTGGCCTTCGCGAAACTGGGAGCTGTCAAAGTGACAGTTCTTCTGGTTGCCGCTCAAATGGTCACGAGCGTGGTCTGGGATATTTTTGTTGAAGACATAGGTCTTAACATGATGAAATTCGCCGGAATTCTTTGTGCTCTTGTCAGTGTTGTTTTAATTACTCTTTCTAAAAATTAAGGGGCCTACCCAGGAGATGTTATGACTTATAGTGGATTTTGGAGACGCTTTGGTGCTGTCTGTATCGATGGATTTATTCTCTGGATCGTTTATATGATTCTGATGATCGTTCCGTTTTTCCCTCAGGTTTTATGGATCATCATCTCAACTTACTACCACGTTGCTTTTGAAACCTCTCCTCTTCGCGCCACTCCAGGTAAAGCACTTCTAGGAATCGCGGTTATCAAACCAGACGGAAGAAAGCTTACAATTAAAGACTCAATCATCAGACACCTGATGAGCTTCATTTCCAGCGCTCTTTTATGTGCGGGTTACTTCATGGCACTTTTTACAGAAAAGAGCCAAACTCTTCACGACATCGTGGCCGACACTATTGTTGTTAAGGAGAAATTTGCAGAAAACGACTTCTGGCAAATCTTTGTGGCCCAGTCAAAAATCATCTTCGCGACTGATAAACACTCTGATATCCATGTTGAAAAGAAGTTTGACGGACAATCACTGGAAGAACTCTATAGTCTTTATCAAAAAGGGATTTTGACGGAAGAAGAATATAATAGGAAAAAAGAAGAATACTTAAGCCGCATTTAGATAATAAAAAAGCCTCCGTAATGGAGGCTTTTTTATTTTCGTATCAATTAAGATTTTACAATTCTCGTTCTCCAAGCTCTGATATCCGGAGCCAGGTAGTCGTACTTCATAGAAGCTAGTGTGTATGAAGCGTATTCGTAGTCAGTCGTGTGAGTTAAACACTCAGTTGGACAAACTGTTGTACACAGACCGCAGTACATACAAAGTGCTGTATCGATCGTGTATTGCTTTAGATCTAAACGAATTGGTGTACCGTCTTTTGTTTTAATCTTTGGAGCGTCTGTTGGTCTTTTTACAGCAGCGATGTAGATACAGTCTACTGGACAAGCAACCGCACACTGAAGACAAGAAATACAGTTTTCAGCATCGTTGAAAAGACGTGAACGTGAGTTTGATGGAAGCTCTTCTCTTACTTCTGGGTATTCGATCGTAACAACTTCTCTTCCCCATACGTATTTAAAAGTAATCCCCATCCCTACGGCCGTTGACTTAACAGCGTAGTAAACGTTTTTAAACCACTGACTAAGTGTCAGTTCTGGTTCAGCGGCTTTTTTAAGGTGAATCGTTTCCATATTTTTCCTTATTAATTAATCCTTTAAATAAAACTAGCGGTCAACTTCCCCAAGAACGATATCGATACTTCCGATACTCGCTACAAGGTCGGCAACCATCTGCCCAGGGGCAATGATTGGAAGCATTGACGTGTGAGTGAAACACGAAGACTTCACTTTTAATCTGTATGGAGTTTTTCCTCCGTCAGAGATTAAGTGGTAACCTAACTCTCCACGTGGACACTCAGTTCTCATATAGATTTCACCAGCTGGAACCTTGATGATTTTTGAAACTTTGCCCATTACCGGCCCTTCTTCAATTCCTTCAAGTACCTGACGGATGATCTTAATCGACTCGAACATTTCGAAAATTCTTACATAGTAACGGTCCCAGCAGTCTCCTACTGTTCCTTTTTCCCCTTTACCTGTAACAACGTTGAAGTCAAATTTTTCGTACATACCGTATGGACGGTTCTTTCTTAAATCCCACTCAACACCTGATCCACGAAGAACTGGTCCAGTTGCTCCGTAGTCGAAACATTGCTCTTTTGTTAACACACCAACGTTAGCTGTTCTTTCGATGAAGATTTTGTTTTCCCCAACAAGCTGGTGGTATTTTTTAAGTTCGCCTTCGAAGCGGTCAACAAAAGTTTTCACACGGCGAAGTTGATCGTCATTGATATCGTTCCAAACCCCTCCGATC
The DNA here is from genome assembly GCF_002872415.1 of Bacteriovorax stolpii. Lineage (GTDB taxonomy): Bacteria > Bdellovibrionota > Bacteriovoracia > Bacteriovoracales > Bacteriovoracaceae > Bacteriovorax > Bacteriovorax stolpii. Next base: position 1,336,491 of record NZ_CP025704.1, on the reverse strand, counting down.
CACACGTAGTTATAAAGCATACGTGCACCAGAAAGTTCTTCAAATAGTCTTAGAATTTCTTCTCTGTCCTGGAAACAGTATAGGAAAGTCGTAAACGCTCCCATATCGATCCCGTATGTACCGAAGTAAACAAGGTGAGAAGCAATTCTTTGAAGTTCAGCAATAAGGATACGGATGTACTCCGCTCTTTTTGGAACTTCAGTCCCTAGCATTTTTTCTACAGCAAGACAGTATCCCCATTCCATTGACATAGCTGCAAGGTAGTCCATGCGGTCAACGAAAGGAATGACCCCTCTGTAGTCTAAATTTTCAGCGTGTTTTTCGAAACAACGGTGAAGGTAACCAAGGTGTGGTGTCGCTTCAACAACGATTTCCGAGTCAGTTTTAATTTCAACTCTTAGTACACCGTGAGTTGCAGGGTGCTGAGGCCCCATATTCAGAGTCAGAAGATCTGACTTTAAAACTTCCATATCGCCTAAACGGATTTTTTCTTCTTGGGCGTGTTGACCAGACATTATTCACCATCCTTTGCGTCTTCAGATTCGTCTGCATCGTTAGATTTCCAACTTGCTGAAACTTTCTTTGGATCGCCAATTTCTTCTTTTAGTTTTTTACCAAACATGTGATCAGCTGAGTTGATCTTGTGAGCTGGGTTTACCACCATGTCTAAGTATTTCTCCTGAACAACGTAATCACGTCTTAAAGGATACCCTTGCCAGTCATCTGGCGTAAGGATACGGCGAAGATCCGGGTGACCAACAAAGTTCACTCCGATCATGTCGTAAGTTTCGCGCTCCTGGAAGTTCGCTGCATTCCACACGCTTACCACAGAGTCGATCTTTGGAAGTGTGTCTTTATTATTTCCTGAACCATCACCACGACCAAGTTTTGTTTTTAACAGAAGCTCACGGTTATTAGTGAAGTCAGCAAGAATGTAAGTTAGTTCAATTCTGTCTGCGTAATCTGTTCCCGTCACAGCTTGAAGAACATTGAATCCTTCTGCCTTAAGTGCTTTACACACTTCCAGGATTTTTCCTGCTTCAACCATGACTGATGAATCACCAACAGTCGCGATATTCGCTACTGCATTTGATCCAGAGACCTGGCCGTTTAATTTAGATGCGATTTCGTTATGCATGTTTTACCCACTTATCACGAAGGATTCTTTCGTTTGCGATTTTCTTTTGAAGAGTCATTACACCTTCAATAAGAGCTTCTGGTCTCGGAGGACAACCAGGAACGTAAACGTCTACTGGAACGATTTCATCAACGCCTTTAAGAACGTGATAGCCGTGTTGCCAGTATGGTCCACCTTTATTTGCACAAGAGCCCATTGAGATTACATATCTTGGCTCTGGCATTTGTTCGAATAGAGTTTGAATTCTCGTTGCCATTTTTAGAGTTACAGTACCAGCAACGATCATAAGGTCTGCGCGTCTTGGAGTGGCCATAAATGCTCCACAACCAAAGCGCTCTAGATCGTATTTAGAAGCACCAGTTGCCATCATCTCGATCGCACAACAAGCGAGACCAAAAGTCATAGGCCAAAGAGAGTTCTTGCGACCCCAGTTTAAGAAATCATCTACTTTCATCAAAACGACGCTGTCTTGCATCTCGTGCTCCCTATTTTGTACGCACAAAGTTTATTCAATTAAATCTTTACAATTATTGCACAAATTTTACAGAGCGTACGAGTTGTCGTCAATGAAAAGTGACCCAAAGCTTGGGAATTTTAGTCAGGTTTTTTTTGACGGGATGCTAGCGAGAAGATTCTATTTAGAGACAAATCTGTCACAACGACTCTTGAAATCTTCGAACATAAGACGGAAATCCTGGGTGTCCTTCAGAGTATCTGAACTAGCAGGTGCTCTTCCCAGCTTATCTTGCATAAGAGTGATGCGGTTTTGGTCGTTTTTGCAGACGCGGTCCATGATATTGACGTATTCTTTCACCGCAGCAACCGGGTATGGAAGGCCCCAGGCCGATGAAATAAACAAAGCTTCGTTACCAGAAGCTTGAGGTATATCTTTTTCGTTTACCGCAAACTTCTCCAGGTCTTTTTTCAGACCATCAAAATGATGACCCACTTTGTAAAATTCCTGGATACCAAGTTCTTTTGAGATCGCTCCCACTTTCTGGTCATAAACCTTAGGGCAGTTTGAACGCGAGAAACCTTCCCCTGGAAGCATTTCCTGAAGAACCTTGCACTCAACCATATAAGCGTCTACTTCACCGCCACGGCCTTCGACCGTGCTTTTAATGAAGTCTTTTAAATGGAAGCGGGCATCGTATGGGTTAAAAGGCTCGCGATACGTGTAATGGGTCAGTTCGTGGGCGAAGTCCAGCATAGCGTCCAGGGTCTTTAGGTGCTTATTCAAGTAGACCTTAGAGCGGGTCTCGTACATGACCTGGGCCGGGTTAGAAGCTGAAAAACGGCGGATCAGGGTCGTGTCCGTCAGGGACCCGTCGCCAATCGCTACTACATCAAAAAGAGTGTATCCCTGTTGGGCCGCTTTTTGCGTGGCCTTTTCAATGACTTTTTTTCCCGTCGAAACACGCTTAAGCCCCTCTACCAGGCGCTTAAAGTTGTCTTCATCAGAACGGTTTTTCTTATACCAAGGTTCATTGAAATTGATGTCTTCACCGGCATCCAGCATCTTCACCGCCTGCGCGTTGGCAGTCAGGGTAAAAGTCAGGGCAAGTAAAAGAATAGGAAGTAATCTCTTCATGTTCTGCCTTTATCGGAAGGCTCACAGAAGAACTGAACAGGTAAAATTTACAAGATTACTTGAGAACGCTACTCAGCCATGTATGATTTCGCCATAACACTTTTTGGAGCCCCTGCATGAAAACAACGATTGCCCTACTTTCATTAGTACTTTCTGCTAACGTATTTGCTTACTCACTTGCGGATTCAACTGTACTGACATCGGCTTCACCGCTACTTTCTTCAGCGACAACTTCGGGAACTCTCCCTGAAAAACAGGCGGCAATGGTTATTAATGACTCTCAGGAATTCTTTCAGTCAGGAAAGCTTTCAGTTTTTCTTTCACAAAAAATCAATGATGCAAAAGCAGTCAATGCAGGTGTTTCTGATGAAGAGGCACTGGATATGTTAATCAACGAAGCTCAATCAATTTTAAACTAAAACTATAAACCACAGGCGCAGCGAGAAATCACAACACGGCTTGCGTCCAAACTTTTGGAGATTTTATGAAAAAGACAATCGCTTTAATCGCTCTAGCTCTTTCAGCTAACGTATTTGCTTACTCAATTACAGATTCAACTGTACTAACTTCAGCTTCACCACTTCTTTCTTCTGCGACAACTTCTGGTGAATTCCAGAAAGCTCAAGCAAACATCGTGCTTAACGACGCTCAAGAGTATATGCAATCAGGAAGACTTTCTGCTTTCCTTTCTCAGAAAATTGCTGATGCACAAGCTATCAACGAAGGTGCTTCTGAGTCAGACGCTCTTGAAATGTTACTAAACGAAGCTGAATCTATTTTAAAGTAATTTTTGATTTTTCAGATTCTAAGAAGATAAGAAAGGCCGCGGTCGATTTTAATCCCGCGGCCTTTTTATTTTGAACGTTATTAAGCGGCCTGTTTACCGTGAACTGTCTGGTAAAGCTCTGATGACATTTCTTTTAGAACGTCAGCGCGGCTTGAAAGGTCTTTGGCCGCTTTTGCTACAGAGTGAGTAACAGTCGAGTTTTCATTCGTCGCTACATCAATCTGCCCCATCGCATTGGTGATTTCCTCAATCCCCTTTGACTGCTCACTTGAAGCTCTTGCAATCTCTTCAATCAGGCCATTAACTTTTGTCGTATTTTCTACAACCAGATCAAACATAGTGCCGCACTTAGAAGCGACAGTCTGGCTCTTTTGCACTTTTAATTTTGCACTTTGAACGAATTTTTCTACGTTCGTTTTATTTTCAGCAACGATTGAATCTACCTTTCTGATACTTTCATCAACGATCGCTGAAATCTCGCTCGCTGAGCGACCACTCATCTGCGCCAGATTCCCCACTTCTTCAGCTACAACCGCGAAACCTTTTCCGTTTTCACCGGCCCTTGCCGCTTCAACTGAAGCGTTGAAAGACAGAAGTTTTGTCTGGAATACGATATCGTTGATCACTTTTGTTTTAGCTGCAATTTCGTTGATAACCGAAGTGATTTCTGCGATACGACGGTTCCCTTCTTCGATTGAGGCCATGATTTCTTCGTTACCACGACTTACGTCATCAACTGATCTGATCATTTCTTCTACGGCCTGTTTCCCCTGGATAACAGTCTCATGGCTTTGTGAAGACACGTTGGCCGATGTCGAACAGTTTTCCGAACTCTTTCTTACCATTGCTGTTAACTCTTCAACTGAAACCGAAGTTTCCTGAACAGCAGCGGCCTGTTGAGAAACCGCTGATGAAAGCGTCTCACTCGATCCGGCAACCTGAGAAGATGTGGAAGCAATATCTCTTGCACCTTCGGCAAGCACCTCGGCAATTCTATTTAATGTAGAAGAAATAGCTCGAGAGAATATAAATCCCGTGGCAATTGAAAAGATAAATCCAATAATCCCCAGAGTCAGAATCGTTCTTTCTGCAAAAGCGCTGCTTTCTTTAGCGCTTGCTACCCATTTTTTTGATTCTGCTTTTTGAAATTCAACCAACTCACCTAGAACTTTGTAATATTCAAAGCGAGTCCCTTTAACAGATTCGCTCATATAAAATTCCTGGAACAAGTGCTTGTCTTCAGCTTTTTGCATCTGAGCAAGCTCTCTTCCTTTCTTTAAATCTGATTCAAGCTTCTGCCATGTTTTATCGACTTTTTCATAAAGCTCTTGTTCACCCGGAACAAATTCCACTTTTCGGTATTCATCATCCAGCTCATGGTAAGCTTTTAGTGTTTCATCAAAACGACCCGCAAGGCGCTTCATTTCTTTTTCGTTGTTACCAACCAGCGCACTTTGAATCATTAAACTCATAACTTTATCAGACGTTCCCTTCATCTCTTCCAATAAAACAACATTGGGAAGATTGATGTTGGCAACATGCTCATACTTCTCATTCACATGCTGGAGCCCTTGATAACTAAAATAGCCAACAACTGCGAGTGATACGGCAGAGACTGTAAAAGCGGCACGCATCTTCCAGTTTAAACTTCTTTTTTCAAACATAAATAAAACTCCCCTACGACAGAGATTGTGGATTTTCTAAAACACACAATCGTAGTAAGTAGAGAAATACTTAAGTAAAATTCTCTTGAGCTTCTCTTATAAATGTAAGTGGATTTTTATTTAAAAATTCTTCGCCGAATTATTTCAAACAAGACCAATTTATAAATTTAATGGTCTAAGTGAACAGCGGTGGAAAGAAATCGTGAAAAATTATTTGATTGATCGTAGCCTTTTATTTTGCTGACCATTTTTTTTCCGCGGAAATATATAAAGGTAGGCAAACTTTCGATGTCGTAAAAAGCAGAGATCTCTTCTTTGAGGTTGGGGTTATCTGAAAGGTTCAATTCATAGAAAGGCATATCGTAATTCAATGAGCGAAGCTCCAGGATAGCGCGCTCACACTCAGGACTGTCGTCTTCAGTAATGATCAAAAGAGCATGCTCGATAATCTCTGCTCGTTTTAAAAAATCGCTAAATGTCTTCAGCTTTTGTGCTCTCATTTCATTTGGCAGAGTATTATAAAACCCCATCGCATACTAGGGCCCGAAGCAGAACTATGGATAACTCCATATTTTCTGGAGGAATAGTTGAGTAAATCTTTTGGTTATCTAAAGTTTTCAGGGCATAGTTAATATCTAATTTTGAGATTTCACAACGCGCAATAAAGGGCGTACTTAGATCAGACCAAAATAATTTTTATCGGAGCTATATATGAAATCAATATCTTTAATCGCGACCCTTTTCTTGGCGATTGTGACAAACACTGCAAGTGCTGAACTTGTCACGTGTTCTTCAGATCACGGGACTCAATGGGGTGACAAACTACCTGCTTTGGCCCTGGTGACTTTTGAGTTTGAAAAAAAGGGAACTCAAAGCTCAATGAAGAACGTCAATGGATTCGTTTTCGTAAAAAACCAATGGGAAGACGCTGATGATACAAGCTTTAGCGAAGAAAACAGCTATCGCGGTTACTTCGAGTTTGATGAAGTCAAAGCTAACCCAAACTACCGTCCACTAAAATACAAAGGACACGCTCAATTTAAAAACTTTGATGCTCGCTACACTGACGGACAAGAAAGTGGAATGTGGGGATCGTTTGTCGTTGAATTAAAAGACGCCAAAGAGTTTAAAGCTCACTATATCTTCCAGGCGGGGGATCACATTGGCGGGACAATTAGATTTACTTGTACAGAAGAATAAAAAAGGCCGGTTTATCCGGCCTTTTTTTTATTTTTACGAATGAGCTGTTTTACTGGTCATCATCCCTGAAAGCGATTTAATGACACTCTCGAGTTTCTGAACCTGATCCTGCAACTCTTTTGAAGATTCTAAATTCTCTTTGGAGATAACTGAATTTTGCGAACTCGATTGATCCAAGAGCCCCATGGCCTTTGAAACTTCTGAAATTCCTTTTGACTGCTCTTTAACTGCAGTGGTGATTTCACTGATAAGCGTATTAATGTTTGAGGCCTGGAAAACGATTTCTTCCAATGCACTTCCACATTTATTTGCAATTTGAATCCCTTGTTCAACTTTGTTTTTACCGTCATAGGCAAGTGACTCTACTTTTGTTCTGTTTTCATTAACGATCACTTCAACAGTGCTCACGCTGTTTGAGAGCATGTCTGAGATTTCCTTGGCCGCATTCCCACTCATTTCGGCCAGGTTCCCGACCTCCTCAGCGACTACGGCAAACCCCTTTCCTTGCTCACCTGCTCTTGCCGCTTCGACAGAAGCATTAAAAGACAGAAGCTTAGTCTGAAAGACGATATCGTTAATCACTTTCGTCTTCTCTTCGATGTCACCGATTACGCGGATAATGTCTCCGATGCGTTTATTTCCATCTTCAATCTGCCTCATCATGGCCGTATTGCTGTTATTAATGTCTCCCATTGCCGCCAGCATTTTTTCAATGGTCTCTTTTCCATTGCTCGCTGATTCAAAACTTACGCGGGCATTGCTATCGAGCTGCCTTGAATTAGATTCTGTTGTACTAACGGTAGCCGTGATTTCTTCTAAAGCTGCGGCTGACTCCTGGAAGGCACTTGATTGTTGCTCTGTAGAGGCCGAAAGATTCTGAGCGGCCTGAGTCAGGTTGTCTGCCGTACTGCTGATACGGTTAGATTCTTTAATCAGGTTATCGATGATATTTTTTAACTGTCCTTGCTGATCTCTTACGACAGCTGCAAAAAAGATTAGAAGGATAATACCAATCACCAAAGACACAATATTTAAATACATTGATTGAGAATTAATAGCGGCAGCACCGGCCGCTGACTGAGCCGAGTCCGCTCTGACCAGGTCCCCCAGGGTCCCCAATTCTTTTTCCAACGCTTCAAATTTGTCATTAAAGGTAGAAAGATTAGCGCGTGCTTTTTCTTCATCCCCACTAAGAGCGATATCGACGATTTCGCCAGCAGATTTTACATACTCTTCAATACGAGGCAGGGCCGGGGCGATGGCCGCTCTGGTAGTGGGATGAATGTTAAGTTTTTCCAAATTATTGATATAATTTTTAATATTTTCGGCGAACTCTTTTGCTTCTTCTCTCGTCTCTTTTTTCTCTTCATCGCTTCCTGTTTTCGCAACGAGGATCGCTCGGTATACGTTTGCCCTAATCCCATCGTGCATCATGTCGGCAAGAATCATGTTACTGACACCAGGAAGTTGAACATCGACCAAATCGTTCACCTGAGTGACAAACCGGTTAGATGTCCAAAACGCAATAGCGGCCGTCGTAATGAGAGTGATTACTAAAAAAACCATTAAGAGTCTTAATTTCGCACCAATTGTCATTGCCTACTCCATGAATATATATGCCTTTCTCGGCATAAATAATTAAGAGTTAACTTAAGATTTGCTGGAAACAAAAACTTCGCGAGAATTTTGGAATGATTTGTATATCTTACTTTGTCAAACAGTTGCCTTAAACGCTTGCGTATTGAGAAAGAGGAACACTACACTTTAAGACTAATCTTAAATTTCAAGGATGATGGAATATGAAATTTTTATTGCTCTCAACTCTGGTTCTCTCGCTTTCATCACTTCAGGCTGCAGTCACGCCGACTGAGCTAGTGGTAAAAGTAAGAGCGGGAAAAACTCTTCCTGATTTTGGTTCACAATCAAAAGTCCAAAATCTTTTTGGAAATGTTTACGTTATCAGAAACAACGATGTTTCTGTTTTAGAAAAACAACTTAAGAATCACCCAAATGTAGAATACACGGAAAGAAACTACCGCGCAGAGAAGTCTCCACTTCCAACTCCGGTGCCAGCACCAAGACCACCAGAAGAAAACAAATCAATGAATGCTCCTCAATTCAACGACCCACAGGTCGGAAAAGTTTGGTCATTTGCTGATGCTTCTCAAAATGGTGTTTCAGTGAATGCTGCTTACAAAATCCACGGAACTTCTGCGACTGAGACAATCACTGTTGCCGTAGTAGACACAGGGATTGATACAAATCACGAAGACCTAAAAGATGTTCTTTGGAAAAACGAAGGCGAAATCCCAGGAAACGGAATTGATGACGACGGCAACGGATACATTGATGACGTTTACGGAATCAACACTCTTGTTCGCGACTCTCAAGGACGCGCAACTGGAAACAACAAAGACACTCACTCTCATGGAACTCACGTTTCTGGGACAATCGGTGCAAAACAAAACAATGGCATCGGTATCGCGGGAATCGCTTCAAACGTAAAAATCATGGGGATCAGAACTGTTCCAAACAACAGTGATGAAACTGATGTCGATGTAGCTGAGTCATTTATCTACGCTGCTAAAAATGGTGCAAAGATCATCAACTGTTCATTTGGTAAGAGATCAAACGAAGGTGGAAACCTGATTCCTGAAACTCTTAAATACATCCAGGACAACTACGGCGTTTTAGTTATTGCTGCTGCCGGAAACGACTCTAGCGATATCGATAGAACTCCAACTTACCCGGCAAGCCACAAGAGTGATAACCTTCTCATCGTTGCTAGTACATCTAACAGCGGTGGAATGAGCTACTTCTCAAACTACGGTAAAGTTGGTGTAGACGTAGCAGCTCCAGGCTCAAGCATCTACTCAACAACTCCAGGCAATAGATATGAGTCTATGTCAGGAACATCGATGGCCAGCCCGACAACGGCAGGTGTAGCTGCTGAAGTTCTTTCTCACTACCCTAACCTTACTCCGGTTCAACTTAAACAAGTGTTAATGGACTCGGTCACAAAGGTAGAGCGCTTTAAAGATAAAATGGTTGCAGGTGGACGCATCGACCTTCTAAAGGCGCTGGAACTAGCTAGAACAATCAAATAATTTTTTAATCGTTATTGTTGTCTTCTGAGTGATTAGAAGATTCAGTCTGGGGAGCTTCGGCTCCCTTTTCTTTTTCAGCTTCACTTTCGTCATCAAACTTTAAAGAAAAAAACTCTTTTGATTTTTCTTCAGGAGTTTCCAATTGTTTAATTTCAGCTTTTGGTTCAACTGGAGTCGCGGCCACTAACGGAGGCGCTCTTCTTCCCATGATCTTGCGCTGGCGATTGGAGATATAACGGCTGGGCTTATCGATTCTGAATCTGATCGGGTTTGGTAAAACGGCTGCCATTAATGCTGCTTGAGAAGAGTTGAGTTTACTGGCAGGCTTCTTAAAAAACTTCTGAGCAGCGGCCTCAACACCATAGACACCTTTACCTAATTCAATGACATTCAGATACACTTCTAAAATGCGCTCTTTTGGCCAGAAGAACTCAATCAAGACGGTGAAGTAGGCTTCCATTCCTTTTCTTAGCCATGAACGCGAAGGCCAAAGAAAAACGTTTTTAGCTGTCTGTTGCGAGATTGTACTCGCCCCTTTTTTCTTCTTATGAGTCTTATTGTACTGCATGGCCTTTTCAATGGCCTCGAAGTCAAAACCGTTGTGCTGATAGAACTTATAGTCTTCGGCCTTGATCACCGACTGCTGCATTGATTTAGAAATCTGAGTGATAGGCACCCACTTTTTTTCAATTCCAACAAACTTCTCTTCTGTGAAAATGGATGCAGTTGAGCGCCAGAACATTAATGGTGTGTAGGCCACCGGAACAAAACGGTAAAATAAAACGACAAAAATACTCAGAGCAAAGAAGAAAAGGCCCAGGCGAATAGACCAGATAAACAGTCGTCTTATTGGCCCTTTCTTTTTAGGGCGCGGGGGTGTTTCAGGAATTTCATCTCTCATAGTAATTATGAGGATACCATTAAACTAAAAAAGCGCAGGAATTATTTTAAGTTAACCACGACCTCAAGAAGCATTGGGATAAGTCTTCTTAGTTCTTTTTCATCCTCTTTTGGAAAGTGTGAAAGGACTTCATCTTCCAGCTCCGTTCTCACTTTTCTCACCTTGTCCAGGATGCTTTTTCCCTTAGGGGTCAGGGAAACAAACTTAGACCTGCGGTCATTAGGGTCCACTTCGCGCTTCACAAAAGTCAACTTTTCTAGTTTATCGATGATTTTAACAATCGTCGCTTTATCAATGCCCAGGTCCTGACCTAGTGTAAGTTGATTAGTTACGACACCGGTACTTAGTACATAGAGAACAGCGCATTCAGGCGTCCCTAAATTATAAAAAAGATGGTTTCTCTTTTCCATCAAGGCCTTATAGAGCACGGCAGACTTATAAAGACTGTAGCCAAAAAAAGTCTTGAGCCCTGGATGAACAGTGGTTTCAAAACTTTGAGCGGTAAAGAGTTTGTTCTCAATTTTTTTTGTTTTCGTTACTTTTTTTCCCATGAATAGATTCTACCACAAATAGTTTGCTTCGCAAACGATTTAGGAGTAAAACCATCTTAGACGAGGTTTTTATGCAAAAAAATATAAGATTACATGCCCTTACTTACGGCGCGGCGATGCTTCTTACAGGCACTACTCACGCCCTAACATTACAAGACGCTATCAACGAAGCCCTGAACACTTCTCCTTCTGTAGAAAAAGCAAAGAGTGCAACTCTAGAAGCAAAATGGAAAAAAGTTGAAAACTATTCTGGCTTTCTTCCTACTGTGTCTGCAAATGCTAACTATCTTTTTGATAAGAAGTACGCGCTGACAAACGTGAGATTAGGAAATGCGACAACAGATACAATCGTTCCGCAAATCGTTCCGAATTCACAACTGACTTTAACTGGAACCTATCCCCTGTTTGAAGGTTTCTCGAGTGTGAATCGCTACCAGGCCGCAAGCGAAAGCTTCAATGCTGCTGCCAATGAAGAAAAGTGGAATAACTTTAAAACAGAGATGGATGTGACACTTGCCTATTACAAGGCACTGGCAAACAAAACCCTTAAAGATGTTGCTGCTCAAAACTTAAAAGTTCTTCAAGACCATTTAAAAGATGTGAAGCTCTTTAAGCAAAGTGGTATGGCGACAAACTACGATGTTCTTCGTGTTGAAGTTCAGGTTTCAAATGCTGAATCAGATCTATTAAATGCAGATGACAATATCGCTATCAGCGAACACAACCTGCTTGAGATTTTAGGTAAAGACTCAGGGACAGTTGATGTCACTGGAGAACTTCCGGTTTTAGATGAAAACCTGATGAAGAGTATCACAGCGGCTGACATTCACAACAGAAACGATATCCAGGCGCTGAAAGAAAGAGTGAATGCTCTGTCTTACGCTGATAAAGCACAAGACAGCTTCTGGGTGCCTCGTATCGCAGCTTTTGGTCAATACCAATATTACAATAACCTGAATGACTCTCTAACAGATACAGACAAATACCGTTCTGCTTACCAGGTTGGATTACAACTTTCATGGAACCTGTTTGATGCCGGTGTTTCATTCGCCCGTTCTAAGCAAACGACAGAGCAATTTGTTCAGGCCGAAAAAACTTACCGTATCACTGAGCTAAAAGCACAAAAAGACCTGGAAGTATGGAAGAGAAAGTACAACTACTATGCTTCTTTATATAAGGCGAGAACAAACGATATCGCCAAATCAAAAGAAAGTGTGCGCCTTGCCCGTGAAGGACAAAGAGTTGGAGCAAGAACAAACACTGATCTTCTTGATGCTGAGGCTGACTTATATAAATCACAAGCTGGCGCAGTCAATGCTCAGTTGGGATATATTGAAGCTCTCATCAATTTACAAACAGCAATCGGACAAAAAATTCATACATTTTAATTAAAAGAAGGACGTGACCAATGGACGCAAAAAAGAAAAAGATATTATCGATCGTAGGAGCAGTGGTAGTCATCGTTGCCAGCTACCTGACATATGAACACTTCGCTTACGTAACAACTGACAACGCTCAGATCTTCGGCCACAGCGTAATGCTGGCACCAAAAGTTTCTGGTTACATTACATCGGTAAACGTCGTTGAAGGACAAAAAGTAGCTAAAGGAGATGTCCTTATCAACATCGACCCACGCGATTACGAGAACAACCTTAAACAAGCTAAAGGTGAACTATCATCTGTTGAAGCAAGAAGAAGAGACGCTGAAAGAAACTACCGCCGTTTAGTAGACTTGCTTTCTAAAGGTGCTGTTTCTCAACAACAATTCGACACAGCTTCTGCTCAGTACAATGACGTTAAAGCTAAATACGATGCTATCGCCTCTCAAGTTTCTCAAGCTGAACTAAACCTTTCAAATACTAAAATCGTCGCTCCAACTGATGGGTTCATCGCTAAAAAATCAGTGGAAGTTGGACAGCTTGCTGCTCCGGGCGTTCCCCTACTAGGATTTGTTGATTCAGGAGAAAGATGGATCATCGCGAACTTCAAAGAAACTGAAGTTGAAGGGATTCGCTTAGATGCAAAAGTTGAAATCGATGTCGATGCGATCTCAGGGAAGTCTTTTGAAGGAAAGGTTGAAAGTATTTCAAGTGCAACTGGAGCCACATTCACTCTTCTTCCACCAGACAATGCTACTGGTAACTTCACAAAAGTTGTTCAGAGAATTCCGGTGAAGATTAAGATTGAAAACGTTTCAGCAGAAGACATTGAGAAATTAAGAACAGGGCTTTCAGCATTTATTAAAGTACACAAACACTAGGTATATATATGGAGACGACAGAAAACTCTAAAGCTCCGCTTATCATATTTGTTGCCGTCCTTGCATCTCTTCTGGAGATCATTGATACCTCAATTGTAAACGTCGCTTTACCTACGATGATGGGTAACCTGGGTGCCACGCTGGAAGATATCAGTATGGTTATTACCGGTTACGCTATCGCTAACGCCGTCGTTCTTCCTCTTTCAGCATGGCTGGGAGAAAGATTCGGACGAAGAAACTATTACCTGGGTTGTATTGGCCTATTCACAATTACATCTGTGGCATGTGGACTTGCACCCAATCTTGAGTTCCTGATTATCTTCAGAATCCTTCAAGGTCTTGCCGGAGGAGCTTTGCTTCCGACTTCGCAGACGCTTATTTATGAACAGTTCCCAAAAGAAAAGGCCGGTATTGCTGGTGCGATCTTCGGGATGAGCGTCATGGTTGGTCCTGCCTTGGGACCGGTTCTGGGCGGGTACTTAACTGATACACTTGGATGGAGATCAATCTTCAACATCAACCTTCCGCTAGGGCTTCTGGCGCTGATGGTAGGTGCTGCTTGTATCTACGACGTCAAACACGAAGAAGGACACAAAAAAGAATCAGGCTTCGATGCCCTGGGACTTATCCTTCTAGTTGCCGGAATTGGATGTCTTCAATACGCTCTTGAGCGTGGTGAAGCAGATGACTGGTTTTCTTCTAAGCTCATTACAACATGTGTGATCACTTCTCTTATCTCTCTTCCTACTTTCGTATGGTGGGAATTAAGAGTTAAAAATCCGATCATCAACGTGCGTTTATTAAAAGAGCAAATTGTTGTCAACGGAACAATGCTAATGGGGCTTCTGGGATTTTATCTCTATGGAGTGCTTTTCGTTCTTCCGGTTTTCGTCAGCAACGTCTTTAGATACACGGCCACTCAAACCGGAGAGCTCTTTATTCCAGGCTCGCTGGTGACCATGGCCCTCATGCCGCTCATTGGGCGTATGATGGTTGGTGGTGTGAGTGTTAAGAAACTTATTTTCGTAGGTCTTACAGGACTTGTTGTCTGTATGCTGCTTCTGACTCACTTATCTCCTCTTTCATCGAAAGAAGACATTCTACACGCTCTTTATGTGCGTGGGTTTGCTCTTGCTTTCCTGTTTGTTCCAATCAACTCTGGTATCCTGAGTCAGTTTAAGGGACATGCGATGGGGCAAGTTTCAGGACTCCTGAACCTTTCAAGACAGATCGGAGGAAGTATCGGGATCGCTATGGTTGGGACACTTCTGACTATGAGAAGCCACCAGAACTACGTCGACTTAGCTTCAAAAGTTTCACTTTTAAATCCGACAACTCAACAGGTCTATTATCAAGGCACATCGAGCATGACGAAAAAAATGTCGAGTGGTGTTGGAATGATTAAAGAAGATAAAGCTGCATTGACGTCAATAAAACACCGTCTTGACGGACAGGTCTTTATGATGAGTTTTAATCAGTTGATGTGGATCATCTTAATTGTCTTCTCACTGTCGTACATTCCTTGGTACTTCTTAAAGTTAAGAGTTAAGCCAACCGGTGTTGTCGACTCGCACTAGACCTAAAGTTCATTTGCAATTTTTCACCAATTCGCTATACTACTTAGTTGTAGTATAGCGACCAATTATGGAAACATTGTGGAAAAGCTTATGGTTAGAAAATCTCATCTCTTGGTTCTCACTCTCTCGTTTTCTTCTGCTCTTTTTGCTGAACAAAAATTAACTTTTGAAGACTCAATTGCTCTTGCGGTTAAGAGCAACCTGGAAGTACAAGCATCTTATGAGGCCCTAAAAGCTTCACAAGCTGATAAAAAAAGCACACGTTCTGCTTTTTTCCCGAAAGTTTCAGCGAGTCTTTCTTACGAGAAGGCCAATAGTGAAACCAAATCAGGTGCCTCGAGCACAACAGATGCATATAGCGGCTCATTGAATTTGACTCAAAATCTTTTTAATGGATTTCAGGATTCTGCCAGCTTAAAAATTGCCGACAGTAAGATCCAAATAGAAGAGGCCAATCTTCAGGAAACAAAATCACAAATTAGCTTCGATTTAAAAAATGCGGTGGCCAATTACTTTTATGCTAAAGATTCATTGAGTCTTTCACGCGATATTAAAAAGCGCCGAGAAGACAACTTAAGGATGGTTGAGCTGCGTTTTGAAAACGGAAGAGAAAATAAAGGATCGGTACTTTTATCCAAGGCCTACCTTGAACAAGCAAAGCTCGATCTCTTTAAAGCTGAAAATGCCATGGCGACCAGCTTAATCTACTTAAGAAGAGTTTTAAATCTTCCAGAAAATGAGCCCGTTGAGATCACGACAACTCCTGCGGTGGATGATCCGGCCCTTCCAAATTACGATGCACTGATTGAATCCACTCCCACTGCTAAAAAATTCAAGGCCACTCTAGCTTCGGCAAGTGCCACTCTTGATTCCAGTAAATCAGGTTTTTATCCTGACTTAAACGTCAGTGCTTCAGTTGGAAAAACTGGCGATAGCTTTTTTCCAGATGACAATAGAAGATGGGCCGCGGGTGCAACCCTATCATGGTCACTTTTTGATGGTGGAAAAGATTTTTATTCTACTTACAGCGCAAGCTATCAGGTAAAGGCCGCTGAAAAAAGACTTGAAAACCAGAACATGGAATTAAGAAGAGTGCTCTCCCAAAGTTATACTTCTTTTAAAGAAGCCAATCAAACAGTAAAAGTCAGCTCCGCTTTTTTAGAAGCAGCAAAAGTCAGAGCAGATATTTCCCGCAGCAAATACAACAATGGTCTTTCGAATTTTGATGACTGGGATTTAATTGAAAACGATCTCATCACAAAACAAAAAGACTACACACTACAAATTAGAAACCGCCTGCAAGCATCGGCAGCTTGGGAACAAGCTCAAGGCACTGGAGTGATTCCGTGAAAAAATCTCTTATTATTGGCGCAGTCATTATCGTTTTAGGCGGAATTAGTTTTTACTCATATAAGAAAAACCAAAAGCCAGCAATTACTTACAGCGAATACTCCGTTGAAAAAGGTGACATCGCTGTCACAATTTTAGCGACCGGTACTGTTCAACCTAAAAACCGCCTGGAAATTAAAGCTCCTGTGGCCGGAAGAATTGATGAAGTTCTCATCAAAGAAGGATCAAAGGTCAGAAAGGGACAAATCATCGCCTGGATGAGTTCGACAGAAAGAGCGGCCATGCTCGATGCTGCCCGTTCAAAAGGTGAAGAAGAATTTAAAAAGTGGTCGGAGCTCTACCTCCCTACTCCGGTTCTTGCACCCATTGCCGGAACAATCATTTTAAAAAGTGTTGAACCGGGACAGACTTTCACTAATACTGATGCAATCTTTACGATGTCTGATCACCTGACGGTAAAGGCCAATGTTGATGAGACTGACATTGCTCAAATCAAACTCAATAGCAGTGCTATGATTGTTCTGGACGCTTATCCAAAGTCTCCGATTAAAGCGCGCGTTGACCAACTGGCCTTCGATGCCACAACAACAAACAACGTAACAACTTACACTATTGATGTCCGTCCAGAAGAAACACCGGATTTCATGCGCAGTGGGATGACAGCTAACGTGACGTTCTCTGTAAAAGAAAAAACGGGCACTCTCTTAATTCCAAGTGAGGCCATGAAAGTTGTAGACGGAAAAACATTAGTTATGAAAAAAAATGAAAAAGCTCCGCCGACAGAGACTGTCATCTCTACAGGACTGACAGATGGAAAAAGAACTGAAGTCCTGGAAGGTCTCGTTGAAAATGACGTGATCCTGATTCAGGACTACTCTATTGGCGACGGCGCTCAAAATTCAAGCAATCCATTTAGTCCTAAATTCCCAAAAGGCGGCAAACGCAGTAGTGGCGGACCAAGATAGTATGATTGAAATAAAAAATATTACCAAATCCTTTCAAATGGGCGATACCAAAGTTGATGTTCTAAAAGGCATTAGCTTAAAAATTGAACGCGGCGATTTCGTAGCGATCATGGGCCCGTCTGGTTCTGGTAAATCGACACTGATGAATATCCTGGGGCTTCTGGATATTCCTTCAAGTGGCTCTTATCTTCTAGGAGATAAAGAAGTCGCAACGTTGAGTGAAGATGAACTTGCGGTTATCAGACGCGGAGAGATCGGTTTTATTTTCCAGCAATTTAATCTCTTGCCAAGGCTTGAGGCCTGGCAAAACGTGGCCCTTCCTCTTATTTATTCCGAAGGAAAATTTGATTTTAATAAATCCCAAAAACTTTTAGGAAAGGTAGGTCTTGCCGATCGCCTTCACCATAAAACCAATGAAGTCTCAGGTGGGCAGCAACAAAGAATTGCTATCGCCCGCTCCCTGATAAACGAGCCCAGAATTATTTTTGCCGATGAGCCAACAGGAAACCTGGACTCAAAAAGTGAAAAAGAGATTCTTGCGATTTTAAAAGATCTCAACAATCAAGGTATCACTGTCATTATCGTTACTCACGAAGATGAAATCGGACACGAGGCCAACAGGCTTATCCGCATGCGCGATGGTGTGATTCAGTCTGATGAGCGCTTTAAACCGTATCAACCTCCAAAAGATCAATTGCCTGCTAAAACTTATGGCAATCAATTCTCTTGGAAGGAAATCCTGGAACACTTTCACCAGGGTTATAGAACTCTTACCGCCAACAAGGTCCGCTCTATTCTTTCCATGCTTGGTATTTTAATCGGGGTTGCTGCGGTTGTGGCGATGCTCGCCTTGGGATCTGGAGCGCAGAAATCGATTGAAGACCAACTTTCTTCTATGGGCTCAAACCTCCTGGTTCTTCGCGCAGGAAACATTCGTGTCGGTGGAGTTATGCAGGAGTCTGGAACCAGAATCCGCATTACCATGGATGATGCTTTCGCTTTAAAAAATGAAATCCCGGCCATTGCCGATGTTTCTCCCAACGTTTCAGGACGCGGACAAGTCACTTATTTAAATAAGAACTGGAACACATCTGTTGCCGGAGTGACTCCAAGCTATGCGCGCATGAGAACTTCAACTCCAGACTACGGAAGATTCTTCTCCGATGATGAAGGACAGCAAAGAGCACTCGTGGCCGTTATCGGTCGCACAGTGGCCCGCGAACTCTTCGGTGATAAAAACCCCATCGGGTCGATGATTAAAATTAATCGCATTAACTTTTCTGTTATCGGTCTTCTTCCTGAAAAAGGAGCTTCTGGCCCTCAGGACCAGGACGATAGAATCTTAATCCCGGTGCAAACGGGAATGTACCGTTTGTTTGGGAAAAACTATGTCGACTCTATCGATATCCAGGTTCGAAACAAAAACGATATTGATGATGTTGAAGAAAGTGTGAAGGCCGCGATGATTAAACGCTACCGCGTCCCTCTTTCATCTTCTGATGATGCTTTTCAAATTTTCAACATGGCCGAGCTACAAAATGCCATCAGCCAAAGCAGCAAAACAATCTCTACACTTCTAGCAACAATTGCTGCCATTTCTTTGGTCGTTGGTGGTATCGGGATCATGAACATCATGCTCGTCTCAGTCACAGAAAGAACAAAAGAAATCGGTTTAAGAAAAGCCGTCGGGGCCATGCGCTCAGATATCCTTATGCAGTTTTTAACTGAGTCTGTCCTGGTGAGTTTCCTCGGCGGATTTATGGGAATTGTTTTAGGATGGGCCATCACCTTCACATTCTCAGTGATCATCGGCTGGAATGCTTCAGTCTCATGGGACTCAATTCTGCTTGCGTTTGGCTTCTCTGTGATTATCGGGATTGTTTTTGGGATTTATCCGGCCCATAAAGCTTCTAAACTGCATCCTATTGAAGCTTTGAGATACGAATAATTAAATTTCTTCTCGAAGTTTCATAAGAAGAAGCCCAAGTTTATTTTTTCCTGTGCGATCGCCACAGTCACCCCAGTAACAATCATTTTTTGTATGTTCATACATGAATGTTGTCCCTGTCGACTTTAAAAGAGTTCTTAAGCTTTCGTACTGGTAAAATTTTGCTCTCACCGCTACTTCCATAGCGATATCTTTATAGGTATCCCAGTCTTCTCTTTTTGGAATTTTTGGATCGCGGCCCATAAGAGCTGCTTCCATCGGCGTTTTTGCTCGTCTAACTTTTTCCATTAATTCAGGATCAGTGTATTTGTGGGCCTGGTAATAGTGCTCGCTTGTTGGCCAGTCCACACCATCAACAACAATGGGAAATAAAGCGAAGTTTGAGAACTCTCCGTAAGCATCTTTCACTGAATAGAAATCCAGAATCTCTTCAGTGTATGGCGTGGCCGGAGTTGGTGGATAATTGTCGTAATGAGGGGCCCCTGCAAAAACAGATGAGCAACTAATAAATAAAGCGCTTAAAATAATTAAAAATTTCATGGCAAAATTATTCCAACAAACTTCCTCATGGGCAAGCGCTAAAAAATCTCCAACACTTTGTGTCTACACACGATTTCAATCTTTTGGTTGTGCTCATTCCTTGTTACACTAAAAAAGTTAAAAATAAGGAAGAAAATATGCAGTTATTTATCATTACCGGAACGACCCGAGGCCTGGGTTTTTCACTGGCCGAAGAGGCCCTAAAAGCGGGACACTTTGTGATTTCTCTTTCCCGTGAAAGTGCTTTTAAAATGCCCAGCTTTATCAACATCAAACACGATCTCACAAAAATAAAAGGCCTCGATAAAAAATTTCTCACAGCTCTAAAAAAAATCGACATGAAAAAAGTGAAGGCGATTCACTTAATCAACAACGCTGCGATTATAGGCCCGATTGAAAGTGCAGAGCATTTTTCTTTGGAACAAATTGATACTCATATGCAAGTTAATGTCGTAGCCCCGATGTATTTAACGTCGCTAGTGCTTAAGACTTTTAAAAAGAAAAAATGTTTTCAGACTTTTACAAATATCAGCTCCGGGGCCGCCGTGAGAACAATTCCGGCCTGGTCCCTTTATTGTTCGGGAAAGGCAGGCCTTCGCATGTTTACTGACTGCCTGGCCGATGATTACAAAAAAACAAACAATTTGCGTTTTTTAGACTTTAGCCCGGGGGTTATGGACACCAATATGCAGGCAACTATAAGAAAACAGAAGTCTAAAACCTTCAGCAGACTGGATGATTTTAAGCAATTAAAAGAAAAGAATTTGCTCCTTTCTGCCGATAAGGTAGCGATGGCGCTTCTGGAAGTCCTTAAAGACCCAAAGGCCATTGATAAAACCCATTATGACATCAAAGATTTACTATAAGGTTTTTTATGAAAAAATACTTAATTCTTATGCTAGTTCTTGCCGCTTGTTCACCAAAACAACATGTAAAAACAAAACGCGAGATTTCTTCAGACAATAAGCGCGGACTTTATTTTGAAGACGTCACCGATGAATCAGGCATCCCAAGTGATCTGGCCTCTTCTTCTATCATTGCCGGAGACTATGACAATGATGGCCGCGTGGACATCATAGCTAAAGACCATCTTTTCAGAAATATTTCCGGCAAGGACATTGTCTTTGAGGACGTCACGGTCAAGGCCGGTCTGGATAAGCTATCAGGATATCCGGTTTTCATTGATATCAACAACGACGGCCAGCTCGACATCATCACTACAAAGGGAATGGTTTTCATTCAGAAAAATAAAATCTTCATGAATATGAGTCAGCAGTATGGGCTGAGACTTCCTGAAAAAGCTTTTACTCTTTCTTTTGCCGACGTTAACGGTGACGGCTTTGCCGATCTTCTTGTCGGCCAGTCGGAAAACCACGAAAATAACACCTTTTCTTTTCTTCCTGCTAAATTCTACTTGAATATCGCCGGCAGAACATTCAAAGAAGACCCTTCTCGCTTTAACCTGGATAAATACCCGGCCTACGTGCGCGGGATGCAATGGGCGGATTTCGACAACGACTCAGTCAATGAGGTCTACTTTTCTAACTACCGCTTAAAACAAAACTTTCTCTTTAAAAAGGCCGGCAACACTTATGTCGAAACGGCTCCCAAATACAAAGTCCAAGGTGATTTTGATTCAAAAACTTTTTATGATGCCCACTTGAAGAAATCTTTTGGCCCTCAATATGGGCACACGATTGGATCGGTCTGGGCCGATTTCAACAATGATGGAAACTTCGATTTATGGGCAGCAAACCTGGTTCATAAATTTGTAGGAACGACCAACAGCGGAGGATACGATTACCGCGGCTACATTTGCGATGATTCCAAAATCTATAAGAACTCAGGAGCTCCTGACTATAAGTTTACTGATGTGAGAAAACAATCTGGCATTCCAATGAAGCCAATTGGTGATTACAGTGCTTATAAAGGTGATGAGCTGTGGTCGCAAATCACGGCCGCTGACTTTGACAATGATGGACTCATTGATACCTATGTGTCTCAAGTTTATAAGTTAAACTACTCTTACTCTCTACTCTTTAAAAACTTAGGTAACTTCAAGTTTAAAGATGTCGGAGATAAAGAGCCTATTCGTGTTTATGACAGCTATGGTGGGATCTGGGCAGACTTCAACAACGATGGCCGCATGGATTTAATTATTTCGGGAAGAGAGACTCCTGAGAGCGATCAAAAACTTCAAGTCTTCCAGAATATCTATACCAACCCTAACAATCACTATGTCAAAATCAGACTGATTGGAATCGCTTCTGGAAAAAACCCGGTAGGAACTCAAGTAAGAATCACGACAGATAAAGGTGTGTTTCTTAGACAATTTGAAGGAGTCACAGGAACATTGAGCCAGCAAAATGACCCGACTCTGCATTTTGGTCTAGGGAATTCTAAGGTTATCAAATCAGTTCAAGTCAGATGGAACTCTAAAAAAGTCCTGAATGTCACCGGAGTGACGATGGATAAGACTTGGGTCGTGACGGAACAGAAATAAAAAAAATTTTATTTTAAATAACTAGAACAATTTTAAGAGATAAGCATGAGCATCACTAAAGAAAGAATGATCGAACTTGCCCAGGGGCAACTGGACGCCTACAACCAACGCGATATTGAGAAATTTGTCACTTTTTACCACCCAAAAGTCCAGGTTTTCAGGCTCGCTCAAAACGAAAAAACCTGTGACAACATCGAGACTTTTAAGGAGATGTATAAAAAGAGATTCGAAGAAAATCCAGCGCTTCACTGCGAATTAAGAAGCCGCGTGGTCTTAAATGATTCTGTCCTCGATGAAGAATGGGTAACTGGTGGAGGACCTACTCCTTCGCACGTTGTGGCCATCTATGGCTTCACCGATAATCTCATCAGCCATGTGTGGTTTGCCCGCTAAGAGAAGATAGAGACCGTTTTAGTCGGGCATCATCTTGTCAGACTGGCCCATCCTGCCCGCTACATCTGCCTTTAAGAATCCGTTAGAATTTTGTTTAGATATGATTAGTATCAAACGGAGTTCTGATGAAAAAAATGCTAAGACCTAAAACCTCTCTTCTTCTGGCGACGCTGATTTTTCTTTCCGCGTGTGCAAATGCTCCGCTAAGAAAAACAGCTTCAACACTCGATGCACCTCCCCTCGTGCAGGTTCTTCCTAAATTGACCAGTGATGATGGAGAACTCCTAAGTGAAATTAAAAAAGCACTTAAAAACCGCACCAAAGGAAAGTCTGATGAGGAGCTAACAGCGGCCGCAACTAAGCTGCGTGACTATCTTCTTTTCTTAGGATTAACGACTAGAGATTTAAAGAAGGCCGAAGCTGAAGTGTTAGAAGGAGAAGAGACACCTTCAACGAACAAAAAAATCGCCGACAAAGACAAAGCAAAAGATAAACTTTTTGATTTACCACAAACACAACAACAGCAAGCTTCTGATGACAACGACACTGGTGGGGAAGAAGAAGATAAAACTCCTTCCAACCTAAGAGCGGTACTAAGACTCTTCATCGCTTCGACTCAGTTTCTTGATTGCTCAAGCATGATTGATTGGGAATGTTTGGAAAAAACTCCTACTTTTAAACCGACGGCCGATTTCCGTATCGAGAAATCAGACCTGAGCTCCCCTGTTCACGCCGGTGAGTCTCTGGATATGGATGTTTACTTCACTGAAGCCTGGGACAAAAGCCCACGCGCTGGAGTGGCCGATCGTTTCGCTGAAAAAATCAAGGCCGATGCTGATAAGAGTTTATCGCTGGCGATGTATGGAATCGATGACATCGAAGGAAGTATGAGTGGTGTGTACCAATCAATCCTTGAGCGCGCGAAATCTGAAACAAAGGTTCGTGCCGTTGTCGATGTTATGGGTGTCGAAAGAAGCCAAGTCCCGTGGGTCTTTAGTTATGTCAATCGCCCGGAATACGCCGACAAATACATCTTTGGCCAATCAAAAAACCCAGAAACTCCAGAGTCTATGCGTGTGACTTTCCAATACGACGGCACTCCTCACTTCCTGCGCGAAATGAATGCGGGAATCACCAGCGAAGAAGAGGCCCGCGCCCGTGTGGAGTGGTCATTTCCAAAAATCATGCACAACAAGTTTGCTGTTTTAGAAAATAACGAAGGTAATAAATCAGTTTGGACAGGAACCGCTAACATTTCTAAAAACTGCATGGGTCTTGAGGCCAATGCCAATATGTCTGTTTACATTAGAAATAACTCAATCGCTGAAGCTTTCTTAGATCAATTCAACTTGATGTTTGAATTCGACAAAGGCCTGGCGGTGAAAAGTAAACTTGTGACTAATCCAGGTGAAAATGAGCCTTCAGTCGCTGGAAGATTCCATCGTTCAAAATACCCGGTGAGTAAACGCCTCTTCACTTTTAATGACGGAACAAAAGTACGCGTTCACTTTGCTCCAACAGACGACGCTGAACACAGAGTGATTCTGCCCATGCTTCTTTCAGCTAAAGAAGGAGATGAAATCAGAATCTCAATGTTTGGTGGAACTGGTTATGAAATCGTAAGAGCTATGCAATACGCTGCCGCCAAAGGGGCCAACGTTCGCATCGCTTTTGACAGACGCTTAGGTCACGGTCTTACCTCATGGATTAGAGATGCGATCTTAAACGTAAATATGCCCAACCCCTATATTGGAAAAGTGGGAAGTGATGTGACGCCGGGGAAAATCAGCTACCGTGTGAGCACATGGACAGGAAAAAACCATTATAAAGCAGGAACGCTCACAAGAAAGCGCGCCGATGGAAGTATGCACGCAGAACAGATTATCGTAGGATCACAAAACTGGAGCTCCGGTGGAAATGACTACAATGATGAAAACCTGATCTCTATCCAGAATCTGGAAACAGACGTGAAGGCCGCTGAGATGTTCAATCACGAATTCGACACTCGCCTTTGGGTCAAATCAAAAGACGAAAAACCTCTTCCACCAAAACGACTTTAATCTTTTGAAATGTCCATGTAATATATTTACATGGACATTTTTAAAAAATCATTTCAGCCCCCGCAAACATTAACCACTAAGCGCTTCTGCCTCTTTCCGACCAATCAGTTTTTTAGCGCCTCTGACTTTGAAGCTGTCATGGCCAACAAGGAACTCCTGCGCAACTGGAGTCAGTCGAGCTGGCCGGAAGATGATTTCACTTTAAAACAAAACCACGAAGATTTAGGCCAGCACGTTCAGGACAATATCGATCACACGGCCTACGGGTATATGCTCTACTCTCCAGATAAAGAAATTTGTTATGGAAGTGTGTATGTGAACCCCCTTACAAAAACTCCCGAGTACTACCACACCACAGAGACCGAGCGCTCAGTACTCTCAACTCATCATGCCCGCATTGATTGCTGGATTGTTGAAGATTCATCGGATCTTGAAAAAACGATTCTGATTGAATTAAAAAAATGGTTTAAAGAAACCTGGAAGATCAATCCCCTTTTTAGCGCTAGAGTTCAACTGGAAAAAAGAATTAAGCTTTACGAAGAATTGGGAATGAAAAAGCAGTTGGATTTAAAAAGTCAGACCAGTGAGATGACGCTCTTACTTTTTTAAGAAATAAAAAAGCTCATCCAGTTTTGCCTTGTCCATTTCATGCAGCTTGCGATCATTATTAAATGAAATGATCTCTCCATCTTTAGGATTTTTAAGCGCACGGGCAATGTCTTCACTTCTTAAAATATGCAGAACTGGAACCGGTGAACGATTAACATAATTGCCGACGTGATCAAAGTCTGTTTCTTCAAAAACAAACTCGGGATGAAAAGCGACTAATTGAAACACATCAGAGAGTTCTGCTTCTTCCAACATGTATTCCAAGTCACCAACAAAATCATTAAAGACTCTAAAGTCGCTTGAAGCATTTGGATAAGCAATTAATGTGGTAGAAACCTCTGAGCTTTCAGTCTGGTGTAAGTACTCCAGCTCTTCCAAGAAAAACCCCACCTGCCCTTCTTCCGTCGAGTCCTGGCATTCCACCACTCTAATTTGTCCGCGTTCATAGGGAATGCGGGCAAAAGGGCATAAATCGAGTCCAATGACGATGGTGCGAAGCCAATAGTTTGTTAGGGTTAGGGTGTTTTCCATGGAAATAATACTATCATGGCCCTGAGGGGTCGACAAAGTGCATATTCCTATGGCAAAGTGCCCAAAAAGCAGAAGGAAAAGACTATGACAGAAGCAATCGTACCTCCACAACCAGCAAAATCTCACCGTGTAACACTAAGTTTAGCTTACCGTGAATCGCGCATGGATAACGTTCTTCTTCAGGCCCTTCGCGACCAAGATGAGAACATGTCTTTAAAGAACATTTCTCGCGGAGCGCTTAAAGAGCTTTTTAACAATGGCAAAATTCAAATCAAAGGTCAGCGTGCAAGAACATCTTCTTCTTTAGCAAAAGGTGTAACTTACGTTGATATTTTAGGCTTCTAAAATACTCACCTAAAGCAGACAAAATTCCCTAACTCCATTATTATTGCGCACATCTTTAGACGTGATTCCGACACGTTGATTCTGGCATTTCACTTGCTCTCCTGTCATATGAAACAAGCATTCACGATGTTTGCTCTTTTGTTATTTTTATTAAACGTCTGAATGTGATTAATTTTAAAATGAAGGAGTTTTCATGGAAAAGAAAACCAAGAAGATCCGTTACGGAGTTGTAGGTCTCGGAAATATAGCTCAATCGGCCGTGCTTCCAGCTTTTAAAAATGCTTCCAGCAACTCAGTGCTCACCACTCTTATTTCTGAGGACAAGCAAAAATTAAAAGTCCTCGCTAAAAAATACAAAGTCAAAAACACTTATCTTTTTGAAGACCTTGAAGAATGCTTTATGAAAAGGGAGATCGATGCCATTTACATCGCCACTCCTAACGATCACCACCGCCAGATTGTCGAACTTGCGGCCCAATATAAGATCAATGTGCTATGTGAGAAACCTATGGCCGTCACACTCAATGACTGCCTCTATATGGATCAGGTGGCAAAAAAACATAACATCAAAATGATGGTTGCTTATCGACTGCACTTTGAAGCCGCCAACCTAGAAGCAATCAAGATGTGCAGACAAGGAACTCTTGGCGACCTGAAGTTTTTTAATTCCTCTTTTAGTTATCAGGTAAAGGATAAAAAAAATATCCGCCTCAATCCAACTTCTGTTGGGGGTGGCGCTCTATATGATATCGGGATTTATTGTATCAATGCTTCCCGCTACCTGTTTCAGGCAGAACCCATAGAAGTCGTGGGCCTTTCGGTTACAAGCGACGACCCACGATTTATCAACACCGAAGAGACGACTTCGGTCATTCTTCGTTTTCCCAATGATAAACTGGCCGCTTTCACCGTGAGTTTTGGCGCTTATGATTCTTCTGATTATGAAATCATCGGAGAAAAAGGCCGCATCCGTTTGGAAAATGCATATGACTACGCCACGCCGATGGAACTTAGAACTTTTTTACAAACCCGCAGTGGTGAAATGAAAAAGCAGACAAAAAAATACAAAAAACGCGACCAGTTCTCGGCCGAGCTTCTTTATTTTTCTGACTGTATTATAAAAAACAAAACACCAGAGCCAGGTCCCGTCGAAGGAACGGCCGATGTCAAAATCATCCAGGCGATTTTAGAGTCCATTCACCGCAATCAACCAGTCTCTCTGGACCCGGTTCACAAACAAATGTATCCAACCCAGAAACAAAAAATTATTCGACCTGGTGTCAGAAAAAGAAAACTCTTTCACGCCACGGGCCCGAGCAAAGATTAACACGACCGAGGAGATAAGATGTATAGGATCAACAAAACCAGCACGGCCTTTAAAATTTTCGCCGTCCTTTTGGCAGTGATCATTCTTTTTTTTAGTCACCGGGCCTTTGCTATTGAATACCGAGTTGACCAGGAACATTCACGTGTGGGCTTCACGATAAAACATATGATGCTAACAAATATCCATGGTCAGTTTAACAATTTTGAAGGCTCTTTTGATTTTGATCCCACTCAAAATCTTATGACGAATGCCAACTTTATCGTGCGTACAGCGAGTCTTTATACGGCCGTTGATAAAAGAGATGATCACTTAAAAAGTGCAGACTTCTTTGATGTCACCAAATACCCAACAATGACTTTAGAAAATATCGTCATTACACGTGTGGGAAAAACGACAGACCCATACAAGTATAAATTGACGGGAGACCTTACTCTTCACGGGAAGACAAAACGCGAAGTCTTTGACCTGGTCTACACCGGAACAAAAAAGGCCAAAAACGGAGAAACCAGAGCAGGATTTGCCATGACCGGGAAAATTAACCGCATGGATTATGGAATGAACTGGGGCCCAAAGGTTGAAGGCGATGTCATGATCAATAAAGATGTTTTTATTGAGATTGACGTCTCGGCCATCGAATCAGACACCCGAGTTCCCGGTGGAAACCAAAAACTTTATGAGGCGAAATAACCTCACTTCATGTTATGATGGCGTCTATGCAAATAGACGTCATCATCCCTACTTTTAACCGTGCTCCGGTTTTAATGAGGGCCATTCAAAGTGTGCTCAATCAAACCTATAAGGATTTTACACTTCATATTGTCGATGATGGCTCAACAGATGAGACAGCTAGTGTGCTGGTTCAAGTCCAGTCTCGCCCAAATGTCGTTATTCATCGCCAGGAAAACCGCGGAGTCAGCGCAGCCCGAAACTTCGGTGTAAAAAACAGCACTTCGCCTTATATTTCTTTTCTGGACTCCGACGATGAGTGGATACCGGAAAAACTTCAATTGCAGGCCAACTTTTTAAAAAACTCTCCAGACCTCTCTTTTCTTCACAGCGAAGAAATATGGGTGAGAAACGGTGTGAGAGTCAACCCTAAGCTCAAACACCAAAAGAGCAGCGAAAACCTCTTTGCGCGCTCATTAGACTTCTGCCTCATCTCTCCTTCCACTGTGATTTTAAGCCGTGAACTTTTTTTAAAGCATAATGGTTTTGATGAAAGCTTTACCGTGTGTGAAGATTACGATCTTTGGTTAAAGATTTTAGCAGGCCAGGAGATAGGTTTTATTGAACAACCTCTGACTATTAAGTATGGAGGGCATGACGATCAGCTTTCAACTAAGTTTGTGGCCATGGACTACTGGAGAATCAAATCCCTTTGCCGCCTGATTAAAGAGGCTTCACTTTCTTTAGAGCAGAAAGAACAAGTTAAAAATGTGTTGGAGAAAAAAGCGGCGATCCTATTAAAAGGCTATCTGAAACATCAAAATCAAAGCGCGCATGATGAAATCAGCGCGCTTTTAAAAGACACTATTTCTTATTTTTAAATTCACCAGTGTACTTAACTTTGCCGATGCCATCAGTGTTAATCATCCACTTGGCCATCTGACGGTATTTAACAACCATATCATCAAGGCGGCGTTGGTCTACCGGACAAGTTGTTCCCATCTTCTCTAAACGCGCTTTAAATTTATCTGCCGTTTTTTGAGTTGGAAACTTTGAGCAGTTAATGGCCTCATCCATCGAATCATCAATATAATTTCTAAAATCGATTTCTTTTACCTGGGCCCATTGATCGTTTTGGCAAGCAATGTACGGCCCGATGTTATGGTCAACGCCCAGGACATCATCACGAAGCTGAAGCATATGATTCCACATCCTCATCCCGTTAAAGTTGGCCCCCAGGTCTCCATAACTAAATACACCATTGCCGATCTTGTTTCCCCCCAAGAAAAACTTCTCGCCAATGATTCCTTTTTTAACTGCTTTGATTTCACCTTTTTCGTCCAGGTAATTTTTTGTGAAATAATTAAAACCCTGTCCAAACATGTGCTCTAATTTATCTGTCCCAATAGTCTGGTCACCGATTCTCATTACGCCAGACATCGTGATGCCTTTTTTAGCAAAGATGGTGAATCCCATTCCAATTCCATCCCATACTGTCCAGTCCTGATAAACTGAATCATCAAGTCCGATGATACGTTTTTCAACGTTCGGGTCTTTGAGAATATCAATGATCAACTCGCCAGAGAGATGGTTGGCGAAATGACCGCGAAGCGCTTTATAGAGAACTTCTTCTTTACAGCCCTGCCCTTTTGCATTGGCTTCCTGAATTGATTTAATAATAGACGCATTGGCCTTAGCATTGACGATTTCAGCACTGTCTTTAAGTGGTTCATCCCTTCTGCTGTATTGGTCAACTTCTGCACTAAAAACCGATTGTGAAAGTACTGCCAGCCCTATAATGAAGACTTTAGAAAGTCCCATAACACTACCCCTTATATCGCACACCCAAGATTATGAGCGGCAATATAAGGGAAAAGTGTCATTTTAGCACTAGGTTATGAGTTTTTTACAGGGTGTTTGCTTCTGTAGCGAATATTAAGAGATTCAACCAGTAAAGAGAAGGCCATCGCAAAATAGATGTAACCTTTCGAAACATGTTGTCCCATTGATTCGGCCACTAACATAACCCCAATAAGAATCAGGAAAGACAGGGCAAGGATCTTCACTGTCGGGTGCTTTTCTACGAAAGCACTGATCTTACCAGCAGAAAGAAGCATAACCACCATCGAGATCACCATGGCCACAACCATGACTCCGACCTGGCTTACCATTCCTACGGCAGTGATAACAGAATCTAAAGAGAAGACAATATCCAGCACCAGAATCTGGGCCAGCATAGCGCCTGCCCCCACCTTCTTTTTCGACTTAGCATCTTCAGGAAGAGCGTGCTCAGGGTCTCCTTCAACTTTGTGGTGAATTTCAAAAGTAGACTTGGCAATTAAGAAGAGACCCCCGCCTAATAAAATGAGGTCGCGTCCCGAAAAGTTTTGTCCAAAAACCGCAAAAAGCGGCTCTTTTAAAGTCATGATCCAGCTGATTGAGAATAATAATAAAATACGGATAACAAGCGCAAGGCCAATACCAAGGTTTCTGATCTTGGGTTGCTGCTCAACTGGAAGACGTCCTACAAGGATAGCGATAAAAATGATGTTATCGATTCCCAGAACGATTTCCATGGCCGTTAAAGTGACAAGAGCGATTAACACTTCATTGGTCAGTTCGAACATTGATTTCTCCTAAAAAAATTATTGAGCCAATACACATCTAGTTTCTAAAAGATAATCTCTCGTCCATAGAGTCCATGAAAGAGTGTCTTCTGTTGTTCTTAAATATCCTTCAGCATAAGATCTCGATGGTCCTTCAAGGTTGAAGATTTCCAGTTCAAACTTTCCTGCACCTTTATTGTTGATATAGAAAGAAAAATCATCGGCAATGACGTAAGCTGTTTTTGTTTTTGGCTCTACCTTAAATTGCACTTCTGCCACTGTGTCCATATTTACGCTGACAGTACAATAAAGTTCTTCTGCAAAAACCACATTCGATGTTAACGCCATAGCAAGCGCGATAACGAATTTTTTCATAACGAATCCCTCCATGAAATACTAAAGTGTTTTAGCCTTTTATTCTATGCGCCGGCATTACCTTTGCAAAGTTGTTTGTTGTGACTTTAACCTTAACAGGAACAAATGCATGACATCACTTTCTAACTTACCAAAAACTCTGCTTTTAGCGACGGTTCTTACCGCGGCGGCAGCATGTAGCTCAAAACCCGTTGTCCAAGATTTCCCCGCAACGGCCAACCCAACTGAGGAAATAACGAACCTGGAAAATGAAGTTAAGACTGCTGAGTCAAATCAGGTCAACGTTCTTTCACCTCGCAACTTTAAGGAGGCCCATGAGGCCCTAGAAGATGCAAAAAAAATGAATATGAAAGGAAAAGATGCCGAGGACACACTTCATCAAGTGGCCCTCGGGAAAGCTTACCTTAATAACGCCAATGCCGTGGCAGAAGTGGCACGCAATAACATTGAAGATGTCATCGCGGCCCGAGAAGCTGCTGTCGTTGCAGGTGCCCCAAGCTACTTTGGAAAAGATTTTAAAAATGCTGACGAAGATTTCACCGATCTTACTAAGGATATCGAAAAAAATAAATTAAGTGGTATCCCAAAAGAGCGCTCTGAATTGCAAAAACATTATTTAGATTTAGAGCTAAAAGCGATTAAAGAAAAACACCTTAAAGGAAGCCGTGAAGGAATTAAAACAGCTAAAAAAGAAAAAGCTCAAAAGTACGCTCCTAGAACGCTGGCCATTGCTGAAAAAAGCTATGCCGATACTGAAGCCTACATTACAGCAAACCGCCATAACACATCAGGAATCGAGGCCCGTGCTAAAGAAACCAGCATTGCTGTTGAGCACGCTGTAAACATTAACCGTATTTCTCAAAATCAAAAAAATCTTCCACCAGAAGAGTTGGCCCTTATGATTGAACAAGAGAAAATGCGAGTTGCAGCAAAAGAAAGCCAACTTGAAACGGTTAATGATGAACTACAAACAACTCAAAGTGCTCTTGATAGACAAAAAGATGCCACAGCTGCTGCTGCCGCTTCTCTTGGGATGACAAAAGAAGCTTATGAAGCACAAAAAAGACTGAATGAAAAATATGAAACTGCCAGGAAGGAATTTGATCCTAGTGAGGCCGAAGTTTATAAACAAGGTGACGCTCTTTTAATCCGCCTAAAAGGAATGGAGTTCCCTAGTTCAAAAGCAACGATCACTGAAAGAAACAAACCATTACTGAACAAAGTTCAAAAAGTTATGGAAGAGTTCGGTTCAAGTGCAGTCACGATTGAAGGACATACTGACTCTGTTGGTGGAAAAAAAGTAAACGATCGCCTTTCTCAAAACCGCGCTCAAGCTGTTAAGGATTACCTGCAGTCTAGCGGTGGAGGAATTGAGAGTTCTGCTAAAATTGAAGCTGTGGGTTATGGATACCAAAAACCACTAGCAACAAATAAGACTGCAGATGGTAGAGCACAAAACCGCCGTGTCGATATCGTCATCAAACCTCAAAGCACTGAGCTTTAAGAATAATAACCACGAAAGCCCCGTACCCACGGGGCTTTTTGGCTAAAAAACCATATCTTCTGATCTATAAATGCAGTATCATTTATGGATGTCGAAGAAAGCTAAACACAAAAAAAACCTGGATCCATTCACAAACGCCAATGACATTCAGGACATTCAAAAAGGGCTTGTCGACAAAAAAAAAGGCAAACGCACTCCTCAGGAAAAAAACCGCAGAGACCGCCATCAGCAAAAAGAGATTGTCCGTCAATTAACAGATGAACTGGTTCGTCTGTCAGAAAAAGACATTCTTGAAGAGCTTTCAAAAGAAGAAACCAAAGGCCAAGTCAACGAAGTAATCTACACGATTAGACCCGTTAAGAGCAAAGACGACCTCTAAGCAGGCCTTTGATTTGCATATCCTTAATTTAAAATTCTTCATAAGAAGAATTCCTAAAATAAGAGAATCCTATGGTTTTATCATCCGAAATGAAAATGTTATTTTACTCGTGCATCCTTGGAATAATCCAACTCTTACTGGCCGCTGCAATGACCACTAAAGAGCGCGGTCTCCAATGGAACCTCTCTTCCCGAGACAACCCCATTCCCCCCCTTTCGGGAATCGCCGGAAGACTTGATCGAGCGTTTAAAAACTTTATGGAAACGTTTCCTTTTTTTATCGCTACTACTTTAATTGTTCAGGTCACTGGAATGGCAAATGCCACGACGACTCTCGGGGCCCAACTCTACTTCTGGGCGAGACTCATTTATGTACCTTTTTATGCTTTTGGCATAATTGGGGCGAGAACTCTGATTTGGGTAGTTTCGCTAGTCGGGCTGCTGATGATTTTCTCAGCACTGCTTTAAAAGGAGAAAAGCGCCTAAGCGCTTTTCTTTCCTTCAATAAATGTATTGAGTCTGATGACCAATCCTCGGAAATCATCAACCTGTTCACCTAAGTGATTGGCCGATTCGCGGGCCGATTGTGAAGCCGAACTATTTTGGTGAGAAGCACTATCGATCTCACTCATAGCTTTTGTAATCTCTCGGATACTTTGAGATTGCTCGTTACTCGCTGATGAGATTTCATTAACCATGATATTAACGTTATTAACATGAGAAATAATTTCATCCAGAGCTTCACTGCACTTTTGGGCCGTTTCTGTTCCCGTGACAACTCTAACCTTACTCGCTTCCATCAGAGCACTAATACGACTCTTTGAATGTTCAACTGTCGCTTCAACCTGACGAATACTGTTTTCTAAAAGGTCAGTAATTTCTTTAGCTGAATTTCCACTCATCGCTGCCAGGTTTCCAACTTCTTCGGCAACAACCGCAAATCCTTTTCCGTGCTCTCCAGCTCTTGCCGCTTCAACCGAAGCGTTGAAAGAGAGGAGTTTTGTCTGGAAAACAATTTCATTGATAACTTTTGTTTTAGCTCCAATCTCATTAATAATTGTTACGATTCCACTGATTTCTTTATTGCTGTTTTCAATTTCATCTTTAATTTCAATAATGCTAGCTGAGATGTCATCAATGGCCTTCATCACATTTTCAACGGCCACTTTCCCAACATGAACACTCTCTTTGCTGTGCTCAGAAACTTCAGCTGATTTTTTAGCGTTATCTGCGTTGCTGACAACACTCGCGCTCGTCTCTTCAACCGCTGCCGTTGTTTGTTGTAAGGCCGCCGCTTGTTGAGTGATACTTGCCGATAAACTGGTACTTACAGAACTAATTTCACTGGTAAATGAAGCAATTTTATCAGAGCCTTCATTCAAACTGTCAGAGATTTCATGCAACAGTTTTGAAATCGATCTGGCAAAGTAATACCCGACGAGGAAACCACAAAGAATACCTCCAACGATTATTGCGTTTTGCAGGAGCTTGATGAAGCTTGCCTCTCCCATTCCTTTTGCAATCCACTTATTGGCGTTGTCTTCATGAAAAGAAACAAGCGCAAGAATACTTTTGTTGTAAGCTGCAGCGGCCTCAGGACAATCTTTTAGAAAGATCGCCAGGATTTTTTCTTTATCTTCTGCTGTTCCTAATTTTTGAAGTGCTAAAACTCGGGTTCCGATGTTTTTAAAATTAATCCAGTCTTTTTCAACCTGCGCATAGAGCTCTTTTTCTCCAGGAGAAAAAGGCGTTTCCCTGTAGTGTTTATTTTCTTTTTCATACATGCCAATAAGATCAAGCACTGCCTGCACAGATGCCTCTTCCTCTGCTTTTGAAATGCCCGGAAGTCCCAGCGTTCTTAAGGCAATACGAATCTTGCTGTAATACAAATACATATTGTCTGCTGACTTAATATTGGGAATGCTCACGGTTGAAAGTTTACTAAGACTTTCATCCATTTTGTTAATCCCCCAATAGCTAACTCCACCTACTACAACAGTAAAAAAGAGCAGCGTTCCACATAGAAAAAGCAGCTTAGTTCTCAGTCCCAAAGTATTCCACATAACCAAACCCCTGTTTAAAAATTAGCCAAAATGGTTCGGAATACTTCTCGATAGTTTTTAAGGTTCTCTTTAGGTTATTCGTCTAAGAATCACTAAACAGGATTAGGCGAGCGTTAGACAAGCTTGTTTTGCATGCCTAACTTGTCAATTTTATAGACAAAATAAAACTTACGCAAAAATTACGCTTTTCTTTTTTGGAAATCTGATTAGCATCAAGACATGGAACTAAAAGACAAAATTTCAATTCTCGCCGACGCCGCCAAATACGATGCCTCATGTGCTTCAAGTGGTGCTTACAGAAAAGCGGCACGCGGTGGAATCGGAAATTTGGAAGGCTCAGGTATCTGCCATAGCTTCACCCCAGATGGAAGATGCGTGTCTCTTTTAAAAATTCTTTTAACCAACTTTTGTATCTACGACTGCAGCTATTGCGTAAATCGTATCTCGAGCCAAATCAAACGCGCGAAGTTTTCTGTGGATGAAATCGTCAACCTCACAATGGACTTCTACAGAAGAAATTATGTCGAAGGGCTTTTCTTGAGTTCGGGTGTGGCCAGAAGCTCAGATGAAACAATGGAAGAAATGATTGAAGTGGCCCGCCGCCTTCGCGTCGATCACAAGTTTGGCGGCTACATTCATTTAAAGGCCGTGGCCGGTTGTTCACAAGAGCTTTTAAATAAAGCAGGTCTGTATGCAGACCGCTTAAGCGCCAATATTGAGCTTCCAACCCCAAAAGATTTGACCAATCTTGCTCCAGCTAAAACACACACCGAGATTGAAAAATCAATGGAGCAGATTCAAGGTCGCATTGTGGAGAATATCGAGGAGAAAAAACTTTTTAAGAAAGCCCCTCAATATTCTCCTGGAGGCCAAAGCACTCAGATGATTGTTGGTGCGACAAAAAGCACAGACAGAGACATCATGACCAAAGCTTCTGACTTGTATGGGAATTATCAATTAAAACGCGTTTACTATAGCGCTTTTAGTCCAATTCCAGACAGTGACCCAAATCTTCCGTTAGTCAAACCACCAATGATCCGCGAACACCGTTTGTACCAAACAGACTGGCTTCTGCGCTTCTATGGTTTTAAAGTGGATGAAGTCCTTCCAACTGATCATCCAGAGCTTGATTTAGATCGCGACCCGAAACTTTCGTGGGCCATTAGAAACCGCGGAACGTTTCCAGTCGATTTAAATTCAGCACCAAAACATATTCTCCTGCGTATCCCGGGCCTGGGTGTTCGCAATGTAGATAAAATCCTAGCGACCAGAACCTTCCAGAAAATTCGTCTAACTGATCTGGCGAAGATGCGCGTGCATTTAGACAAAATCAGGCCATATGTAGTCACAGCTGATTACACCCCTCCATTATCTCAGCTAGACTCACTACATTTTGGCAAGCACCAAGGCCCGGAGACTCACGTACAACTCGACTTATTTTCGAGTTTCAAAGAAAGCGTGACAGGAGAATTTTAATTGAAGGTGGCCACAATCGAACCGACATTTGATTCGTGGAGAACATATGCAAGGAGTTTGCTTTCTGAAAAAGTTCATTACGACGACATTGTTTGGAAAACTTCTGGTACTGGATCTTTGTTTGATCTTATGTCAGCTGATCATCGACCATCACCTGCTCAGCTAAGTATACCGCAAAGCTTTATGCAGGATGCGGCCTTTGTCTCGGCCTTTAGAGATGATACAACGTGGGCCTTGTTATACAGGCTCGCCTTTCGCTTGATTTATGAAAACAAACACCTCATGAGTGTTGCTCTCGATACAGACGTGCTCGAATTTCATAGACGTATGAGACTCGTCAGCCGTGATTTGCACAAAGTAAAAGCTTTTGTCAGATTTAAGGAGATTAAAAAGAATGACGAATCAATTTACATGGCTTGGCACCGTCCTGATCATCGTGTGCTTAAATTTTCTGCTCCATTTTTTACAGATCGCTTTAACGGCATGAACTGGGTCATCTTCACTGAAGATGAATCTATGAGCTGGATCAACAACCAACTTACTTTCGGGCCTGGAATCACACAACAGGAAGCCCTGGCATTCGACCACACGGAGGAACTATGGAAAACGTATTATGGCTCCATCTTCAATCCCGCACGAATCAAAGTAAAGGCGATGAAAAAAGAATTACCGGTCCGCCACTGGGCCACTCTCCCGGAGGCATCAATCATTGATGATCTTCTGCGACAAGCCCCAAAGCGCCTGGAAGAATTTTACGAATCTCAAAGAGCATCGGCAGTGAGTTTAATTCAAGAAAATGTGAGCTCTCTTTCAGAATTGAAAGCCGCTATCATTAACTGCGCTGCCTGCTCTATATGTAGCAAAGCAACCGCTCCTGTCTTTGGCGAGGGGCCAATGGACGCGGAGATTGTTTTTGTCGGTGAGCAACCTGGAAATGAAGAGGACATGGCCGGATCACCTTTTGTGGGTCCTGCTGGAAAACTTTTTATGGATGCGCTCGATAAGGCGGACATCAAGCGCAGCGATGTGTATCTCACCAACGCAGTTAAAGGTTTTAAATGGAAAGAACACAATGGAATGAGAAAACACGTGAATCCTTCTTCTTTTGAAATCTCGGCCTGCAGGGCATGGGTGAAGTCAGAATTGGAATTGATAAAACCGCGCATTCTTGTTTGCCTTGGGGCCAGTGCCGCTCAATCAGTTTTTGGAAAACTCATGAAAGTGCACGACTCTCACGGAAAAATTTTTAAAACAGCATTTTGTGATCAGACAATTATTCTCCCCCATCCCTCTGCTATTTTACGCACGCAAGACCCGGAAGAAAAAATGCACCTTGAGACGAGATTCCTCGGGGACATCATGGCCTTGAAAAATATTTGAGCAACTCTTTCGGTGACATCTTGAGTTCAAAAACACAGCTTTTTTAAAATAATTTTATTTCATATTTTGGCACCCCAACTGCACTTCTAGTTATTACAGGAAGTCATTTTATAAATTCTGTTCATTTATAAAGGGGTGAAGGCATGAAGCCTTTTAATTTAAAAGCTAGTTTCATAGCTCTTTCGTTTCTTTTATCTGCCGCTGCTTTTGCCAGCGGTTCGAAGCGTCCTGATATTGGAGAAGAAGGAACTGATGGTTCAGGCACTGTCGTCACTTACCCAGTCGTTATCCCTCCCGATAATCCGGTGACTGACGAAGAGGCACAAGAGATAGAAGAAAAATACTCTCATCTCGATCCTGATAAATTAGTTCCTTCTCCTCTTTTAGAAAAGGCCGTCGCTTTCTACGATGCCAATCTGGCGATCATAAAAAATCAGCGCTACATGGTGGTGATTGATTTCAAACAACACAGCGGTAAAAAAAGATTTTATCTCATCGATATGGAATCAGGTGAAGTTGAACCGTATCTTACCGCCCATGGGAAAAACTCTGACCCAGACTATGATGGATACGCTACAAAGTTCTCCAATACGAATGGCTCGCTTATGAGCTCTCTTGGTTTTTATCTCACTGCTGAAACATATTATGGTGAGCACGGTTACTCTCTTCGCCTTGATGGTCTCTCCAGCACCAACTCTAATGCAAGAAAGCGCGCCATCGTCATCCATGGTGCTTCTTACGTAAATTCTTTTCTTCCAAAAATGGGCCGCAGTTATGGGTGCCCGGCACTAGATGAAAACTTTTCAACTCAAGTAATCGACATGATCAAAGGCGGGACACTTATTTTTGCCGATGGCTAACGAATGTAGGGCCTTCGTTGAGTGGTAAATTCCCTAGGAAAACGATAAAATAAGAGAGTCCGACAAAGGGGCGTTAACAAGGATGTTCCCATGACGAAATCATTAGTCACTCTGTTATTCTCTATTGCACTGATCACCTCTTGCTCTTCAACGCCTTCAAGGCCTCAACTCTACCCGAATCAAGTGGCCAAAGACCGCGGTCCGGATGCTTCCAAACAAGACATCGATCAATGCTTAAAAGAAGCAGAAGATTATCTTAAAACTCCAGAAGGGAAAAAACTCAAAGACAGCATTAATCCCGGTAGTGTCAGCACATCAGTTGGATTTGGTTTTGGAACAGGTGGCTCTGGAATCGGATTAGGTGTAGGAACAGGTGGTGGACGTTCGCGTTTGTCTGGGGAAGAGCAAGTCAGAAGAAATTTTACCAATCAATGTTTAGTGAATAAAGGTTATCAAGTTGTTGGTTGGGAAAACTAAATACCTTACGACATTAATTTTGCACTTTTTTACCAGCTTATCTTAGTCATCGTCGGCGTAAACTGCCTTTTTTATGTCGGACGGAAGCTTACCACTCATTCCTTCGACAGCTGTATTGGTTAAAATAAGCACTGTCAGCTTATTGGCCGGATCGACCCACCAAGTGTGTCCCCAAACTCCACCCCACTCGTAG
The DNA here is from genome assembly GCF_002872415.1 of Bacteriovorax stolpii. GTDB lineage: Bacteria > Bdellovibrionota > Bacteriovoracia > Bacteriovoracales > Bacteriovoracaceae > Bacteriovorax > Bacteriovorax stolpii. The sequence continues at coordinate 1,297,166 of NZ_CP025704.1, read as the reverse complement.
CTTCCTTTTCCCATAGGAGACTTGGCCTCGTCCGCATCAGTTAGAACTTTAAATCCTAACGACCACCCCCACCCAGGGCCATCAACGTTGAGACTTCCCACTTGATTAGTGGTCAGAGCTTCATGTGAGTTTTTATTCAAGAGAGTTGAGCCTGTGCGCAGGTCTTCGAAAAATTTTAAAAGATCGGCCGGTGTTCCCACCATCCCAGCTCCACCAGATGGATACGCTTTTTTATCCAAGGCCCTTCCCGGTGAGTAAACGATTTCACTGGCCGCAAATTTAAATCTCTCTGTCTCGGCCATGCGTTTTGGTTCTGGTTTAGCGTCAACGTAGGCTGCAGTGAGCTTCTCTGCATCTTTAGCAAAAAATCCAGAGTCATTCATCTGCAAAGGTTTTAAAACCTGCTCTTCTATGATTGCTCCCAATTCTTTTTTTTCAATACGAGTCAGGATTTCTCCTAAGACGTCTGTCGCCAGCGAGTAGCTCCATTGAGTTCCTGGTTTAAAAAGAAGAGGTGCTAGAGCGATGCGCTTGATATTTTCTTCCAGCGTGATATCGGCCTTATCCAGGCCGTCTGAAACGCGGAGTGTGTGATAGGGCCCATCTTGCACTTCAAAAAATGTATAATTAAGTCCCGCCGTGTGAGTTAAGAGATGGCGGATGGTGATTTCTTTGTTCAGCTCAGGAATCCACTTTGAAGCGGAGTCATCAATCCTGATTTTTCCCTGATCAATTAATTTTAACACAGCAACAGTCACAATAGGTTTTGTGATTGAAGCTAATCTAAAAAGTGAATCTGTCGTCATCGGAGTTTTAGCTTCACGGTCTGAAAATCCATGGGCCTTATTGTAGACCAGCTTTCCATCACGGCTAACCATGACCACGGCCCCAACAATACGCTTTTCATCCAGCCCCAAAGTAATGGCCTTATCAAGCCTTGATTCCAAAGTGTCGGCAAAAGTGTTTTGAAATGAGAGTGCCATAAGGGCAAAAAGAATCAGTAGTTTCACGAAAAAAAATTCCTCCAAAAAGCTATATAGTCCTCTTGAAATCCCCTAGCAAAACATTTCGAAATAAGTTTTTTTTATGACTTAGGCACATGGAAGTTATTAAGCGCGCTCAGTTGTATCAGGTTTGGTTCTCTGTTAGACTTTAAGCTATGAATTCAGAGCATTCACTGATGTTGAACATGGTTTTTATCGCCCTAGGTGGTCTCTTTCACCTGGCCGAATACCTATGGCCGGACAGGAGCCTGACACGCAAACAGGAATTCGGCAAAGATGTTATCGCTTTTATGCTCTTATCTCTTTGTGGAGTCCTGATTTCGACACCGCTGATTCATTACTACCGCACCCTGGACTTAAGTCTCCTGGCCCCTCTTCATGAGCTGGGTTCTTTCACAAAAATTGCCTTGGCAACTTTGATCACCGACTTTTTAAATTACTGGATTCACTATTACATGCACAAGTACAGTTGGTACTGGAAGGCGCACGTTCACCACCATCGCGTAGAAAACCTTTATTGGTTTTCCGGACTGCGAGCGAGCTTTGGCCACTACGTTTCATTTATCCTTTCGCGCGTGACTGTGGGGATTGTGCTTTTTAATCTTTCAAGCGGTGAGCTTTTCTTCTATTTATCATTCGGGCTTATTACCAATTTCTATCAGCACACTAACGCTAGAATCGGCCACCGTTGGGTTGAATGGATTTTAGTGACACCAAGAGTGCATCGCCTTCACCACGCTTCAAACGGCAGGCGGTTAAAGAACCTGGCGACGATTTTTTCTTTCTGGGATCGAATGTTTGGAACTTATGTGGACCCTGAAACACACCCAGCTGATTATGAGCTGGGTGTGAAGAGTGATAAAAAATCAGAATGGAAAGAATTAATTGGTATCTAGTTAGCTAGTTCTGGTTCTAAGTCTGAAGTTGTTTCAGTTTCTTTTTCACCATCTTCAAGGAAATCCAGGTCGCGTCCAAAAGTCTCTTTCATTAGGAAAAGGGCAAGGAAAGCTAAACCAAAAACAACCCCACCAATTAAAAGAACACTTTGAACGATAGAAAAATGCGGCTTAATGATTAAGAACGACGTTGCAATAATCATCCCCGATCCACGGACAAAGTTTGGAACTGTTGTCGCTACTGTTGAACGGATATCTGTTCCGAATTGCTCTGCAGCTGTCGTAACAAGAACCGCCCAGTACCCTGCACATGTCCCTAGAAGGAAACATAGAAGGTAAATGAATGTGTCACTTGCTCCATGAGCATTCATGTAAATGATCATCAGAGTAAGTGCTGTTGCCAGGAAAAACCCGATAGCTTTCTTTCTCGATCTCATCCACTGCGATAGAAGACCACTTGCTAAATCCCCTACGGCCAGACCAATTGATCCATAAATAAGAGCGTCAGCTGCCGTCACTGGAGTTTTTAAACTTAACTCACTTGTCACTTCCGGAGCTAAAGTCATAAGAATCGCTGTAATAAAATAAATAGGCACCCCTACTAAAACCGCACTCATGTAAAGCACAGCTCTTTTTGGAGCAAAAAGTAATTTTAAATTTCCACGTTTAACATTTGAATGTTTAAGTTTCTTAAACATTTCAGAGTCAAAACTCTTAAAGCGCGCAACGAGAAGAAGAAGTCCTAAGATCCCACCGATAAGGTAAGCGTGATTCCAAGCAAAGTACTTTCCAACTAAGGCCGCACATAAACTTCCCGTCATACCAAGTGTGGCAATGAGAGTTGTCGCCAGACCTCTGTCTTCTTTGTTAAGTGATTCAGCAACAAGTGTAACCGCTGCACCTAACTCTCCAGCAAGACCAACACCTGCTAAAAAGCGCAGGGCCTCGTATTGCCAAACTTCAGTGACAAACGCATTGAAGATGTTTGCGAGTGAGTACATAAGAATTGAAGCGTATAAAACTGTGTGGCGGCCTTTTTTGTCTCCAAGAACTCCCCAGAAAATACCTCCAAGAAGCATTCCCCCCATCTGCCAGTTGTAGAGCTTCACACCCACTTGAATCATTTCTTCAACTGAAGTGATTCCCAGGGCCTGCATCGAACCGACGCGGACAACACCAAAAAGAGTAATATCGAACATGTCGACGAAATAACCTAGGGCCGAAATAATAACCGTAGGAGTCAAAATACGGGCAAAGCGCGATTGCTTCATAGTAGAATCTCTTGAATATTTGCAGGTAAATATTAAGCCGGCAGTCTCCTATGGGAGAGCAAAAATGACAAGTATAAATTGTTTAAACGCTCCTTAATTTCTCTTATAATAAGAGTATGAAAACATCAAAAATCACCCTGTTACTTGCTGTCCTTTTCTTTTTCACATCTTGTGCATCAAGACCAAAGCTTTATCCCAATGATACATTGAGAACAAAAGGAAAAGTCGCCTCTGAAGCAGACATAGATCGATGTATCAAAGACGCTGAAACCTACCTGGATTCTTCTGAAGGAAAGAAGATTGCTAAAAGTGCAGGTTTTGGAGCGATGGTTGGTGGAGCAATGGGTGCCGTCGCTGGAGCCTTTACCGGTGATATTGGTGGTGGACTTGCTCAAGGAGCTGCGATTGGTGGTGCCGGTGGTGCGGTTTCTGGAACGCTTTCACCGGATGAAATTAAACGCCGTTACGTCAATCAGTGTTTAGCGGATAAAGGCTATCATGTGATTGGTTGGGATTAACTTCTTTTTAACTCTTCCATAAATTTTTTAAAGACCTCTGGAAATTTATTTTCATCGCAAAATTTTTCAACTTTCGCTACGACAAATTCGCGCTCTTTGCCCACACTGATAGCGGCATCAAAAGCATCCTGATCTTTATAAAGAAAATACTTATTTCTTCTGTCTCTAGGTGAGATGCTACAATTTCCAAAGCTCTTCGATAGTGCAGTTCTTATAATCAAAATTACTCATTGATTATTTCCTTTCCTGCTCTTCTGGGTCTCATTCGTTTTGTAAAAATTTTCTTCTTATCTGCTTCGGATAGCTTTTTATATTCAACCTCAATTAAATCTTTTAGAGGTTTAACAAAAGAAGATTGCTCGTTGAAGGAATAAAGACGAGTTCGGCCAACAGTCCTGGATACCAATAAATTAGCATTTTCAAACTTTTCCAATTGCTCTTGAACGCCTCGTAAATTTAATTTGAGGCCTTGTGAAATCTCATAGGCGTAAACTTCTTCATAACGATATAAAAGAAGCATAATCATTTGAGCGATCTGACTTCCAAAAATAGTATTTAGCATAGACACCTCTATACTGATTATACCAGTAATACTACTGGTCTTCCCAGTATTAAGACCACGTCATTTCAAGGTCTTAAATCAACCGGCACTCTTTCCCTTTATATGAGAACTCTTCAACTTCCTGAATCGGCAGAACTTCTACACCTGTTTGTTTAAACTTCTCTAAAAGTTTTGGAACTGAGTCCACGGAGCGCGCGTGCACATCGTGCATCAGCACCACTCCTCCGCCTAGAGGTTTTGAGATATTAATTTTAACTTTGTAGTAAGTGCCATTTGAATTCTTTTTAAAGTCGTAACCTGTTCCACCAAAAATGTTGGCCATAACATTTTGAGCGATATCATCCGGGGTCATGTCGGCCAGCCAATCAACGGTGTCGATATCCCAAAAAGCAAAGTTAATACAGTTGTCACGAAAGAGTTCGTTAGAGACGTCCTTCATAACATTGAGATGGTGATACGCTCTTGTTTTTGAACCGTAAGCTCCGTAAGGAAAACGGTAATAGATTTCTCTATTGAGTGCATTTTCTTCTTCGATCAATTTAGATGTCATCAAGATCGATTGTTTTAATTCTGCTCTATAGACGGCTTCTGTCTTTGTATCTGAGCTGATGTGATTGTGGTGGTGGCTCGCGATATTATGGCCTTCGGCGATCATTCTTTTGACGACAGGTAAGGTTTTAGTATCGATGTTGCCGGTTAAAAGAAAGAAGGTCGCTTTGACATTATACTTTTTTAACGTGTCTAAAAGTCTTGGAGTGGTTGTCGCATCAGGGCCATCATCGAATGTGAGAACGACTTTTTTAGTGCCTCTTAGGGACTTGGTTAGGTATTGAGAAAAACCGGTGTCTTTTCCGGGGATGTAGATTTGGCCAGGGTTGGGGAATTGTTTTTCGTCCAGAGATTGAGCGTGAGCTTGCAAGGCCATTAAGGCCCATACCAGTAAAAATTTCATTTCATCATCCTTGATTAATTACTTTCCATTCTTCTGTCCTCTGCTTTCCTTGTCAATAAAAGGGTTCTGACATGTTCTCGCATAAGAACAGTTCATTTCCTTAGGAGAACACTAAGCACGATTAGCGAACCAAAAGTCTTTGAAATGACTTCATCTATTTTTGGCCTCCCCCTTGAAATACCTCCTCCCAACAAATCAAAAAGGAGAACAATATGTACGGATCATCATTTCACCTAGAGCAGTCAATCAACACAAACCGCATGATGAAAACTTCATCATCGTCATCAGAAAAAAACTGGATTGCAGTCATCTTTGCTTTCTTGCTCATTGCTCTCTCAACATCAAGCTTTGCCGGCCCAAGCCAACCACGACTGCCAGGTGGAAATGGAAACGTACGTGGAAGATAAAAAAGAAAAGGCCCTCGCAAACGAGGGCCTTTTTATTGAAAAGCTCAAATGAGCTAATAGACGCGAGAGAAAAATCTGAACTCTTAAAAAATAAGTTCATCTTTTTACATCTGCAAGAAGAGTAAGACTGCTCCATTGGAGCAGTCTTTCAGATTTTACGCTAACATTTGATCTTCAAATGCGGCCAGAGCAGCTTTCGCTCCCTCGCCCATGGCAATAATGATCTGCTTATAAGGAACGGTAGTGACGTCTCCAGCGGCATAGATACCCGGAACATTTGTTCTACCTTTATTATCTACAACAATCTCACCAAACTTAGTTGTTTCAACAACATCTTTTACAAATCCTGAGTTTGGCAGAAGACCGATCTGAACAAAGATTCCGTCCAAATCAACTTTCATCATTTCTTTTGTCTTTCTGTTTTCATACTCAAGTCCGATAACCTTTCCTCCATCCCCTAATACTTGAGATGTGCGGGCTTCAGTCACGATTGAAACGTTTGGCAGAGACTTCAGTTTATTAACTAAAACCTGGTCTGCTTTTAACGTATCATTGAACTCAAACAAGACAACTTCTTTTACGATACCAGCAAGATCGATTGCGGCCTCAACACCTGAGTTACCACCACCAACAACGGCAATCTTTTTACCTTTGTAGTATGGGCCATCACAGTGAGGACAGAAAGCGACTCCGCGGCCGATATATTCTTTTTCCCCTGGAATGTTGAGCTCTCTCCACTTGGCACCAGTTGCGACAATCAGTGCTTTTGTTTTGATCACTTCTCCACCTTCCAGATGGACGATTTTATATTTTCCTTCAGAGATAACGTTTTGAACGCGTCTGTGTTCTAAAACTTTAACTGGGTACTCTGCAATGTGCTGGTTAAGTTGGGCCGCAAGCTGTGGACCTTCTGTGTATTTTACACCAATAAGGTTTTCGATCCCTTTTGTATCCTGGACCTGACCTCCGATTCTTTCTGCCAGCATCGCAGTTTTTAGACCTTTACGAACAGAGTAAATCGCGGCAGAAGCACCAGCAGGTCCACCACCAACAACGACAACATCATATTCGCCTAAATCCTGGCTGATCACTTCGCCTGTTACTTCCTGAACACCAAAAGCTTTTTCCAGTGCAGAGAGCAGGTCGATTGTATTTAAGCGGCCAGAATAAATCATTTTATCGTTGACCACTACACTTGGCACCCCTTGGATACCTAGTGTTTTAATTTCTTCTTGAGTGTATTGCCCGTCAATCATCGTGTGCTTAAAGTTTCCGTGAATCACGGCCATCTGGTTTAAGAACTGGATAACATCCGGACAGTTTTCACATGTCAGTGAAACATAAGTTCTGACTTCAACCGGTCCTTTTAGTTTTTTCATACGGCTTGAAATCGCTTCATCAGGGAATTTCCCTTTATTGTCTGAGTTTAGGATCGCTAAGATCAGCGATGTGAACTCATGTCCGCTCGGGATACCTTTAAACGTAATACCGTTTGCTTTCCCGGCGTATTCTAAATGAAACTGAGGAAAAGGTGCTTTGTGATCACCTATTGCTGGCTTGGCCGTGATGTTAGTTGAAGTTCCTGCAACCTGCTCTAGCATGTTGACCAGGTCTTTTTGATCGGCGTGGTCACTTTCGCTGTAAACTAAGTCTACATTTTTTTCTAATTTGGCGAAAACTGATTTTAATTGCTCGATGATATTGTTGTCTAACATAACGTCCTCTTTAAATTCCTTTTTATAGTTCGAGAGAAAAAGAGGTGGGAGAGCATTCTCCCACCTCTATTAAGGTAAAATCTCAATTCTTAGATTTTTCCTACTAGGTCTAATCCTGGTTTTAATGTAGCTGCACCTGGAGTCCACTTAGCTGGACATACTTGGTTAGGGTTAGCAGCAACGTATTGAGCCGCTTGAACTTTTCTCATTAGTTCGTCAGCGTTTCTTCCGATTCCGTTGTCGTTGATCTCAGCAAGTTTGATAATTCCTTCTGGGTTCACAAGGAATGTTCCTCTGTAAGCTAGGCCTTCTTCTTCAATGTGAACACCGAAGAATCTTGAAAGGTGACCTGTTGGGTCTGCAAGCATTGGGTACTTGATTTTCTTGATTGTTTCAGAAGTGTCGTGCCATGCTTTGTGTGTGAAGTGTGTATCTGTAGATACAGAGTAAACTTCAACACCTAGCTTTTGGAATTCAGCGTATTTATCTGCCATGTCCCCTAGTTCAGTTGGACATACGAAAGTAAAGTCAGCTGGGTAGAAAAAGAAAATTGACCATTTTCCTTTTAGATCGTCTTGAGTCACAGTTTTGAAGTCACCATTTACGAAAGCTTGTGCTTTGAAATCAGTAACTTTAGTGTTGATTAATGTTGCAGCCATTTTTTTCTCCTTTTTGAATACAATGGTTATTGAACAAGAAACTAAATTCTCTTGATCATTCTACGGTGTTTTTTAAAATAGAGATAATTGATTTTAATTCTTTAGCGATAGGTCAAATCTATGGGCTTTCATTGGTAAAGGGCTAAAAGCACATAGCATTTTCACGCCTTTTTGAGTGTTTTCACCTTATCATTTTTTCTACTATTTGTCGAGTTGATTACTGATATGAAACTTTATCTGATCAAAGATCTGAGGGGTTTCAACTTTTAAAAAAGGCAACTCATCATCAATCTCTACGGCCAATGCCTGAGACCGATACCGCTCAAAAAGATAAAAGCACTCTTCATCACTGTCATGATGGTCTAAAATCTCCATGATAAGTGACATAGATATGAGAGCTGGGTAACCACGCTTGCCGTGAAAAGAAGGATAAATCAACTTCGTTCCAGCAGCAGCACTTTGAGCAGCATCAATAAGTTTATTATAATCCTGATAAGTGAGCATCGGCTGGTCTGCATGGCAGATGGCAAAGTAATCGGTCTCAGGACTAAGATGTAAAATACCTTCTCTGACAGAAGAATGAATCCCGCGTTCATAATGCTCGTTATGAATAATTTTTAAAGGAAGACCTCGCAATTCTTTTTCAATCATCAAGTGGTCATGACCAGTGATGGCCAGGACTTCATAAAACTTAGTGCATTCTATTTCTTCGGCCACTCTTCTAAGAAGGGTCTGGTCTCCGAGCTTAAGCAGAAGTTTATGAGCAGGATATGTACGCGTGCTTTTTCCCGCGCATAAAAGTAAACACGACACTTTTACATGAGTAGACATTGGAGGCCCTCTTTTTATTCTTAAAAATTGAACACCAAAACATCAATTACGGTACATGATGGAGTAAATAAAAACCACTTAAACTTGTTTCTTCTCAGACAAAATTTCGGATTTTTGCCAGGGCAGTTTGGCATCCTAAGCTGAAAGAGTGGAATCTTCCGTTTTCTAAACGCATCAACCAACGATCAATAGTCAATGTACGCGACACATAAAAGAAAATGAATCCAATAGCGATAGGTCGAAGTAGATACCAACCAATTTGCGCGTAATCACTCTGCGAAAAATAAAGGAAGGCCGCTGTCATTGCAAGCGAGACTAAAAAAAGAGGGCGAAATAAATCTTTGAAGGCGAGCCATGCTGCATTCTTGGGCACAACTCTATGATCACCTACACCCACACCTTTTTCTCGTGCCATGCGAATAAGCTCTTCGTCATAATTTTTTCCATAGATTGTTTTCCCACGAATACGCCATGCCAAAACAGCAAGTGCACACGCCATGAGCATTTTGGTCACAACTAAAGCAAGGAAGATGTACAAAAGATTTTCTGGTTTTAAATTGTGATATGGAAGAGTTTTTTCAAAAAGGTATTCAGCTGCACTAAAGAGTTTATCGCCAAAAAAAAGATAATACGTCACCAGAGGTTGAATGAAAGACCATAACGAAAGTAAGGCCATTCCAAAACAAAGGCCAACCGGGTTTACCCCTAAGGAAGCTACCCCGATATTAAAAAGAAGCCCCTGCATACTTAAGCTGAGCATCGGTCCCAATTTTTTTCCCGCAGGCGAAAGTGATTTTAAAACAGCAGAGACATTCGAGATATTGTAGGCCACCCAATTATTATCAGGAAATTCCTGGGATAAAATAGTTGCTCGACAAAGAATAAAGCCCTGATTAAGTGAGAGAAATACTCCAGAAAACGGAACGTGAAAAGCATGCAGTAGCGAGCCCAATCCTACTTCAATGATAGAAAGAGATGCACCATAGTCTCCAATGATTTCAACTTTTTTATTATTATGAATAGTCTCTGACATATCTTAAGTTTCTCTTAATGGAATTTCTGACCTTAGCAGGTAAGTTTTCTCAATTCCTTTATAATAAAGCCAGAGGTTTTTATGAAAATACTACTATTTTTCTCAGTTTTTTCATTGCAGGTAGAGGCCAGTGAGCTAACCAAACAAATTTGGAGTCAGGGCGATGATCACTATCTGATGAGTTATCAACCATCAAGTGGAATTTTAATTTCTGAGAATTGTTTTAACGATGATGTCTTACTTGATAAATCAAAATGTGAAGCCGCTCAAATCTTAAAAAAGAAGAAGTTTTTTAAAGCACCACTTCGTTCTTCAACAGGAGGAAAAAACCCCGGAGCTGTTGTTTGCAAAGATGTTTTAAAACAAAAGGTAGTAATGCTTAAAGATCAAAAAAATAATGAGAACTCTTTTTGCCGTTTTGAAGATGGTTCAATGATCGTAGCCATTTATCTTGGATCACTACTGAAGGATTAGTTATGAAAATTGCCCTTTTACTTTTAACTCTTTCATTCAATACCCACGCCCTTGATTGCGGAGGGATTCCTGAGGGTGAAGTTGTCCGTCTAGATCAGGGCGATGGACCTTTGGCAAAGGCCGCAGTTCAAGACCAGGATGGAGTGGGAAGTTGCTATGCCAATCAATCTTCACTTCTTTTACAGTCGGTGATTCCAAATCATCCGAATCTCTCTTACTTAAACCTTGGCCTTTATTACACCAACGATAAGTCTCTGGTAGACGAAAGAGAAAAAGGAAATAACCTCTACACTCTCGATAAAAAGAATGATGCAGGAGCCACTATCCCAGAAGCTGGCTCAGCTATCCGCGGAGGATTTGCCTGTCAAACCATCAATGCCGCTCTCGAGAGGCAAAAAAAATCAGGTATCGGCTCTCTTTGTAAAGCGGAAGATGTCGCCTTGGAACACAGTTTCTTTAATGAAAGTGGAAATTTTCAAGACGGCGCTCATAAACAAGAAGCCTCACTGACTAAAGCTTCACGCTATATGAATAGCTATCAAAAACAATTTGGGTTCGCTTTTGAATCTGGTGATAAGGACCTGAAGGCCAAAAGAGAAGAAGCTGACCGCTTTTCCAGTGCTCTTAGAAGTTTCGTTAAAAATTCCAGCGATTCTTTTTTTGCTGAAAAGTGTTCAAAAAAAGACGAAGATAAATTTGAGCGTTTAATCACTAACAGTATCACCCGTGCTCTTAACGCTCACCCGGAATGTATATCAAAAAACCGCATTAATTCCAGCGCAGGTCCGGCCTGTCAGGGCTTTGATAGACTGGGGTATATTTCAGTCAGCACAATTAACAACAGCAGTAAAATCAATTTCATCTTCTTGAATGAACACCGCCAGAAAATGTTCAAAGCGATGGATGGTTTTTTTGCCAACAAAGATGGTTATGAGAAATTTGAAAGTAATCTCACCGCGTTTATGAAACAGCTGGATAAATCCAAGACGCCTGCAACACAGAAAGACAAATTTGCTAAAGAGATTCTTTCATCAATGAGTCCTGAAGATAAAAATGCAATGCAAATTGAATATAACCGCATTGCCTTAGGTAAATTTGATGATTGCAAATCACAGAATGTCCTCACCTACTTTAAAGATAGAAAAGAGTTTCAAGAGAAGGCCAAGGCCGATGCTGTTCTTTGTAATTACTCAGAGCTGATTGAAAGAGCTTCAGACCTCGCCGGAGTCCTTCCTGAAAAGACATTCAGCGATATGAGTGCATTTGTCGACTTTATTACCTCTAAGGCCGGGCTAAAATACGATGACGCCCTTCTTTCATTAATTGCCAAGGACTGCGCTCCTGAAAAACGTGTCACGATCCCGGAAAATTTAAAATGTGAAACAAACCGTATTCTTTTCGACTCTGATGATTTCACTCCAGAGGGGCCGAAAGAAAAATTTATTAAGACTGTATCTCAAAATCGTCAAAAGATGTTTGCTAGTATTAAAGATAAAAAAGCTGTCGGTTTGGATATTTGTACAAAGTTCTGGAATCAGCCTGAGTATGATTTCCATAAGGAGAATTCGAGCACCAAGTTCAACACATGTTCAAATACTGGTATCCATGGCTTCCATGCTATCACTATGATTGGTTACCGTTGTCAAAACAACAAACTTCAGTACCTGGCCCAAAACTCCTGGGGCCCGACGTGGAATATCCCGGGTGAACCCTACGAAATTGAAGACGGAAAAATCTGGATGGATGAAGAAAAACTTTTTATGAACCTGGATAATATCAATTACCTTTCGCAGTAGATCTTAAACGCTTAATCGTCTGGGGAATCTGATCAATGAGATCCGTTGGTCTTAACCCCAGATGGTCATTGCCTTTTTTCTCCCAGTCTTTCGCGGCCGTTCCATGAATAAGCACCCCTAAAGCAGCTGCTGGGTAAGCTTCGAGTCCCTGGGCGCGAAGGGCCGCAATCACTCCCAAGAGAACATCTCCTGTCCCCGCCTTGGCCAGGGCCACTGAACCAAATGAGGCATAAGTTATTTTTCCCTTAGATGCCAGGAGGGTCTCATGCCCTTTAAGGACAATCACACACCCGAATCTGCGATGGGCTTCATTTAAATAATATTCGCGGTTATTTTTAACATTTCTAACTGGCACATGTAGCAGCCGCGCTAATTCTGCTTCGTGGGGAGTCAGAACCCATGAGGCCGGAAGTTTTTTTATTTTCATTTGCGAGACAATAGTGAGCGCGTCTGCATCGAGAATCACTCTTTCGGCCTTCATTTTTAAAAGCGTACGCACATAACTGACCTTGCTTTTTTCCGTCCCTAGTCCCGGCCCTATAGCAATAACGCTTTCTTGGTGCTTTTTCAAAGTGGCCAGGGAAAATTTATGAATAATAAAATCCGGAAACTTGACCCATGGATAACGAACTAAATCTGTCATTAAATGAGTATAACCAGCACCACTACGCGTGCACGCCAGAGCGCTTAATAGACCCGCTCCCATAAACTTGGCCCCCCCTGCTATAACAAGCACCACCCCGCCATCTGACTTGTTAGAGAGGGTTTTACGCTTTGGTATTGATTTCAGTAGGGTTTTTTGTGCTATTTTCTCTGCCATTTCTACTCCTACAAGAAATATACCCAAACTTTCGAGATTAGTAAGTATGTGCTTTTCCCAAATCCCTACTCTGAGAGTATAATAATATAAAAAACAAAACATGACGTATCTCATGTTTTTTTACTCATTAAATGTTAAGTTAATAGCTGATAGAACCAAGGAAAATAAAGCAATGAAAAAGGACGCTCACTCTAGCTGTGAACACTGCCCCTCAAAGAATGATGGAATCTTCTGCAACATGAATCTTGCCGAACTGGAAGATATCAGCCAGCACAAGATTACTAACAAGTACAAAAAGGGACAAACTCTTTTCGTTCAAGGAACTCACCCGTTTGGTCTCTATTGCATCAGCACTGGGAACATCAAGCTAACTCGCACTGGTATTGATGGCAAAGAGTCAATCGTGCGCATCGTTCATGCTGGCGACATCCTTGGTCACCGCTCTCTTTTCACTGATGAAGATTTTGGAAAGACTGCAACTGCTATGGAAGATACAGAAGTTTGTTTCATCGACAAAAAATACATTCTTTCACTGATTGAAAAAAATCCATCAGTGGCACTGAATATCATCAATAAGCTTTCACGCGATATGGGGAATGCTGAAAATAAGCTGACTTCCCTTCACCAGAAAAATGTCCGCGAACGTTTAGCAGAACTTCTTCTCTCTTTAAAAACGACTCATGGGACTAAAGAGGGTAATAGATGGAGAATTGACCTTAAACTTACTCGCGAAGAGATGGCCACAATGATTGGAACTGCAAATGAAACACTTATCCGTTTTATGACAGAGTTCAAAGATGCCGGTATCATCGAGCAAGAAGGAAAAATTATCTACATTATCGATGAAGAAGAGTTGTTGAACTGGGCCAATATTCATTATTAATATTTTTTTTCGAAAGCTGATTTAGATTATATTTTCTCTCTCTCTGCGAATGTATGATGTGCTTATGAAATTCTTAAAGCACATCGAACTAAGTAGAGATTTGATCGAAAAAATTACGGCCTACTTCCCTACTAAAGTTTACAAATCTCACTCTCATCTTTTTTATGAGGGGCAGATCCCGATCTCGGGCTATCTTGTGTTAGATGGCTCGATCCAGATCAGTAAAAAAAAGAAATTCAAAAAAATGCTTCAGAGCGGTTCATTAATCGGCGTTGCTGAGTTGATGAACAAAGTCCCAAGTCCGATCAGTGCTGAAGTATTCCCCAATACTCAAGTATGTTTTTTAGATAAGTCGACTTTAATTGAGATATATCAAAAAGCAGATTCTGATATAGTTAATTTATTAAAACAAATTGTTGAGACATAATGATGAGCGCTTGCATTCACTGCGATCAGGAAGTTCTTACTGCTTACTATCACAAAGGTCACGACCACGATGCCGGTCCATTTTGTTGCCAGGGTTGTTTAACAGTTTACAACATCATCAATTTCAAAGGCCTCTCAGAGTACTACGACATTAAAAAGAATGTCGCTCTCTTAAAAAAACGCGCCCCAGTTGAATTAAAGAATAATCACTACTCCTACCTCAATGACACTGAGTTCTTAAATGAGTACGCTTATAGAAATTTAAACAACGAACTGACAATGGAGTTCTACCTTGAAGGAATCCATTGCCTGGCCTGTCTTTGGATAATTGAAAAGCTTCCGGCGTTTGTTCCGGGTGTTCTTTCAGCTAAGCTTAACATGGGTCGCTCTGTGGCTACGATTTCAATCGACAGCACTGGGGACTTTTCTCTGGTGGCCAAAGAACTTGATGGAATCGGTTACCGCCCTCACCCACTAAAAATCAACCAATCAACAGCTGATTTAAAAATCAAAGAAGAACGCTCAATGATTTTAAAAATCGGTATTGCTGCTGCCGCTGCCGGGAACATTATGCTTTATGCTGTGTCTCTTTATGCGGGCGCTGGACCTGAATACGAACAAGTCTTCAATGCACTGACCGTACTCTTTGCCATTCCGGTTTTAACTTACTGTGCGTTTCCATTTTATAAAAATTCGTACATCGCTCTTAAAAACAAAACTCTTTCAATCGATGTACCTATTTCACTTTCGCTTATTATGGGTGGGATCATGGGAATTTATAACCTGATCAACCACGTGCCGGAAAACTATTTCGATTCACTGACTGCCCTGGTTTTCCTCCTTCTTCTTTCACGTTACTTCCTGAAATTGATTCAGGAAAAAGGTCTAAGCACAAGTGACCTGCATTTCTTCTATCAGGGAGAAAGTGTTTTAAAGGTGAATGAACATAATCATAGCGACGTGGTAGAAATCCACCCTAAATTCATTAGGCCAAACGATCTCTTAAAAATTCTTCCAAACCAGGTTATCCCGGCCGATGGCAAAGTCATCTCTGGCGAATCTTACCTGAATAACTCTCTTCTAACTGGTGAATCAGGTCTGCAAAAAATCAAAGCTCAAGACCAGGTATTCTCTGGCACTATGAATGTGAGCGGTGAGCTTATCATTGAGGTTGAGAAGGCCAATCACGAAAGTCGTCTTGGAAAAATCTTAAAGAATGTAGAAACTGGTTGGGGGCAAAAGGCCCAGATCATCGATATCACAAATCAGATTTCCAAGTACTTTGCTGGTGCGGTTCTGACTCTTTCAGTTATCCTCTACTTCGTGACAGCACGCCATGGTAGTCAGAAAGAAGCACTGGAACTTGCTCTCACTCTTTTGATTGTCACTTGCCCGTGTGCCTTAGCGATTGCAACTCCCTTAACTTTTATCCGCACTCTTTCCAAGGCGGCCCAAAAGGGAATCATCATAAAAGACGACGCCGTGATTGAAAAACTTTCACGCGCCCAAAAAATCTTTATAGATAAAACCGGAACAATCACTCAAAACCAACTTCAGGTTATGCAGATGAATATTATCAACCAAACAGCACTTTCGGTGTTTGATATTATTCACAACCTGGAGAGAACCTCGCTCCACCCAGTGGCAATATGTTTAAAAGAGTTCGTTAAATCTTCTCTTCCTCGCGACTATGATGTTTCTGATTTAAAAGAAATGCCAGGCGTGGGAGTAAGCGGACATATCAATGGACACTTTTACGAAATTAAAAATTATGGAATTTATGAAGACCATATTTTAGTGGCGGAATTTAAGATTCAGGATGCCCTAAGACCGGATGCTCAGGCTTCCTTAAATGCTCTAAGAAATGAAGGATTAAAACTACAAATTCTTTCCGGAGATAAAACAGAGCACGTAAAAGAGATCGCTTTAAAACTTGGTTTGACTAATGATGAGTATCAGGCGGAGCTTTCTCCTGAGAAAAAAAGTCAGGTCATTAAGTCTACTCCTAACTCAATCATGGTGGGAGATGGTGCCAACGATGCGATAGCTCTGGCCAGTGCCGGAACAGGGATCGCGGTTTTTGGAGCAATGGACATCTCTCTTCGCGCCGCTGATGTCTATATGAATTATCCGGGGCTTTCTTCTGTTGCTGAACTTATGGTGATCTCAAAAGAAACGATGAAAGTCATCTACAGAAACCTGGTGCTTTCTATTTCTTATAATAGTGTCTCAGTCTTCCTGGCCTATACCGGACATATTTCACCGCTGGCAGCAGCGATTATTATGCCACTTAGTTCACTGACTGTACTGATCTCAACTTTAACTGGAACTAAAACTTTAAGGAAGTTATGGAAATAATCACCTTTTTAATTCCTCTCGCTCTTTTACTTGGTGCTTTCTTTGTCGGTTCATTTATTTGGATGACGATCAAAGGCCAATACGATGACCTGGAAACACCGGGACACAGAATGCTTTTAGATGAACATAATAAAGTGTCTAATAACATGTCTAATAACAACACCCACAAGGGAGAACTATGAACGCGCACGTATCCACTCGAACTGGGAAGCTCGAGTACTTTTCCTACGATGACCAGATAGTACGTCTATTTGTCATCGCGACAGTTATCTGGGGGGCAGTAGCTCTGCTTCTTGGTGTAACGATCGCCTTTCAGCTTGCTGACTGGCATGTTAACCTTGGTCTTCAATGGACCACTTTCGGACGTCTTCGTCCACTCCACACTAACGCTGCCATTTTTGCGTTTTGTGGTAACGCCATCTTTGCCGGGATCTACTACTCTCACCAAAGATTGTTAAAGGCGAGGCTTTTTAACGACACACTCTCTAAAATCCACTTTTGGGGATGGCAGCTCATTATTGTTGCAGCTGCACTAACTCTTCCATTCGGGATTACAACCGGTAAAGAATACGCCGAACTTGAGTGGCCGATTGATATCGCCATCACAGTTATCTGGGTTGTCTTTGCGGTTAACTTTTTTGGAACAATCATCAGAAGAAGAGAGCGCCACATTTATGTAGCGATCTGGTTTTATATCGCAACAATTATCACTGTTGCTGTTCTTCACATCATCAACTCGCTTGAGATTCCAGTTTCGATTGGTAAATCTTATTCGCTGTATGCCGGTGTTCAGGATGCTCTGGTACAGTGGTGGTACGGGCACAATGCGGTTGCCTTCTTCTTAACAACTCCGTTTTTAGGTCTAATGTATTACTATGTCCCTAAAGCGGCCAACCGTCCGGTTTACTCTTACCGACTGTCTATTATCCACTTCTGGTCTCTGGTTTTCATCTACATCTGGGCTGGACCTCACCACCTTCTCTACACAACACTTCCGGAATGGGCACAAACACTGGGGATGGTTTTCTCGGTTGCACTTTGGGCACCAAGCTGGGGTGGTATGATCAACGGTCTTTTAACTCTTAGAGGAGTTTGGGACAAAGTTCGTACAGACCCGGTTCTAAAATTCATGGCGCTTGCCCTAACTTTCTACGGTATGTCGACTTTTGAAGGACCACTACTTTCAATTAAATCTGTAAACTCTATTGCCCACTTCACTGACTGGATTCCTGGACACGTTCACGCCGGAACGATTGGATGGAATTACCTATTAACTGCTGGTGTTCTATACTTTCTTGTCCCAAGATTATGGAATGCTGAAATTTACTCAAAACGCTTAGCAACTATCCAATTTTGGACGGCCACAATCGGTATTATTCTCTACATCGTATCAATGTGGATTGCCGGTATCAGTCAGTCACTAATGTGGAGAGCTATCGATGCTTCTGGAAAACTCGTTTATCCAAACTTTATTGAATCAGTTGTAAAAATTGTTCCAATGTATTGGGTAAGAGCAATTGGTGGAACATTCGTACTCGTTTCATTTGTTATCATGATCTATAACTTATACAAAACAGCGAAATCTGGATCAGTTGGCAAAGAAGAAGTTTACGAAGCTTACGCTCTTGATGACTCTTCTATCGAACAAGGAGCTGCTCCTCACAGAAAACTGGAAGGATGGCCGATGATTTTCGCTGTTCTTTCTCTGGTTGCCATCCTTGTTGGTACAGCGATTGAAATTGTTCCTGCGGTTTTATCTAAACAATACATCACAAAACTTGATGTAGTTAAACCATACACTCCGCTTGAACTTCTTGGACGCGATATTTATATCCGTGAAGGCTGTTACCTATGTCACTCGCAAACTGTTCGTCCGATGGCCCACGAAGTTCTTCGTTATGGTAAAGCTTCTGAAGCCGCTGAATTCGTCTACGATCACCCATTCCAATGGGGTTCTAAGAGAACTGGACCGGATCTTGCGCGCGTTGGTGGAAAATACCCAAATATGTGGCACTACCGTCACATGTGGGACCCTCGCGAAGTAACTGCCGGATCAATCATGCCTCGTTACACTTGGCTATTTGACCAGAAAACTGATTACGGATCACTTCCAAAGAAAATGCAAGTTATGCAGACTCTAGGGGTTCCATACTCTCAGGCAGAAATCGATGCTTCTGTGGCCAATGCCCAAGCTCAGGCCCAGTCAATCCGCGACAACTTAGTTGAAGCAGGTGTACCTGAAAAAGTTCTGGATAAAGAAATCATCCCACTGATTGCTTACCTACAACGTATTGGTGTGGATTACGGTAAATCGGAGGTTCAACAATGAAACAGGAAGCTCTAAGCACTTTTGATATGCCATGGCTGCCAATCACTGGACTTATTATCTTCGTGGTTTGTTTTTCAGCCTACACATACTGGACTTATAAAAAAGACAATAAAGGAATGTATGACCAGGCTTCAATGATCCCTCTGGAAGACGGGGTGACTGAAATGAGAAGAGGACACTAATATGAAACAAGAAACAAAACTTCACGTCGAAGAAAATGAAAAACATCTTCTCTTAGACCACAACTATGATGGAATTCAGGAATTAAACCACCCCCTTCCATCTTGGTGGTCCGCCACTTTCTATGGTGGTATCATATTTGCTATCTGTTACTTTACCTATTATCAATTAATGGGCGGGCCTACTCTGCGCGATGAATTTAAAAAGGACTACGCTGTCATCGCTGCGGCCCAAGCAGAATTTAAGAAGCAGGAATCTGCTTTTAACCCGGAAGTTTTTGCCAAATTCAACACTCCGGATGGAATTAAAAAAGGTGAAGAAGTCTTCACTAACAACTGTGTGGCCTGCCACCTTGAAAAAGGTAAAGGAGACATCGGTCCGAACTTAACTGATGAGTATTGGTTATGGGCCAAAGGAACACCTGAGACAATATACCCAGTGGTATTCAATGGAGTTGTCGAAAACGGTATGCCTAACTGGTCAGAGGTTTTAAGCCGCGACGAAATCTATCAGGTTGTCGCTTACGTTCAGACCCTGCACCTGACTCATCAAGCTGGTGGTAAAGCACCACAAGGAAACAAGGTCGAATGAGCAAGAACCGCTTTGAACTGGACAGCGAGCGCTTAGGCACTGTTGATGAACACGGAAACCGGGTGTACCTACACCCGGAGGACGTTAAAGGAATCTGGAAGGACAGAAGAGATATTGTCTATTGGATTTTAATTGGACTCTATCTCGTCTTGCCCTGGATATACATCAACAAGAAGCCTGCGCTCTTGATAGACATTATTAACCGTGAATTTACATTTATGGGGTCAACTTTTTTCGGAGTTGACCCCATTTTGTTTTTTCTTATCATCATTTCTTCCATCTTTTTTATCGCCTTTATGACCAGCTTATTCGGTCGCGTCTGGTGCGGCTGGGGATGCCCGCAGACGGTATTCATTTCCAGCTTATTTTTAAAAGTTGAATCCTTCATAGAAGGCTCGGCCAGAGAAAGAAGAGCACTGGATGAAGCACCGATGTCGGCAGAGAAGTTTTTTAAAAAAGCTCTGAAATGGATTATCTTTGCTCTTATCTCTCTTCACATTGCCCATACATTCATCGGCTACTTTATTGGCCCGCGCGAGTTGTTTCACATGACAATGGGCTCCCCGCTTGAGCATTTCGGGATCTTTTCTGCGACAATGATTATTACAACAATTTTCCTTTTAGACTTTGGATGGTTCAGAGAACAATTCTGTATCATCGCTTGCCCTTACGGAAGAATGCAATCAGTAATCATGGATGAAAACTCCCTGGTTATTGCCTATGATAAAAAGCGTGGTGAGCCAAGAAGAGGAACTCCCGGCGTTCTTCGTGAAAACGAAGGTGACTGTATCAACTGCTACAACTGTGTAAAAGTTTGCCCGACTGGTATTGATATCAGACGTGGAACTCAGCTGGAGTGTATTGCCTGTACAAACTGTATTGATGCCTGCGATGAAATTATGATCAAGATGAAGAGACCTACCGGTCTGATTCGTTATGGCTCTGAAAATGAACTCAGTGGAGTGCCAAGAAAAACCATCACTCCAAGGTCTATGATCTATGCGGCCATCTCTCTTCTTTTTGTAGGAATCTTTATTCTTTTCATTAACAAGAGCACTGACCTGCAAATTTTATTTCTTCGAGGCAGCGAGACGTTCACTTATATTGACCAGACCGTCACTAACCGCTTCACTGTAAAATTTAACCACCAGGGTGGAGCTGATTATAAAGTGCTTTTAAAGGTGCACGATCCGGCCTTGCAGGATAAAATTAAGATTATTACCCCCATCTCCCCTATTGATCTGGTGAGCTTTGAAAAGAAAGTCATTGTCTTCTTCAAGTTCTCTCCGACTCTACTGGAAAATGGGACTAAGAAAATAAATATCGATATTGTTGATAAAAGTTCAGGAAACGTGATTGCGACTAAGGAGGTTGTGCTTGTCGGCCCTGTCCATTGATATCCAACATTTTTTTCCTTGGGTTTCATTTCTCGCAGGTCTTGGCGGAAGCCTTCATTGCGTAGGAATGTGCGGAGGACTTGTCACTGCAAGTTGTGACAAAGAAAAAGATATCTATCGCTATCAAACAGGCAGGCTTCTGGGTTATATGGCCATTGGTCTCTTAGCAGGCTTTCTTGGAAGTTTTGTAAAGTTCGAAAACAATTCACCGCTATTATCGCTTCTCCCGGGAGTATTCCTGGGAGGGCTTTTTCTTTTCTGGGGAATCCAGTCTTTCCGAGGGAAAAAGGCCGAACTTCCCATGCCGAAATTTATGGGGACTTTTTACGGTATTCTTTGGAAGAAATTAGTTTTTAAAAATAATGGATTCTCAAAGGCCTTTTTCACTGGGGCCATTTCTATTTTCCTTCCCTGCGGTCTGCTCTACGGAATCGCTCTTGGTACAATGGCCCTTGGCCACCCACTTTTTTCTCTTGTCTCAATGATCTTCTTTTGGCTTGGAACCCTTCCGGCAATGGTCGTGGCACCTGGGCTTTTCCAAAAAATCCTGAGTCCTTTTAAAAGTAAACTTCCCAAGACCTATGCGGTGACTTTAATTTTGATTGGTATTATGACAGTGAGTGTTCGCGTAGTGAAATTTAATGAAGCGACTGCGGCCGATCAACAGGGAAAGGCCGCCAGTCAAATGATGTGCCATTAAGAATGATTATTTAAGACGAGTTTGCATTAGTTCCGCCATGGCATTAAGCGCATCCACCCAGGTAAAAATCCCGACAAGTTTTTTATTATCTTGAACCAGGACACTTCCTATTTTTTGCGAGGCCATCACATCACACACTTCGGCCAGTTCAGTTTCTGCTGAAACAATATAAGGCTCAACAGTCATGGCATCTTTTACTTTTTGAGTCGCAAGGTCTGTCCCTCTGATCCCTTGGATAAAGTCGATATCGCGGGCCGAAATCACGCCTAAAATACTTCCTTCATTCACAACTGGAAGATGTCTGATGTTAAGTTCACTCATAATACTTTTAGCTGACTGTAAAGACTCCTGGCTTCCAATTGTAACGGGAGTTGTTGTCATGTAGCGCTGAATCTGTGGGATTTTTTTAGTCATATGTTCCTCCTTCTAGTTGTTTTTATTCTACAACTGATCAACAGAGACAAACCTGACAAAAAGCTTCTCAAAAGATGATCTTGATCACATGAAAAAGAAAACAAAAGATGAACAATAAAACAAATGTCATTCTCTTTTATCTATACCAGAATAAAAGAATACAGGAGGATCCTATGAAAAATTACGTTCTTTGCGCCTCACTCGAAGAAGATAGTATCAAAACACTGGCAAAACTAAAGCGCGACCTGGACCTCACAGACGCTAAAGTTCACTTTGTGACTGTTATCGAAATTCAAGTCTACAATTCTGAACTAAGTGCTTACGTTTACCCCGTTGAATCACAGTATGCTGAAATTGAATCAAGTGCTGTGGCCATTCAGAAAAACCTGGCAAAAACTCTTGGAGTTCCTGAAGCTCAGGCCACTTTTAAATGTTTCTTTGACCATAGCCCAGAGGCAAAGGTGAAAGACTATTTAGAAAAAGTAAATGCTGATTTAGTTGTGACTGCAACAAGAGGAAGACACGGGATTGCCGGTTTTTTCTCCAGCTCATTTACTGACTTCCTTTGCAAGTACTCACCATGTGATATTTTAGTTCTAAGACCATCTAAGTAATTAGATGGTCTGACTGAATTTGTCTTTTGGCATTTTCTCTCTGAAATAGAAATCGAAAGTCATGGCCACATTGCGGATGAACTTCTTGCCTTCAGGGAGAACCTGGATTTTATTGTCTTTAATAATGAGAAGACCATCGCGCTGGAACTCTTCCAGCTCTTTTAAGATCTCCTGTAAGTGCGGAGTGCTTTCTTTAATCTCGCCTTCATCTTTGCACATTAAAGTTAAGATGATTTCCTGGGCACAAAGGTCTGCATTTTCATGCACGTGTCCGTTCATCATCGCAAGTTTTCCTGCCTGAATTTTCATTTCATACTCATTAAAGCCTTTTTCATTCTGCATGAAACTAAGCGATGAATCTGAAATTGATGAAGGCCCAAGTCCTAAAAGGATTTTAGATTTTTTATCAACATAGCCCATGAAATTTCGATGGAGCCTGTTTTCTATTTTTGCCTGGTAAAGGAAGTTGTTAGGAAGAGCAAAGTGATCCATCCCTACATCTTCGTAACCATCAAAGGCCAGAAGTTCTTTACCTTTTTCATACAAGGCCTGCTTCATTTGGGCATCTGGAAGCTCTTCAGTTTTAATTAAACGTTGATTCTTCAATTTTTCCGGCAAATGAGCATAACTATAATAAGCAATCAGATCTGGTTTCAATTTTCTGATAAGCTCAAATGTGCCAGTGATGGTCTCTACTGTTTGTCTTGGCAGACCATAGATAACGTCGAAATTGATCGAATCAATCCCGCGCGCTCTTAATTCATTAACCAGGTTTTCAACCAGCTCAAAAGACTGTTTGCGGTTAATGGCCGCTTGTACGTTGCTGTCGAAATCCTGAATACCTAATGAAACACGGCCAATGCCATTTTTCTTAAAGCAGTCCAGATGCTCTAATTTAGTTGTTCTTGGGTCGATCTCAATTGATCCTATAAAAGAAGGACTTCTTTTTTCAGTCAGTCCCTGGATAAGTCTTTCTAAATTTTCTGCCGATAAAAAGGTCGGCGTTCCTCCACCAAAGTGCAGAGAGTTGATCACTGGAGTAAAGCCCAGTCGTGTTTTATACATGTCCCATTCTTTGAGAATGAGATCCACATACTTTTCTTCGTTGTTGTGATTCTTGGTAATGATACGGTTGCAACCGCAGTAGTAACAAAGTTTTTCACAAAAGGGGACGT
Organism: Bacteriovorax stolpii; assembly: GCF_002872415.1. Classification (GTDB taxonomy): domain Bacteria; phylum Bdellovibrionota; class Bacteriovoracia; order Bacteriovoracales; family Bacteriovoracaceae; genus Bacteriovorax; species Bacteriovorax stolpii. The sequence continues at coordinate 1,273,161 of NZ_CP025704.1, read as the reverse complement.
GCACATAAAGGTCTATCCCCTCTTTATCGCTGTAGATGGTTTTTAAATGACCAATCCACATCGCTTCATCGGGCGCCCCTTTCCAGAATGGTACCGGCGGATAACTAGTGTATCTGGGACCGGGGCGATTGTATTTTTGTAAGAGTTCGTTATGCTTTTTTTGCATAAGATTTACACCATCCACAAGTAGAAACGTATTTCATTCCCATCATTGTACAAGGAGCATATCCTCCTTCAGCTTTAGCGGCATTGAAGAACTTACAGTTCCCACAATCCATCCCCGCTTTATACTTGGCGTTTTTTGAAGTTTTAGCGTCTACAACGTACTCTAAACCTTTCCCCATTCCCTCTGTCGAAGAAGCGACTGACTTGCCCGCAGGTGGACCCTTGGGACAGCTATCAGCGGCCAGCGACTTAGTTGCCTTCAATGCAAATGGTACGATTGTCGCTGCAGCGACTGCCATTTGAAAGAAGGACCTTCTCGTCAATTTGTCTTCCATAAATTTCTCCAAAATGTTTCTATGTAAGCCCATAATAGAGCTTTTACACCTAAGAACCATGATTCATATCAGTTTATGAAGAATAATTTAAGTGCAGCAAATTGAGGCAGAGATGCTCTTTGTAAGAACCGACGCTAAAGCACAGGTGTTGTGTCTTTAGGCTGGTTTCTAAGCACTGTAAAGCCTGGAGACATGATCTCGACTTTATTCTCTGAAAAGACCTGCTGAAGGTTTTGGTGAAGTTCAGAATAAGCGCCGGGAATCTTATCCTCATGTCCGGTAAAGGCATTGAGCTGATAAGATATATGGTAATCGTTTAGGGCCGTTTGAAGAACAAATGGCCTTCTGTCCTTAGAAATAAGCGGAGATCTTTCCGCAGCTTCAATCATCATCTGATGAACTTTCGGCCATGGAGTATCATAACCAATAGTTATCGTCGTATAAAGAATCAGATCTTTTGACTGCGCTTGAGTTGTATAGTTTGTTACCTGAGAACTTAAAATTTGAGTATTGGGGATAGTGATCTCTTCATTTTTATAGGTCATCACCTTAGTGACAATCAAACCTTTTTCTACAACTCTCCCCATCGAATCACCAATCTTTACATAGTCACCAATTCTAAAGGCACGCATGTAGCTAATCATTACACCTGCAATGATATTGGCAATGGCAGACGATGATCCCAGGGAAATCATTAGACCGACAAAAACAGAGACCCCTTCGAGCGCCTTAGTCCCGGCCCCTGGCAAATAAGGATAAATAATAACCAAAGCAAACATACAGATAAGAAAACGCAGGAGTTGAAAAGTTGTATTTCCCCATTCTGCATAGAAGCCATCAATAACCAGTTCTCCTCTTTCGATTTTTGAAAAAATGAACTTAAGAAATTTTACAATTCCCCTCGTGATAAAAATGACAAAAGCGATGAAAAATACGTTTGGTATAAAATTAAGAAGACTATCTCCCACCTGCCACAGATTTTTTTGCACAGAACTCATCAAGGTAACTGCGTAATCGTGAGTTGTTGGCAACTCCTGCAAGATGTATGGAATAGAAATATAAAGCGCGGATAAAATTAAAACCCATTGCAGGACTCTAACTGTATTGGCCAAAGTCATGGCCATCATATCGACTGAAATAATTTCGTTGTTTTTAAAATGTATAGGTTTTAACCAGGGTAGCTGCTTTTTTGTTAGCAAACGAAGAATAAACTGACAGCAATAGAAAATCACAAAGATGATCGCAACTGAGATCCCTAAATTGACTAAGGCCTTGATGTGGAAAGTATAATTATCAAGCATATAATTAAAGTTTAGAAGAGATAATTTATCTCAGTCAACTTTAATTGCATGTTTAATTTCTTACTAGTTCAAAGTTCCCATTTTAACGACTTCAAAAGCACTCCCCGGAACCTGCTTAATAGTATGCAGTTCCTGATCGTTCCAATTATCGCTAGGCTCACCACTGATCATCCAGCTTGCACCATTGTCAGCGAGAATCATCCCATACTTTTTTAAAGCGCGCAGGATGACTTGGACACTTTCTGGATAAGAAGAGATGTCGTAATTAGCTTTCAGCCTCACACGCATCCCCATTGGAGGCAGAGTCGGGTCATTGGAGCTGCCGGCCGCATGCCTTGCAGGATACACGTAATCATGGCGGGTTCTATTGGCCGTAAAACGAATCGCGTGATTGATTTCTCCCTTAATCATCACTTCATCATAACGAACCAGTCCTGGATAAATCGGCAGTCCTGCCGCATCAGCAGAAGTGTGTCCCGCTGGTCTCATTTTATTAGACGATAAATCAAAGATTGCTCCCGATACCGCAGTCCATCCACCGTTGCCATCAGGGAAAGCACGGTAGAGCTCATACAGAAGATTGTTGTCTTTATCGACGACAATCACGTGTCTATCACCAGTACCATTGGGTCCACCTTGAATAGGAGCATCCACAGGGATCGGATATGGTCCAGGATCACTTTCTCTAGCATATTCAAAAGTCACAGGGACCTTTTTCTGATTACCAGTAACAACAATAAATGGTTGCCCATTAGGGGCTCCATCCCACCACGTCCCGAAGTCCGGGTGCATAGTCGCAGTTCTTCCTAACGAATTGATGTAAACATCTGAGTTGGGATCGACAGGCTCTTTTGAGATATCCTGATTCCATGGATTGTCCGCTGGAAAAGGTCTTTCTGTATAAGTAGATAAAATGGTTGCCTCACCGCCAGTGCTTCCACTATCACCTACACACGACGCTAAGATCCCCGACAAAATGAATAGTATGATTGTTTTTTTCATATCGAGAGATTAGGTTATCAAACAACGATGCGCAATGAGCACCAAATCAAACCAATTTAAGTTGGTCATAAAAATAAAAAAGCCACCCGTTTAAGGATGGCTTCTTATTGATTTTTAGTATCAAGTTCTTCAAGCTAAAATAATCGATCGGAACATATTAATGGACCATCTTTTACGTATTCATCAGAGTGTGGATCTTATAAATCGTAACTCTTCAAACATACTCTTCTAGCTCTTAAATGACTTGAGTGTTAG